>MPNH01000053.1 GCA_002238925.1 Spirochaetaceae bacterium bin103 | reverse complement strand
GCTCGGACGACAAGCCTGCGCCAGGGGCCCCATCACCACGGTCAGATCCTCACAGATCCGAGGTCTTCCAACAGCGCCCTTCGAGGCCCCTTGACCGACCCGGTTTTCAGGTCCAACGTTCTCTCAAAAAGAATCAGACCTCAGCAGTTACCTGCCCACCAAAACGGGACAACTCCACTGGTGACCCGCCACGTCCTCTACGACGACGCGGTGCTGTTGCGTGAACAGCACCAGGACCGAAAGCGCCGAGAGCGCCGACTACGCAATCAGGCACGCGCTCTCGGCTTCGATCTGGTCCCGGACACTGCCTGACTATGCTGTGTTTCTAAGGAGCAGCACGGTGACGCTGCGCCCATCGGGAACCGACAGCACGACCTCCTCGGCGCGCTGCGTCTCAGCGTTCTTGAGTTCGTCGAGGGTAACCTCCCGCCCGTCGGCGAACCGGCAGGTGGTCACCGCCGACAACTCTTCGAATGAGCCGCCCTTCACGCGCAGGCTTCCGACGATTCGCTTTCCCTCCCGGTTGAGCGACCGCAGGCTTCCGGTAGCGCCGTCGAACACGGCTACACCCAACGGCGACGCGTCGATCAGGGCCTCCAGGCCGGCGCGGGCACGCCGCTCGTCGCGGTGCGTAAGGGCGTTGGCGACGGCGGTCGCGGCCTGCGCTGCGAACAGCACGAGGATCTCCTCGTCTTCACTCGTGAACTCTTGTTCGCCCCGCTTGCCGCCCATAAAGAAGGTGCCGACCTGCAAGCCGCGATGGCGCATGGGCGTAACGTGGAAGCTCATCGACCATTTGAACCCTGCAAGACCAAGCGAACGGACATAGCAGGCCAGGTCCCTCCCTCCGACCGGGCCCGGAAGGTCGCAGAAGTGCTCGAACAACTGCACCCCGCCGGACCAGGCCATCATCTGCGCCCGATCCGCCCGGCTGACGCCGGAGGTGACGACGTCCTGCAGTTCGCCCGAGGGAGCGGCCGTTGTGATTGCGCCGTAACGGGCGCCGGTCAGCGCCCGGGCACTCTCCACGACCTCGCTGAGCACGGTGTCGAGTTCGAGACTCGTGCTGATGCGCAGGATTGCCGTATTCAGCTTCGACATCCGTTCGCGGAGCATTCCGATTTCGCGTCCCAGTGCATCAGCGTTCGCCAACGCTGCTCCCGGTTCGTGCAAGGAATGCTCAGAATGCGCCAGTGCCACGGGGTCGAAGAATAGTACGGAAGAGGCGTTCAAGAAAACACACTCGAGGCAAGACTTTGAGGGCAGCAAGCCAGCACTTCCTAAGTCAATCACACAGAAATACATCACTGTATCATGGAATCAACAATCCGCTCGTGAACGATGTATTATGCGCTTATTGTGACGCACAAGATGACTGACAAAGCCCGATCCTTAATCAGGGAAGAGCCCGAGTTCTTCGATTACTGGTACCGAGAGCCGCGTCTGACGGGACTGGATGCAGTGTAACGAAGAGACCACTGTGGTAGCACGCGGTTCAGGCTCTGCCCCTGCCGCGGGTCAGCTCTGCGTTGGTGCCGCCATCCGGTAGCCGACGCCGCGCTCGTTGAGGATATAGGAGGAGCGCTCTACCGGGTCTGCGAGCTTGCGGCGCAGCTTCATCATGAAAGCTCGCACCCGCGCGGTGTCGGTGTCGCCGCGTACGCTCCAGACCCGGCGGAGCAGCGTAGCGTAGGTCAGCACGCGGCCGGCGTTGAGCGAGAGCAGGCGCAGCAACTCGTACTCGGTGGCGGTGAGCTCGACCGGGTCGCCGGCGACCGTCACCCGGCGCAGATGATAGTCGATGACGAGGTTCCCCAGCACGAACGGCTCGGGCTCCGCAGTTCGGCGCAGGGCGGCGCGCACGCGCGCGGTCAGCTCCGTTGGTGAGAACGGCTTGACGATATAGTCGGCGGCCCCTGCCTCCAGCGCCCGCGCGATGGTTTCGTCCCGTCCGTAGCCGGAGATGAAGATGACCGGCAGGTCGCTCAGCTCGGGGACGCGCTGCATGAGTTCGATGCCGTCGGAGCCGGGCAGCATCAGGTCCAGCAGCACCAGCCGCGGCTTCACGGTCCGGATCACCTCGGACAGGCCATCCGCGTCTCCGAACAGGAGCGGGGTATAGCCCGCGTCGGTGAGCGCCTCGCGAATGTAGTGCAGCGCGTGCGGGTCGTCGTCCACCACGACGATGTGCGCCGGGGAGCGCTCCGCCTGCGGCAGCCGGGACGAGGCCGGGCCGCGCCCGGCGGCGGCGCCCGAGGCTACCGGGATCGTGAAGCTGATCCGGGTGCCCTGGCCCTCGCCGCCGCTCGCGGCCCGGATGCGGCCGCCATGTGCTTCCACCAGGCCCTTGCAGATGGCCAGACCCAGGCCGGACCCGCGCAGCCCGCGCGTCTGGCCGCCCGGGGCCGCGGCGTGCTTGCGGAACAGGTGCGGCAGCCGCTCCTGCGGCACACCGGTGCCCTGGTCGCAAACCGAGATCGTCACATGCACCCCGTCGTGCGCAGCCGCGATCGTGATTGGCAATGACTCACTCGCGTTCTTGGCCGCGTTGGAGAGAAGGTTGTTCAATACCTGGACAATGCGTTCCCGGTCCGCCATCACCCGCGGCAGGTCGTGAGGCATGTCGATGTGGAGAGGGGGCCGGTAACCGCTGCTCAGGAACGTGTTGCGCGCCTGGTCTATCAAGTCGGAAACGTTGGTCGGCGCCGGCGCGATCGACAACGTGCCCGCATCAATGCGCCCGGCATCGAGCAGGTCGCTGATCAGGCCGTCCATGTGATCGGCCTGCCGGTCGATGATGCGGAAGAACTGGCGCACCTCGGCCGGGGCAACCGCGCGCGAGGCGTTCAGCACGGTAGTAGTCGAGCCCTTGATCGACGTCAGCGGTGCGCGCAGCTCGTGGCTCACCATGCCCAGGAACTGCGCCCGCTGCCGCTCCAGCTCCTCGAACGGCGCCAGGTCCTGCAGGGTCACGACCAACGACTCCACCTCCCCGTCGTCGGAACGGATCGGCGTGCAGTTGAGCAGCGTGCGTACACTGCGCCCGTCCGGAACCGACAGCGCGACCTCCTCCGCGCGCAGCGTCTCCGCGCTTCTGAGATCCTCGAGTGTACCCTCCCGTCCGTCGGCGAACCGGCACGTGACCACCGCCACCACCTGCTCGAATGAGCGGCCCTGCAGGCGCAGATCGCGGACGATCCGCTCTGCCTCCCGGTTGTGTGACCGCAGGTGGCCGGTCCCGGCGTCGAACACCACGACCCCCACCGGCGACGCATCGACCAGGGCCTCGAGGTCGGCGCGGGCCCGCCGCTCTTCGCGGTGCGTACGGGCGTTGGCGACGGACGTGGCCGCCTGCGCCGCGAACAGCATCAGGACCTCTTCATCCTCCCTCGTGAACTCTCGCTCTCCCTGCTTGCCGCCGAGAAAGAAGGTGCCCACATGGGCGCCGCGATGCCGCATAGGCGTAACCTGGAAGCTGACCGGCCAATCGAGGTCGGCAAAGCCAAGCGAGCGCACATAAGCGGCCATGTCGCTTCCTCTGAGCGTGCATGGAAGGTCGCGGAAGTGCCCGAACAGCGGCAGCGCCCCGGACCAGTTCTCCAGCTCCCTGCGTTCCTCCATGGTGATGCCGGAAGTGACGAAGTCCTGCGGTTGGCCGGCGGCGTCCACGGTGGTGATCATGCCGTAACGCGCGCCGGTCAGCGCGCGTGCGGTGGCGACGATCTCGTCGAGCACGGTGTCGATGTCCAGGCTCGTGCTGATACGCAGGATGGCTGTGCTCAGCTTGGACGTCCGTTCGCGCAGCATGTCGATCTCACGCTGCAGCTCATGTGCGTAAGTCAGCGCTCCCTCCGTGGCGGACCCCAGCGCCCGACCTTCGCGCAACATCAATGCAAGCTTAGCATCATCTTCGACCGCACGGTCAAGCAACCCTGCGTCACAAAATACTGGATTTAACCAGCGGCACGCCCAATCAATCGACCGAAGGATTGACAGCACCAACCGACCAAAACCATACATCAAATGTCAGGTAGAGCATCGCACTTTGGGCCAAACACGACCGTTGCAGGCAAATTCGGTGCTGTTCGAATAGGGGTCGTAAACGCGGTGCAGGGGCCTCGGGCGGTACTGGTGATAGTCGATGACGCGGCTGCCGGGATGGGCGGCTGGTGATCCGCGCTCCTCCCGAACTTGGCGGGCCGCGGGAGGACCCCGGCGGTGGGCAAGTACAGAAGAGGAACCGTTCCTCAGAAACAAGTAACCGAGGTACAACAGTCCTGGCCTTTTTTGAACGAATGATACACCAGCACCGGCGTACCGAAAACGCCCCGGACGGGTCTGAAGCCACGGTGCATTCCGGATGGGGGTTTGCATATCAGGGCGGCGCCGGCGTCGCGATCAAGGTCGCTGGCGGACTCTCGATTCGGCTCGGATATCGGCTGCTCGGGACGCTGGAGACTACCTACACGCACGAGGACACCGATTCGGATACGTTGGCGCTCGTCCCAGACAGGCAAGACAAGATAATATCGGCGATCGCACTTCCTTTGTTGGTCCACCGTATAGAGCTTGGGTTGAGATACCAACTCTGAGTCCAAGTGCGGACGTCCGGAGCCATGACAAGACTCGATAGGATAGGTGAAGCCTAAGAAAGCCATGAAGAGCGTAGCAGGAAGTGTTGTGGCGCTCGTACCTACACCTGCCTGCCGCGCAGCCCGCGCTTGTCGCCGCCCCGGGTAGCGGTGTGTGCATGCGGTGGGCCGTCGTTGGCACAGCGGCGTACACAATTGGTACGTAGGTAACGCCGCAAATCACACACATATCACATCCAATCTTTGGAACCGCCGATTCCGTAGGCTACGATAACTGCTCCTGCTATCACGCTTACGGGGGACTGAGGAATGAGCAAGTCGTGGATTCATGTTTGGAGTTCGAGTGCGTTTGGAAAGGCCGTGGCGGTGATCGGATTGTTGGCGCTTGCCTTCGCTCTCGGCGGCTGTCAGGCGGCGGCGCCGAAGACGGATACCACACCGCCGCCATCCACGGCCCCGGACGCCGAGCCCGCCGTAGAAATGGCGCTGGTGGGTAGCTGGGCGGCCGCGTGCCGGGGGGCCAGGAGACGGCCACCCCCCCCCCGCCACCGCCGCCCCGGGCCGCCGGCCCCGCCGTAGAAATGGCGCTGGTGGGTAGCTGGGCGGCCGAGTATCAGAATGACGACGGCAACCAGGTAAGCGTGAACTTTGTCCTGTACGACGACCAGACGTTCACGCGCGAGACGGTCGTCACCCGCGGTGCCGCCCAGGTGGTGGTGCAGTCGGCGGGATACAAGGCCGCGCAGGCGGCCGCACAGCAGGACAGCAACGGTTCCGAGGTGCTGAGCCGATCGGTGGTGTCGGGTACCTGGGAGGCCGAGCCAAACGAGGATGAGGAAGAGACCGGGACCATACGGCTCGAGGTGACCTCTTGCGATGACGAGGATTGCAGCGGCACCGACGTGGAAATCGGTGAGACGCTGGAATTGGAATACGAGCAGACCGCCGACGGGGAGGTCGAAGTGGAAGTCGCTCCCGGCGCGACGACAACGCGAAGTGCACTGCCGCCGCGAGTCACGAGCCAGATTCCGAGCGTCGAGATCGTGATGGCAGAGCCGGCAACGATCGATCTATCCGGGCACTTCACCGGGGCGGACACCTACAGCGCGGTATCGTCGGATAACAGCTATCTGACGGTTGCTGTCGCGGGCAGCGTACTCACGCTGACGCCGGTGGCGGAGACGCCGGCGGGAACCACGGTAACTGTCACCGCGACCGGGACCAACGATGGCGGGTCAGTCGCGGTCGACATCAGTATGGCCGTTGTGGCTGCCGTCACGGAGGCGACGCCCGCAGACCGACTGATCGGCACGTGGGACTGGACCGACGACGAAAATCATCGCCGCATCCTGACGTTTACGGAGACGCGTTGGATCGACGTCCGATTGCGGAGCGACGGCACGGCCGAAAACCACGCCGCCGAGAGCGGCACCTGGAGTATCTCGGGCAACACGATCACTCGAATCTGGATCGATCACGGGCAGGACCCGGCGGCCACGCTCAGGGTCGACAAGGATCTCCAGTTCGGCGAGAGCGACGACGCGGTGATGATGCACCCGTGGAACGACGAGGAACCCGCAGACACGCTCGTCAGCTACAGCCGGATCGAGGATCCGGTGCCCGAACCTCCTGTCGGCACGTGGACGGGGACCCTTGGTCCCTTTCAGAACGACGACGGAACGCTGCGCGGACCGTGGGCATGGGTTTTCGAGTTCAGCGCCGATGGCTCGTTCCTGTACGAGATCGGCGGCACTACAACGAGCGGTACGGTGGCCAACGTCGACGCATCGTTCGTGGCAGCGTGGGGAGCCGGAGGAAACTATACGATCATTCTGACCAACCAGCGGGTCATAACGTGGGAGGTTGGTGTACTACCCGACGTACTGGATCAGACGTTGCGGCTGGCGTACGCTCCCACGCACCGGCAGGATCAGATACTCTTGTCGTCGTACTGGGTTGATCAGGAAAAGGACGCCAACGGCGACTGGCAAGACAGCACGCGCTTCCCGTACGGCCTCTACGAGTTGCTCCTGACCCGCCAGTAAAGTCGACTCCGCAGCGGTCACACGAAACGGCTGGCTCCCCCCGCATGAACTGATAACAGTAGTGGGTGCATATCCCAGCCTGAGGGTCTGCCCTTGCCGAAACCTCTGTGCGCCGAATCCCTCATTTCCGCCTGAGGCAGTCTCCACGGTAACAGGATGAGCTACGGGCGGTAAGCCTCCCGCACGACCTCTTCCGCGAGCTTGTCCCGAATCGAGAACGATCGCATCGAACCGTAGTTCTCTGCCCACAAATCGTCAGACGCCATCCAGTTGTCCCACAGGAACACTCCGAGCAGTACACCGGGGTGTCGGTCCATGACGTTGAACAGTGCCTGAAACATGTTTGCCTGGGTCTCCTGACCATCATCGAGATCGTTTCCGTTGCGGTCGACGAACACCACGGGGCGTCCTTGCGACTCGGCGCCTGAATCGAAGGGCGAGCTGACCACATCGACCGCACCGTACTCAGCGAACAGTATCGGAAGAGTCGGATTGCGTCTGGCCAGCGGAACCAGCATCCTCGCAAAGATGTCCTCGTAACTCTGTTCGAGAATCTCCGTCGAGACGACTCCGTCTGGAAGCTCGTCAACGAGTTCGAAATATGCGCTGATCCCGACGACGTCGAGCGCCAAGTCCTCCCACAGATAGGTAGATCCGTCAAAATACTCAGCGTACTGGAGCACGCTATAGTGCATGTCGTAGGTGAGCAGACCATCGTATACGGCCCGCACGCCGGCTACCATCGCCTTGAGCTCGTCGCCAAAATCGTTCGGCCAATGCACTCCTGTTCGTGTACGGAAGAGACGATCAGTCTCGGTGCCCAGCGAGTACATCTTCACCCCTTCTTCCTCGGCCAATTTCCCGAAGTGCACCGCCTGTTCCGTGTAGGTCTGCCAGAACTCCGCAACAAAGCGCTGGTGATCAGGATGGGCAGGACTCCACGGCCAATCCTCGGGCGCGGCGCCCTCCGGTGGCCTCGGCAGCCCAAGCTGCCATCTCTCCACGGGACGTGATGCCGTCGTGGCGGCGTGTGCCTCGAACGCTAGCGTGAGATATACTTCGATACCGCCACTCCGCAGTTCCCGGATTATCTGCCGGAGAATTTCGTCCGTGAAGGTCGGGATAATATCGGCCAACAAGTACACCCGCTCCACTGTACTGTCCATGCTGTCGTCGTAGTGTAGAGCCACCGAGATTCCGACCCAGTCCACATGTATGCTGTGCAACCACGATAGGTAGTCTGGAGGGATGAGCGGACCAGCTTTGCCGCCGTCAACCCATCGTGTCCAAACCTCTCGATTGGTTCCCCAGTTACCGCCCATGTGGACGGCACGAAGCAGTGAAGGAAAGACCTGCTGTCCGGGCTCTCCGGGCTCCTCGGTGTCCTCCTCCATGTCAACCGGCTTCGTGCTCACGGTACCGGAACAAGCCACTGCGATGAGGCACGCTGCCAGCGGTAGCAAGAGGGCGCTTCTGATACTCATTGTTGGATTCTTACTCCTTGTTCCAGTACAGCATAGCAACCGAATCGTGACTAGACCAGGAACGCAGGCAGCGCTATTGTGAAACTTCCGTTACTTTGGCGAGAAGAGCGTGCACGGCCTCAGGCGTGCGCAACAGGCGCTGCGAGAACCCGTCGGCCAACTGACCGCGGCGCTGACGCACCCATTCCGACCCTCTACCAGGGCCTCCATCGGCTTGCCCCACCGGCCGTTGAACAGGTCGTCCAGCTCGCGGAGGCGCCGGTCGGTTCTCGTCTGCATACCTGGGTTAACGGGCGGTTGAGCGCTGGCGCTCTTCGTGCCGCAAGGGCGGGGTTGACGTACTTCGTTGAGGGGGTTAGGTTACCGGGCATGACTATGGCGACGGCAAGCCATCTCTGGTGGTGGGTCTCGGGATAACCGGGATACCACGTCAACGGGCGCGTTGCGCCCGGGAGCCGCGGGTTCTGGTTGCAGGAGTTGACCAGGGCCGGCGGCTCTTTCTTTTTTGAGCCGCCTTCCCGCGAGTCAGCTCCCCGGCAGCCCGGCCCGGCCATGAACCGACGAGGAGCATCATGAGTACCACAGACGTCCTGCTACGGACCATTCCGGGGGAGCGCTTCACGCCCTACACCCTGGCGCGCAAGCTGAACGCGCGGGTGTTGCTGGAGTCCGCCTCCTTCCACCGCGGCCGCGAGCGCTACAGCATCCTGCTGCTGAAGCCGGCGTTCACGATCCAGGAACGGGCCGGCGAGTTCATCATGACGCGGGCCGGGCGGCGCTACCGGTTGCGCAGCAGCGGGCGCGACATACTGGACGTGCTGCGCTACTTCGCCGACCAGCATGCCGGGGCGGCGCATGTCACGCCGCCGGGGGATGCCGGCACCTACGTGTCGCGGACCAGCCGGCTGCCGGTGGTCAGGGCGCACCCGTTTCCGTTTCCGGTGGGGGGCATCGGCTACCTGTCCTACGAATACGCGGCCAAGTTCGACACCGTGCGCCTGCGGAAGAAGGCCGACTCGCTCGACCTGCCGGACGCCTACTTCGTGTTCGGCCACGTGTTCGTGGTGTTCGACCACTACACCGACACGCTCACCCTGGTGGGGGTGAACTACCGCGAGCACCGCATCGACCTGGAGGAGGCGCTCGACGAGACCGAGCGCCGCATCGACGACCTGGACTTCAACTTCATGGCCGCCTCCAAGGCGAGCCCGGACGCGACGGTGTGCGGCTCCGGCGACGAGGAGTGGTACCTGGACGGGGTGGAGTTCCTGCGCGGCGAGATTATCAAGGGCAACCTGTTCCAGGCGGTGCTGTCGCGGCGGCTGGAAATCGAGACCGCGCTGCCGGCGCTGGAGGCGTACCGCAGCCTGCGTTCCGCCAACCCTTCGCCCTACATGTTCTACCTCGACTACGGCGACTTCCAGTTGTTCGGGGCGTCGCCGGAGGTGCACGTGAAGGTGGCGGACGGACGCGCGGCGATGCGCCCGATTGCCGGCACCCGGCGGCGCGGCAAGGACCACCGCGAGGACGTGGCGCTGCAGGAGGACCTGCTGTCCGACGAGAAGGAGCTGGCCGAGCACCTGATGCTGGTCGACCTGGCGCGCAACGACCTGGGCCGGGTGGCCGAGGCGGGCAGCGTGCAGGTGACCGAGCGCAACGTGATCGAGCACTACTCGCACGTCATGCACATCGTGTCGCAGGTGGAGTGCGACATGCGCGACGGGCTGAGCGGCGCCGACGCGGTGCGCGCCACCTTTCCCGCCGGCACGGTGTCGGGCGCGCCCAAGATCCAGGCGATGGAGACGCTCGATACCCTGGAGAGCGAGACGCGCGGCTTCTACGCCGGCATCGTCGGCTACGTGGAGCCGGGCGGCACGCTGGACTCCTGCATCTCGATCCGCTCGGCGGTCAAGAAGGGCAACCGGCTGATACTGCACGCCGGCGCCGGGGTGGTATACGACTCGGTGCCGCGCACCGAGTTCGAGGAGACGCAGAACAAGCTGCGTGCGCTTGCCGCCGCGGTCGGCGTGCAACTGTAGGCGGCGGGGGGATCAATTCATGTACGTCATCATCGACAACTACGATTCGTTTACCTACAACCTGTTTCAGTACGTGTCCGCGCTTACCGACAAGGAGGTGCGCGTGTTCCGCAATGACCGCGTGACGGTGGCCGAGCTGGAGGCGCTGGCGCCGGACGGGATCATTATCTCGCCGGGGCCGGGGCGGCCGGAGGATGCCGGAGTGTCGGTCGAAGCGGTGCGCCATTTCGCGGGCCGTGCGCCGGTGCTGGGCGTGTGCCTGGGACACCAGGCGATCGGCTACGCGTTCGGCGGCACCATTGCCGGCGCCGGCAACATCGTGCACGGCAAGACCGACACCATCAGCCTGGACGGGCGCGGCCTGTTCCGCGGTGTGCCGTCGCCGAGCGTGTTTACCCGCTACCACTCGCTGGTGGTGCAGCGCGATACGCTGCCGGAGGGGTTCGAGGTGTCCGCTACCTCTCCCGACGGCGAGGTAATGGGCATCCGCCACCGCGACTGGGTGGTGGAGGGAGTGCAGTTCCACCCCGAGTCGATCGCTTCCGAGGCGGGCATGAGCGTGCTGGCCAACTTCCTGGACTACAAGCGCGAGCCGTTCGCGTTCCGGCCGCTGCTGGAGCGGGTGATGGGCGGCGCGGCGCTGGCCATGGAGCAGGCGGCGGAGCTCATGGACGAGGTCACCGAGGGCCGGCTGCCGGCGGGGCAGCTTGCCGCGATCCTGGTGGCGCTGGGCATGAAGGGCTACACGGCCGAGGAGATCGCCGGCTGCGCGTCGGTGCTGGCGCGCAAGAAACAGCCGCTGGAGCGGGGTGCGGGGGCCGGCCCGGTGGTGGATACCTGCGGCACCGGCGGCGACGGGCTGGCCACCTTCAACATCTCGTCGCTGGCCGCGCTGCTGGTGGCGGCCTGCGGGGTGCGGGTGGCCAAGCACGGCAACCGCGGCGTGAGCTCGCCGACCGGCAGCGCCGACTTGTTCGCGGCGCTCGGCGTCGACACCGGCGTGTCGCCGGCGCAGGCTTCCGCGCTGCTGGAGCGCACCGGGTTCGCGTTCCTGTTCGCGCCCACCTACCACGGCGCCATGCGCCACGCCGCCCCGGTGCGCGCCGAGCTGGGCATCAAGACGGTGCTCAACCTGCTTGGGCCGCTGGTCAACCCGGCGGCGGCGGAGTACCAGCTCATCGGCGTGTACGACGCGGCGCTGTGCGAACCGATGGCGCGCGCCGCCCGCCTGCTGGGGGTGCGGCGGGTGCTGGTCGTGCACGGCGCCGACGGCCTGGACGAGGTGTCGGTGACCGGGCCGACGCGCATGGTGGAGATCGGCGAGGACGACGAGTGCCGGGTGAGCGAGTTCGATGCGGCGTCGTGCGGCATCGCGCCGGCCAAGCTCGACGAGCTGCGCGGCGGCGACGCCGAGCACAATGCCGCCTTGGCCCGTGAGCTGCTCGCCGGCGGCGGCCCGCCCGCGCTGCGCGACGCGGTGGCCGTGAACGCCGGTGCGGCGCTGTACGTGGCCGGTGCCGCCCCCGACATCGCCGCCGGCTACCGGCGCGCCCGTACCGTGCTGCAAGACGGCACCGCAGCCGCCAAGCTGCAAGACGTGCTCACCACCACCGCCGCCCTGCTCGCAGATGGGTCTGCTGCTCGTGCGGGCTAAGGATCCCGGCTCCAGTCCTCGGACTGGCAGGCCCTCCAATCCCTCGAAGTGGTGTCGAGAAGATGGGTGAGCGGCATCGCCAGTTCAGAACGGGGTCTCGCGCTGCTCCACGGGTCGCGGCGGCAGCTCGAGATCTTCCTCTGGTGTACCGTGCTCCTTGATAAATCGGTCCCTCAACCCCCAGATCGTAGATCCGGTGTCCACCGTCGGTTCCCCCGGTTCACCGGTCTGCGCGACCCGCTTCGCTTGTCTCGGACAGTTTCGTTTCGCCTCGTGGATCCCCATGTCATGCATGAAACGAATATACTCCCGCCGGGTTCAGGCCAGCGAAACCGAACCGGGTAGCAGGGAAGTGGCAGTGAAACAAGAATGGAGCAAGAACCGCTGCAGGGCGGGGGGGATGCCGTGGCGTATCTGAGCGAGATTGTCGCCGGGCGGCGCAGGCGCGTCGCGGCCGAGGGCGCGGAGCTGGGCGAGCCGGTGCCGGGCAGCCGCCGGCAGCCGCTGGTACCCTTGGTGCCGTGGGCCGGAGAGAGTGACGGAGGCGCCGGGGCGCCGCTGCTGATTTGCGAGATCAAGCGGCGGTCGCCGTCGCGCGGGGCGATTGCGCCGGGGCTGGACGCGGTGGGGCAGGCGCGCCGCTACGCCGCCGCGGGGGTGCGCGCGGTGTCGGTGCTCACCGAGCCGGACCACTTCGGCGGCGCGCTGGCCGACCTGATCGCGGTGAAGGAGGCGTGCCCGCACCTGAGCGTGCTGCGCAAGGACTTCCTGCTCGACGAACGCGACCTGGAGGTGTCGTACCGCGCCGGCGCCGACGCCGTGCTGCTGCTGGCCGCCTGCCTGAGCACGGACGAGTTGGACCGCCTGTACCGGCGCGCGCTGGCGCTGGGCATGACACCGCTGGTGGAGGTGCACGACGACGCCGACCTGGCCAAGGCGCGCGCGGTGCGCCCGCTGCTGACCGGCATCAACAGCCGCGATCTGACCACCTTCGCTGTGGACACCACGCTGCCGGCGCGGCTGCGCCCGGCGGTGGACTGGCCCACCAGGCTGCTGTTCGAGTCCGGTATCCACTGCGCCGAGGACGCCGCCTTCGCGCGATCGGCGGGCTTCGACGGCGTGCTGGTGGGAGAAGCGGTAGTGCGCCGCCCGGAACTGGTAGCCGAGTTGCACGCGGTGCTGTCCGCCGACCGTATTGCGGGCGCGGGCGCTGCCACCGGCGCTGGCACTGCCGCAAGCGCATGCGGTGCGGAGCGCGCGCCAGGCGCGCCAATTGCGGGCGGCGCGCCCGCTGTGGACGGCGCGGGCGCTGTGGACGGCGCGGGCGCTGCGACGGAAGTGGGCGCTGCGACGGAAGTGGGTGTTGCGGCGGAAGTGGGTGCTGCGGCGGAAGTGGGTGCTGCGACGGAAGTGGGTGCTGCGACGGAAGTGGGTGCTGCCGCAGGCACGGGTGGTGCTGCCACAGGCACGGGTGGTGCTGCGGGTGCGCGCATGGCCGCCGACACGGACCAGCCTGCCGGCGTCGGGTCGGCTGCCGTGCCCACTGGCGCCGTAGCGGCTGCGGGCGTGGCGGCAGTCGCAACCGCCGGTACCGCCACCGGCGCGGATGCCGCGCTAGGCGCGGGTACTTCGGCGCCGAAGCGCGGGCTGTTCTGGGCGCGGGTGTTTGCGGCGCGGCATCGGCTGGCCGGCAGCGGGCGCCCAATGGTAAAGGTGTGCGGCATTTCCAACCGTGCCGACGCGGAGCTGGCGGTGGAACTGGGCGCCGACCTGCTGGGCTTCATCCTGGCGCCGGCGCCGCGCCGCGCACGCCCGGAGGCGATTCGCGCGCTGGCCGACCTGCCGGTGCTGAAGGTGGGCGTGGTGGTGAACGACGTATCGGAGGCGCTGCCGCTGCTGCGCGACGGCTGCCTGGACGCGCTGCAGTTGCACGGCGACGAGCAGCCCGGCGAGTGCTACGAGATAGCCTTTCCCTACTACAAGGCATTGCGGGTCGGCGCGCCGGCCGGCCTGGACGCCGAGGGCGCCTACCGCTGCCCGCGCGTGCTGCTGGACGCCTACTCGCCGGCAGCGCGCGGCGGTACCGGCGTGCGGGTGGCGGATGACCTGCTGGCGCGGCGCGCGGCCGGGGAGGGCGTGCGCCCGCTGTGGCTGGCCGGCGGCATGGGGCCCGACAACGTGGCCGCCGTGATCCGCACCCATGCGCCGGAGCTGATCGACGCCTCCAGCCGCCTGGAAGCGGAGCCGGGCCGCAAGGACCACGCCAAGCTGCGCGCCTTTTTCCAAGCGGTGGAGGCGGCCGGCGCCGCAACGAATACCACGGGGAGGACCGTATGAATTCCTACCAGGACTACTTCGGCCAGTTCGGCGGCCGTTACGCCGCGGAAGTGTTGCGCACCCCGCTCGACGAGCTGGAGGCCGCCTACCGCAGCGCCATCGCGGATCCCGCGTTCCGCGCCGAGTTCGACCGGGTGGCGGCCACCTATACCGGCCGCCCCACGCCGCTGATGCACGCCGCCAACCTGAGCGCGGCATGCGGCGGCGCGCAGATCCACGTCAAACTGGAGGGGCTGGCCAACACCGGCGCCCACAAGATCAACCACGTGGTGGGCCAGTGCCTGCTGGCCAAGCGGATGGGCAAAAAGCGGGTAATCGCCGAGACCGGCGCCGGCCAGCACGGGCTGGCCACGGCCGCGATGTGCGCCAAGCTGGGCCTGCCGTGCCAGGTCTACATGGGCGCCGTGGACATGCGCCGCCAGAAGCCGAACGTGTTCTGGATGGAGCTGTTCGGCGCCGAGGTAACGCAGGTGGACAGCGGCTCGCGCACCCTGAAGGACGCCGTCAACGAGGCGCTGCGCGACTGGGCCGGGTCGTTCGCCGACACCTACTACGTGATTGGCTCGGCGCTCGGTCCGTCGCCCTACCCGGCGATGGTGCGCGAGTTCCAGACCGTGGTGGGGCGCGAGGTGCAGAGCCAGTGCCGCGCCGCCGGCTTCGAACCGGACGCGCTGATTGCCTGCGTGGGCGGCGGTTCCAACTCGCTGGGCATGTTTGCCCCGTTCCTGGAAGCGGAGCGCCCGGAGCTGATCGGCGTGGAGGCGGGCGGCCGCGCCCTGGCACCGGGCCAGCATGCCTCGCGCATGAGCGGCCACGGCGTGCCGGCGATCGCGCACGGCTACAAGTCGCTGTTCCTGACCACCGGCGATGGCCAGATCGCGGAGACCCACTCGGTTTCGGCCGGGCTCGACTACCCCGGCGTGGGGCCGCAGCTCGCCGAACTTGGCCGCACCGGGCGGGTGCAATTCACCACCGCTTCCGACGCCGAGGCGCTCGACGCGGTGCGCCGGTTTGCCCGCGGCGAGGGCATCGTGATGGCGCTGGAGTCGGCGCACGCCGGCGCGGTGGCGCTGGCCGAGGCGCGCCGCCGGCCGCCGGACCAGCACCTGGTGGTGAACATGTCCGGGCGCGGCGACAAGGACCTGTTCATCCTGGCGCGCGAGCTGGACCCGGCGCGCTGGCGCGAGTTCCTGGAGCGGGAGGCCGCCTCCCTGGCCCCGGCCGCGGAAGCGGAGGTGCGGTCGTGAGCGGGCAGGGCAAGGGCCGCATCATGACCCACCTGGTGGCGTCGTTCCCGAGCTGGGAGGCGTCGCTGGAGGTAGGCAGGGGACTGGTCGACGGCGGGGCGGCCTACCTGGAGGTGCAGTTTCCGTTCAGCGACCCCACCGCCGACGGGCCGCACATCCAGGTGGCGTGCGACGAGGCGCTCGCGGCCGGCTTCACCCAGGAGCGCGGGTTTGCCCTGGTGGAGGCGTTGCGCGCCCGCACCGATGTGCCGATTGCGGTGATGAGCTACGCCAACCCGATCTTCCAGAACGGCGTGGGCCGGTTCGTGCAGCGCTGCCGCGACGCCGGCGCCGGCGCCATTATCGCGCCCGACCTGCCGCCCGACTACGACGAGGGCCTGTACGCGGCCGGCAAGGCGGCCGGCGTGGCGGTGATCCCGGTGGTGGTGCCGAGCACCCTGCCGGAGCGCCTGCGGATGGTGGTGACCGGCGCCGACACCGACTGGGTGTACGCGGCGCTGCGCAAGGGCATTACCGGCAGCTATACCGAGATCGGCGAAGACAACCTGGCGTTCCTGCGCCGCATCGGCGAACTCGGCGGCAAGCCGATGGCCGGGTTCGGGATCCGCAGCCCCGAGCAGGTGGCCGCGCTGGCCCCGTACGTCGACTACGTGGTGGTGGGCACCTGGTTCGTGGAACTGCTGCGCCGCGAGCGCGGCGCCGACCCGCGCACCCTGATGGCGGAGGCGATGGCCAAGCTGTCGGCCCAAGGTTCCTAAGCGGGCGCGGCGGCAGTATATTACTGACCATGTCAGCCGCAGTAACGATCGATCAGGGAAACTTCGAAGCCGAAGTCATTCAGTCCGACACCCCGGTGCTGGTGGACTTCTGGGCCGAGTGGTGCATGCCGTGCAAGATGGTCGCGCCGGTACTCGACCAGATCTCCCAGGACTACGCCGGCCGGCTCAAGATTGCCAAGGTCGACGTGGACAACGCCGGCGAGATCGCGCAGAAGTTCAGCATTGTCAGCATCCCGACGCTGCTGTTGTTCAAGGACGGCAACGTGGTCGGCCAGCAGGTCGGCGCCGTCCCCCGCGAAACCATCGAAGGCCTGTTCAAAGATCATCTATAGTCTCGGGCCGCAGTAGTTCATCCCTCGTGGACGGCGTCGTTGTTGGGGGCGCCGAAGGTGGCGCCGCGGGTGGGCACGGTGTGCCAGTCGGCGGCGCTGTCGGTGTCGGTCGATGAGCTGCCGCGGCTCAGCGAACGGGTGGAGGTGGTCGCGTCGGAGCTGATTGCGTCCTCGGGGGCGATCAGGTCGCCGGCGAATTGCCAGCCGCCCAGTTCCGCCAGGGTGTCGGCGCGCCGCAGGGTGGCCTTGCTGCCGAATCCGCGGTAGCGGTCGTCCGATTCCGACGTGCGGTTGCTGTACACGACGCCGTCGATCAGGGCCCCGTCCGGCGCCGCGTACACGGTGATGACGCCATTGTTGCCCGACAGCCCGCCGCCCTCCGCCAGCCAGAAGTCCCATGCGCCCGCCACCGCCTGCTCGTGGCTCGAGGTGTCGGGGCCGTCCACCTCGTCCTCGCCGAGGCCGTCGGTGGTGGCGTGGATCACGACATAGTCGCCGGCCGCCACTTCGACCGGCGGCAGCACCACGAGGTCGCGGTAGTCGCCGGCCACCCCGTCGTACAGCGTCACGCCGCCGAGGTTGCCGGCCCCGGTTACGTACAGCTCGATGGCGTCGCGCCGCCGCTTGCTGCCGCGCGGCGTGAACTCGTTGATAACCAGCCCGGGCGGGCGCGGGTTGAAACCCCAGAACCCGGCCACGAAGGTGGTGGTGTTGCCGCGCCGGTCGCTGGCGGTAGTGTGCAGGGTGTAGCGCCTGCCGGCCGCGAACGGCTGTTCGGTAACTATGACCACGGCGGCGAATTCGCCGGTGGCGTCGGCCACGCTGGTGGCGCTGTCCACCTCGGTGGCGTCGGACACCTCGTGTACCGCGACCGGCGGCTCAATGCGCACCGCCTCGACGGTGACGCTGACCGGTTCGTCGAAGTGCACGGCTACCGAGTTGGGGCCGGTGGCGGCGATGCCCTGGAACACCGGCGGCAGCAGGTCTACCTCTTCCTCGAGTGCGTGGCCGACCGGCTCGCAGCCCAGACACATCAACAGTGCGATGGCCGTGGTCATGACCCGCAAGGGGGCCGCCGCCGGCCGTTTCGAAATGAATTGCCTCATGCCCCTGGCAAAGGGGCGCTGAGCGCTGGCGCTTCAGTTAGCCGGCGCCGGCCGCGTCGGGCGCGGCGCCGGGCTGCAGTTCCTCGATAACGCGCAGCGCGAGAATGCGCGGCGCCGGTGCGTAGGTGGCCGCTTCCGGCGCTTCGTAGCGGTCGATCAACTCGCCGAGCAGCCGCATGGCGGTGCGGTCGTCGCCCATCTTGTGGTGCAGGAATGCGATCTCGTATTCGGCCCACAGCAGGAGGTTCTGCTCGCCGCGAGTGGGATCGGTGCCGTAGCGCTCGCGGAACGCCTCGTACCAGGCCATCGCGCCTCTGAAGTCGCTGGCCGCGGTGGCCTCCTGGGCGTGCTGGAAGTACTCGGCGGGCGTGATCTCGCCGGTCAGGTCGTCCGGACTGGTCGCGCAACTCGCCAGCAGCCAAGCGCAACCGAGTAGCACGGCGATGCGCGCCCAACCCGGCCGGGCGGCAACGATTCGCGGTGTCTGCCCACCGATGCCCACGCATCGCAATCCGGGCGGCTGTTTCGGATCAGTCATGGTGTCTCCTCCCTTCGGGTGTCGAAGTACGGTTGCAACGGCTCGGTGACCATATAGTACCTGTTCGACGCGTTCCAGAGGGTGAACCCGGAACCCGCCGCGGCCCGGTTGCCGTCGAGCTGGCGCGTCAGGTAGCGGCTGTATTCCTCCTCCTCCATGCGCAGCTCGCGGCCGATCAGGAACGCCTGCACGTAGGGCCGGATGAACGCCCGCCCCCGTACCATGCGCTGCGCCCGCCGTACGCCGGCCTCGTAGATGGCATAGGCGCGTTCGGTGTAGCTGCGGTCGTCCAGAAAGTGGTTCGGGAAGTGGGAAGGATAGAACATCGGGCTGATTACGTCGGCGTACTCGGACAACACGTCGATATCCTGGCCGATGAAGTTGCCGGCCCGGTACCAGGAGTTGAATCCGAACAGGTCGGTGCTGATCGGCACCTGCAGGCGCTCGCGCGCCAGCGCCAGGAACGACTCGATGGCGTCGACGCGGCGCATGCCGGGGCGCCGGTGGCGGTAGGTGGCGCGTTCGGTGGGGCCGTCGGAGGGAAAGCGGATGTAGTCGAACTGGATTTCGTCCACCCCGCGCGCGGCCAGTTCCTCGGCCACGGCGACGTTGTATTGCCACACCTCGGGGGCGAACGGGTCGACCCAGTGTTCGCGCTGCACCACGTTGTCGCCGGAGTTGTCGTTGGAGTCGTCGCCGGCCGGCACCAGGTGGCGCCACGGTCCGGCCTGCTCCGTGTCCCAGATCGCCAGGCGGTGGTTGTCCCAGTCGAACAGGAATGGATCCTTGAACACCACCAGGCGGGCGATCACGTAGATGCCGGCGGCGTGCGCGTCGGCGATCAGCCGGTCCAGCTTGATTGGCCCGGGGGCGGCGCCCATGGCGCGCGCCAGCGGCAGCTCGGAGTCGTAGGTGAGCCGGCCGTCGTCGGTCTTGAAGTCGATGACGATGGAGTCGAGGCCGTGCCGGGCGAGCAGGTCGAGGTACTCGGGCAGTGCCTCGACCGCCCGGTCCGCCCGGATGTAGATGCCGTTGCGCAGCGCGGCGCGCGGCAGCGGGGCGGCGGCGCCGATGCCCTCGGGGCCGGCAATCCAGCCGGGTTCGCCGGCCGCGAGCATGTGCTCGTCGCCGCAATGCCCGGCATCCGGATGGCCGGCGTCCGCGGCCGCGGCAGGCGCTGCCGGCGGCCGTGCCGCGACCTGGCTGGCGGCGCCTTCGGGTGCCTGGGATGCGGCGGCTGTTGCGGCTTGGGCGGCGTCCGGCTGGCCGGTGTCCTGCGCTGCCGCGGCGTGTCCGTGCGCGGCGTGTTGGGCGGCGCCGTCGCCGCCCGGCTGCGCCGGCGTGGTGCACTCGGGTGGCGGTACCTGCGGGAGGCCGGCGGCGATATAGGACACTCCGGCCTGATCCGAATCGGCTGGCGGTGGCGGCGTCTCGCCGTCCGAAACCGCCAGCGCCGTGGGGGTGGCCGTAGCCGTGCTGCCGGCATCGGTGTCCGCTTGCGGCGCCGCGTCTGCGGCAGCCACCGCAGCGGGGTCGGGCCCGTCCGCGGCAGACGGTGACGCCGGCGGGCTGGTGCCGGCCGCGGGCGACGCGGGCTGACCGGGGGCGAGTGTGGTCTCGGTGGCCGCGGTGGTCCTGGCCTCGGGCGCGGGGTCCGCGGCGGTGGCGTCCGCGGCTGCCGGCGCGGAGTCGGTGGGCGCGCCGCCGGTGGCGGCAGCCGGTTGTTGCGCTGCGTCTCCGGTCGCCGCCGTGGTGGCGTCGCGGTCGGCCGCGGGTGAGGCGGCGCCGGGCGCTGCATCCGCGGGCGGCTCGCCGGCGCTGGCCGGCTGACCGGCTGGGCCGGGGTCGGACTCGGTCGGCGGGGGCGCCTCGGCAGCCTCCGCGGATTCGGCCGTGGCCGGGGCGGGTGCTGGTTCCTGCGGCTGCAGCGGGAACCCGCGCCGCAGCGGTTCGGCGGCGCCGATCGGTTCCCACGAGCCGTCGGTGGTCAGCCGCCAGCCCGCGTCGACGGTGCCGGCGTGCAGCTCCCAGGCATCGCCGGCGGGCGCGTAGCCGAGCTGGATGGTGGCCATCGCAGGCACCGTGAAGCGCAGCAGCCCGGTGCCGGGCGTGTCGCGTTCTTCGGCGAACCGGTCGGTAACGTAGAAGATGCCGCCGTCGAAGCCGGCCAGCAGCACCATGGCGCGCGGCGCGGCGGGGTCGTAGCTGAGGCCAGCCACCTCCTCGTAGAACAGGGAGCGGTCAGTGAGGAAGCGGATTGCGCGTTTGAGGTGGTGCCAGTTGGCGCCGCCGTCGGTGGTTTCGTAGACGCCGTGGAACGAGGTGCCGAGCAGCATGCCGGCCGGGTCGTGGGGAGACAGTGCCACGCTGGTGAAGTAGGCGTGCGGGTGTACCTGGTCGGTGGCGACCCGCTGCCATGCCATGCCGCCGTTGGTGGTCAGGTATACGCCCGAGGCGGTGGTGGCGGCGAGCCGGCGCGGATTGGCCGGATCGGCGGCCAGCGAGGTGACGGCGGCATACTCCGGCGGGTCCGGGAACGGATACACCACGCGGTGCGGCAGGCCGGCACTGCGCGGCTGCCAGGTAAGCCCCCCGTCGAAGGAAACGAACACGCCGGCGCGGCGGCTGCGTGCGTAGCGGTACTCGCCGGCCACCAGGATCTGCTCCCACTCCGGCTCCGCCGCGGCGAGCTCGGCGGGGGCGGAGGCGGGTTGCTGGGCAAACGCCGGCACGGCAGCCGCGGCCGTAAGCCACAGCGGCCGCAGACGCGCCCCCGCGCCGCCGCGCCGCAGGGCCGCGCCGCGGCATGCCGCCGCCGGCGCCGCGGTGCGCCGTTCCACGCCGGCCCAATCGACGCCCGCGAACCCGGATGCCTGCCCACGTATCCGGCTTCCCGGCGCAGGTCAACGCGGGCACGGTTCCGGCGCCGCGGCGCGCCTGCGGGCTGGCGGCCAGGGAGCCGCCAGCCGCCTGGTGCACGTTCCCGCACCGGCGGGGAGGCGCTGCGCGGGCCGTGAGCCCGCCGTCGGGAAGGTGCAGTCGGACGGCTCCGTCAGGCGTCGCCGGCGGCGCGCAGGTGAGCGATGATGCGGTCCGCGAAGTCGCTGGTGGTGACTTGGGTGGCGCGGTCCATCAGGCGGGCGAAGTCGTAGGTAACATAGCGTTCGCCGATGGTGCGGGTCAGCGCGCCGTCGATCAGCCGGGCCGCCTCGGTCCAGCCCAGGTACTCGAACATCATCACGCCGGACAGGACTACCGACGACGGGTTGATCACGTTCTTGCCGGCGTACTTGGGCGCGGTGCCGTGGGTGGCCTCGAACACGGCGTGGCCGGTCTTGTAGTTGATGTTGGCGCCGGGCGCGATACCGATGCCGCCTACCTGCGCGGCGAGCGCGTCGGAGATGTAGTCGCCGTTCAGGTTCATGGTCGCCACCACGTCGAACTCCGCCGGGCGGGTCAGCACCTGCTGCAGAAAGATGTCGGCGATGGCGTCCTTGATCAGGATCTTGCCCGCCGGCACCTCGTTGTCGATGTCGTCCCAGGTTACCGTGTGGTCGGGGTAGTGCTCGGCCGCCACCTGGTAGCCCCACTCGCGGAACGCGCCCTCGGTAAACTTCTGGATGTTGCCCTTGTGCACCAGGGTAACGCTGCGCCGGTCGTGCTCGATGGCGTAGTCGATCGCCGCCCGCACCAGCCGCTCGGTGCCGGTGCGGCTGATCGGCTTGATGCCGATGCCGGAGTCGGTGCGCACGTCCCAGCCCAGCTCGTCCTTGAGGAAGCGCAGCAGCTTGTCCGCCTCGGTGCTGCCGGCGGCCACCTCGAAGCCGGCGTACACATCCTCGGTGTTCTCGCGGAACACCACCATGTCGACCAGCTCCGGGCGGCGCACCGGGGAGGGTACGCCGGCGTAGTACTTGACCGGCCGCAGGCACACGTACAACTCCAGGCGCTGGCGCAGCGCCACGTTGAGGCTGCGGATGCCGCCGCCCACCGGCGTGGTGAGCGGCCCCTTGATGCCGATCAGGTGGTCGCGGAACGCCTGCTCGGTGGCGTCCGGCAGCCAGCTTCCGGTGCGGTCGAACGCCTTCTGGCCGGCCAGCACCTCGGTCCAGGCCACGGCGCGCTTGCCGCCGTACGCCTGCTCCACGGCGGCGTCGAAGATGCGCACCGCGGCGGCCCAGATGTCGGGCCCGGTGCCGTCTCCCTCGATGAACGGGATGAGGGGCCGATCCGGAACCTGCAGTCCGGAATCGGTCATGGTGATCAATTGACCCACGGAAACTCCAATTTCATTGCGATTGCTGCGCTGCGCGGCCAAGGTCTAGCCGCGCACCCCCCGGCGTCAACCGCCGCTGGGCGCGATGCAGCGTACAGTGCATACCAGCGGCGTGGGTTGTTACCTCTCAACCGTCGCGGCCGGCGAGGACGTGGGAGTCGACTTCCAGTTGTGCGGGAAAGCCGGGGCCAAGCGCCTGTTGCACGATGCGGCCGCGCACCGTTACTTGGCGTTGCTGCAGGTCCCACAGCGGGTCCGCCTGCTCGCCGACCAGCTCGTACTGCTCGTTTGCGCCGGTGACGATGACCAGGATCACGAACGGGTCGGAACCGGTCGCCACCACCCGGCCGGTGACGGCGACCATCTCCTGCGCCTCGGCCGGCGCTTCCGGCGCGGCGGACTGGTCCGCATCCGAAGCGCAGGCCAACAGCACCCCGGCGGCCAGCGCCAGCACCGCGCCGGCGCCCGTCACGCCATGACGCACGTCGTCCGGTTGCCGCCCGTCACTCCTTCACGACCACCGTGATGCGGTTGTCGGGCTCCGCGCTCACCAGGAAACGCACCGTTCCGGTTCGGCGCCCCAGCGTTGCGTAGGTATTGGAGTGCGGCGGCTGGATGCGGTCGCTGAGCGTGCGCAGGGAGTGCAGGTAGGGTCCCTCCTGGGACGAGCGGCCCGCCAGGTCCGGCCCGATGCAGTCCGACACCACCTCCGGCGGATCCCAGCGGTAGTGGTAGAGGTTGATCGAGCCCAACCGGAACTCGTCGCCGTCGATGTGCGAACTGGTCCAGGTTCCCGGGTTGTAACGGTACGGCGCCGGGGCGGCGGTGTTGTCCGACAGCAGCGTGGCCACCGCCCAGTCGGCCAGCACCTGCCCGAACGTGACGTCATGGCCCAGGTTGTGGAGTGCCGTGTTGATTGCGTCTACGCCCACCCGGTCGCTCTGCACGATCTCGGCGAACAGCTCGGCTCCGCCGTAGGTGCGGGCCAGGTACGCGCCCAGTGCATAGTTGACCGCGTAGTTGGAGATCGTGCCGGCCCAGGTGGTGACCTGTACGTCGTTGAACAGGTTGTAGATTGGCAGACGCCCGCGCCGGTTGCCCGCACTGCCCGCGGTGGGATCGTCGTAGGCAACGCCGCGCGGTCCGGGCACCATCGTCTTGTCGGCGATGAAGTCTTCCGCCAACTCGCCAGCCATCTCGTTGAGCCACACCTCACTTGCGGTACGGCGCAGGATCGGCTTCTGGTAGAAGTGGATCATGTGCTGCAGTTCCTGGGCGAGGGCGCTCATGGCGCCGCTCGGGTGGCGGTCGGTCACTTCCCAGGTCGGTCCCTGCGGAATGGCAAACCACGGCGCATCCATGAAGAAAATCAGCCGCTCGGACGAGATCTCGGAAAGCGGAAAATCCGGATCCTGCAGGAAATTGTGTACCGCCCAGAAATACCCGACGGCACGGCATTCTCCCGGTGCGGGTGCACCGTCCCGGTCAATGTCGTACAGCAGGATGTTAATGTCGTTCGCAGCCGCCGGGGGAATCACGTCGGAGTAGGGATGCGGGCCCCACGGAGCCCCGAAGATCGCCGTTACCCATTCGTAGATGTCGTTTCCGGAACCGGGGCGCAGAAACCGGTCGGCCATGGCGTCGACCATCTGTTGATTCACGCACGGCCCGGCGCCGCTGCAACCCGGCCCCCAATCGTTGTCGGCGACCCAGAGCGCCGCCGTCACGGGACCGTCCGTTACCACTCTGCGGGCCGTCGCGGGGATCTCGACCGCGCCCTGATCCTCGAGATCCCGAAAGGTGAATCGGTCGCCTTCCGCGACTGCTGTTTGCGCCTGCGCCTGCGCCTGCGCGCTCGCGCCCGACGCACGGCGCGACAACTGCACGCTGTGGTTGAACTCCGTGATCCACTGGAGCCTGGCCGCCGGTTCGCTCAGCGCCGGCCGCGGAGCCGGTTCGAAGTCGTCCTGTGCGGACGGCTGCAGCCCCTTCGCCTCCGCTTCCAGCCGGCTGAGGCTCCTGACCTCCGGACTCCTCTCGGAGCTGGTGGTGTTGGTGGCGATCACGTGCACCTCCGCCGAGGCGTCGCCCAGGTCCACGGTGACGACTGTGTCGTCGAGGTTCTCGCCGGCCCCATTGAGCGCGAACACCTGGTCCCCGCTGCCACGGTAGCGGGCGGAGATGCTCCTGCTGCGCGGCGCCGGACCATCGCTTACCTCAAACCGTACGACCTCGGTGCCGTCGCCGAAGCCGCCATGGCCGCCGGCACCGGAGAAGGTGCCGGAGAAGGTGCTGACGCGGCCGTAGTTGTACACGTTGACCACGTAGTTGGTCTGCGCCGCGCCGCAGTTCTCCCAGTGGTTGACGCGCACCACGTAGCCCCCGCGCGGCGGGGTTCCCTGCGACCATGCCACGTGTTCGTTTCCGAACGGGCGCGGCGGGTCGCAATGCGACTGGAAATCGAGCACGCCGCCGCTCCTTGCTACCCTGCGGCCGTAGTAGATTTCCTCGCCGGTGGCATCGACAACGTGCAGGTCGAGATCGGCCACGGAATCCCACGATACCGTGATCTGCACGTCGCCAAACTCCACCGGGCCCTGCACCACGGTGTGGCATTCGGCGGCCGGACCGACCGCGCCGCCGGCGCCGACCGCGGCTATGGCGACGCAGACCGACTCGACCGCGGGGTCGACGTCGAACCGGATCTGTCCGAGCAACCGGTACGGCGCCGCGGCGCCGGTCACGTCGACCTCGTAGTAGCCCAAGGTCTCCGCGCCGAGCGACACGAGCAGCTTGTCAACGGCGGCTCCGGGCTCGGGCGCGACATCAAGGAATACCGTGCCGCCGGCCACGAACACCCGGGTGCCCGAAACCTCGACCGATGGCCCGCCGCCCGGTTCCGGCAGGCCGGCGAATTTTACTGCGCCGGCGGTATCGCCAACCGTAACCGCGGCCACGATCGACCTGATGCTGTTCGGGGGGTCGATGACAATGGTAATGGGGAGCTCGTCCGACCTGCCGTTGGCATCGCTCGCCCGGTAGGTGAGTTCGTACCTGCCCTCCACCTCCGGCGCGCCGCTCAACTCGCGGGTATCCGCGTTCAAGGTCAGCCCCGGCGGGGCATCCGGATGGAGAGAATAGGTCAGCTTGCCGCTTCCGCCGGTCGCGTACGGCAGGTCGACCGGGGTGATCTCCTCATCGACGGGAAACGAGAAGCTCAGTTTACCGGTCGCATCCGGGAATGCCGGCACGCTCGTTGTAGTCGGCGTCGCCGTAGGGCAGCCGATCAGGGCGAGCGTCGTCAGCGCAGCCAGGAAGGCCGTGGCGAAGGCCCACGGTGTCAGGTGACGGCGCGGGAAGGGGGGCTCTGCTTCTTGCATCGCTTCTCTCATCTGTTCAGGGTTGTAACACACGGTCGGCGACGTAGTGAATCCGGACGTCCGTCACTCCTTGACCACCACCGTGATGCGATTCTCGGATTCCGCGCTGACCCGCAGGCGGACGGTTCCGCTGTTGCGCCCGAGCGTGGTGTACATGTTGGAGTGCGGCGGCTGCGCGCGGTCGTTGAACACCGGCAGCGGGTGCAGATACGGTCCCGGCCGAGCTACCCGGCCCGGCGCATACACGTAGTTGTACAGGTTGATCGACCCTAGCCGGAATTCCTCGCCACCGCTGGAGGAGGTCCTCCAGTTCCCGGTGTTGTAGCGGTATGGCGCCGGCGCATCCGGGTTGTCCGACAGCAGGTTGGCAGCCGCCCAGTTGACCAGCAGGTCCAGGAACGACTCGTCGTGCCCCTGGTTGCGCAGTGCCGCCTCGATTGCGCCGACGCCGGCGTGCGCGCTCTGCACGATGCCCGAGAACAGCGCGGCGCCGCCGTAGTTGCGGGCCAGGTATGCGCCGAACGCGTAGACGATCGAGTAGTTGGGCAGCGGGTAGGTGTTCGGCCAACTGGTAACCTGGACATCGTTGTAGAGGTTGTAGTCCGGCAGTCGCCCTCGAAAGTTGCCCGGTTCACCCGCCGTGGGGTCGTCGTGGGCGACCGCTCGCGGGCCGTCGATCATGGCCTTGTCGGCAATGAGGTCCTCCGCCACTTCCGATGCCATCTCGTTGAGCCACGCTTCGCTGATGGCATTGCGCAGGGCCGGTTTCTGATAGAAGTGGATCATGTGCTGGAACTCGTGAGCCAGCGTGCCGAGGGACACGGTCGGGCCGCGATCAGTCACCTCCCAGGTGTCACCGGTCGGGAACGCCAGGACTGGCGAGTCCATGAAGAACGCCAACCGTTCAAGCGAATACTGGTACGCGCGGTGATCGGCCTGGTACAGGTGATTGTGCAGCCGGCTGAAGTAGCCGATGATTCGGGATCCGGTCGGATAGCCGTCATTTTGAATGTCAAACAGAAATATGTGGATCTCCCGCGCCGCCTGCGCGGGAATTAACCGGGGATTGTCGTGCGGGCCCCACGGGGCCCCGAAAATGGTTGTGACCCAGTCGAAGATGTCGTTGCTCGGGCCGGAGCTGAGAAACCGGCTTGCGAACGCGTCCAGGATCTCCCGGGTCACGCAATCGCCGCGACTGCGGCAGGTTTCCTCCCACTCCCGGTCCGCCACCCAGAACGCTGCTGACGTGGCGCCGTCGGTCACGACCTTGCGCACGGTCGCAGACACGTAGTCCTCATCGACCAGGTCGAAAAACCGGATCCGGTCGCCTTGTGCGACCCCCGGCCGCGCCCCTACCGACTGACTGCGCCCCGGGTCGACCGATCCGTCCCACACCGGCGCGCCGTCGTCGAAGTTGTTGAACCGCTTGATCCACGCCAGCCGCGGCGGCAACTCGCCGGCTGCCGGCCTGAGTTCGGGTTGCTCCCGCGCCGCCGCCAGTCCCTTGGCAGCGGCGTCGCGCAGATTGAGCCATTCGACCTGTGGATCGACGTGGTAGTTGCCGGCTGTAGCGATGACGTACACTTCCGCCTCCGAACCGCCGAGGTCGAGCGTGTATCGCGTATCGTCGAGTGCCTCGCCCTCCGGGTTGAGGACGAAGACCTGGTCTCCGCTGCCGCGGTAGGTGGAGGAAAGGGTTGCCGGGCGCTGCGCGGGCGGTTCGCCGCCAACCGTAAACCGGGCAACGACTCGTCCGGTACCGCGGCTGCTCCTTTCGCCGGGACCGGTGAAGGTGCCGGTGAACGTGGTGACGTGTCCATGGTTGTAGATGCGCACGACGTAGTTGGTTTCGGCGGTGTCGCAGGAGCTTGCCCAGTGGCTGACGCGGACCTCGTACAGGCCGGGCGGAGGCGTGCCCTGCGACCAGCCGATATGTTCGTTCCTGATGAATGCTTGGCGTCCACAAGAGGAGACGACGTCGAGGGTGCCGCCGCTTGCCACTTCCTCGCTCCCGTAGTAGACCTCGTCGCCGTTCGGGTCCGCCACGTGCAGGTCGAGGTCGGCGTCGGTATCCCAGGAAAGGCTGACCTCCACGTCTCCGGCGCCCACCGGTAATCGTACGATCGTGTGGCACTCCGACGGTCCGACCGTGCCGCTGCTGTCCACCGCTGCCACGGCGACGCAGCCCCTCTCGATGGCCGGGTCGAGATCGAACCGTACTTCGCCGAGCAGCCGATGTGGCGCGGCGGCGCCCTGCACGTCGATTTCGTAGTAGCCGAAGCTCGCTCCGCCCACCGATACAAGCAGCTTGTCGACGGTGGCGCCGGGTTGCGGTTGGACGGCGAGGAAAACCGCTCCGCCGGGCACGATGACGTGGTTGCCCGTTACCGCAACGGCGGGGCCGCCGCTCGGCGCCGGCACGTCGGCGTGTCTGAGCACGCCGACGCTGCTTTCGGCCGTCATCGCGGACAGGATGGACCCGACGAGGTTCTCCTGGTTGACCGTGATGGTAAAACGAATCTCGTCGGTTCGCCGGTTGGCGTCCCGCACCTGGTAGGTCATTTGATACGTGACCGGCGGGGAGGGCGGGGCCGGGGTTCCGCTCAGGGTGCGCTGTTCGGGGTCGAACGTCAGCCCGGGAACGTCCGGATTGAGAGCGTAGGCAAGGGCGCCACTCCCGCCGGCGGCGGCCGGCAGGTGGAGTGTCCGGATGGGCTGACCGGCGAAGTAGACCTGATTGTCCACGGTACCCGCGAACTTCGGCACGTTGACCGGGGCTGCCGCGGAGCAGCCGATCAGGGCCAGCGTGGTGAGCGCGGCCAGCGCCGCCGCGAGGAGCGCTGCGAGGTTCTTTGCGACCATCAGTTGCATTACAGTCATCTTTTACACCTTTTTCTGAACAAGTGGAACACATGGTGGAATACCTATGACGGCAGCGTTCAGCGCCTATTGTGGCCGTGTTTCACCAACATCACATCGAGTGTTCATGGACGCGTTTCAAGGGCGTACGGACGACCGCGGGGAAATGCAAACGACATTCCCGGCGATGTCTACCGTCATGCAATTTTTCGGCCCCATCATGATTATCGTGCATCCGATCACGTTGCCTGTGCTTCTGGGGCGGAAGCGCCGGCTTGCGAGTGGTGAGGGGTGGCGCCAGGGGATTGGTGCTACGATGGCAACAAGGAGGATCGACCGTGCTGAAGAACTTTCAGGTCCCCGACGAGATCGCGGTGCGCGTGCCGGAGGCGGCGATGCGCTGGACTACCGAGCGGCTGCTGGAGGCGGTCGGCATGCCGGCGGACGATGCCCGGCAGACCGCCGACGTGCTGATGTACGCGGACCTGCGCGGCATCGACACGCATGGGGTCAGCAACATGCTGCGCCAGTATCTGCGCCAGCTCGCCGGCGGCGGGTACAACCCCACCCCGAAGTGGCGCGTGGCGCGCGACCACAAGGCCGCCTGCGTGATCGACGGCGACGGCGGGCACGGTATGGTGGTGGCGCCGCTCGGCATGCGGCAGGCGATCGAGCGCGCCGCCGAGTACGGGGTGGGCAGCGTATCCGTAATGAACTGCCGCCACCTGGGGCCGTGTTCCTACTACGCGCAGATGGCGCTGGAGCACCGCATGCTCGGCCAGGCCACCACCGCCGGCGGCGTGGCCATGGTGCCCACCTTCGGCACCAAGCCGCTGCTGGGGCTCAACGCGATGGCGTTCGCCGCGCCTGCCGAGCGCAACCCGCCGTTCATCTACGACGCCGCACCGAGCGTGGTGGCCGGCAACAAGCTGCAGCTTGCGCGGCGCCTGGGGCAAAACGTGCTGCCGGGGTGGGTCACCGACGAGCACGGCAACCCGATCATGGAAGAGGTGCCGGTGCCCGACAAGCTGATGCTGCTGCCGCTGGGGTCGACCCGCGAGGGCGGCTCGCAGAAGGGCTACGCGCTGAGCGTGATCGGCGAGATCCTGACCTCGGTGCTGTGCGCCTCGGGGGCCGGTCAGCGGCGCCGCGCCGGCTCGGCGCACCACTTCCTGGCCTATGACATCGCCTGCTTTTGCGATCCGGACGAGTTTGTCGCCGATCTGGACCAGTACCTGACCGACCTGTTGGAGTGTCCCCCCGTGGCCGGCTCCGGCAAGGTGCTCTACTCCGGCTACCCGGAGGCGCTCACCGAGGCGGAGCGGCGCCGCGACGGCATCCCCTACCACCCCGAGGTAATCGAGTGGTTCCGGGGCGCCACCGCCGAGCACGGCGTGGACTGGCGCCTGGACTGATCGTTCTGGTTTGTTCGGGCGCTCGCTGGCCTGGACGGGCGCGGGGCTGTATAATTTTCCGCATGCAACGAAGTCGTCTCTGCACCGTTGGTGTGCTGCTGGCGTTCGTCGTCAGCCCCGTGTTCGCCCAGTTCGAGGATCGGGACACCCTGATCGGGATCGACGTCGGCGGGCCGGTGTTTGGAATTTACTCGGGGTCGTTCGAGCAGGTGCTGCTCGACGACGTGAGCATCTTCGTCCGGGGAGGCTACGAGAATCCCGAGTATAGCCTGTGGTTTGCCGAGTCGATCAATGAGGCGTGGGACCTCTGGTCGATCGAAGGTCAGATCGGCGCCAATTACTATCCGCAGAATCTCGCTCCGGAAGGCTTGTTCGCCGGCATCGCGCTGCGCCCGGCCTACGTGTATGCGAGCGACGGCGACGACGAAGCGGACACCTACACGCTCGGGTTCATGACCCAGTTGGGGTACCGGCTGGTGCTCGGCGATTCGGTGGTAATCGGGCCGTACGGCAGGTTCGGCTACGCGTGGCGGTTCAACGAACTGACCGGCCTGGACGGCGACGACAGCGACGGGACGCTGGCGAACTACGGTTTCGGCTTCCTGATCCGCGCGGGCATCGACGTCAGCATCGCGTTCTGACCGCGCCGGAGGCTGGCCGGCATCTTGGATATCCCACTACGGAGTGTTGCGGCTGCCGCCGGCGTGTTGCTGCTGGCAGCGGCGGGTACCGTGCTCACCGGATGCCGCAGCGAACACCTGGAATATCGGTCAGGTAATCGGTCCTACGACCGTCAGATTGGTGAGTTGCTGGCATTGCTTGAGCAGGAGAGAGGGGGAGCCGACCAGCGTTTCATGATTGTTCAGGAGATTTCGAAGACATTGCGCGCGGCCGGCGCGCCGCGCCGTCAACTCATGTTCCTGGCCACCTACGTGGAGACTCACCCGGCGGATCCCTACAACGCGTACTACCTGATGGCGGTCGCGGAGGGGTACCGCGACCTGGGGCAGAACCCGCTGGCGGCGCACTACTACGAGCGCATCCTGCGCAACTACACCGACGCGGCGGTGCGGGGGCGGTCGATCCACCTTACCGCGCTGGGCGAGCTGATCGTGCTGGAGCAGGATCCGCAGCGTCTGGTGGGGCTGTACAAGGATTTGATAGGACGATTCGGCGACGCCATCGACCTGGGGCGCAGCCACTTTTTCCTGGGCCGCGCCTACGAGGCGCTCGGTGAGTGGGAGCAGGCGGTGGCCGCCTACCAAGTGTACTTGCAGCATGACGACGCGGAGATTCCCGGCTTTCCCAACGGCCGCCGGGAGGTGCTCGGCAAGGTCAACATTCACTTTTCCGACAAGAGCTGGGTGATGGATGATCTGAACGTCCTGGTGGACGAGCTCAAGCGGGCGGTGGCGTTGCGTGACCGGCGCGCGCTGCAGCGCCTGCGGTCCAAGGCGGGCTTTTTCGCCATGTCGTGGGAGCAGCAGGTGGCCGACGAGACTTCGTCCCCGGTGTTCGATCTGTCCGCGTTCTCGCTGTCGAAGGTGCGCTTCGACGACGCCTTCGATGCCGACTCCAACGCCGACGAGGCGTTCATCCGGACCACCGGATGGTCGTACCGGGTCAAGACCTGGTACCTGTACTTCCGGCGCGTCGACTTCAAGGCCGATCCGGATGTCGACGGCGGCTGGGAGTGGGCCGGTATCTTCCTCGGTGAAAAACGATGACAACGATGACAACGATGACCATGGCACATTTCTCATCCCGGTCCGCAGCCCGGTCCGCAGCGCAGCGTTCGTGGCGGTGGCTGCCGCGCGCCGGCGCTGCCGCGGCGGTCGTGCTGGCGGCCGCGGCGCTGTTTGCCGCCGCGCAGCCGGCGGGAGCGCAGTCGCTGCGCCAGGCGGTGCCGGCCACGCTCAAGATTCCCGACCATCCGCGCGTCCGTCACTATGCAAACCAGTATTCGTCGGCCGCTTCGCGGGGCTGGCTGCTCGGGGTGGTGGACCGGGCGAGCTTTTTCGCCCACTACATACTCGGCGAGCTCGAGCGCCACGACATGCCGCCGGAGTTGCTGTTTCTGCCCGGCATCGAGTCGGGATTCTTCAGCAGCGCCACTTCGTCGGCGGGAGCGGCCGGGCTGTGGCAGCTGATGGGCAGCACGGCGCGCCACTACGGCCTGGTGACCGACGAGCTGGTCGATGAACGGCGCGATTTCTGGAAGGCCACCGACGTGGCGCTGCGCGTGCTCAAGTGGAACCACTCGCAGCTCGGGAACTGGGAGCTGGCGCTGGCGGCATACAACGCCGGCCTGGGCCGGGTAAGCAGCACGGTTCGCTACGGCGGCACTCACGACTACTGGGAGCTGCAGCGGCGTGGCCTGCTGCCGCGCGAAACCAGCGAGTTCGTACCGCGCTATTTCGGGCTGCTGCTGGCGCTGCGCAACCTGCCGGCCGACCAGTGGCCGCGGCTGGACGCGCTGCACCGATGGCGCCGGGTGCCGGTGCCGCACGGCGGTCTGGAACTGCGCCAACTGGGCCAGATCGCCGGCGTGCCGCGCGGCGTGCTGGAACGCGCCAACGCCGAGTTGCGTTACGGCCTGACGCCGATGCGGGGCGGCGCGGACGCGCACCATATCAAGGTGCCGGCGCATTTCTACGAGCGGCTTACCGACGTGCTCGCCTCCGGTACCGACCTGATCCGGTTTCATCGCCACACCGTCCGCACCGGGGACACGATCTCCGAGCTGGCCGAGGCGTACCGGGTGAGCCAGGCGCTGATCCGCGAGTACAACCGCGGCGTCAACCCGCGCCGGCTGCACGTCGGCAGCGCGCTGCACATTCCGTTGATCGAGGGTATGGATCCCACCGATCTGACCATTTCCGCGCCGCGTGACCTGCGCATGTTCGCGGCGCAGTACCAGGTGGCGAGCGGCGATTCCCTGTGGAAGATCGCACGGCAGCACGACACCACGGTCGAGTCGCTGGCGTTTGCCAACGATCTGAACGCAGGCAGCACGTTGCATCCGGGACAGGTGCTGCGCGTGCCGTATCGGTGGGCGCCGCCGGACATTTCGGGATTCGTGTGACGCCGGGCCGCGCGTTCGGAGCCTTCGCCGGCGGGGTAGTGATCGCGTTGGCGTTGGTTTCGTGCGGCGAACCGTCGCTGGGCACCGGCGTGGTGCTGTGGAGCGACGGCGGTCCGGTGGCCAACGGCGCCGTGGTCGACGTGGTGGAGGAATCGACCATTGAGGACCGTTACCTGGTGCGCGCGGCAGGCGCCGACCGGAGCGAAGATCCGGTGCCGGTGGCCCCGCGCTGGCGGGTGCGGGTGTTCTCCGAACCTGAGCCGGCGGCGGAGTTTGCCGCCCGGTATGCCGAATTCGTGGATCTGTTCGCGTACGCGGTGCGCCGCGGCCTGCCGGTGCGGGCGGAGGCGTCGGCCACAGCCGGCATCGTGTACAAGCTGCGCGAACTGGAAGTGACCAAGGTAATAGCGCGCGGTGCCGAGCGGGAGCAGGTGGGCTCGTTCGAGAACTACTGGTACCGGGTGCTGACCGAGGACGGCACCGAGGGATTTACGTTCGGAGAGTTTCTGCCGGTGTTCGAGGCGGCCGGCGATCCGCGCGCCGAGGCGGTCCGGCTGCATGCCGACGACCCCAGGCTGGAGCGGGTGCTGGCCACGGCGTGGCGGCCCGAGGAGTTTCTGTCCATGGTGCTGCGCCACCGCTTCGATCTGTTGCGCCTGCGCCCCGAGTACGGGCTGTTTCCCGATCCGGAGGCGCGCGTGTTCCGGCTGGTCACGGCGCAGCGCGAGCGCGAGTTCCCGTACCGGGCGGTGGAGCGGGTAGGGGACGGGCGCTACGTGCTGGCCACCGGCGGCGGCGACCCCAGCCCGGCGCGCTTCACGGTGCGCGGCAGCGGCGCGCTGGCGTTCTCGTACGTGGATGACGGGCGCCAGATTACCGAGGTGTTCGTCGAGCTGGAGCAGGAAGTGGAGGAGTTGATCGCCGCCGAGCGGGCGCGCCGCGAGCGGTTGTTTGCGGCCCTGCTGGAACGCGGTCCGCTGTTGCGCAGCGGCGGTTACGGCACCATCGAGTTGACCGGGGAGGGGCGCTTCCGCTGGCGCGGGTACGAGGCGCTGGTGCCGCGCTGGGTGGCGGACGGGTTGCCTGGTACCGGGGTGGTGGATTTTCGCTACGTGCTCGGCGCGCCGCTGCGCGGCAGCTACGACGTGGCCGTGACGCTGCTGTTCGACGGCCCGGAGCGCGCCGCGGCGGCGGCGGCGGCGGCGGCGGCGTTGGCCGGCGAGGACGCCGCTGGCGGGGCGGGTGCGGCCGATCCCGGAGCAGGCGGCGGCGTCCGGGCGGTTGCCGTGCCGCACACCGGCGTCCAGACCGGGGCCCCGCCAACCGGGAGCGCCGCGGACGGCAACTCCGGCGCCGAAGCGGGAGCCGGCACCGCCGTGGCAGGCGCGGCGGCAGGCGAGGATGACGCTGGCGAGACGGGTGCGGGCGAACCCGGTGCCGGCCAGGGCGGCGCGCTACCGCCGGCCGGGCCGCGGACCGACGCGGACGGCGGCACCGTTTCCGGAGCGGGCGCCGGCCCGGCGGCTACGGTCGCCGTCGCGGGGGACGCAGGTGCGGCGGAGAACGGCTCCGGCGCCGGAACGGCAGTCGCCGCGGTCGGCAACGATGCGGACCCGGGCAACGGCGGCCTTGCCGCGGGTGTTCTGGCCGGCACCGGTGAAGCGCCCGGCTCCGAGGCGGAATACGTGCCGGAGTACATGCAACCGATTCCGTGGGCGGCGGAGCTCACCCTGCTGCTCAGTTATGATGGCGACGGGGTTCGGCTGACCCCGGCCGAGCCGGCCGCGGCCGCGCTGGAGGTGCGCGAGGTGAACCGTTCCGCCGTGGTGATGTACTTCGCGGGGGCTGCGGGGAGCGACGGGGGCGGCGGCTGATGGTAACGCTCACCGAAATAGCCGTGGCGTACGGCGAGCAGGTGGTGCTCGACGACATCAGCCTGACCATCGACCGCGGCGCCCGCATCGCGCTGTGCGGCGCCAACGGCAGCGGCAAGTCGACGCTGATGCGGGTAATCGCCGGCCAGTCCGGCGCCGACAGTGGGCGGGTCATCGCCAAGCGCGGCGTCAGCATTGCCTACTTGGCGCAGTCGGGCGTGGAGCACGGCGGCCGCACCCTGCACGAGGAGCTGTCGCTGGCGTTCACTCGCGAGCTGGCCGCCGAACAGGAACTGCGCCGCATCGAGGACCAGATGGCCGACACGGCCGATGCCGACGACCTGGACCGCCTGCTGGCCCGCTACGGTGAGCTCGGCGAGCAGGTCAGCCCGGACGGCGCCGCCGACCGCGCCGCGCGCCTGGATCGGGTAAGCGGCGGTCTCGGGTTCGGCCCCGGCGACATGGAGCAGGACACCGCCACCTTCTCGTCCGGCTGGCAGATGCGCATCGCACTCGCCAAGCTGCTGCTGGAAGCCTCCGACCTGCTGCTGCTCGACGAGCCGTCCAACTATCTTGACCTTGAGGCCCGGCAGTGGCTGGAGCAGTACCTGCGTTCCTACCGCGGCGGCTACCTGCTGGTGGCGCACGACCGCATGCTGATGGACCGCACCTGCGACCAGGTGGCGGAAATCTACCGCGGCAAGCTGCGCATCTTTGCCGGCAGCTTCTCGCGCTACCTGGTGCGGCGCGAGGCGGAGCTGGAGCAGATGGCCGACGCTTACGAGCGCCAGCAGGAGGAGATCGCCCGCATGGAGGCGTTCGTGCGCAAGTTCCGCGCCAACTCTTCCAAGGCGCGGCTGGTGCAGAGCCGCGTCAAGCTGCTCGACCGCATGGTGCCCTTGCAGCCGCCGCCGGTGCAGTCGCATATCGCGTTCAGCTTTCCGCCGGCGCCCAAGGGCGGTCGGCGGGCGCTGAGCGGCTCCGGCTTGTGCCTGTCTTACGGCGACCACGAGGTGATTCGCGACCTGGACCTGGAGCTGGACCGCGGCGACCGGCTCCCGCCGGTGGGCGAGAAACGGGCGGGCAGAGCGACGCTGGTGGGCGAAAACGGGGTGGGCAAGTCGACGCTGATGCGCGCCCTGGCCGGCGCCGCGCCGGTCTCCGGCGGGCAGGTAACCCTGGGCACCGGGGTGACCGTCGGTTACTACGCGCAGGATCGCGCCGAGCAGCTTACCGGCTCCGGCAGCGTCCTGGAGTACATGGAGGCGGTGGCGCCAACCGACATGGTGCCGCGGGTGCGCAACCTGCTCGGTGCGTTTCTGTTCAGCGGCGACGAGGTATTCAAGCCGCTGTCGGTACTCAGCGGCGGCGAGCGCAGCCGCGTGGCGCTGGTGCACCTGCTGCTGGAGCCCGCCAACCTGCTGCTGCTCGACGAGCCCACCAGCCACCTGGACCTGAGCGCCATCAGCGTGCTCACCCAGGCCCTGCGCAGCTACGCCGGCACCCTCCTGTTCGCGTCCCACGACGAATACTTCATCGAGCAACTCGCCACCAAGGTGCTGGAGGTGTCGCGCGACCGCGTGCGCCTGTATCACGGCGGCTGGGACTACTACGCCTGGAAGCGCTCCGGCGCGGGCGGTCCGGCGCCGGGTGGCCGCACTCCGCGACCGGAGTCGACCGCGGCATCGGCTTCGCCAGCGTCGGCCGCGGCCGCGGAGGTCGCCGAGCTGGCGGCGGTGGGAGCCGGCG
>MPNH01000004.1 GCA_002238925.1 Spirochaetaceae bacterium bin103 | reverse complement strand
AGGGAGTAGTATGTCCCGAGAGCCACTCTGATGGTGCAATCGGTCCTCGGTTACGCTCAAACGACGATCTCTGGGAGGCCACAAGCGCATCAGTTAAGCCGAATCGGGACCGCGGACCGACCCGCGACATCTCGAACTCCAAAATCGCCAACTTTCCTCCCCTATTCGACTGTCCTTGTGACCTAGTCGACCGCCGAGTCGCTTAATCTGGGTCCCGACTGGCAGTGAACCCGGCGTCCGATCTGGAGCATAACCGTTTTGCCTTCCCGATCCGGCCCCGGCGTTCGCGAAGTCGTGCCGGGTGGGATCCTCGCCGCGGAAAAGGTGGATCGTCGTCTGCACTTCCAGGAAGCCGAGGTTGCGCGCTACGGCGCCGTTCTCGTTCGGGAGCGCGATCTGCTGAGCCGGCTGCTGGACCGCTGGCTGCTGTGGTTCGGCGCACGGCTGGCCGCTTACGGAGATCCCCCCGCCGTGGTATGCGATGTCGATGGTCACGCGGTCGAGAATCGGGTCGCGGAGTTGGGCGACCGGATGCTGCAGGACGCGCTACGGAGCGGCGCGTCCGATCTGCACCTCGATCCGGTGCACGCCGGAGCCGGCCTGGTCTGCGGGGCGGGATCGAGGGGAGAGATGGCGCGTTTCGACGCGGTGCTCAGCTCCCGGCTCGTGCAGTGGTTCGTCGAGCTGACGGAACTGCAGCCGAACGGAGACGCCGGCGTACGTGAAGGGTTGGCGAAAAGGAGTGGGGGACGACAGCGTGCCAGATACGGGTGCGAGAGATTCCCACCGTACTCGGCCCCCACTACCACCTCCACCTATATGCCGACTACATGGATACCACCCTTGGTGATATCGGCTATACGCCGGCGCAGAGCGGTGGCGTGCTGAGCTTGCTTACCGCATCCCGCGGCTTGTTTGTCATCGCCGATGCCAGCGAGCCGCGGGACGACCGGCACCGGTTGCTGCTGGCGCGCGGGCTGGTGCGCAGCGGACGCCTGGTGGTCAGCATTGAGCGCCGCGTCCAGTACCAGGATGAGAGTCTGATCCAGCTGGAGCTGAAGCAGAGCGCATCGGAATCGGGCGAAGAGGAGTTTCGAGTGGTTTGGCGGGCCGCGCTGGACATGAGCCCCGACGTGATCGTGGTCGATGAAGTGTTGTCCGCCCCGCAAGTGGCGGCGCTGCTCGCGGGTGCGGCCAGCGGGGTGGTCATCGTTCTGCGGATGGCCGGCGACCGGCTGGCGGCCGCCGGAGCAGGGATGGCCGAGTTCGGCGCCGATCGTCACGCCCTCACGCGTGCCCTGCTGGGCGGTGTGGAGCGGGTGGTCGTGCGACGGCTGTGTCCCCAGTGCCGTGTGCGGAGCCGGCTTGCCGCGGAGGAGGCGGCAGCGCTTGGTTTCAAGACAGATGCCGCCGCGGCGCGTCCCGCGGGATGTACCCGCTGCCGGGACGGCTATTCCGGGCGTCGCGCGGTCTACGGATTGTGGCACGACGGTCCCGAACTGGCGCGCGCGTTGACCGCCGGGCCGAACGAACGATATTCATCCGCGTCTGGAGAGCAGGATTTTGAAGAAGCGGTTCGTGGTGCGGTCGTCGATGGCGAAGTGGCCGCCGCGGACGCGGTTGCGTTGCTGTGCATACGCCGCTCCGACGACAGTGTGACCGACCTGGCATAAAGCTGTTCGAAATCCTCAGTATCGGCGCTCGGCAGCGACCCGTCGGTGGGCGTGCGTGCCTTCGACGGTATCAACCGTCTTTGTGCATCAATTGCTCGAACACCACGGTAGCGTCACCCGAGTCCGGGCCGCCCGGCATGACCTCACTGATGGTCGTCGAGATTGAAAGCTGATGTCGTACTCCACCACACGCGTGAACGCTTCCTCAACCTTGCGTGAACCTACGCAGATATTTCCACTATCGTACATCAGCACGACCTCGCCTCCATTACGCCTACTGAGAGTTGCCTGATGTTGACCGCAGAATTCGTTGTGGCCGGCGGAGTCTGTCCTGCGGCTGGCGGTCCCGAACCAGACCGTGCGCCGGGAGATGTACGGCTACCTGCGCGACGGCTACCGGGACATCGGGAGCCGCTCATGCAGCGCTACACCGGCATATGCCACGGCTACATAATCGAACTGAAGTATTTGAGACGCAGCGGGCCGGCAACCGAGCCGCGCGTAGCAGCGACCGCCCGCGAAGCAGGCCAGCAGCTACCGCGTTAAGTGGCCGACCAGCGGCTGGCCCACCAGTACCCCTCCATCCGCTTCACCGGCCTCACCCTCGTATTCCACGGCTGGCAGCTAGTCCACACCAAATCCACACACGCCCACTCCCGCTGAATCGGCCGCTCCTCTGTCGTAAGCGGAGCCCACCACGGCGGCGCCGCGCCCACTCCCGGGTACCCTTGACTGTCCACCACCTTCCTTTGGTTCGCGAAGGCGCAAGCCACGCGCCCCATATTGACGCGAACCGACTTGATTGCCGACACTACCACGCCATGAACGACATTCATGGATGCTCGAGAAACACCCGTATCGTCGTTCGTCGAACTTAGAAGACAACTACACGAGCGCAACGGAATCCGCCGGACGGCGCAAACAAAGAGGCCGGGACCGAGGGGTCCCGGAATGGCGCCGCGCAACGATCCCAGCAAGCCTACGGCGTGACTCGGCTTCAAAGAGGCCACCCAGCGGAGGGTAGTAGACGGTGTTGACAATTATCGGACATATCGTTATTCTCATTTAGAGTAATGCCGTAGGCATTTAAGTGTACCAAAGATCTGTGACTATGTGTATACTGGGTTCCTCAGGCGCGTGTTCAATGGCCGGAAGGGGCATCGCCACATCATGACCTACTCGGAGTTCTTCTCCCGAGCGTTCGGTGGGAGCGCGACACCATTCGCCTACCAGCGCGCGCTCGCGGATCAGGACTGGCCCGATGCGCTGATTGCTCCCACTGGGCTCGGCAAGACGGCGGCAGTGGTTCTTGCCTGGCTGTGGAAGCGGACCGCGGCAACGGCCCCACGCCGGTTGGTCTACTGCCTCCCAATGCGCACGCTGGCGGAGCAGACGGCCAGCAATATCTCCGCGTGGCTTGGCCGGTTGTCTTCCATTCATGCGGAGTGGCAGCAACGGCTGCCGGACGCCGCTCGCGATGTCCACTTGCTGATGGGCGGCGCGAACGAGCGTCGCTGGTTTGAGCATCCCGAGCGCCCCGCGATTCTGGTCGGCACGCAGGACTTGCTGATCAGCCGCGCGTTGATGCGGGGCTACGCCATGAGCCGTTTCCGCTGGCCGGTCGATTTCGCGCTTCTGCACAACGACTCGCAATGGGTGTTCGACGAGGTCCAACTCATGAATTCGGGGCTGGCCACCTCCACCCAATTGGAAGGATTCCGGCGATCGCTCGGAACCGAAGTTGCAGCCGCCAGTCTGTGGGTGTCCGCGACTTTGCACCCCCAGTGGCTTCGTACCGTGGACGCACCATCTGACCTCCGCGTGTGGCGCGTTCCCTGCGACTTTCCCGAAGATCGTCGGTCGCCGCTCGTACGCACGCTGCTCGACGCACCGAAGCCGATTGCGCCCGCGACATTGAGGCCGGCAAGCGCCAAGAAGGTTGACGTCGGTGCCTATGTCCGCCACATGGCGGAGCACATTCGTGAGCATCACCGACCGAATCGAATGACGCTCGCGATCCTGAACACCGTGACGCGTGCGCAGCAGGTGTACGCGGCTCTGATCAAGCAGGGTGTGCCCCAGCAACAGGTTGCCCTGATCCACTCGCGGTTTCGATTTCCCGACCGCCAGGCACAGATGCACCGCCTTCCTTCGCCCCGCGCGGCAAGCGACCTCATCGTGGTAACCACGCAGGCCATCGAAGCGGGAGTCGATCTGTCCGCCGCCACGCTCATTACCGAGTTGGCGCCGGCATCCTCGATGGTGCAGCGATTCGGCCGCGTGAATCGGTACGGTGAATTGAACAACACTGGCGGCGCGACCATCCGCTGGATAGACCTTGCGTGTGGCGACGACGCGCTGGCCGCGCCGTACGAACCGCAACAGTTGGCAGACGCGCGCACGCGCATCGCTGCTCTGCATGACGCCAGCCCATCGAACCTGCCTCCTCCCGAGGCCGGAGACTACCACCACCGCTGGGTGATCCGTCGGAAGGATCTGTTTGACTTGTACGATTCCGATCCGGACCTCACCGGCTTTGACGTGGACGTGTCGCCCTACGTGCGCGATGCAGAGGACACGGACGTGCACCTGTTCTGGCGCGAGTTCGACCGCTCGGACGGTCCCGTCGACCAGCCCCCGCCGCGACGCGAGGAACTGTGCCCGGCACCGATCGGGCAGGTTCGTAACTGGCTCAAGCAGTTGCGATCCAAACGGCAACTGCGCGCCTATCTCGCGGACCCGCAAACCCGCAGCCGCGGCGGGCGCGATCATGCCTCAGCCTGGACACCGCTAGACGCCGCCCCATGGCCAGGGCTGGTGCTGATGTTGCACGTATCTGCGGGCGGCTACTCAACGGCCACCGGATTCGACCCGGCGGTCACGGCGGCGGCGGTGGTGCCGACCCATCAGGAGTCCGATTCGCGCGAGGTCGAGGCGCTCGATGCGGACCCAGAAAGCGAACGGCATACCGCGGTGCCCCTGTCTGATCACCTCCGGCATGTCGAAACCGAGGCCGAAAGACTGGTTGATGCGTTGGGCGCGGTCGGGAACAGGCGCGAGGTGATCCAGGCGGCGCGCTGGCACGACGTGGGTAAAGCGCATGCTGCTTTCCAGGAGCGGCTCGGGACGAGCCCCGCGGGGCCGCTGCTTGCCAAGGCGCACCACTATGACCGAACCAAGGGGCGCTCCTACTTCCGCCACGAACTCGCCTCAGCGCTCGCGTGGCTCACCCACGCCGGTTGGGCACGCTCCGCCGACCTAGTGGCATACCTGATTGCCGCACACCACGGCAAGGTGCGCATGAACCTCCGTGCACTGCCCGGTGAGCAGCCGCCGAACGACGCCGATGGGCGCCGGGACGCGCGCCGTTTCGCGCGGGGCGTGTGGGAGGGCGACGACTTGCCGACCATTGGCGTGCGACCCGGTGACCGCTGGCCGGGGGGTGCGTTGAGCTTGTCGATAATGGACCTGGGCGAAGATCCGGTTTCCGGCGCCAGTTGGACCGAACGCTCGCGAAGTCTCCTGGACAGTTTCGGGCCGTTTCGACTGGCGTGGCTCGAAGCCCTCGTGCGGATTGCCGATTGGCGGGCATCGGCGGATGAAACGGTAACGGCGCACCGTGGCTAACGGCATGCGACTGGCTGGGTGCACCACTAAGCCCCTGGCGAGCTACCTGAAGGCGATAGGCATTCTGCGGCTCATCTCCAGCCCATCAAATCACGTCAGCGGCAGCGCGGCGGACGGGGCAGCGCGCGCTTGGTGGGAGGACGGAACCTTCCATCTCTCTACCAATCTTGCGTTGGACGACCTTGTTGGCTTCTTTCTGCGCGACTACGCGCCGAGTGCGATCATCGCACCGTGGAACGGGAGCAGCGGTTTCTACCCCAAGGACAACAAGGATGGTTTCGAACCGCTTGCGCAGACGTCGGCACCCCGCTTTGCGGCCATCGCCGCGGGAATCGCCGACGCAGCCGATGAGATCCGCCGCCAAGGATTGACTGAGAAACCCAAGGGCGACATGAAGGCCGCGCTCATAGCAGCACTGCGCGGCCGTCTGGCAGACGCTGCCCTGCACTGGTTGGATGCCACGGTGGCACTGTCCGGCACCCGACTTAGGTTTCCTGAGCTGCTTGGTACGGGAGGCAATGATGGCCACCTCGACTTTACCAACAACTTCATGCAGCGATTGGTGGCCGTCCGTGGCGGCTTGTTCGACGCCGCCAGCGGCGGAGCGATGTCGGGCAGCGAACGCTTGCTCAGAGCCGCGCTCGGCACCGCCGCAACACAGGGGCTGAAGGCTAACCCACCGGGCCAATTCGCCCCCGGCGCCGCGGGCGGGGCCAATGTCAGCGTCGGGTACAAGGGCAAGGCACACGCAAATCCCTGGGACTTCGTTCTAGCGCTGGAGGGAGCGGTGCTGTTCGCCGGGGCCGCGACCCGCCGCCACCAAGGCGCAGTGGAGAGTGGAGCGAGCTTCCCTTTTACGGTTCGGTCCACCCTCGGTGGAGCGGGTAGCCTCGGGCTAACCGACGCCAGCAGCGTGCGAGCCGAGTTCTGGGCACCGCTCTGGCGACGGCCGGCCGGATGCGACGAACTGATCGGCCTGTTCAAGGAAGGTCGCGCCGTCCTAAACGGCAAGAGCGCCTGCGACGGTCTCGACTTCGCCCGCGCCGCCACCAGCCTGGGCACCAGCCGTGGCATGACCGCGTTCGAGCGATACGGATTCGCGATGCGCCAGGGCAACATGTACCTTGCGGCGCCCCTTGGCAGGCACTCGGCCACCTCGCACGTACCAGAGACGGCGGAGTTGATAAACGATCTCGATATCGGTGGCTGGCTGCAAAGAGTTCGCCGGGCGGCCCTTGACGGCAACGCGCCCGGCCGCGCGCAGCAACTCATGAAACGGTTCCAGGACATCCTATTTGCGATGAGCGATGCGCAGGCCTCTCCCGCCACCGTGCAGACTGCACTTGAGATACTCGGGGAATTCGTCGGCTGGATCGCAACCAGCCCCGCTGTGCAGGCGGCGATCACGCCACCGCCTCGACTTCGCGTCGCGTGGACCAAGCACGCGGACGACGGATCGCCGGAGTATCGGGCCGCTGCTGCGCTCGCCACCTTGGGCTGTGCCCAGGGCATCGGCAACGGTGCGCAGGCATCGGCGCACGCACCGTCTCCCACTTCAGAGACGGCATCGGTATCCGGGACGGCGGCGCAATCGCTGTCAACAGCCAACGCACGACAGACTCCGGTGCCGATGGCGGTCCACCTCGCCCCGGTAGCGCCCGGCACGGTGGCCCGCCGTTACCGAGCCTGGGATGCCGCTGGCACCCGCGCGGTGACCGTGTGGGGGTCCGGGGAACTGGTGACGAATCTGGTGGAGGTGCTGGAGAGACGGCTACTCGCCATCCGCGAAAGCGAACCGCTGTCAGCAGCAGCTCCAACGCATCTGGATGTGATCACGCAGTTTCTGGGGCCAGACTTCGACGACCGCCGCTGCGCGCGCCTGATAGGGGGCTTGGTCTGGGCTCAACCCACCCGGTTCTCACACGCCTCTGGTGGCGAACGCATGCGGCTGCCACCGTTCGCGTACGCAGCCCTGAAGCTTCTGTTCGCTCCCGGCGACGTAATCGACACCCTCGCCGGGGGCAGCAACAATGACCGGATGCGCCGTGTGCAGTTGCCACCGGGGCTGATCGCGCGGCTGCGCGGCGGCGACGTGGACGGCGCCGTACACATGGCCTTCGGTCGTGCGCGCGCGTCCGGAATCGCCGCCCCGTTTGTCAATACCGGCGCGGCCCGCGGCACTGCGTTCGGCGCCGGGCTGGACGGCCGCCGGCTGGCTGCCGCTCTGTTGATACCTATTCACGACTACCAATTACGAGCGCTCCTGGATCGAGCGTATCCCACAGACAAGGAGAAAGAAGATGCCACTTGAATTGACACCCCTCGCCGATGAGCCGCGCTTGCTGCTGGAAGCGGAGCTGCAACCCCTGCAGGGCTCTCGATTCCAACCGACCGGTTTTCCCAACCTTGGTCCCGCGGTCTATTCGGCGCCGGACGGCAGCGGACAGACCGTGCTGGTGGAGAGCGCGCAGAGTATGGCGAATCGCCTTGAGACGGTGTGCTGGGACGACGTTGCTGACGACTGGGTAGCGCCCCTGCGCGGCCTTCCGTTGATCAAGGTGGTCAACCAGAACGGCAAGCCACTGACCAATTCGGTCTTGGAGGCCCATCGAATCAACTCCCCCTATATCCTGGAAGGAAAGGACAAGTCAGTGTTCGACGTGCTAAAGAGCGGGCTCGCCGGGATGGAAACTGGGAGAGTCGACTTAAGAAAGCTCGCGCGCGTGCTACTGCGGTTCGATATCAACGCCCTACTGCACGGCGTATTTCTGGCCAAGAAGGACCTCGCGGGAGGGAGGCTGCGTTTGCCGCGCGCGTTGTCGGCATTCATCGAAGCCTCCAGCGCGGATGTCGTGATCAGCGGCGGCGTCAAGAATGACGCGGTCCACCCGAGCGTTGACACCCAAAAAGGGTTTGACACCGCCAAGGGGTTTGGAAACGTGCCATTTTCGCGGGATGAATACGCCGCCGAGCAGATCATGGCGTATTTTAACTTCGATCTGCGCCAGATCCGTTCATTCTCGTTGGGTGATGAAGTAGAGCGGCTACTCGTCGCTCTGGCGCTATTCAAGGTACAGGCATTTCTCAAGAATGGGCTGCGTCTTCGGACTGCGTGCGATCTTGACGTAACGGAGGTCCGGGTCACACGGCCGACGTCCTTCACGCTGCCCTCGCTGGAGACACTCTCCGCCGAGTTGCCCGGACTGGTTTCCGCGGTTGCCGGACTCGGACTCTTCAACGAGCCGCGCTCGGCGATGGTGACCTTCTCGTAGTCTCGTACCGGCCATGCTCGCCCTCTCGTTCAACTTTCCCGGCCGCCGCTACCACGCGACTCCGTGGGGGCGTCACGTCAACGAAGCCGACGTGGCGTGGCCGCCCGAGCCGTGGCGAATTCTGCGAGCCCTGATCGCTACCTACTGGCGCAAGGGATCGCAAGCGCACTGGTCCAATGAGGAAGCCGCGGACTTGATCGACGCGCTCGCAACGGCGCCGCCGATTTACCGTCTGCCGGAGGGCGCTGTGCATGCACACACGCGGCACTACATGCCGGCGCCAACCAAGAAGACGCTGGTATTCGATGCCTTCGCACACTTACCGGACGGCGAAGCGATCGTCGCCGCGTGGCCGGACCTGGAGTTGGAACCGAGGCTCTTCGAGCTGGTACAAGATCTGGCCGACGGTATCGGCTACCTTGGTCGTGCCGAGAGTTGGGTGCACTGCACGGCGCTGGCGAAGTGGGATCCCCAAGCGGCGAACTGCCGCACTGGCGCAGCCACGGCGAACGGCTTCGGGGACGTGGTATCGGTTCTGGGGCCGCTGACCGCGAGTGGCTACGCCGAACGGCGTGCTGGCCTGCTGGCGGACGCCGAAGCGGAGGAACGGACGAAGGCGCAAGCCGCCGGCAAGGGGCCGCCCACCGCACGAACGCTGGACAGAAAACTCGAAGGGCGATTTGGCGTAACGCTGCCGGACCGGCTCATCGACGCGGTCGCCGTCGACACCGCCGACTTCCAGAAACACGGTTGGAACCGGCCGCCGGCGGCGCAAGAGATACGATACCAGTGCCAGCCGCTCTCCCCTCATCCGCGGCGCGTGGCCACGGTGCGCGCGCGAACGCCGGAGCGCTCTCGCTACACCGTTGCTAGATACCTGCTTGCCGGTCGGCCACAACCGCGTATCGAAGACGCGGTGCGGATTGGCGAGTTGATGCGCCGAGCTGCGCTGGCGCAATTCGGCTGGGAGGCAGACCCAAGCACGGGCCGCAACCGACCGCTCGCACCGCGGGAGATCTCCGGCCGTGGAAGCGGCAACAGTCCGCTTCGCGATGCCCACCATTCACATGCGTTCTGGCTTCCGGAGGACGCCGACGGCGACGGTCTGATCGACCACGTGTGCGTTTACGCCGCGGATGGATTCGATACTCGCGTGCGGGCCAACCTCGATCGACTCACGCGGCTATGGCTGCCGGCGCGCGGCGCAACAGACGGCAGCGACGGCGAGTCCGGTGAGCGAGGCAGGGGTGAGTGGCGACTCGCGCTGGAGGGATTCGGCACGTGCGATGAGTTCGCGGACGCTTCCGGACTGCTCCGGCACGCTCTGGCATGGGAGAGTGTCACCCCGTTTCTGGCGACTGCTCACCTGAAACCAACCCGCGAGGCTCGCAACGCGCGCCGTATGCTGGAAGCCGGGCGCACCGTCGAGGGCCTCTTGGCGGAGGCCACCGGTTACCCGCGCGAAGTGCGCCGCCTTCTGCAACGGCGCAATATCATCGATCCGGCGCAAAGCAGCCGCCTCCAGGTCGACCTGCTGCCCCACGTCGAAATCCACGGCAGCCGCCGCCGCCCTCTCCAATTTCACCGGTTCCGGTCTCGGGGCCGCGAACGCACCTCCGACCCACACGGCGCACTTCTCCGCGTGCGCTTTCCGGAGCCGCTTGCCGGCCCCCTGGCCCTCGGCTACGGCTGCCACTTCGGCCTTGGCCTTTTCGCCGCCACCGATTCGCCGGATCGGAGACCCGACTCCCGATGAACAACTCTCCGTCAACGGGCCGATGGCCGGCCGCTGCAAGACGCCGAACATACGCATGCCGTCTGGTTGCCGGAGGATGCGGATCGCGACGGCAATATCGACCATGTCTGCGTGTACGTGGCGGCCGGCCTCGACCCACGCGTGCGCACAGCGCTGACCAACTCACCCGGCTGTGGGTGCGGGCGGCAGACGCCGCCGAGCGCATGGCCGAGGAACCCGTGGACTGCGCGAGTGGCGCCGCTCTGGAAGAATCGGGGAGCGTGGACGAGTTCTCTGTGGCGTCGGCGCTGTTCGCACGGTCGCGCACTTGGGTAAGCGTCACACCCTTCCTGCCCACCGGCCTGTACCGCCCCTGCCGGTGGAGATATCGGCTTCAATGAGGCCGCCGATTTCCATCGGCGGAAACAGACCTGGCCGGCGACTGGAACGAGGTGCAAATGATCACGCTTCAATGAGGCCGCCGACTTTCATCGGCGGAAACTAGTCGGTTGTCCCGGCGATGCCGTACCGCTTGCACACGCTTCAATGAGGCCGCCGACTTTCATCGGCGGAAACGTCCTGGAGCTGTTCGGCGACATCATCCCGTTCCCGGGGCTTCAATGAGGCCGCCGACTTTCATCGGCGGAAACCCGACCGGTGCGTTGCGGACCATCTCGCCAACCTGGAGGCTTCAATGAGGCCGCCGACTTTCATCGGCGGAAACATGGCAAGCAAGCCGGTAATGTTGGTGCCGCTGTCCTGATGCTTCAATGAGGCCGCCGACTTTCATCGGCGGAAACGTCGCGTTGATCGGGTGCTCGCCCGCCGTGCTACCGGGCTTCAATGAGGCCGCCGACTTTCATCGGCGGAAACGGTAGCCGTGGCGGCGACCTGCATGGCGTACATGCGCCCGGCTTCAATGAGGCCGCCGACTTTCATCGGCGGAAACTATGGTCCAACAGTGCCCTACTTTGCAAAGAGCAAAGGGCTTCAATGAGGCCGCCGACTTTCATCGGCGGAAACATGCTCAAGGCGCGCAAAGCCTTTTGCCGCCAAGCGTTATGCTTCAATGAGGCCGCCGACTTTCATCGGCGGAAACCTCTCGATACGATGGAGCGAGACTGTCTTTCCTTCTCTAGCTTCAATGAGGCCGCCGACTTTCATCGGCGGAAACTACGCCGAGGGCGGCCAGCCGCGCACCCGCTACAACACCGCGCTTCAATGAGGCCGCCGACTTTCATCGGCGGAAACGCGCGACCACGCCCCACACCACCACCAGCGACGGCGCCCGGCTTCAATGAGGCCGCCGACTTTCATCGGCGGAAACCAGCCGCACGCCGCCGCGGGTGAACGCGAGAGATTGCGCTTCAATGAGGCCGCCGACTTTCATCGGCGGAAACACGTGTCGGCAGCGATCGGAGCGATGAGAGGCACGCCATGCTTCAATGAGGCCGCCGACTTTCATCGGCGGAAACGACCTTCGCCGGGTTGTCGCTCGCTTCCGACCAGGCATCGCTTCAATGAGGCCGCCGACTTTCATCGGCGGAAACCGATGGGCACCAAGATCGAGAAGTGGACACCGGAGGCGCTTCAATGAGGCCGCCGACTTTCATCGGCGGAAACACGTCGGTGCCGGCGGACGCCCCCGTTTACGACCTGCGCGCTTCAATGAGGCCGCCGACTTTCATCGGCGGAAACCCAGCGGCGTGCCCTCGCGGTGCAGGCGGCGCAACTCGGGCTTCAATGAGGCCGCCGACTTTCATCGGCGGAAACCGCCCAGGAATGCAACAAGACCGGCTGCAAGCTGTTCTACGCTTCAATGAGGCCGCCGACTTTCATCGGCGGAAACTTCAATCACCATTTCCGACCCGTACCCGAGGCACTTGCTTCAATGAGGCCGCCGACTTTCATCGGCGGAAACGACTGGCGCTGGCAATCAGGCATGTTCACCGCGAGCAGGCTTCAATGAGGCCGCCGACTTTCATCGGCGGAAACCAACAGCGCGTGCGCGCGTTGAACCGCGACCGCATCGCTTCAATGAGGCCGCCGACTTTCATCGGCGGAAACCAACAGCGCGTGCGCGCGTTGAACCGCGACCGCATCGCTTCAATGAGGCCGCCGACTTTCATCGGCGGAAACCAGCGGGCCGACGCGCTGACCAGCCAGATCGACGACGCGCTTCAATGAGGCCGCCGACTTTCATCGGCGGAAACGCGGATGGGTGGGTTATGCCGGCGAGGCACCGTTGCACGCTTCAATGAGGCCGCCGACTTTCATCGGCGGAAACTTCGGCGACAACGAAGAGCAGATCGCCAAGGTGTTCCCGCTTCAATGAGGCCGCCGACTTTCATCGGCGGAAACTCTTCACGCGCTCCTCGGGACGTCCGCGAGTCTATGCTTCAATGAGGCCGCCGACTTTCATCGGCGGAAACTTCGGCGACAACGAAGAGCAGATCGCCAAGGTGTTCCCGCTTCAATGAGGCCGCCGACTTTCATCGGCGGAAACTCGCCGCCGCGTTCACGTCGCGCTTGGCGTTGTTCACGCGGCTTCAATGAGGCCGCCGACTTTCATCGGCGGAAACCGGTCGTCAGCGCGCCGGAATCGAAGGTGATGATCTGGCTTCAATGAGGCCGCCGACTTTCATCGGCGGAAACTTGCGCTGCGCGCCGTTGTCGTCTGTGTCATGCTTAGCTTCAATGAGGCCGCCGACTTTCATCGGCGGAAACCACCTGAGCGGCGGCGGCCAGACCGGCACGGTTACGCTGCTTCAATGAGGCCGCCGACTTTCATCGGCGGAAACGTTGTCGCCGAACGCGTCCTTCAGCCTCTGCAGCACCGGCTTCAATGAGGCCGCCGACTTTCATCGGCGGAAACGCGCGCTGGCGGTCGTGAATTGCGTCTGAGTCTGCTGCGGCTTCAATGAGGCCGCCGACTTTCATCGGCGGAAACATCGCCGAGAACGTCAACGAGACCGACGACGCCAAGACGCTTCAATGAGGCCGCCGACTTTCATCGGCGGAAACAGCCGGGTGTCGTCTGCCGCTCCCGCCGGGTGCTCCTCGCTTCAATGAGGCCGCCGACTTTCATCGGCGGAAACCCTGATCAGGAACTCCTCGCCCCTCCGCAGCCTACAGAAGCTTCAATGAGGCCGCCGACTTTCATCGGCGGAAACGCTCGTGAGGAAGCAGGACGGAGGCCCCGCGTTCCCGCGCTTCAATGAGGCCGCCGACTTTCATCGGCGGAAACGGCCTTCCGGGACGAGGCGTTCCTGCTAACGGAGCGCATCGCTTCAATGAGGCCGCCGACTTTCATCGGCGGAAACTCCGCGTCGTAGTGGTAATGCGGCCCCTTCGCCAGCATGCTTCAATGAGGCCGCCGACTTTCATCGGCGGAAACGCGCTCGTTGGAACTGTATTGGTGATCGTGTGGACCAGCGGCTTCAATGAGGCCGCCGACTTTCATCGGCGGAAACGCGCGGAGTGCGCGGTACCGGCCTCGCTGGTTCGGTCGGCTTCAATGAGGCCGCCGACTTTCATCGGCGGAAACGGCGCAGGTACAAGTCGCGGTGCGCGGAGATCGTTCGGCTTCAATGAGGCCGCCGACTTTCATCGGCGGAAACCCGCGCGATGGTCGTGCCGGCGTCTTGGCTTTCTGCCCAGCTTCAATGAGGCCGCCGACTTTCATCGGCGGAAACGGACCCAGTCCAACTCTTCACGACGCCGACAAATATACGCCGACTTGCGAGCGGTGAACTGCGGTCCTGGAGGCGAGACAGCGAAGTACGACATCAGGATGGGATTGTAGCTCATAATTCTATGTATGTCAAAGACCTTGGGACTTGCGAGCGCCCCTGGGGGTGCGTGCACCACTGGAGCGCTCGGTCCGTAACGGCGCAGCAATCATACGATGACTGGCTCGCGCTTCAGCGGGTGAAAAGGTTTGCCCAGACTGGTCACCCGCGGATTCGTGGTGTCGGCGACGCCTACGTCGACCAGCACCACATGATCCGCCTTATGATCTATCAACCGGTCGAGCCGTGCAAGCAGTTGGGCTTGGCGGCGGCGGTTCATCCGGCACTGGAATACAGACAGTTGGACCCACGCCCCGTAGCCGTTCATGAGCTTGAACACCTTGCGCCAGCGGCGGGGATCGGCAATGTCGTAGGCGACGATATAGAGGTGCTCGTCCATCGCTTCACCGCGTCATGAAGTTGGGGTATGCGGGGATCTCGCCGAGCAGGAAGCGGCCAAGCAGGCGGGCCTGCATCTCCATCAGACGCCGGTAGCTCACGCGGTAGCCGAACAGCGGATGCACGACCTCGTGTCCGAGGCGGCGCTCGAACGCGGCGATGAGGCTGCGCCGTCCGCCGGCGGTGAGTGCCACGCTGCCGGCCGCCGTCCTGAAGTCGGCGGGTTGCACCTCGCCGTTATTGATGACCTGAACCACCACCGAATCGGCGATCAACGGTCGAAACGGCTCCATCAGATCGAGCGCGAGCGCCGGGCGGCCGTAGCGCGGTTGATGGTACAGACCGCGAAACGGATCGAACCCGACCGCGGCGAGGGTAACGGTCCACGCCCGCACCAGCAGCGAGTAGGCGAATGAAAGCAGCGCGTTGACGGGATCGGTGGGCGGCCTCCGATTGCGCTTCTCGAAGTCGAACGCCGCGCCTCCCGCGCGCAGCCCCTCGCTGATCATCGACGGGAACGCTCTGAAGTAGCGCGCCGCCCCCGTTCCTTCGACGCCGAGCAACACGGACAAGGACCGCGCACGCGCCGCGCGCCGGCTGTCGTCCCGCAACTCGATCATCGTATCGTGGCTGCTGTCCGGTCCCTTCCAGTTGCGGCGCAGCAGGGTCCGGCTGTTCATGATCTTGGCCCGGACCAGGTCCTTTGCAAATCTCAAGCAGGTATCCTCGTCGAAACTCGCCCGATACTGGGCGGTACGCAATTCCACGTTCTTGTGGCCGTTCCCCTGGGTGTGCCCATAGAACCATCCCCCGTGGCTGTGCCAGGTCACCGGAATGCCGCGCCACATCAGCTCCTGCAGGCATGGCGTGGTCACGTACACGCTTCCCATCAGCACCACCTGCGACGTCTCCGGCAGCCGGGCGCTGGTGACCTTCTCGTCCTTCACGCTGACAACCAGGTTTTCGCCGGACTTGGCCACCTTCGCACCGCGCGCCTGCACGTAGAGCGGCAGCGCATCGGTGCCGGGGACCGAGATCGGGCGGGGCGCGAGCTCGGGCCGCGACAGCAGCGAAAGGTGATTGATCTCGTCCGGCAGACAGATGCTGACAAGCGAACAGCGTGGACACTTCGGACTGTCCTCGAGCGGCGGTGGAATCACTCCCTCCGACGCGACGCGCCGAAGCCCGCTCACCGCGTCTTCAGTGGCGGCCACCAACTCATCATCGAACGGGACGCGTACGCGCTCGCGGCCTGCCACGAAATAGAGCACGCCTTCTTCGCACCGGTACCCTTGGTCGCGCAGGATCAGGCCCTGCACGCACAGTTGCACGCGCTCGGGTTCGTAGGCGCCGCCGTTCACGTGGGGCCGCTTGCCGCGCTTGTAGTCGACTGGAACGACGCGCCCGTCCTCTGCCTCGATCAGGTCCATACGCGCGATCAGGCCGAGGCGCTCCGACGACAGCGTAACCGAGCGCGCGTGCAGCTTGTCGCTGTCGCCGGTATCGCCGGCGTCCGGCAGCGTGCCTCCGCCGCGATCAACCCGGCGGTGCGCATGGCTGCCCTCTACCGTATCGGCGGACTCCGCCCACTCGCCTTGGACCCACTCCAGGTAAGCCAGACGCGGGCAGTAGGCGTATTCGTTCACCATACGCGCCGGCACCAGCGGTGGCTCGTCGCCGGGAATCGGAAACGAAAGCTCGCCCTGCCGCGGCCGGACACCCTTGTCGCCGGTTGTTTCGCGATCTCCAACAAGAAGCCGCGCTAATCGCGGCGCAGCAGAGCCGTCATTCGTCGTTTCGTTCATGGAGCAATCGGTTCACGTCCCATTTATGACGGGTCGTCCTCCTTTGCTTAATCTCGGTCACTTGCGAGGCACCTTGAGCCGGCGCGCCCCAAGCGCCGCACGAGCGCGACAATCCGGTAGAATGCGCCGGAAGAGGTACATCGGGTGAAGATTACGAATGTGAAGGTGGATCTGTGCGGGTGGGAGACGGAGCCTTGGAAGACGGGCGTGGGCGCCGCGTTCGGGGGCAACGTGCAGCTCGGGGTGGTGACGGTGGAGACCGATGCCGGGATCAGCGGCAATGCGTTCCTGGGCTCGTCGATGGTCGGCGCCGAGCATACGGCGCGGGGGCTGGTGGAATTCGTCAAGCCGCTGCTGGTGGGCGAGAACGCGCAGGACATCGGCAGGTTGTGGTGGCGGATGTGGAAGCTGAACCGGTCGGTGTCGACCGGCGTGATCGGCGCTGTCGACGTGTGCCTGTGGGACATCAACGGCAAGGTGGCCGGGCAACCGATCCACCGCCTGCTCGGCACCTGCAAGGACTCGGTGCCCGCCTACTCCAGCACCGCCTACCACGCCACGCCGGAGGAGTACGTGGAGGAGGCGCTGCGCTTCAAGGAGATGGGCTGGACGGCGCACAAGCTGCACCCGCACGGCGAGCCGCTGGCCGACGTGACGATCTGCGCGGCGGTGCGCGACGCGGTCAGCGACGACATGGTGCTGATGCTCGACTCGATGTGGGCCTACCAGTACGCGGACGCGCTGCGCGTGGGGCGCGCCATCGAGGAGCTGGACTACTACTGGTACGAGGATCCGCTGGTGGAGGAGGATATCTACAGCTACGTCAAGCTGGGGCAGAAGCTGGACATCCCGATCATGTCCACCGAATTCGCGCCGGGGCGGTTCTACGGCATGGCGGCCTGGATTACCCGCTACGCTACCGATATCCTGCGCGGCGACGTGGCGGTGACCGGCGGCATCACGCCCCTGGTCCGCCAGTGCCACCTGGCCGAGGGCTTCAACATGCGCTGCGAGATCCACCACGGCGGCAACAGCTTGAACAACGTCGCCAACCTGCACGTGACCATGGCGGTGCCCAACTGCGAGTACTACGAGTTCTTCCCCTGCACCGGCGCCAACGTGTACGGCTTGGTGGAAGACATCACCGTGGACGCTGACGGTCGCGTGCACGCCCCCACCAGGCCGGGCCTCGGCTACGAGATCGACTGGGATCTGCTCAACCGCAAGCGCACGGCAACCGTGGAGTAGGCATGAATGTCACCATCATCGTAGCTCTGCAGGAAGAACTGGACGCCTTCCACGGCGCCCGCGACCTCACCTCCGTGCCGGAGCCGGGACCGGCGCCGGCGTTTCGATTCCGGTACGGCGCCGCCGAGGTAACGCTGCTGCGCGGCGGGGTGGGCAAGGCGAGCGCGGCGATGGTGGCACAGTACGCCATCGACCGCTTCACTCCCGACTACCTGTTCATGACCGGAATCGCCGGCGGCCTGCGCAGCTGGCTGGCGCTCGGCGACGTGGTGGTAAGCCGCGACTGCGTGCAGCACGACCTGGACGTGACCGCCCTCGGCGTCCCGCTCGGCCAGGTACCGTTCACCGAGCATCGCTTCCTGGCCGCCGACCCGCGGCTGGTCGAGTTGGCGCTGGCCACGCCGGTGCCGGGGCAGCGGGTGGTGGCCGGGCGCATCCTTACCGGCGACCAGTTCATCACCGCCGCCGACGCGGCCCGCATGCAGCGGCTGCACAGCCTGGACGGCGACGCGGTGGAGATGGAGGGCGCCGCGGTCGCCTTCGTGGCAACGGTGAACCGCATCCCGTTCGTAGTCATCCGCTCGGTGTCCGACCACGCCGACGCGGCCGCGCCCGCCGACTTCCGCACCTGGCTGCGCCGCGCCGCCGCCAACTCCTACGCGGTGTGCGCCGGCATCCTGGACGCCCTGACCACCGGCACCGGGCGCCCTGCCGGCTGAGCGCAGTTTTGCGGCCGTCGCGGCGCTCGCTGCCCGCCGCCGGTTGACCGCAGGCGGGAAAACACAGACGATAGCGAAACGGCAGCTACCTGAACCTGGAGGTATCCCCATGCCAATAACCGGCGCGGCACCGATCGCGGCTCCCGGCTGGACGGCCCACAAGGAGACTGGCGTCCGCATCGTGGACTGCGACGTCCACCACAGCTTCGAGAGCCCCGAACAGCTCCTCCCCTACCTGTCCAAGTTCTACCAGGAGCACCTGTACGACCAGGGGGTGCACTTCGCCGGCGGCGGCTACCCCAACACGCCGCTCCGGAAGACGCGCAACGACATCAAGGATCCCGGCCTCAAGCGGCGCGACTTCAACTTCACCCTCGAGTTCACCCAGCGCGAACTGCTCGACCCGTGGAACATCGACGTGGCGCTGCTCACCGGGTCGCCGTCCGACATCTACGGCGCCGCCGGCCTGCCCGACCCCGACTACGGCGCCGCCCTGTGCCGGGCGTTCAACGACTACACCATTGAGCACTGGCTCGAGCGCGACGAGCGCGTGGTGCACGCCATCCTGGTGGCGCCCACCGATCCCGCGCAGGCGGTGGCCGAGATCAACCGCCTCGCCGGGCGCAAGGACACGGTCGCCGTGCACGTGCCGCTGAGTACCGCCATGCCGCTTGGCAACCGCTTCTACCACCCGATCTGGGAGGCGTGCGCCGAGCACGGCTTGCCGGTGGTGTCGCACATCGGCGGTGGCGGCGCCACCGGCAACACCATGACCCCGGTCGGCTATCCCACCTACTACATGGAGACGCGCATGGCCCGGCCCGCGGCGGCCAGTGCGCAGGCCGCGTCGCTGATCTGCGAGGGCGTGTTCGAGAAGTTCCCGACCCTGCAATTCGCCATGATCGAGGTGCAGCAGCTGTGGGCGGTATCGGTGATGTGGCACCTGGACTTCGACTGGAAGGCGATCCGCGACCAGACGCCGTGGCTCAAGCGGCTGCCGAGCGAGTATTTCCGCGACCACATCCGGGTCGGCACCCAGCCGATGCACGAGCCGGCGCGGCCGGAGCAGTTGCCGTGGATGCTGGACATGCTGCACGCCGACGAGACGCTGATCTTCTGCAGCGACTTCCCGCACTTCGACCAGAACGATCCGGTAACCGTGCTGCCGGGCATCTCCGACCACATGCGGCGGCGCATCTTCGCCGACAACGCCCTGGAGATGCTGCGCATGCCGGACGCGTAGCGGTGGCGGCCGGCGCGGGCCGCGGCGCGCGGCGCGTGGTGGTGGGCAAGGCCTGGGAAATCCCGGAAGGCGGCCGCAAGCTTATCGTGCCGTTCCGCGGCCGCGCCGGCATCGGCGTATTCAACGTGGGCGGCACCCTGTATGCGCTGCGCAACATTTGCCCGCACAACCTCGGGCCGCTGTGCACCGGCCACGTGAGCGGCCGCTTCGTGGCCAGCGCCCCGCCGTCGCGCGCCGGCGCCACCCTGACCATGGACCGCGACGGCGAAATCCTGCGCTGCCCGTGGCACAACTGGGCGTTCGACATCACCGACGGTAGCTGCCTCGGCGACCCCCGCCTGCGCGTCAAGACCTACCCGGTCTCGATCGAAGGCGACGACGTGGTCGTCGCGTACGCCGAGGATTGACAACCGCATGCGGGGCGCGTGTTTGCCTATGAGTTCCTCCGGGTCAGTCGCGGTGTTTCGCTCGCTCGCATCGATATTGACGACGCCCGACGAATCCGCGAGGCGATCAAGCCGGTCATTCAGCTTGCGGTTGCCTGATCCCGAGGCCGTTCGGCACTAACCGCTCTTCCTGGCCGAGCAGTTCGTAGAGACGGTGGTAGAGGCCGCCGGCGGCGAGCAGCTGGGCGTGGGTGCCGCGCTCGACGATGCGGCCGCGGTCGAACACCAGGATCAGGTCGGCGGCCATGATGGTGCTGAGCCGGTGGGCCACGATCATCGCCGTGCGCCCGGCCACCACCCGCGCCAGCGCCTCCTGGATCAGCGCCTCGGAGTGGGTGTCGAGATGGCTGGTGGCCTCGTCCAGGATCAGCACGCGCGGATCCTTGAGGACCACGCGGGCAATCGCCAGCCGCTGCTGAGCCGGTAGCCGCGCTCGCCCACCACGGTGTCGTAGCCGGCGGGCAGCGCGCTGATGAAGTCGTGGATGTTGGCGGTGCGGCAGGCGCCCTGAATGCGGGCGTCATCGGCGTCCGGCGCCGCGTAGCGCAGGTTGGCGCGCACCGAGTCGTGGAACAGGTAGGGTTCCTGGGTAACCATGCCCACCTGTCGCGCCACCGACTCCACGGTCAGTGAACGCAGGTCGCGGCCGTCGAGCAGGATCTGCCCCTTGACGGGGTCGTACAGGCGCGGCACCAGGTAGGTAAGCGTGGTCTTGCCGGACCCGCTCGGCCCCACCAGCGCCACCGTCTGCCCCGGCGTGGCCGCGAAGCTAACCCCCTCCAGCGCCCACTCGCGCGCCTGGTGCAGGGCCGGCTCGCGCGGCGTGCCGTTGCCGGAGCCGCCGATCGCCGCCGGCATCCACGGACTCGCCGCCGCGCCGGTCCGCAACCGTCCGGCAGACGGATCGGATGCACCGCTGTTCGTGGTCTCCGGCCTCCCCGGGCGCCCGCCCCTGCCGGCGCTCACGGTTGCATCGGCCGGCGCACCGCCGGGCGCGGGCGCCGATGAGCCGAACCGGCGGCCGCTGAATGCCATGTCCTCGGCACGCGCCGCGCGCTTCGCCTCGCTGAGCAGCAGGCGCCGGTCCTGCTCGTAGCGGAACCCCACGCCACGAAACTCCAGGTGCCCGACCGCGTCGGTCAGCGGCTCGGCATCGGCGGCCTCTTCGATATCCACCGGCAGGTCGAGCACCTCGAACACCCGTTCGAAACTCACCAGCGACTGCGCCACCATCACCGGCACGTTGCTCAACGAGCGCAGCGGGCCGTACAACTGGCTCAGGTAGGAACTGAACGCCACCACCGTGCCGATGGTGAGCGCGTCGCGGATCACCAGGTGGCCGCCCACCAGGTAGATCGCCGCCGTGCCCACCGCCGTCGCCACCCCCATGAAAATGAAGAAGCGGCTCGCCACCACCGCCTGGCGCACGCTGCCGTCGCGCACCGCCGCCGCCTGGCCGCCGAACCGGCGCTGCTCTTCGCGGCGCCGCCCGAACAACTTCACCAGCAGCATGCCGCTGATGTTCAGGGTCTCGTTCATGATCGCGCCGAGGCGCGCGTTGTGCTCCATCAGCTTGCGCGACGCCTCGCGCAGCGCCTTCGAGAACCGCTTGCCAAGCAGCAGGAACGCCGGCAGCACCGCCATCCCGAGCAACGTGAGCCGCCACTCCAACGCCAGCATGACCGCCAGCGTGGCGGCCACCGAAATCGCGTTGGTGGTCACGTCGACCAGCGTGTTGGTAACCGCGTTCTGGGCGCCGGTTACGTCGTTGTTGAGCCGGCTCACCAGTTCGCCGCTCTTGTTGGTGGTAAAAAAGCGCAGTGACATGCGCTGCAGGTGGGCGTACAGGGCGCTGCGCAGGTCGAAGATGATGCCCGCGCCAATCGCCGCGTCCAGGGCCCGCTGCCACACGCGCAGCAGCGCGCTGACGGCGGGAATGGCAATCAGCACCGCGGCCAGCAGGTTGAGCCGGCCCACGTCGCCGGCCGGCAGGGTGCGGTCGATCAGATCGCGCAGCACCAGCGGCGTCAGCAGCCCCAGGCCGATAGTGGCCAGGATGATTGCCAGCAGCAGCCCCAAGCGCCACCAGTAGGGACGCGCATAACCGAGCACCCGCCGCAGCAACGTGCCGCTGACCTGCGGGCGCGGATTGTCGTCGCCGTGGCGCATCATGTAGCCGTAGCCGCCGCGATGGCCGTACATCCCCGCCATTGTCGCCCCAACGCCCCACTTACTCAACCGCGCCCCGAACTCTCAACCGCGCCCCGCACGCTCACCCGGGCCCGGAACTCATCACCGGGGGTCGGCCCGCGGCAGCGGGTGGGTGCCGGCGGAGCCGATATGCCGCCGCCGGTTGCGGCAGGTGGTATGCTGTTCGGGCCGGCGGACGACGGCCGGCGGACGGCGGCAGGAGGCTGACTGAGATGGACCACGGTGATCGGGCGGCGCTGGTGACCGGCGGCGGCTCCGGGATCGGGCGCGCCTGCGCGGCGGCGCTGGCGGCGGACGGGCATGCCGTGCTGGTGGCCGACCGCGATGCCACCGGCGGCGAGGAGACCGTCCGGCAGATCGCGGCTGGCGGCGGCCGCGCCCGCTTCGCACGCTGCGACGTGCGCCGTCCCGAACAGGTCGAGGCCGCCGTGCGCGCTGCCGCGACCGCATTCGGCCCGTTGCGCTGCGCAGTCAACAGCGCCGGTGTGCTGCGCGCCGGCGGCACCCTGGAAGCCACGCCGGAGGACTGGGAATTCACCCTCGCGGTGAACCTGACCGGCGTGTGGCACGCCATGCGCGCCGAGATCGCCCACCTGCGGGAGCACGGCGGCGGCGCCATTGTCAACGTGGCGTCGATCTACGGGGTGGTGGGCTCCGCGGCCAACGCCGCCTACACCGCCAGCAAGCACGGCGTGGTCGGGCTGACCCGGTCCGCCGCCCTGCAGTACGCCGCCGACGCGATACGGATCAACGCCGTATGCCCCGGCCACAGCCACACCCCGATGACCGCGCCGCTGCTCGACGATCCGGAGTGGCTGCCGCGGCGGCTCGCCCGCTACCCGATGCGGCGCCTGGCGCAGCCGCAGGAGACCGCCGAACTGGTGCGCTGGCTGTGCTCGGACGCGGCCTCGTTCGTCACCGGGCAGGCACTGCCGGTGGATGGCGGCTACACGGCGCAGTGACCAATCCGGCGGCATTCCGGTAGCATAGGGAGCCCGCCGGAGTGGTGAAATTGGTAGACACTGGGGACTTAAAATCCCTTGGTTTTTCAAGACCGTACCGGTTCGAGTCCGGTCCCCCGCCACCCCCCCGTGGTCAGCCGTCCCCAGACGGCGGTCGATGCCCCCCGGCGGCCCCGCGCGGGCCCCCGCCCACGCCAGCCGATAGCCGCTCGCCGGCAGGCGCAACCCGCCGGCCGCGCCGCCGGCCGGCTGGCCGAACACGCGCTCGGAGCCGAGCACGCGCGCCCGGCCGCTGCTCAAACGCTCGCCGGGAGCGGCGATCAGCAGTTCCACCTCCTCGCCCACGTCCAGCAGGCCCAAGTCGTCGGCGGCCAGGAACAGGCGGCGGTGCGACAACTCGCGGGCGCGGAACTCCATGAGCCGGGTCTTGCCGTCCGCCATCATCTGGCGCAGGTAGACCGGGACGGCAGCAAGCTCAGTCACCCGCGGTGGTCAGCAGCCTCCGGCTTGCCGCGGCGCTTCCAGAACCGGAACTTCTCCACGTAGCCGCAGTCGTCCGGCAGGTAGCGGGAGAATAGGGCGTGCACGAGGGTCACCTGCCGGCACTCGGCGCACTCCTTGAAGCGGGTATCGTAGGTCGTGCACAGCTTGGTTTCGGTATCCAGGAACCGGCACGGCAGATCCTTGTGCACCACCAGCTCGCCGGCCACCCGGTCGCGCCGGTAGCAGCAGGCGCCGCACTGGGTACAGATATCGTCCCACCACTCCCGCACCGGTTGTGTCGTACCGCTCGCCATCGTGCGAGATCATACCCCTACCCGCAGCCGCGCGCCACCCCGCGCCGCCCACTGCTACGCGCGCCCCCGTGGCCGCTATAATCGCACCCGCATGCGCTTCCGCGGCGCGGTGCTGGCAACCTTCGCAGCGCTGCTCTTGGCCCTGGCCCTGCCCAACGACCTGTTCCCGTACGGCAGCCCGCCGCTCGGCGTGGTTGCTCTGGCGCCGCTGCTGGCCGCCCTCTACCGCACCGGCAGCTACGCCGCCGCCGCCCGCCTGGGCGTGCTCTTCGGCGCCGTGTCGAGCGTGGCGAGCAACTTCTGGCTGATCTTCTTCCAGAGCTTCTCGGTGTGGACGCTCGGCGGCGTTACGCTCGCTTACGCTGCCTACTTCGCCCTGCTCGGACCGCTGCTGCGCTTCATCGCCGGGGCACCGGGCAGCCACCCCGGACCGCGCGCCGGCCTGCGCTCCACCCTGCCGCGCGCCTACCGTCCGGTCGCCGTCGCCGTGCTGTGGACCTTGTACGAATTCCTCAAGTCGTCCGGCTTTCTCGGCTACCCGTGGGGCCTGATCGCCTACCCCGTGCACGGCATCCTGCCGCTGGTCCAGTTCGTGGACATCACCGGGGTGTGGGGCTTGTGCCTGCTGATGGCGCTGATCAACGCGGTGGCCGCGGAGTGGCTCGACCTGCTGCTCGGTGATCGCCGGGCCCGGCCGCGGCGCGTGCCGGCCCGGGTGTGGCAGACCACCGCAGCCGCGGCGCTGCTGGTGGTGGCCGCGCTCGGTTACGGCGTGGCTGCCCTGGCGCGCCCGGCGGCGCCGGACGCCACCCTGGACGTGGTGCTGGTGCAGCACAACGCCAACCCCTGGCAGAGCGGCGACGACGCCGGCGTCCTGGCTACCCTGCAGCGCCTCAGCGCCGAAGGAATGGCGGCGGCGCCGATACCGCCCGACCTGGTGGTGTGGAGCGAGACCGCCCTGCGCTGGCCGGTAATCGCCGCACCTCCCGCCGCCGGCGGCGGCGCCGCGGCCGCCCCGGTGGTGCCCGCGGCGCTCACCGAACTGCCGGTACCGCTGCTCACCGGCGTGCCCTGGGTGGTGAGCGAAGACCCGCTCGCGGCCATGAATGCCGCGGTGCTGGCGGCGCCCGGCGGCGCGGTGCTCGGCCACTACGGCAAGCAACACCTGGTGCCGTTCGCGGAGAGTGTGCCGTTCTGGGAGGTGCCGGCGGTGCGCCGCCTGTTCAGCGACGTCATCGGCCTGCAGGCCACCTGGGTAGCGGGCGCCGCGGCCACCATCCACGAACTGCCGCTGCGCGTCGGCGGCAGCGTACGCTTCGCCACCCCAATCTGCTTCGAAGACGCCTTCCCGTACCTGAACCGCCGCTTCGTGCGCGCCGGCGCCGATATGCTTATCAACCTGACCAACGACGCCTGGTCGCAGACCGTGTCCGCGGAGACCCAGCACTTCGTCGCCGCCCGGCTGCGCGCCGTCGAGAACCGGCGCGTGCTGATCCGCGCCACCAACGGCGGGGTAACCGCGGCGGTCGATCCGTGGGGCCGCGTGCTGGCCGCCGCGCCCCTGTTCACGGAGACCGCGCTGCGCCTCGAGGTGCCCGTTTACCGCCCCGCCGCCGAGACCGTCTACACGCGCTTCGGCGACTACCTGCCGGCCCTGCTCGCCGGCCTGCTGGCGGCGCTATTCGTTATCCGGCGCCGCCAGCAGCGGCAAACCGGATAGCGTAGCGGTCGCGGTGCTGCTCGAGCCGGCAACGCGGCCCGAATATCGCCTGCAGGTTGCGCTCGGTAAGGGCATCGCGCGGCGCTCCCCCGGCCACCGCCCGCCCGCGGTCGAGCAGCACCACCCCGTCGTAGGAACGGGTAATTTCGGCGATGTCGTGGGTCACGTATACCACCGTCAACTCCGGACGCTGCCGGAACAGCGCGGCGAGGTCTTCCAGGAACCGTTCGCGGGCGGCCGGGTCGAGGCCGATTGCCGGTTCGTCGAGCAGCAGCAGTTCCACGTCCGGCGCCAGCGCGCGCGCAATCAGCACGCGTTGCCGCTCGCCGGTCGACAGGGTAGCGAAGCCGCGCTCCCAGGCCCGCCGCCGGCGCGCGCGCATCCAGCGCGCGTGGCCGCTCGCGGGTCGACAGGGTAGCGAAGCGGCGCTCCGCCAGGTGTTCCACCGCCAGCAGGGCAAGCTGGCGGACGGCCCGCTCGCGGTCCGCCGCCGGCACCTCGCCGTACAGCACCAGGCCGCCGCGCGCTCGCGACAGCACCACCTCGGCCGCGCTCATGAACGGCGGAATCTGGTAACGCACGTCGCTATGCACCCAGCCGATGCGGGCGCGCAGCAGGCGCAGGTCGGTGCGCCCGAAGCGCTCGCCGAGCACCTCGAGCGTGCCCTCGGAGGGATAGGAGTAGCCGTAAAACAACCGCACCAGCGACGTCTTGCCGCTGCCGTTCGGGCCCAGCAACGCCCAGCGCTGCCCGGCGCCGACGGACAGCGAAATGCCGTCGAGAATGCGCGCCCCGTCGATGATCAGGCCGATGCCGCGCGCCGCTACCGCGTACGCCAGTGGGCTATTCTCCGACGGCGGTGGTGTTCATCGAGCGCAGGAAGGCGTCGTTGTTCTTGCTCAGGCGCATGCGCTCGAGCAGCAGCTCGATCACGCTCACCTCGTCCATGGGACCGATCACCTTGCGCAGCACCCACATCTTGGCCAGCTCTTCTGGAGACAGCAGCAGCTCCTCCTTGCGGGTCGCCGACGCGTTGATGTTGACCGCGGGGTACAGGCGCCGGTCCGCGAGCCGCCGGTCAAGCTTGATCTCCATGTTGCCGGTGCCCTTGAACTCCTCGAATATCACCTCGTCCATGCGGCTGCCGGTCTCGATCAGGGCGGTCGCGACAATGGTAAGGCTGCCGCCGTGCTCGACGTTGCGCGCCGCGCCGAAGAACCGCTTCGGCTTGTGCAGCGCGTTGGAGTCGACACCGCCGGACAGGATCTTGCCCGAGGTGGGCACGGTCTGGTTGTAGGCGCGCGCCAACCGGGTAATCGAATCGAGCAGAATCACCACGTCCTTGCCGTGTTCCACCAGCCGCTTGGCCTTCTCGATTACCATCTCCGCCACCTGCACGTGGCGGGTGGCCTGCTCGTCGAACGTGGAGGAAACCACCTCGCCCTGCACGTTGCGCTGCATGTCGGTTACTTCCTCGGGCCGCTCGTCGATCAGCAGCACGATCAGGAAGATGCCGGGATCGTTCTCGGTGATGGCGTTGGCGATGCGCTGCATGATTACCGTCTTGCCGGCCCGCGGCGGCGACACGATCAGACCGCGCTGGCCCTTGCCGATGGGGCAGAACAGGTTGATCATGCGCGTCGCCGGCTCGCCGTTCTTGGTCTCCATGTTGATCCGCTCCTGCGGATACAGCGGCGTCAGACTCTCGAACGGGATGCGCGACTGGGCGACCGCCGGCTCGTCGAAGTTGACCGACTCCACGCGCAGCAATGCAAAGAAGCGCTCCTGCTCCTTCGGCGACCTGATCTGGCCCGACACGGTATCGCCGGTCTTCAGGTTGAACAGCCGGATCTGCGACGGCGAGATGTAGATGTCGTCCGGCCCCGGCAGGTAGCTGTAATTGGGCGAACGCAGAAAGCCGTAGCCGTCGGGCAGAATCTCCAGGGCGCCGTGCGCGTAGATTACGCCGTTGCGCTCCGTGTGCCGCTTCAGGATGGTGAAGATCAGCTCCTGCTTTTTCATCGACACCATCGATTCCTGGTTGCAGCCCAGTTCCACCGCCATTTCGCGCAGCGCGGTGATCGGCTTCACCGACAGCTCGTTGATGTGCAGTTTTTCCTCGTCGCCGGTCAGCGGCGCCGGTTCCGGCTGCACCTCGCTCACCGGTGGGGCACCGCGCGCGCGCGAACGGCCGCGCCGGCGGCCCGATGGCGGTCCGTCGTAGTGATTGCCGTCGACCTCGCGCCGCCCGCGCGAGCGGTCGGAACGGCCGCGCTCATACTCCGGGCGGTCGGCCCCACCCGGCTTGCCGTTGCCGGGCGAGTCCTTCACCACTTCCACCCGCAGGCGCCGCTTGCGTCCGCGCCGCGCCGGCCGTTCGCCGTTGTTTACTTCGCTGCGCCGCGGCGGCGGCGCGTCGTATTCTTCGGGCGCCACTGCCGGCTCGGACCTGGGGGCCGCCGGTTGGGCAGCTACGGCGCCTTGGGAAGCGTCTTGCTGACTATCCACGCTGGAAGTCGAAACTTGGTCATCTGACATTGCGAGAACTCCGTGTGCCATAGATGCACGTCGTACGAAACGCAGACGATGGTAATTCCGTCGCTACGTCGTTTCTCGATTGAAGAGAGATTCGCTCAATAGAGCGTGCCGGGCTCTTGCGCTTGTGCACGAGTATTTCCTCGGAAAAAGGGACACCGAAATATGAGCGGTGGGCCCCGCGAGCACCCGGTAGTGTCCTAACCTTAATCCCACCGCCGGGCAAAGGTCAATGGGGTACGCGAAATGAGTTTCCGCGCACGCCGCCGGGCGCGCGGGGACACCGGTCACCGGTCGGCGTCGGGCGCCACCTCGTGGCCGCTCAGCCGGTCGTGAATCAGCGCCTGAAGCTGCTCCAGGCTGAGGTCTCCCTCTTTCAGGCGATCGCCCTCGCCGCGCACCGCGGAGATCTGCTCCTCCAGTTCGTTCAGCGTGGTGAGCACGTCGCGCGCCTGCTCGGCCGCGGTGGCGGCAAACGCACGCAGTGCGTCGGCATCGCCGCTCTCTTCGCGCAACAGGGCGGCGGCACGCTCGGCCTGGTCCTCAAGCGGCCGCCGGACATGCTGAGAAAAGAAGATCAGCGACTCGTTGAGCGCCTCGATAATCCCCAGCCGATGCTCGCGGCGCGCCAGCTGGCCGGCAAGTTCATGCCGGTGCAGCACGGCGCGGATGCGCGCCAGCACCTCGGAGAAGTTGAACGGCTTGGTGATGTAGTCGTCCACGCCCAGTTCGAGCCCCTCGATACGATCGGCGATCTCGTCCATGGCGCTGAACATGATGATCGGCACCTGGCGGTAGGCGGCGTACTCCGGCGCGTTCTTGATGCGCCGGGTTACCTCCCAGCCGGTGAGGCCCGGCATGATGTTGTCCAGCACGATGAGATCCGGCTTTACCTCGGGCAGCCGTGCGAGCGCCTGTTCGCCGTCGCGCGCCATCTCGACTTCGAAACCGAGCCGCGACAGCATCACCTCGAACAGTTCAAGATTGATTACCTCGTCATCGACGATGAGGATGCGGGAAGTGGATGTATTGTTTGACATGATTGGAGATTGGCGGCGCTTGCCGCGTCCGGTCGCCGATCCTCTTATATTGCGGGACGGCTGTCAACGGCGGCGCCGCGCTCGTTGCGCGTGTTGCGCGCCGCGCGCGGCGCGGCCAACCGTACCGCCAGCCCGGCCAGCAGGGCCGCCAGTCCGGCGCACAGTGCGGCCACGCCGAACCAGTCGCCCCAGCGCGTGTACACGGTTGCAGGCCCGTCCACCACCGGCACGGTTCCGATCAGGTAGTCTGCGGTAAACGGCTCCAGTACGCTGGTCATCCGCCCGTCCGGATCGATGGTCACCGTCATCCCGCCATTGGTCGAGCGCACCACGGAGCGGCGGTTTTCGACGGCGCGGAACACACCCATCATCATGTGTTGCATCTCCGCGGGCACCGAGAACGACCACGAGTCGTTGGTCATGTTTACCAGCACCTGCGCTCCGTGGCGGACGAATTCGCGCCCCAGGTAGCCGAACGTGTCCTCGAAACAGATCGGTGTGGAGAAGCGCACCCCCGGCGCGCCGTCGACGCCGGAATCAAACACCACGTACTCGGTGCCCTGCTTCCAGAAGTGGGTATCGGCATCCTTCAGCCACTGGTAGATACCCGGCAACTGCTCCTTGAACGGGAAGCTCTCGGTAAACGGCACCAGCCGGATCTTGCGGTAGGTCTGGACGATTTCCCCCTTCTTGAACAGGATCGCCGCGTTGTAGTCCACCCGCACCTCACCCTCTTCGGTGCGCTCCAGTTGCCCGTCGTCATTGCCCACCACGAACGGCACGGTCTGCCGGTCGAGGTAGGTGCGCAGCTCCTTGACGAGCCCGAAGCGCCTGGCGTCACGGCGATGGCGGGTGTGCCAGTCGATGCCGGGCACGAAAGAGGTCTCCGACCAGATCACGATGTCGGGATCTTCACGCAGCGCGGCGTCGCTAAGGCGCAACAGGACCTCCAGCGACTTCTCGTAGGCGTAGAACCCGCCGCGCCACGGATCGATATTCTGCTGAATCAGCGCCACCCGCCACTGCCGGTCGGCCTGGTAGTCGTCGCGCGCGGAGGCGCCGTACCCTATGTTGGCGGCCATCAGCACCGCCCAGCACAGGAGGGGAATGCGCTGCTCGCGCCAGAACCGCGCCAGCGTGGGCCGCCGCCAGGGAGCCGCACGCATCTCGATCGCATGCGCCAGCAGGCGGGCAATCAGCGCCGAGGCGCCAACCACCAGCAGCGAGATCCCCCACACGCCGGTGACGCCGGCAAGCTGGATGAAGTCGACCCACCGATACTGGGTGTAGCCCATGGTGCCGTAGCTGTAGCCCAGGAAGCCGAGGCTCTTGACCAGTTCATAGCCGACCCAGAGCAGCACCTGGACCAGGTAGCCGTAACGCGGGAACAGGTAATCGGCCAGCTTCAGGAGCGGGAACAGGACTACCAGGTAGCCCATGTAGACCACCGGCACGATGATGATCGCGAGCGGATGGAAGGCGGCCAGCCAGTAATTGTACAGCGCGTAGCTTACGTAGCCGTACAAGGCGCCATACAGCACCACCTGCAGCCAGCCGGCGCGGCGCAACACCAGGAACAGCGGTGCGATGGCAATGAAGGCCAGCGGCCCGAAACCCCACTCGGACGCCAGGCTCGGGTGGGCGAGCGCGAACAGCAGCGCCGACAACAACAGCAGGCCCACCTCTCCCGCGGTGGTGCGCAACAGCCGCGCCAACGCGGCCGCGAAACCGGCTGCCGAGCCGGATGCCGGAACGGATGCGGGGTTGGACGACACGGAAGTCATTGCGAGGATGAGGGAGCGAATATCGGACGACTGAAGTGCGCGTCGGGCATGGCCGGCGGCAGAAACCGGCACCGCGTTACCGGACGCGGTTTACTCGCGGATCTGCCACGCTCGCTTCTTGAGCTCCTGGCCCGGACGGAAGGCAACCACTCCGTGGTCCCCCACTTCGACCGCTGCTCCGGTTTTCGGATTGCGCGCCTTGCGTCCCTTGCGGACGCGAATCTCGAATGTCCCAAACCCGCGTAGCTCAATGGTCTGCCGGTCGAACAACCCGGCTTTCACCGCATCGAAGAACAGCCCGAGCACCTGGTGGATGTGCTTCTTGCTGATATCTACCTCAGGATGGATCATCTCAATGATCTCGGCTTTTGTCAGCTTGCCGTCCCGTCCCACTCAGCTCTCCACAAACCGCACGAGTACGCGCACCCCGGCCCGCTCTCAGGAGGCGAGCTTGCCGGCGACCAGCCGCTGCAAACGGCGCTTGCGCCGCGCCGCGGTGTTGCGCTTCAAGACGCCCTTCGAGACGGCGCGATCCAACTGCCGGGTAACCGCGGTCATCTGCTCCGCGGTTGCGCTCTCGTCGCCGACCGCTTCGCGCAGGGTCCGGATGGTCGTACGCACACGACTGAGCGCAGCGCGATTACGCAGCCGCCGCTTCTGGTTCTGCCGCTGCCGCTTGGCCGCGGATAGGTTGCTTGGCAACAGTGCCTCCTCAGGGTCCGCCGACAGCGCAGGTGCTAGGCGGTCAGTCCGCCGCCTAAACTACTGTACACGCGGGCCATAGTCAATCCACCGGCGGTCCGGTTATTGCACCAGGAACCGAAAGAAGCGCTTCTTTCCCGCACGCAGCACCAGCTCACCGCCGCGCACGTCGCCGAGTCCTATCGTCTCCTCAACGCGGGTAAGCCTGGTGTCGTTGATGCGCGCCCCGCCCTGCTGAATGAGCCGCCGGGCGTCGCTCTTGGACGCACAGAGCGAGGTGCGCGCAAACAAGTCGGCCACGGGAATTCCGGGCTCCAACTCGGCCGCGGGCAGCGTCGCCCCCGGCATGGAATCACGCTCACCGTGCCGGTCGCCACGGCCACCGAATAGCGCCCGGCTGGTCTCCCGCGCGCCGGCCGCCTCCTCGGGGCCGTGCACCATGCCGGTGAGCTCCATTGCCAGCCGTTCCTTGGCGGCCATGATCTCCTGGTCGCGCAGGCGGCCCAACTCCGCAACCTCCTCGTCGGGCAGCAGGGTGAGCAGGGCGAGCAGCGCCGCAACGTCGGCGTCCGGCACGTTGATCCAGTACTGGTAGAACTGGTACGGCGACACCCGCTCCGGATCGAGGAACAGCGCTCCGGCCGCGGTCTTGCCCATCTTCTTGCCGTCGGCGGTGGTCACCAGCGGCCAGGTCAGCGCGTGCGCCTCCGCCTGCTCCACCCGCCGGATCAGGTCGACGCCGGCCAGAATGTTGGCCCACTGGTCGTCGCCGCCAATCTGCAACCGGCAGCCGTGCTCACGGTGCAGCACCAGGTAGTCGTACGCCTGCAGCAGGAGATAGTTGAACTCCAGGAAACTCAGGCCGGTCTGCAGCCGCCGCCGGTAGGCCTCGAAACTGAGCATCCGGTTCACCGAGAAGTGGCGCCCGATGTCGCGCAGAAAGTCCAGGTAGCCGAGATCGGCGAGCCAGGCGGCGTTGTCGACGATCACGGTACGCTCCAGGTCAATGAAGCGGCCCACCTGCCGCTGCATCAGCGCGGCATTGCGGGACACCGTCTCCACCGGCAGCAGCGGCCGCATGTCGTCCTTGTCCGACGGGTCGCCCACCCGCGCCGTGGCGCCGCCGATCAGCAGCACCGGCCGGTGGCCGGCCCTCTGCAGGTGCGCCATCGCGAGCAGGCCGACCAAGTGGCCGGCGTGCAGGCTCGGACCGGTCGGATCAATGCCCAGGTAGAATGTGACCTCGCGCTCGCCGAGCAGCCGGCCCAGCGCCTCCGCACCGGTGGTCTGCTTCACCAGCCCGCGCCGCGCCAGTGCCGCGACCGTATCCGTGCCAGCCCCCGCGGACGAACTCATCAGCCGGCCCCGGGCCGCCGGTAGCCGCGTGTGGCCTCGTGCAGGCGGGCAACCAGTTCCCGCCGCCCTACCCGCTCCTGCTCCATGCTGTCGCGGAACCGCAGCGTCACCGTGTCATCCGCCATGGTGTCGTAGTCGATGGTGACGCAGTACGGGGTGCCGATCTCGTCCTGGCGCCGGTAACGGCGCCCGATCGCCCCGCCCTGGTCGTAGAACGTGGCAAACGACTCGCGCAGCTCGGCCTCGATCTCGCGCGCGCGTTCGGCGAGTCCATCCTTCTTTACCAGCGGGAACACGCCGACCGTGATCGGCGCCACGCGCGGATGGAAGCGCAGCACGACGCGGCGCTCGCCGCCGACCTGTTCCTCTTCGTAGCCGTCCACCAGCGCCATCAGCACCGACCGGGTCAGTCCCACGGCGGTTTCGATGATAAACGGCACGTAGCGCTCGCGGGTGGATTCGTCCAGGTAGGTCAGGTCCTTGCCGGCGAATTCCATGTGCCGCTTCAGGTCGAAATCGGTGCGATTGTGAATTCCCTCCAACTCCTGCCAGCCGAACGGAAACCGGTACCGGATGTCGTACGCATCGCGCGCGTAGTGCGCCAGCTCGTCCGGCCCGTGCTGGTGAAAGCGCAGGTTTTCCGGATCGATGCCCAGGTCGAGGTAATACTGGAAGCGGCGCTCCTTCCAGTGCTCGAACCACTTCGTGTCGTCGCTCGGGTGCACGAAGTACTGCATCTCCATCTGCTCGAACTCGCAGGTACGGAAGATGAAGCTCTTGGTGGTAATCTCGTTGCGGAACGCCTTGCCCACCTGCGCAATGCCGAACGGCACCTTGAGCCGGCTCGACTGCAGTACATTCTTGAAGTTGACATAGCTGCCCTGCGCGGTCTCCGGGCGCAGGTAGACCACGCTGCCGGCGTCCTGCACCGGACCGAGGTGGGTGCGGAACATCAGGTTGAACTGGCGCGCCGGGGTCAGCTCCGGCTTGCCGCATTGCGGGCACTTGCCGTTGGGATCGTCGACGTGGTCGGCGCGAAAGCGCGCCTTGCAGGAACGGCAGTCGATCAGCGGATCGGTGAAGTTCTCCACGTGACCGGACGCTTCCCACACCCGCGGGTGCATCAGGATGGCGGCGTCGATACCCACAATGTTGTCGTGCAACTGGGTCATCTCGCGCCACCAGGCGTCGCGCAGCCGGTTCTTGAGGGCGGCGCCGAGCGGTCCGTAGTCCCACGCCGAGGCGAGCCCGCCGTACACGTCGCTGGACGGATAAATGAAGCCGCGCCGCTTGCACAGCGCCACGATCGTGTCCATGGACACCGCGGTCACGGGCACGTCGGTGGCCGCCACGTCAGGCTTCCTCCGCGGCCGCTTGCAGGGTGTGCAGCGCACGCGCCAGGCGGGCGTGCAGGCGCTGCTCGCCGAGCACGCGCAGCGAACCGAACAGGGGCGGCGACACCTTGCTGCCGGTGGTTGCCATACGAATGGTCATCATCAGGTCTCCAAACTTCACGCCTTGGGCACGCGCCAGCTCACGCAGCCGGTCCTCCAGCGCGTGCTCGCCGTCCCCCGAGGGCAGGTGCTCCAGCAACGGCGACGCCTGCTGCAATATGGTGGCCGCCGCCGCCGCCGTCAAACGCCGCGGCACCAGCTCCGCCGCCGGCAGGTCGCGATCGGGGCCCAGGAACGCCGCCCGCGCGGGCGCTTCGTCCAGGACCGAGATGCGTTCGCGCAACAGCTCGGCGAGCGCCGTCTCGGCGGCGCCCTCGGCCACGTCGATCCCGGCATCGCGCAGATAGGGACGCAGCGCAACGGCCAGGCGTGCCGGCGGCAGTCCGCGGATGTAGTGGCCGTTGAACCACTCCAGCTTCTGGTGATCGAACACCGCCCCGGCGCGGCCCAGGCGGTCGATGCCGAAGCAGCGCTCCAGCTCGGCGAGCGAGAAGAACTCGCGGTCGTCGCCCGCCGACCAGCCGAGCAGGGCCAGGTAGTTGACCAGCGCCTCCGGCAGGATGCCGCGGCGGCGGAATTCGTGCACGGCGGTGGCGCCGTGCCGCTTGCCGAGCTTCTTGCCGTCCGGCCCGTTCACCGCCGGCAGGTGGGCGTAGCGCGGCGGCTGCCAGCCGCACGCCGCGAAGATGAGCAGGTGCAGCGGTGCCGAAGACACCCACTCCTGCGCCCGCAGCACGTGGCTGATCGCCATGTCGTGGTCGTCGGCGATTGCCGCCAGGTGGTAGGTCGGGAAGCCGTCCGATTTGAGCAGCACCGGGTCGGGGTTGATGTCACTATTGCGGCGCTCAATGGAGCCGAGCAGCAGGTCGTCGTAGCGCGTGCTGCCCTCCAGCGGCACCCGGAAGCGAATTACCGGCGCCGCACCACCTTCCTCGTGCCGGCTGCGCTGCTCCGGAGTGAGGTTGCGGCACCGGCGGTCGTAGCCATTGTGGGTGGCCCGTACCCGTTCCAGCCGGGCGGCGTCGCAGTAGCAGCGGTAGGCATGGCCGGACGCGACCAGCCGCTCGGCCACGGCGCGATGGCCGGCCACGCGCTCCGACTGGATGTAGGGCGCGTGCGGGCCGCCGGCCCCGGGACCTTCGTCCCAGCGCAGGCCAAGCCAAGTAAGGTTGTCGTAGATATCGGCCAGCGCATCCGGATCGTAGCGGCGCCGGTCGGTGTCCTCGATGCGCAGGACAAAGGTGCCGCCCGCGGCGCGGGCAGCCAAATACGCGAACAGCGCGGTACGGACGTTGCCGACGTGCAGCCGTCCGGTCGGTGAAGGAGCGAAGCGAACCCGCGGGGCCATATTGGCCGCCAAAGGTAGCCGCCCGTCCGGCGCCGGTCAACGGCTCCCGGTGCCTTCCGGCGCCGCGGCGGCCTTGTTCGGCGGGCACCGTGTTTGCTAAGATTGGGGCCCATGCTGGAAATTTCCCCGACCAAGTACGGCCATGGCGCGGCCGCTCTGCCGGCCGGCACCCGGGTGATCGCCGACATCGCGGCCGTGCTCGGCGGATCGCTGTTGATCGCGCTGTGCGCCCAGTTACGCATTCCGCTGCCCTTTACGCCGGTTCCCATCACCGGCCAGACCTTCGCCGTGCTGCTGCTGCCGGCGCTGCTCGGCGGGTGGCGCGGCCCCGCCGCGGTGGCGGCCTACCTGCTGCAGGGCGCACTCGGGCTGCCGTTTTTCGCCGGCGGCACCGCCGGCTGGGCAATGCTGGCCGGGCCCACCGGCGGCTACCTGGTGGGCTTCTTCGCCGCCGCCGCGCTGATACCGCTCATACTTGGACGCGACGCGGCCAGCCCGGCACGCATCGTCGCCGCCCTGCTGGCCGGCAACGTGGCAATCTATCTGTTTGGCGTACCGTGGCTGGACCGGTTTGTGGACGGACAACTGGTCACCGCGATCGAACTCGGGCTGACCCCGTTCCTGATCGGCGACGCCATCAAGCTGCTGGCCGCGTCCGCGCTGGCGGTGGCGGCCGGCAGCACCCAGCGCTTGCCGCAGCGCTGACCGGCACCGACCGCCAGCCGGCAATGCAGGCCGTGACCATGCGTCCGCTTGGCGGCGCCGCCATGGCGCTGCCGGTAACCGCACACCGCACCGCCATTATCTCGTTGCGGGCGGCGGGCGACATGCGCCGGCCGGCGCCGCTGCGCCGCCTGCTCGGAGCGTCCGGACTGGCCCCCTCGCAAGTGTGCCGCGTGGCACAGACCCACTCGCAGCGCGTGGTTGCCGAGCACGCGTGCCGGCGCCTGGCGCCGCCCGGACGGCACGCCCGGCCGTCGCTCGGCGAACGCTGGGCCACCCACACCGCGGACGGGCTGGCGGCGGGGCCGGACAGCGCGGCAGCCGGTGTGGCGCTGATGGTCACGGCCGCCGACTGCGTGCCGATTCTGATCGCGGCGCCCGGCGGCGCCTACGCCCTGTTGCACTCCGGCTGGCGCGGCACCGGCATCGCGGCGGCCGCGGTGCGCCATCTGCGGGAACGGTACGGCGCCGATCCGGCCTCGCTCACGGTGGTGCTCGGCCCCGCCATCGGTCCGTGCTGCTACACGGTCGACGAGGAGCGCTACCGGCTGTTCCGCGACCGCTACGGCAGCGGCGCCGTGCGCACCGGCGCGGCGCAGGCGCGCTTCCTTGACCTGCACGCCGCCAACGCCGTGCTACTGCGCCGCCTCGGGGTGCGCGACATCCGCGCCGTTCCCACCTGCACCTCGTGCGACTCCCGGCTGCACTCGTCGCGGCGCGACCGCGGCGGCCTCATGTGCGCGCTGATGGCGGTGCTGCTGTTGCCGTACGCGCCGCGCGGCGCCGCGGCCCGCACCGCCCCGTAGCGAAGGAATACGCGAGCCGCTATAGTCACCGGCGGTCCGCCATGGCGCAGGAAATTCGCAACATCGGCATCATCGCCCACATCGACGCCGGCAAAACCACCACCACGGAACGGATCCTGTTCTACACCGGCATCAGCCACCGCATGGGCGAGGTGGACGACGGCGAAGCCACCATGGACTGGATGAGCCAGGAACAGGAGCGCGGCATCACCATTACCGCCGCCGCCACCACCTGCTACTGGCGCGGCCATCAGATCAACATCATCGACACCCCCGGCCACGTCGATTTCACGGCCGAAGTGGAGCGCGCCCTGCGCGTCCTGGACGGCGCCATCGGCGTATTCTCCGCCGTCGAGGGGGTGGAACCGCAGTCCGAGCAGGTGTGGCGGCAGAGCGACCACCACCGGGTTCCGAGAGTCGCATTCATCAACAAGCTCGACCGGACCGGCGCCCGCTTCCGGGAGGTGGTGGCCGAGATGAGCGAGCGCCTGGGCGGACTGCCGGTGCCGGTGCAAATTCCGTTCGGTACCGAGTCCGGGTTTACCGGCATCGCCGACCTGATCGAAGGCGTCGGGCTGCGCTTCGGCGGCGCCCGCGGCGAGCGGATCGAGCGGGTCGCGATTCCGGACGCGCTGCGCAACGAGGTCGACGCGGCGCGCGAGCGCCTGATCGACGAGTTGGCCACCGAGTCGGACGACATCACCGCCCGCTACCTGGAAGGCGAGCCGATTCCCGCCGAGCTGCTGCGCAGCGAAATCCGCCGCCGTACCATGGCCGGAGACCTGTTCCCGGTGCTGTGCGGCGCCGCGCTGCGCAACACCGGGGTGCAGCCGCTGCTCGATGCCATCGTCGACTACCTGCCCGCCCCCGGCGAGGTCGCCCCGCCGGCCGCGGTCGACCGGGCCGGCAACACGGTCGAGCTGCCGCGCGGCGGGCAGGCCGCTCCGATCGCCCTGGTGTTCAAGCTGCGCCACGACCGCGAGGCGGGCCTGCTGAGCTACCTGCGCGCCTATACCGGCGCCATTCGCTCCGGCGCCACGGTGCACAACGTGGGCCGCGGCGGCCGCGAACGCATCGGACGGCTGCTGCGCATGCATGCCAACCGGTCACAACCGTTGACCGAGCTGACTGCCGGCGACATTGCCGTGGCGGTCGGGCTCAAGCAGGTGCAGACCGGCGACACCGTGGGCGGCCCGGGCGCAAAGCTGCTCCTGGAGCGGATGAGCTTCCCGGAGCCGGTCATCTCGGCGGCGGTCGAGCCGCACACCGCCGCCGACGCCGCCCGGCTGCGCGGCGCGCTCGACATCGTGGCGCGCGAGGACCCCACGTTCCTGGTCCGCGAGAGCGACGAAACCGGTCAGCTGCTGATATCCGGGATGGGCGAGCTGCATCTCGACGTGGTGATCCGCCGCATCGCGGAAGAGTTCCGCGTACCGGCGCGGATCGGGCAACCGCAGGTCGCGTACCGGGAATCGATTACCGCCGGCGCGCGTCACCACCAGCGCTACCAGCGCACCATCGGTGGCGCCGTGCACTGCGCCGGGGTAACGCTGCACGTGGCGCCGCAGGCGCGCGGCAGCGGCAACGCCGTAACCAGCAAGCTGGCCGCCGACCACCTGCCGGCGGAAATGGCGGCGGCATTGCTGGACACCGTCCGCAACGCCATGAACTCCGGCGTCCTGTACGGCTACCCCACCATCGATATCGCCGCCACCGTCGAGGACGTCGCCTACGACCCCGCCACCGCATCGCCCGCCGCGTTCGAGACGGCCGGCGCCCTGGCCTTCTACGAAGCGTGCCGGCAGGGGGGGCCCGCGCTGCTGGGACCGGGCATGGAGGGGGGAGGGTGCGCGCCCGCCGCGTTCGAGACGGCCGGCGCCCTGGCCTTCTACGAAGCGTGCCGGCAGGGCGGGCCCGCGCTGCTGGAACCGGTCATGGAGGTGGAAGTGTTCGCCCCGCGCGAGTCGCTTGGCGAGGTAATCGGCAACCTGGGCGCGCGCGGCGCCACCGTAGCCGCGGTCGAATCGCGGCCCGCCGGCGAGCAGGTAAAGGCGTACGCGCCGCTGGCCAAGCTGTTCGGCTACTCGACCACGCTGCGCAGCCTGACCCAGGGCCGCGGCGTATTCACCATGACCTTCACCCACTTCGCACCGCGCGCCGAGCCGGCCTGACCGGCGCCGCGGCCGGTCCGCGGCGTCCGCGGCGCAAACCGTTTGACAAGGCACCGGCGCAACCCTACGATCCGACTCGGTCCTTCCCGAGCGCTCGGCGCGTGTATCTGACCGTTCCCGCACGAGCGCCGGCAGACACGAGGGCGGCCACACAAGAGGAGACGTTCCATGAGCACGGCAACTTCCGAAATTCGCGCAACTTCTGATATTCGCAACGTAGCGGTAATCGGTCACGGCGGTACCGGCAAGACTTCCCTGGTCGAGCAGGCGTTGGTGCGCGGCAAGGTGGTGCCCAAGTTCGCCCCGGTGGACGGCGGCAAGTCGGTAAGCGACCACTCGCCCGAGGAGATCGCGCGCGGCATCTCGGTACACACCGGCGCGGCGCATCTGCCGTGGAACGGCGCCAAGATCAACCTCCTCGATACGCCGGGATCCGCCGACTTCATCGGCGAGGTGGTGGCCGCCCTGCACGTCAGCGACGTCGCGGTCATGGTGGTGGGCGCGGACGTCGGCGTGCAGATCGAAACCGCCAAGCTGTGGCGCCGCCTGCAGGCGGCCGGCAAGCCGTGCATCGTGTTCGTCAACCAGATGGACAAGGAACACGCCAACTTCGCCACCGTCCTGGCCGACCTGCGCGAAAAGCTGTCCGGCAGCTTCGTTCCGGTGGTGGTGCCGATCGGCGACGGCGCCGGCTTCTCCGGCGTCGTGGACCTGCTGAGCGGCAAGGCCCTCACCCACATGGGCGGCCAGGAGTCCCCGGGCACGGTTCCCGACGACCTCGCCGACACTATCGAGGAGTACCGGCAGAGCGTGATCGAGGGCGCGGCCGAGGGCAGCGACGAGCTGATGGAGAAGTACCTCGAAGAGGAGTCGTTGAGCGACGACGAGGTGCGCACCGGGCTCGCCACCTCGCTGCACGGCACCCTGGTGGTGCCGGTGGTGGCCGGATCGGCAACTCTGAACTCCGGCGTGGCGAGCCTGCTCGACGCCCTGGCGGCGGCGGGCGCGGCGCCCGGCGGCGGGCGGGGCGGCGGCGGGGCGCCCCGGCCACGCCGCTGCGCCCGGGGGTGGGGGGGCCTTCCTCGACGCACTGGCGGCGGCGGCGCCGTCGCCGGCCGGCGGCGTGGATGCGGACGGTGCCCCGTCGGCGTTCGTGTTCAAGACCAGCCTCGACCAGTACTCGGGCAAGCTGTCCTGGATCAAGGTGATGACCGGCGAGATTACGCCCGACACCGAGCTGACGGTTACCCGCGACGGCCGCAAGGAACGCATTACCAAGCTGTTTACCCTGTGCGGGTCGCAACTGATCGACAGCCGCGGCCTCGCCGCCGGTGACCTGGGCGTACTCACCAAGCTGACCAGCGCCGCGACCGGCGACACCCTCTCCCAACAGTCCGACCTGGCCTATCCGCCGCTCGACCTGCCGCAGCCGGTGCACGCGGTCACCCTGGCGGCGCAGTCCAAGAAGGACGAGGACAAGCTCGGACAGTTCCTGTCACGGTCGGCGGAGGAGGATCCTACCTTCAAGGTGCGCTACAACGGCGAGACCCGCGAAACCGTGGTGTCGGCAATGGGCGAGTTGCAGCTCTCCATCGCCCTGGAACGGCTCAAGACCACCGCCAAGGTGGAGGTGGAGACCAACGTTCCGCGGGTGGCGTATCGCGAAACCATTACCAGGTCGGCCGCCGCCGAGTACCAGCACAAGAAGCAGACCGGCGGTCATGGCCAGTACGCAAAGGTGGAGATCACGATCAAGCCGCTGCCGCGCGGCGAGCAGTTCTCGTTTGTGAACCAGACCGTCGGCGGAGCCATCTCCAAGGGTTATATCCCGGGCGTCGAGAAGGGCCTGCGCGAGGGCATGGCCGGCGGCGTGCTGGCCGGCTTCCCGGTGGTCGACGTCGAGGTCGCGCTGGTGGACGGCAAGGAGCACTCGGTCGACTCCTCCGAACTGGCGTTTTCGCTGGCGGCCCGGGGTGCGCTGCGCAGTGCGATCGACCAGGCCAGGCCGGCGCTGCTGGAACCGGTCGCCAACCTTACCGTGTACGTGGAGGAAGGCTACCTCGGCGACGTGCTGTCCGACCTGAGCAGCCGGCGCGGGCGCATTCAGGGCCAGGAACCGATCGACGGAGGCATGCTGGAGGTGAAGGCGCTCGTACCGCAGGCGGAGTTGCTCCGCTACGCCATCGATCTCAAGTCGATGACCTCCGGCACTGCGTCATTCGAGATGGAGTTCGACCACTACGCCCCGCTTACCGGGCGCCTCGCGGACGATATCATCAAGCGGTCGCAGGAGGCGGACACGGTCGGCGCCGGACGCTGACCTAGCTGACCTACAGGATGAGCGATCCCGGGAACAGGAAGTGCAGCAACGCCACCGCGATTCCGGCCAGCCCCGCCGGCGTGCGGTAGCCGGCCGCCAGCCGCACCGCCTTCTCGGCCGTGCCATCGGCCACCACCACGTGCGATGAGCCTTCCTTGGAGGTATGCACCGGACGTTCCGCGCCACCCTCGGCATCTCCCGCCTCGGCGTTGAGAGCTACCGAAATAAGCACGCCGCCGAGCGCGATTCCGGCCAGCGCCGGCAGCAGATCGCCAACCACCGCAATCTGCATCTGGTCCGCGAGCACGAACAGCTTCAGGACGCCGATTCCGGCGGTGATTGCGCCGATCGTCACCCCCGACGAACGGCTGCTGAGCTCCGGCAGCAGCGTTCTCATCCAGGGAAGCCGCTGGGCCAGGTAGTCGCCAGCCAGAATCACGCCGGCCAGCATGTTGATCACGATCGACAAAAAATAAAACTGCATGATGCGCTTCCTTCCCTTTGACGATACACCGCCGCACGCCGCCCGGTCAACGCAACCGGCGGTGCCGGCCGCGCCGGTCAGCACCGCGCGCCGGCCGCGGCCAGGCAGCGCGTCCGACATGCGGCAGCAAGTCCTCGGCCACAATCCAGCCGCCGGCGCGGGCCGCCTCGCGGCCGGCGCACGAGTGCACCAGTACCGCCGCGCGGGCGGCGGCCACCGCGCCCAGTCCGCGGCTCAGCAGGCCCGCCACCACGCCGGCGAGCACGTCGCCGGAACCGCCGGTGGCCAGCGCCGGGTTGCCGGCATCGAGAATGGCCAGCCCGTCCGCGCCCGCCACCCAGCTCACGTGGCCCTTGAGAATTACCACTGCCTGCCACCGTTCGGCCGCGGCGGCCGCGGCGGCGGCCGGGTCGGCCAGCACCTGCGCGGTCGGCATGCCGAGCAGGCGGCCCATCTCGCCGGGGTGCGGCGTGAGCACCCAGTGCCCGCCCAGCGGCCGCGGCCGTCCCTCGGCGGCGGCGAGCTGTGCGAGCAGGGTCAGGCCGTCGGCGTCGAGCACACCGGGCAGCGGCGCCGCCAGCAGCTCGCCGAGCAGGGTGCGGCGCTGCTCGGCGAGCCCCCATCCCGGCCCCACCAGCAGCGCCTGGTGGCGCGCCAGCAGCGCCGCGAGGTCCGCCCCGCCGGCCACGTCCAGCTGCCGGCACATGGTGGAGCGCGCCGCCGGCGCCACCAGCGGGTAGGTGTCGGGATCCGCGTACAAGGTCACCAGGCCGGCCCCGGCGCGCGCCGCCGCGTTGCTCGCCAGGTGGGCGGCGCCGGTGGTGCCGGGGGCGGCCGCGAACACGGCAACGTGGCCGCGCGTGCCCTTGTGCGCGTCGAGCGCGGCGTCTGGCAGCAGGCCGGGCAGCAGGTCGCCGGTCAGCAGGTGGCAGCCGATGGCGGGGTCGGCGAGCAGGGCGGGCGGGAAGCCCACCGCCACCACCAGGATCGCTCCGACGGCGGTGCGCACGGCGGGCAGGTACAGGCAGCGCTTCGGCAGCGCCATCGTGACGGTTGCGGCGGCGCGTACCAGCGGGCCCCCGTCGTAGCCGTCGTGCAGACCGCTCGGCACGTCGATCGCCACTACCCTGCCGGGGGCCGCGTTGATCTGCTCCACCACCGCGGCCGGCGGTCCGGCCAGCACCCCCCGCAATCCGGTCCCGGCGATGCCGTCGAAGATCCAGGCCGCGCGGCGCAGCACCGCGCGCCCCTCCTCGCCGGCCAGAACGGCAATGCCCAGCGCACGGCAGGCGGCGAGATTGATCGCCGCCGAGCTGCCGGCGCGCGGTTCGCCGCCGGCCAGCACCACCACCGCGTGCTCGGCCCCGGCCAGGTGCGCGTGGCGCGCCATCACGAACGCGTCGCCGCCGTTGTTGCCGCGCCCGGCCACAAACGCCAGCGTGCCCGTCACGCCGGTTCCGTGCCACAGGTGGGCGCGCACGGCGGCGTAGGCGTTGGCGCCGGCGTTCTCCATCAGAACCCCGCCCGGCAACGCCCAGTCGCTCTGCGCGCGGCGGTCGATGCCCGCCATCTGCGCACCGGTCACCGCCGCCAGCGGACGCAGTCCGCGCCACGCCGCCGCGCCTGCCTCCACGGTCCCGACCGCGCCGATCATCCTCTTACTCCGCCACCAGCAGGTCGCCCCGCCACCACACCATCCGCACCCGGTCACCGGCGCCGAGCAGGCCATAGAGGACTCCGCTGTCGTTCATACCCAGGGTAACGTAACCGAGTCCGGTCTCGTCCAACACCCATTGGCGGCGCACCACCACCTGTCCGCTCCGGCCCAGCACCAGCAGCGAGCGCGTCCGTTCGTCCTCGCGCCGGGTCAGAAACAGCAGCCCGTCCGCGGTCACGCCGAGCGGGTGGTACTGCGGCCCGGCCAGCTCCCCGCTGCCAACATCGGCCGCTCCGCGCAGCCGCCCGGTGTCCGGCACGTCGAACGACGCCACCACGCTGCGCGACGCCACGTCGTACAGGCGCACCCCGGGAACCGCACCGCCGCTGCCGTCGTCGTCGGCGTCCTGCTGCCAAGCCTCCACGAATACCAGCAACCGCCGCTGCGCCACCAGCGGCAGCAAATCGCGTACCACCAGCGCCGGCTCGTCGCCCCGCCGCCCGGCGTGCGCCACCCCCCGCCCGGCCCGCCCGCGGCCGCGCCCGGCCGCCGGGCGTGCCCCGGCTCCAGCCGGTCCTGCAGGCGGCCGTCGCCGTCGTACCAGTAGGTAATCCACTGCTCGGGAGTCCGCGCCGTTACCACCAGCGTGTCGTCGGCCATCACCGTCAACCGCTCCACGAACGGGAACGGCGCGCCGCCCCTGCCCTCGCGACCGATCGCGTCCAGGTAGCTGCCGTCCGGGCCGAACCGCTTGACCAAGTGTCCGTCCACCACCAGTATCCGTTGCCGGTTGTCCACCGCGATGTGGCTCAGTTCGCGAAAGCGGTGCGGCACGGCGGTGCGCGTGGCAACGCCATTGCCGCCCGCGGCCAGACCCACCGGACCCGGATTCCGATCCGGGTCGTAGATCAGCAGCAGCAGGTCGCCGTGCGACGAGAGCTGCATCACCTTGCGCGCATTGCCGTTGGCTACGTAGAACAGGCCGTCGCGCATCGCAACCCGCGTCGCGTGCGGCGCGGGCGCACCGGCGACCCGAACCAGGTCCAACTGCTCGTCGAGCGGCCCGACGCCGAGGCGGAACAGTTCGTCGCCGATCAGTTCCGCCGGCATCCGGCTGCCGCACGACCCCAACACCGCCATGCCGGCGACACCGGCGGCGGCGACAAGGACGCGGAGCAGCACGGCGCGGCGGCCGGCCGCGAGGGTGCCGGACACAACCGTCATCCTGGTCATCCTACGGAGCATGCCCGGTTGCCGACAAGCTCCCTTGGCAACGCGAGTAGACCGGCGCCGACGGCGCAAAGTACATTGCGCGCATGGGCAAGATCGTGGAGCGGGTGCTCGGCTCGAAGAACCAGCGCGATCTGAAGGGCCTCATGCCTCTGGTCGGGCGCATCAACGAGCTGGAACAGCAGATGATCGCCTTGCAGGACGCCGACTTCCCGGCCGCCACCGAGCGCTTTCGCGGCCGGCTCGCGGCCGGTGAGAGCCTCGACGACCTGGCGCCGGAAGCGTTCGCGCTGGTGCGCGAAGCGGCCCGGCGACGGCTCGGCGAGCGCATATACGACTGCCAGCTGATGGGCGGCGCCGTCCTGCACCGCGGCGCGATCCTGGAAATGAAGACCGGCGAGGGCAAGACCCTGTCCAGCGTCACGGCGGCATACCTGAACGCGCTGACCGGGCGCGGCGTACACATCGTCACGGTAAACGACTACCTGGTGGAGTTGCAGGCCGCCTGGATGGGCCAGGTGTTCGACCTGCTCGGCATCACGGTGGGCGCGATCATGGCCAACCTGGAAGGCCCGCGCCGGCGCGCCGCCTACCACTGCGACGTGACCTACGGCACCAATAACGAGTTCGGCTTCGACTTCCTGCGCGACAACATGAACTGGGACGACCGGCAGAAAGTGCAGCGCGGCCACCACTTCTGCATCGTCGACGAAATCGACTCCATCCTGATCGACGAGGCGCGCACGCCGCTGATCATCTCCGGAGCCGCCGAAGACGACACCGCGCGCTTCGCGCAGATGAACGGGCTGGTGGATCGTCTCACCGAGGTGGCCAAGGATCCGGCCACCGGCGAATACCCGGACGAAGCGGAAGGCTACGTACCTGACGGCGACTTCAAGATGGACGAAAAGGCCAAGCGGATTTCGTTCACCGATCAGGGCATGGCTACCATCGAGAAGCTGCTCCGCGAGCGCAAGATCATCAACGACTCGCTGTTCACCGACGACAACTTCGAGTTCATCCACTACTTCACCCAGGCGATGCGCGCCCACCGGTTGTTCCAGCGCGACGTCGACTACGTGGTGCAGGACGGCAAGGTCGAGATCGTCGACGAGTTCACCGGGCGCATTCTGCACGGACGCCGCTATTCGGACGGTCTGCACCAGGCGATCGAAGCCAAGGAGCGGATCAGGATCATGCAGCGCAACCGCACGCTGGCGTCGATCACCTTCCAGAACTTCTTCAAGCTGTACGACAAGCTGGCCGGCATGACCGGCACCGCCGACACCGAGGCCACCGAGTTCAGCCGCATCTACGACCTCGACGTGGTGGTGGTGCCGACCAACCGCCCGGTGGCCCGGCTGGACGAGGACGACGTGATCTTCCTCACCGAAAAGGACAAGCTGAACGCCATCTGCGACGAGATTGCCGACTGCCACCGGCGCGAACAGCCGGTGCTGGTAGGCACCGTGTCGATCGAGAAGTCGGAACAGCTGGCGCGCATGCTGATCGGGCGCGGAATCCGGCACGAGGTATTGAACGCCAAGAACCACGCCCGCGAGGCCGCCATCATCGCGCAAGCCGGCGCCCCCGGCGCGGTTACCATCGCCACCAACATGGCCGGCCGGGGCACCGACATCAAGCTCGGCGGCAACATCGAGTTTGCGGCGCGCCGCAAGAGCGCCGGGTCGGCGGCCGCGCTGCGCAAGGCGCTGGCTGCCGAACTGCCCAAGTGGCAGGCCAACCACGACACCGTGAAACGGGCCGGCGGCCTCAACGTCATCGGCACCGAACGCCACGAGGCGCGGCGCATCGACAACCAGTTGCGCGGGCGCTCCGGACGGCAGGGCGACCCCGGCCGCTCGCGCTTCTTCATCTCGCTCGACGACGACCTGATGCGCCTGTTCGGTGAAAACATGCGCAGCGTCATTGCGAAAGTGGGATTCACCGACGGCGAGCCGCTCGCGCATCCGTGGATCAACAAGTCGCTCGAACGCGCCCAGCGCCGGGTCGAGGAGCGCAACTTCGAGACTCGCAAGCACCTGCTCGACTTCGACAATGTCCTCAACGAGCAGCGCAAGTTCATTTACGGCAAGCGCGACGAGATCATGGCCTCGGAACGCCTTCTCGAACGGGTAATCGAGACCGCCGGAGACGAGCTCACGGCACTGGTCGAGGAGTCCAGCAACGAGCATGGCGCCGGCGGCGACTGGCGCGCGGTGCTGGCCAACCTCAAGACCCGCTACTTCTTCACCCCCGAGCATTCCACCGCCCACTACGAGCAGTTGCCGCGGCAGCAGTTGGAGGAGACGCTGGCCGGCGAACTGCGCCGCTCACTGGAAGACAAAGAGGCCGAGATCGGCCGCGAGCCGTTCAACCTGTTCATTCGCTACGAGTATCTGCGCGCCATCGACAGCCGCTGGCAGGACCACCTGGAGAACCTGAGCGCGCTCCAGGAGGCGGTGCGGCTGCGCGCCTACAGCCAGAAGAATCCGCTCCTGGAGTACAAGCTCGAAGGCTTTCAGATCTTCGACCGCATGCTCGACGACATTCGCGTCGCCATCGCCGAGAAGATCTTCAAGGTCACCATTCGGCACAGCGAGCGCCAACCGGCGCGGCGCGGGGCGGCGGCCACGGCACGCCATGTATCGATTGGCCAGTTCGCGTCCGGACCGGGTGCGGCGCCGGCGCAGAACGGCAGCGGCACGGCGCAGAACGGCACCGCCGCGGCCGGTGTCGCGGCTGCCCGGAGCGCCCTCGGCCAGCGGGCGACCGCGGTGCAGAACGTGACCGGCACCGTGCAGGCACAACGCGCCGTACCCAAGGTCGGGCGCAATGAAAGCTGCCCCTGCGGCAGCGGCAAGAAGTACAAGCACTGCCACGGCAGCTGAACGGCGCCGGCCCGGCGCCGTTCAGCGCGGTCAGCGCAACCCGGGAATCAAGTCGGCCGGGTTGAGATGGAGTTGTCCGCGGCGCAACTCGAAGTGCAGGTGGGGGCCGGTGGAACGGCCCGTCGAGCCAATCGCGCCGATCGATTCACCGCCGCTCACGCCCTCGCCGCGCGCTACGTAGATGCGGCTCAGGTGCGCGTACAGCGAAGAGTAGCCGGCGAAGTGGGCCACAATGATGTACTTGCCAAGCACGCCGTTCGATCCCACCGCGGCGACCCGGCCGTCCTGCACCGAGTACACGCGGGTGCCATGCGGCGCGGCGATGTCGACACCGCGATGCTGGCGCCAGCCGCCGCCGAACGGATCGCGGCGCGGGCCGAACCGGGAACTGACCCAGCCGGTCCTGGCCGGACGCTGGAAGGCGGTGCCGGTCGCCAGGCTCAGCTCTCGTCCGGAGTGCTGAACCCCGGGGAAGAACAGCTCCATGGAAGCGGTCAGCTCATCGCGGGTGATGTCGTTGGTGCGCAACACCGCGTCCGGCAACACGCCATGCTCCTGGCTCAACTGGTCGAGATCGGACACCGCCAGGTAGATGCCGTTCTGGTTGGGCACCCGGATCATCTCGCCGATGTCCAGCCGGTGCACGCCCATACCGGCGGTGCGGTTCAGCGACGCCACGGTATCGAGGCTCAGCCCGAACCGGTGTGCGATGCCGCTCATGGTGTCGCCTTTCCGCACCCGGTACTGCTTGATGTCGAGAATCATCGCCGCCACGTCCATGCCGCCGCCGTGGCCGCCAGCCGCCACCGAGGAGCGCTCCGCCAACTGCCCGGCGGCTTCGTTCAGCGATTCGAGCTCCAGGGTCTGCATCCACTCGTTCGGGTAGTACAGATATTCCTGCCGGTCGTACAGCGGCTCCGCGGCGGGGCCGGGTAGTACCGCCTGCACCAGCACGACGGCGGCCGCGGCTATCACCACGACCCCTGTCCAGCCGGCGCGGCGGGGCCAGTTGCGGCGGGCGCGATTAAGGGACCTTAATCGGACATTGCGTACATGTTGCTCAGTCCAGATATTCCTGCGGGTCGACATGCGTTCCATTCAAAAATATCGAAAAATGAAGATGGTTGCCGGTACTATAACCGGTATTTCCCATCTCGCCAAGTTGTTGTCCTTGGCGAACGCGATCGCCCTGCGAGACATGCGTTCTCGCCAGATGTGCGTACAGGGTCTGGAAGCCGTCCGGGTGCCGCATGATGACGTAGCGCCCGTAATTCCCATTGTAACCGACCGATGCCACGGAGCCGCTCATCGAGGCAAGTACCGGGGTGCCCGGCCCATTTGCAATGTCGATTCCGTTGTGGAACTTGCGCAACCCGGTGAATGGATCATTGCGGTACCCGTACGGCGACGAGAGGCCGCCCCGCGCGGGCGCGATGAAGAGCTGTCCAAGCACGCGATTGCGCACGTTCTCGCTCAGCCCGGCACCGGGAATCAGCAGAATCTGGCCTGGCGTAATGACCGAGCTCGCCACGTCATTGACATCCAGGATGGCATCCAGACTTACCCCGTGGCGGCCCGCTATGCGGCTCAAATTGTCGCCGCGGCGCACCGTATATCGTATCCCGGAGTGGCTCGGGATGACCAGCTCGAGGCCTTCCTTCATGTCGCGCTCGCGGCGCAACTCGTTGAAGCTGATTATGGTATCCAGGGTAACGTCGAAACGCTCCGCGATGGCACCGAGAGTGTCGCCTGACGCAACCTGGTAGCGGCGGAACTGCACACCGCCGTCGGCGTACGCTCCGGCCACCGGCATTACCTGCTCGCCGCCGGCCGCTCCGAGGCTCAGGAGCGTGTCGATGAGCGCCTTCTGCACGTGCCCGTCCGGCGGCAGCAGCGCGGCCGCCGCGCCGGCGCGGTCGCGGACCGCGCCACCCGCGGGTGCGAAGTAGAGCAGCAGCCCGACGGCGACAGCGCCGAGCGCGATCAGCGCCGCCGGCAGCAGGAGCGGGCGCACGCCACGCGCCACCACGCGCGCCGCAGCCGCGCGGACCGACTCCCACAGATCGCCGGCCGCGTCGGCCCATCGGGCGCCGTCGGCGGACGGCGGGAGCACCACCGACAGCGCGGCGCCGGCGCCCGGCAACGGGGCCGAGACAGCCGCGCTGGTGCTCAGTCCCTTGACCTGAACTCGCTTGTGGCGGCGTGGATGCTGATTGTGGAGCGCCAAATGGCTGCCGTGGCGGCCCCGGTGGCGACCCCTGCGCCGCGCTACCCGCTGGCCACGCAACGCGTGCTGAGCGTATTCCCGCATTCACTCTGCATATCGACAACTTGAACGCTTGCCATTACCGCGGTTGGTCGGGTACGCCCTCGGCGAGACTGACAATCAACTCCACCTCGCCCGGGCTCGTGGCGAGATAATCGACAATCGCGGCGTTGGACATGCCCAAGCGCCGCAGGCGCAACACCTGCGCCCGCCGGTCCGCGGGCGGCTGCGAACGCGGAGCAGCCGGCTCCGCGCCGCCCTCCTCCCCGCCGTCCTCCCTGCCCAGCCGCCCCCTGATCCCCCGACCCCCCCCCCCGCCCCCCGCCGGGCCGCGGGCGGCTGCGAACGCGGAGCAGCCGGCTCGGCGCCGCCGTCCTCGCTGCCGTCCTCGCTGCCGAGCAGCTCATGGATCCGGCGTACGCCGTCTTCCAACAACGCCACGTTGCGTTCCGTCGTGCCATTCAGTTCGGCAATCAGGCCGGCAACTTCGGTGCGCAACTCGGACGCGATGTCGGATGCGTTCATGCGGCGCATGACCGCGCGTCTCAGGAGCAGGTAGAGAACCACGAATCCGACCGCTTGCAGCACCAGAAGAGCGATCACCATCGGTCCCGCCACCGTGCCTGCGCGGTCAGCTGATTCCGCGCTTCAGGTTGGTCAGTTTGGCGCGCAAACGGATAATCGCCTTGGTGTGCAGCTGGGACACGCGCGACTCGGTGACCTGCAGAACTTCGCCGATCTCGCGCAACGTCAAGTCCTCGTAGTAGTAGAGCGCCAGGACACGCTGTTCCTTGGCCGGCAACTCCTGCAGAGCCTCCAGCATGACGCGCTTGACCTCGTCCCGTTCGGCAATCGAGTCGGGATTCAGACTGGACGGCGACTCAATGCTCTCGGCAATCGAGATGCGGTCGCTGTCTTCGCTGTTGTAGCGCAGATCGTTCAGCGACATCACCGCGGTACTGCTGATCTTCAGGAGCAGATCCCGAAACTCCTTGATGGTCAGGTTCATCTCGCGGGCAATCTCGACGTCGGTCGCCGAGCGGCCCAGCGTCGCTTCCAATTCGCGCACCGTGTCTTCCACTTCGCGCGCCTTCTGGCGAACCGATCGCGGCACCCAGTCGCTGCTGCGCAACTCGTCGAAGATGGCCCCCCGGATACGGGTCACCGCGTAAGTCTTGAACTTGACGTGCTTGGACGGGTCGAATTTCTCGATTGCATCGAACAGCCCGAATACGCCATACCCTACCAGGTCGTCGAATTCGACACTGCCGGGCATCCGGATCGCCACCTTGCCAGCAACGTATTTCACCAGCGGCGCGTACTGGCGCACGAAATAGTCGCGGATTCCTTGATCCTTGGTGCTTCGATAGCTGCTCCAAAGCTGTTCTTCGGTTGCCTGGCTCAGCGGCTCCGCCAAACTCCGCTCCCGGGTTTCAGGCGACATGTCGTACCGGCAGCGTAGGTGATTTCACGAATCGGGTCAACATCCCGAGCCGCCGCGTTGACGTGCGACCGGCGAACGATGATTCAATTTTCACCGGCAACCTCCACGGCTGTGCCGGACGGCGCTGCGCGTCCGTTTGGTGCGGCGCGTTCGCCGAACTCCTGCTCCAACAGCTTGCGGTCGAACCGAAACCCGTGCAGGTTCAGGAGCAGGCGGATGGTCGATGCCGGCGCGATGTCCTGCGGCACCACCTGGCCGCTGCACAGATACGACACCGGCTTGCGCGCGTCGGCGAGCGCCGATATCACGTTGCCGATCGAGCTGGTCTCGTCGAGCTTGGTCACGATCACACTGTCGTAACCGAACGGCTCGAACTGGCGCAGAATCTGGCGCAGGTCGGCGAACTTGGTGGTCGCGCTTACCACGAGCTGCGTGGTGCCGCCGCGCCCCACGGCATCAAGGACACTTCGCATCTCCGCCATCCGTGCGTAATCGGTGGGACTGCGGCCGACGGTGTCGACGAACATTATCTCGGCGTCGCTGCCGAGCGCGATCGCCTTCTTCAACTCGTCCACGGTCTCCGCGGAGGTTACCGGAATACGCATGATGTCGCCGTAGGTCTCGATCTGCTCGCGTGCTCCGATGCGGTAGTTGTCGATAGTGACGATACGCACCGGTGGCGCCAGCCCGCCGTTGCCGAGGCCGTGCAGCGCTGCCAGCTTGGCGATCGTGGTGGTCTTGCCGACCCCGGTCGGGCCGACCAGGGTGCACACGCGCGGACCGTCTGCCGGGGCGGGCCGCTGTTGCAGCGGCACAGCGATCGCCAGCTCGGCGGCCACCCGGCGCATCACGAACTGGTGCACGGCGGCCTGATCCTGGAGGCCGGAGAGCGGCAGCTCGGAGCGCACCGCGTCGATCAGGCGGCCGCGCATCGGAGCCGCCAAGTCGTTGCCGGCGAGCAGCGCGCGCAGCTCGGCCAGGGCGGGATGTTCGTCGCGCTGCACGGTCACCTCCGCGCCCGGCGGCAGCGACTCGTCCAATCGCTCGCGCAGCGCCGTGACCTGATCCAGGAGGGCGCCGAGACTGGGCGCCGCCGCCCCGCGCGCGCCCGCGTTCGGCTTTCCGTCCGCCGGTTGCGGCCGTGACTCTGAGGATTCGTCCGTCTTGCCATCCACGTAACCGGTAATTTCCACCGCGGGCCGGGTAAACAGCCCCAACACGCCGCCGACGCGCACCGTTTGATGCGACTGGATACAGGCGTCAGGCCCGTACCGCCGCATCATTTCGGCCAGCGCCTCCTGCGAGTTGGAACCGTGAACGGTGAAGTAGCGCATCCCCTCACCGCCCCTCTGCCGCGCCGGCCGCTCCGGATGCGGCGAGGCCCGGCACTTCCGCGAGGCAGCGCACGGCGCCCGCGGCCGCCACCTCGCTGGTCGCCAGACATACCAGATCGGGCATGCGGCGCTCGGTACTGCGCTTCACCACCGCCCTTGCTTCCTCCGACGTCACCACCGCCAGCCGGCGGCCGGGCACGGCGTGCCGCCCGATGGCGGTTGCCAGCGCCTCGATCCAGTGCCGCTGGAACTCCGTTTCGGCGCCCGGCCGTTGCGCCGCGCCGTTCTCCCTGGCCAGCAGCTCGCGCTCCAGCTCCGGCGCCAGCGTGACGACGTGCAGCACGCCCTGCTCGTCGCTGTGCTGTGCACTGATCTGGCGTCCCAGCGACCGCCGCACCCGGCGCACCAGGAAGTCGACGTCGCGCTGCCGCCCCGCCTCGTCCGCCAGGGTCTCCAGAATGGTCACCATGTCGCGAATCGACACCCGTTCGCGCAACAGCCCGCGCAGTACCGCGCGGATTTCGCCCACCGACAGCGCCGCGGTGGCCTCCTCCACCACCGTCGGACAGGTCTCCCGCAGTTCGTCGATCATTGCACGCACTTGGTCGCGGCCCAGCAGGTCCGCCGCATGGCGCAGTACCACGGCGCTGAACTGCCCTACCAGGGTATCGGTGCAATCGCCGCCCGGGCGGCAGCGGCCGCCCCCCGCCTCGGCGCCGCGGATCTTGAACCGGTACGCGGCCGGCGGCAGTTGGAGGTTGTCGGTGATGTGCAGCGCCGGCACCTGCAGCCCCCAGTCGCGCGCCGCGCGGTCGCGCACGCCGCCCACGCCGCGCAGCAGTTCGGCGCCCGCCTCCGCCTCGGTCGCCGCCAGCAGGCCGTATCCCAACTCCAGCGAAAGGGACGGCGGCAGCGAACCGGTGGCGGCCGCGGGCGGTTGCGGCGCTGGCTCGGCGCCGGTCGCGGCTGTCCCCGGCACCGCCGCGGCGCCGTGCTCGCGCCGTCCGACCGCGCGGCCCAGGCCGGCGACGGCGGCGGCCAGCGGCAGCAGCAGGAAGGGGGGAAAGCCCGGCAGCAGGGCGAGCACGGCGAGAAAGGCGGCGGTGATGTAGAACGGCCGGTCATAGCGCCCGAGCTGCAGCGCGGCGTCGCGCCCGAACGGCTGGTCCGAGGCGGCGCGGGTTACGATGATGCCGGTGGCGGTGGAGATGAGCAGCGCCGGCAACTGCGTGACCAGCCCGTCGCCGATGGTCAGCGCGACATAGTTCTGCGCGGCCGACGCCAGGTCCTCGCCGTGCAGGCTGATCCCAATGATGAAGCCGCCGGCCAGGTTAACCGCGGTAATGAACAGCGCCACGCGGACGTTGCCGGCCACGAACTTGGAGGCACCGTCCATGGCGCCGTAGAAGTCCGCCTGGCGCTGCAGCTCCTGCTGGCGGAGCCGCGCCTGCGCCTCGCTGAGGCGTCCGGAGCTGTACTCGGCGTCGATCGCCATCTGGCGGCCGGGCAGCGCGTCGAGCGTGAACCGTGCCGCCACCTCCGCCACCCGGGTCGAGCCCTTGGTGATTACCACCACCTGCACGGCGATGATGATGACGAAGATGATCAGCCCGATCACCGCTCCGGCGGCGCCCGACGACCCGACTACGAAGTTGCCGAACGCGCGCACGATGCGGCCGTCGAACGCCGCGCCCTGTGACAGGATCAGGCGCGTGGAGGAGACATTGAGCGCCAGCCCGAACACGGTGGCCAACAGCAGCAGGGTGGGAAAGCTGCTGAATTCCGTGGTGTTCCGCGCGTACAGCACGATCAGGATCACCAACAGGCTGATACCGATGTTGAGCGCCATCCCGAGGTCCAGCAGCACCGCGGGCAGCGGGATCAGCAGCATCAGCACCGCCACGCACACGAATGCCGCCACCAGCACCTCGCCGCGCTGCCGCCAACCCGCCACCGGATTGCTCATTGACGCCACCGGACACCTCCGGGAGCCCGGCTGCCGCGCCGCGCCAGGATCGCCGCCACCGCCGGCTGGCAGGAGCCGGGAATGGCATCTCCGAGCGCGACCTGGTGGAACAGGGCCCCGGCCAGAGCGGCGTGCTCGGCCACCGCGACGCCGTTCGATTCGGCCGCCGTGCGCATCGGCGCCACGCCCCCGGCGGCAGCCTTGGCCACTACCACCGGCGCCGTCATGGTGATCCGGTCCCATCGCAATGCCACCGCCGCGCGCGCCGGGTCGGCTATCACCAGGTCCGCACCCGCTACCTGGTCGGCGGCGGTACGCGCCAGCAGCGCCCGCATCCGGGCCCGCAACCGGTCGCGTACCACCGGGTCGCCCTCCTGCAGGCGCCGCTCCTCGCGCTCCTGCGCCGGCGACCGCTGCGACCGCCGGCGCTCACGGTAGGAACGGTACAGGTAGTCCGCCGCCGCCAGCGCCAGCAGGGCGAACGCCGCCTGCGCGGCCAGGCGCAGGGCGGCGCCGAACACCGCGGCGGCCGCCGACGGCGCCGCCGCCAGTCCACGCAGCGCGGCACCGATGTTGAACACCGCAATCACCGCTACCGTGCCAACCTTGACGAACTCGCGGCCAAAATTGAACGCGGTGTCGGCTGACCACAGCCGCCGGCCCACGCTTGGCCAGTCCGGGGCGATGCGCCGCCAGCGCGGCGCCACGCTCCGCCAAGTGATCGGCAAACCGTTCTGTACGAGATGTCCGGCCACGGTACCGGCGAGGCCCGCCGCCACCAGCGGCCCCGCCAGCCGCGCCGTGGGGCCAAGCGCCGCCGGCAGCAGGCCGGTCATCCCGGTGCCGGCGCCCGCGGTTGCCACGCGCCCGAAGAACAGGCGCAGCAACTCGCCGCCGGCGGCGGCCACCGCGGGGCCGGTCAGCGCCGCCGCGGCGATACCGGTCAGCAACACCACCGCTGCCGTGACCTCCGGTGAGCGCACCGGCGCGCCGGTCTCGGCGGCGCCACCGCCGCGCGCGGCCCCGGCGCGCAGCCGATCGTCGGCGGCGCCGCGCCCGAAGCCATCCAACGCCGGCCGGTCCGCGCCGCTCACGGTACGGCTCCGGTACCGGCCGGCGCGCCGCTCTGCGCGGCCGGAAGCGCCTCCGGCATACCCACGAGCACGCGCCGCAGCGTGGCGAAGGCGTCGTCGAGCGCCCCGGACGCGGCGCTCAGCAGCAGCGGCAGCGCGACCAGCAAGATCACCAGGCCGGCGCCCAGGGACAGCGGCAACCCCAGCATCAACAGGTTCATGTGCGGCGCGACGCGCGCCAGCATGGCCAGGGCAAGCGACACCAGCAGCAGGGCGGCGAAGATCGGCAGCGCGATCGTCATGGCGGTGCCGAACAACCGCGTCAGGCTGCCGGCGACCGTCTGCAGCAGCAACCCGGCGCCAACCCCGGTGCCGGCCTCGAAGCTGACCACGAGATCGGCGGCGCGCAGGGCGTGGAACGAACCCGCCACACCGTCCAGCATCAACCGGTGCAGGCCGCCCACCGACAGGAACGCGATCAGCGCGAGTACGTGGAACAACCCGCCCAACAGCGAAGTACGGCCCTCCGTCACCGGGTCGAGCAGCTCCACGATGCCGAACCCGACCGGCAGCGAGATGAACTGACCGGCGGTCTGCAGGGCCGCGAAGCCCAGGAACACCAGGAACCCCAGCAACACGCCCACCAGTGCCTCGCCGATCAGCAGCAAGGCGAACTGCATCCCGGATGCTGGCACCGGGTAACCGCCGGCGAGCACACCGGGCAGCGCGATCACGGCAATGAACAACGCCAGCCCGATCCTGCCCGGCCCGGGAATGGCCGCGGACGAGAACAGCGGCGCCACCTGCATCATCGCCACGACCCGCGCCAGGACCAGCAGTCCGACGCCGAGGTCGCCGGTGAGCAGCCGCATCACGGCATCGCCCCCAGCGCCGGGATGCTCTCGAACAGCCGGGTGGTATAGTCCACCATCGACGCCCCGAGCCACGGGCCGAGCAGCAGGGCGACCCCGATCACCGCGAAGATCTTCGGGACGAACGACAGCGTCTGCTCATGGATCGAGGTGGCGGCCTGCACAATCGACACCGCCAGCCCCACCACCACACTCGCCACCAGCATGGGCGCGGCCAGCACCAGCAGCTGCAGCACCGCGTCGCGGGCCAGCGTGGCCGCCGCACCGAGCGTCATCCCCGCCTCCATCACCGGAAACTCTCAATCAGTTGCCGGACCAGCAGGTCCCAGCCATCGACCAGCACGAACAGCACCAGCTTGAACGGCAGCGAAATCAGCACCGGCGGCAGCACGATGATGCCCATCGAGATAAGCGTCGTGGCGACCACCATGTCGATGATCACGAACGGGATCAGGATGAGAATACCGATTTTGAACGCCACCGTGAGCTCATGCAGGATGAATGCCGGGATGAGAATGTAGGTGGGCACGTCGGCGCGCGTGCTCGGCTTGGGAAGATCGCGCATGTGCATGAACAGGCGGATGTTGTCGGCATCGTTGCCGAGCTGGCGGAACATGAACTCGCGGACCGGGGCCTCGGCGCGCAGCAGCATCTGTTCGCCCTGCAACTCGCCGCGCGCGAACGGCTGCAGGGCGTCGCGGTTGATCGCCTCGAAGGTCGGCCACATGATGAACGCGGTCAGAAACAGCGCCACGCCCATCAGCACCTGGTTGGGCGGCATCTCGGCAAGGGACAGCGCCCGCTTGACGAATTGCAGCACGATGGCAAGGCGCAGGAACGAGGTCATCAGAATCACGATGGAGGGGGCCAGCGAGAGCACCGCCAGCAGCAGCAGCAGTTGCAGCGACAGCGCCAGTTCCTGATTCGTGCGCGCCTCGCGCAGCGTGAGGTCCAGGAACGGAATGCTGGTGATGGCCTCGGCTCCCACGGCGCCGAGGCCGGCCCCCCGGCCGCCGGCGCGGGCGCCGGGGCGGCCGGCCGCCCCCCCCGCCCCTGCGCCCGCGCTCGCGCCCGCCGCCGGCGCCGTCTGCGCCGTCTGCGCCGTCTGCGCCGTCACCGGAGCCGCCGGCAGCAACGCCGCCAGCAACGCCGTGCCGAGCAGCCGGGCGGCGGCGCTGCGTGCCGGCAAGAAGGTGCGCGACCGCCGCGGGCTGTCAGCTGGCCGCATGAGTGTCTTCCTTTGCGGTCGACGCGCCGCCGATGCCTCGCACGCGGTCCCGTTGTTGGCGCAGGAAGCCGGTATGCCCGGAAGGCGTGCTGCCGGTATCCGGCGCGGCGCCGATACCGGCCTCCACGAGCAGGTCGCGAAACCGGCCGCGCGCGGCGCCGCCATGCGCGGGCGAGTGCGCGGCGAGCAGATCGACGCTGTCGGGATCGGTGATCTCGGCAACCAGGTTGACCGCCTGGTCGCCGGCGCCCACCAGGTAGTAGCCGCGGCCGGCGCGAACCAGGTGCAGGCTGCGGTTGCCGCCAAGAGAGCGCGAGCCGAGCACGGCGATCAACTCGCTGTTGGCGAGCCGGCCCGCGGCGCCGCGCCGGATCAACCGGAACAGCAGGTAGATTGCGCCCAGCACTGCCGCCAGCACCACCACCATGCGCACGAAATCGCCGGTCGAGACCACGCCCTCGGAGACAGAGCCCTCGGAGACAGCGCCGCCGGCGCGGCCACCCCCCGGGAGCGGCGTCGTGTCGACCACCGCCGCGTCCGGCGCCGGCTGCTGCTGCGCCGGCAGCGGGCCCACCGCAACCAGCAGCGCGCCGGCAATCAGCAGCGTCCGAACGGTCGTCGGGGCGCCGCGGGCGGTCGCGGTATACAGGCCTGTTCCCTTCCTTGCCACCGGTCTATGCCCGCCGCCGCCAGGCCCTACCCATGCAGATCCCCGCTGCCAAGAATCTCCGTGACCCGAATGCCGTAACTCTCCTCCACTGCCACTACCCGCCCGCGGGCAACGGGCCGGCTGTTCCTTTCGATCGCCACCGACCCGCCCGCGAACCGGCCGATGCCGATCACCATGCCCTCGTCGAGTGCGTCACCGTCACCGTCGTGCAGCCTGCTGCCGCCGAGCTCCACCGTCAGCATCGCATCGGCCAAGGCGGCATGGGAGGGTCGCCGCGCCGGCATCCCGTGGGCCAGCAATCGATGGCCAATCGCCGCCAGGCTCGCTTCCGCCGCCGCCAGAAACAGCTGCCCGGCTTGTCCACTGGCGGCCGCGGCGAAGGGGGCGCACACCAGCCGGGTGGCCGGCGCCCGCCGGGCGGCGGGGGGCCCGGGGGAAGGGGGCCGCCCACCGGCGGGGTCCCCGGCGCCAGCAGGTCGGCGGCGTCGGCCTGCCGTTCCAGGTACTCCAACCGCGGCACGACCGTGCACACCGGCGCCCACGCGCGCTGCAGATCGGCCAGCAACGCCGTCAGGCCGCGCTGCAAGACCGTGCCCTCGATCTCGCTCAAGCCGCGCTCCGGCACCAACGGCGCGCCGCGCCCGCCGAGCAGCCGGTCGATCAGCAGGAACGCCAACGGCCGGTCGACGGCACACAGCGCCGTCCCGGGCAGCGGGTCGAGCACCACGCTCGCCAGCGCCGCCGGCGCCGCCCAGCGGGCGCGCAACTCCCCCCACGGCAGCCGCTCCACCGCGGCCAGGCGAAACTGAAACGGGGTGCGTGCGAGCGCGGTCAGAGATTCGGCGGCCGATCGCGCAAACCGCCGGTACAGCGCGTCGACGACGGCGATCTGATCGGCGGCAAGCGGTGCCGCTTGCTTCGGCGTTGCGGCGGATGGCGCCCGGACCTCGCCCATGGCTAGCCGTTAGTCCTCGACCATCCACCTGCGCAGCGCGCGTGCCGCGTCCTGCGGCCGGCGGCGTGCCAGGTTCTCGGCGTTGCGGCGCATCTGCTCCTGGTCCGCCAGGCCGCCGGCACCCGCGGTCCCGTACACGCGCGTGGCGTTATCCAAACGCGCAGGGCCGACGGCGGCACGGTCCGCCCGCCGCCGCCGCCGCCGCCCGCGCACCATCGCGGCCACCGCCAGCAGCATCAGCCCGCCGATCGTGGCCGCGGCCACCGGCAGCATGCCCAGGAGCCACGCCTCCCGGCGCAGCAGCGCATCCTCCTGCTCGAACTGACTGCTGCGGTCAAACTGCAGGTGCTCCACCGCCACCGAGTCTCCGCGCCGCTGGTCCCAGCCGATGGCGCCCTTGACGAGCAGTGACGCCTTGCGCAGGTCGTCTCCGGAAATCGGGGTGTAGGTACGCCGCACGCTGCCGTCCGAATTCAGAGCCACGCCGCCGTCCGGCCGGAACTCGGTACGCCACATTCCGTCGAGAGCCACGCTCACGGTGATGCGGTTGATCGCCCACGGGCTTTCCTCGCGCACCGTGTTGCGCCGGTTCACCACCTCGCTGCGGCTGGCCGAGCGGCGCTCGTAGGTTTCGGTGGCGGCGCCGTCGCTGGTGCTCCTGACCTCTGCCTGCTCTTCCTCCTCGACGGTGATCGAGGCCACCCGCAGCGCCTCGTCGGCATCGGTGTCCGGATCGTCCTCGCGCAGTGCAATGGGGAAGTGCTCCTCGGTCATGGTCGATTGCGAGGACAGGTCGAGGTCAATGTCGAGACGGACAATCTGTACCCGATCGGTGGAAAAAATGTTGCCGAGGGCGGTGACGATTTCACGCTTGTAGCGCTGCTCCAGGCGGTACTTCGTGTCAAGCTGCCGCTCGACCAGGGTCATCTGGTCGCGTTCCGCATGGGCGCCGGGATCGTTCACCGGTACGCCGCGGTGGTCGAGGATCACGATGTGCTCGGCGCTCAACCCGGCCACGGCGTACTGCACCAGCCGCTGGATGCCGAGCACTCGCTGGTGGTCTTCGAGTATCCCCGATCCCGGCCGGGGTGTGACCACGATCGATGCCGTGGTGGGGAGCTGATCCTCGGCGAACAACTCGCGTTCCGGCACCACCAGGGTGACGTGGGCGGACACGATATCGTCGACCGCCTCAATGTGCTGTTCGAGGCTGTGCGTGAGGGCCCGCTGGAGGTTGACGCTGCGTTCGAAGTCGGTAACCGAGAACCGGCCGAGGTCGAATACGGAGAACGGGTCGGTCTGCGCCGGGATCAGATCCTCGTAGATAAGGATGCCGCGCAATCGGCGGGCAGTGTCCTGGTCGGCCACGAAGATACGGTCATTGGAGCGAATCTCGTAAGCCGCACCTTCCAGATCGAGCCGGCTGGCAATGAGCAGCAACTGCTCGGCGTCCGTTACGGGCGCGTTGATCAGGGGAACCATACGCGCGCCGGCACCGATGTTCAACGGCCCGCCTTCGCGCGACACTCCGATCAGCCCCGCGGCGACCACCACAACGGCAAGCGCGCCGCCAAGCGACAATCGCTGCACCTGGGTCAATCTGCCCCAAAAGCCAAACGCCTGTTGCCGCATGCGCGGCAATACGTCGAGCATCGTCCCCCCCCAATACACGAGCGAGCTTGTCCGGGCCGAAGGGTAGACGGCCGCAGGCTAGCTATGCCCGTGGATACATTTATGCTTTAGGGGCGAGCTATTGTCAACTCCAACGGCCGAGAAAGCCCGAGAAAGCGCGCTTTTTTGCGGCCGCTAAAGGATGAACCGCGTCAAGTCTCGATCTTCGATAATCTTGGCCAATCGTTCATCTACGTAGGCGGTCGTGATGGTAACAGCCTGGCCCTTCAGCTCGGGCGCGTTGAAGGACAGATCCTCCAGTAGAAGCTCCATGATGGTGTGCAGGCGGCGGGCGCCGATGTTCTCTGTGCTGCGATTCACTTCGGCGGCCAGTTCGGACAATCGGTCGACCGCATCGTCGGTGAAATCCAGGGTTACCTCTTCGGTGGCGAGCAGCGCTTCGTACTGGGTAATCAGCGCGTTCCGCGGCTGCGTGAGAATGCGTTTGAAGTCATGGCGGTCCAGGTCGTCGAGCTCCACCCGGATCGGGAAGCGGCCCTGCAGCTCCGGGATCAGGTCGGACGGCTTGCTCATGTGGAACGCGCCGGCCGCGATGAACAGGATGTGCGCGGTGTCCACCACGCCCCACTTGGTGGTTACCGTGCTGCCTTCGACGATGGGAAGTATGTCGCGCTGTACCCCCTCACGGGAAACGTCGGCGCCGCCGCGCGTGTCCTTGGCGGCCACCTTGTCGATTTCATCGAGGAAAATGATGCCCATCTGTTCGACTCGCTCGATCGCCAGCTCGGACACCCGCTCCTTGTCCACCAGGCGGTCCACCTCTTCCGCCATCAGGATCTGGCGTGCGCGCCGGATCGGCACCTTCTTCTTTTTCTTGCGGCCTCCAAAGAGATTGCCGAGGCTGCCCAGGTTGATGTCCATCTCCTCGAAGCTCTGGCCGGAGAAGATCTCGATGGCCGGGCCGCTGCTGTCCGAGACGTTCACCTCAACCAGCTTGTCCTCCAGATCGCCGGCCCTGAGGCGCTCCCGGAACCGGCTCACCGTGCCATTTTCCGGCGCCGGCGCCGACTCCACGGTAGCCGGCGGCAGCGGCGGAGTCGCGAAGCCGGCCGGCGCGGCGGCCGGCTTCGGCTGCCGGTCCTGCCCCGGGGCCAACCCCGGCAGCAGCAACTCGAGCAGCTGTTGCTCGACGCGGTTCTCGGCCTCCTCCTGAATGCCCTCCTGCAGCTCGGTCTTGACCATCGACACCGCCACCGAAGCAAGATCCCGCACCATCGACTCGACGTCGCGGCCAACGTAGCCCACCTCGGTGTACTTGGTGGCTTCCACCTTCACGAACGGGGCCCGGCACAGCTTTGCCAGGCGGCGCGCGATTTCGGTCTTTCCGACGCCCGTCGGACCAATCAGGATGATATTCTTCGGGGTCACCTCATCACGCAACTCGGCGGGCAGTTTGCGCCGCCGGAGACGGTTGCGCAGGGCAATTGCGACCGCTTTCTTGGCTTTTTGCTGGCCCACGATATAGCGGTCCAGCTCGCTTACGATCTCGTTCGGGACAAGTTTGTCCAGATCGATGCTCATGACAGCTCCTCGACGGTAATTTCGCGGTTCGTGTACACGCAGATGTCGGCGGCAATGTGCAGCGAACGGACCGCGATGTCGCGTGGACCGAGATCGGAGCCGGCCAGGAATGCGCGCGCCGCGGCGAGCGCGTAGTTGCCGCCGGATCCGATGGCGATCACGCCGTGGTCGGGCTCCAGCACATCGCCGTTACCGGATATCAGCAGCGTCTTGCCGGCATCCGCGGCCAGCAGCAACGCCTCCAGGCGGCGCAACAAACGGTCCGACCGCCATTCCCGGGCCAACTCCACGGAGGCGCGGGTAAGGTCGCCGCCAAACTCCTTCACCTTGCCCTCGAACCGGTCGAACAGGGTGAACGCATCCGCGGTGCCGCCGGCGAAGCCCACCAGGATGGTGCCGTCGGCAATCGACCGCACCTTGCGCGCGCTGCCCTTGACGATGGTCGCCTCCAGCGTGACCTGACCATCTCCGGCCATCGCCACCTGCGAACCGCGCCGCACGGCGACGATCGTCGTGCCGTGCATCGTATTGCCGTCCATGGAATTCCCTGTCTCTCTCATTGGTCTCCCGGGGCGTCTCTGGTGTCCGCCAGCGCACGCGGATGTGCGCCGCGATGCACCTCCCGCAGACGCGCCAGGCTGGTATGGGTGTAAACCTGCGTGGTCGAAATGCTCGCGTGGCCAAGCAGCTCCTGCACCACGCGCACGTTCGCCCCGGCGTCCAGCAGGTGGGTGGCGAACGAGTGCCGCAGGCTGTGCGGGGTAACCCGCTTGTCGATGCCGGCCGCCGCCGCGGCCGCGGTGATAACGCGGCGCGCGCCGCGGTCGCTGAGGCGGCCGCCGCGGCGGTTCAGGAACAGCGCGTGCCGGGCCACCCGTGCCGGCGCCGAGGAAGAAGCGCTCCAGCTGCGTACGCGGTCGGCGCGCAACGGCAGGTACTGCTGCAGCAGCGCACCGCACTCGGCCCCGAAAAACACGACCCGTTCCTTGTTGCCCTTGCCGAGCACGCGGGCGCGGCCCTCGTCAGGCTCCAGGTCGGCGACGTCGAGACCGACCGCCTCCGACACGCGGCAGCCGCTGCCGTACAGGAACTCCAGCAGCAGCACGTCGCGCTGCACCCAGAAAGTGTCCGGCGCGGCGGTCGCGGCGGTCGCATCGGTCGCACCGGTCGGGACGCGGCCCGTTTCCATCAGCTTTTGCGCCTCGCCGGCGAACAGAAATCCCGGCAGGCGCTTACCGGTCTTCAAACCGCGCTGGCCCTGCGCCGGGTTGGCGGCCGGCGCCGCCGGGGTGCCTTCCAGGAACCGATAGAAGCCGCGCACGGACGATACCGCCCGGTTAACGCTGGCGGCGCTGAGGCCGGCGCGAGTCAACTGGCCGACAAAGCCGCGCACCTGCCGCGGGGTTGCGCGAGCCACCGGTACCCCGGCGTCGACCAGGTATTCCAGGTAGCGGGCCAGATCGCCGCGATAGGCGCGCACGGTCTGCGCAGAGTAGCCGCGCACCACCGAGAGGTAGCTCAGATAGCGCTCCACGGCTCCGTTCGCCTGGTCGGCTCCGGCATCGCTCTGTCCCGCTGTCGCGGCTCGGTAACTCTTCATCCTCACCTGTCGTTTACGCCGTGCCCGCCCCCGGCAGCCGTGATGCCGCCATGGGCCGCCGCCGCCTGCCCGGCCTGCTCCGCGGCAAACATCCTCGCCAGCCACGCTCCGGCGGCACGCTGCCGGGACGGCGGCGCCGCGGCGCGCAACTGCTCGCCGGCCGGCCGCGCATGCGCCACGCCGGCCTCGCGCAGCACGTCGCCGGCATCCATCGCGGTCGTCGCCCCCTCCTCGGCCAGCGCCGCGCACCCGGCGGCGCGCGCCCCGGCCAAGCCTCCAGCCGCCACCAGCACGTCGCGGCCCTGCTCGGCCGCGCTACGGGCGGTGATCAGAGCCCCCGACCTAGCGGGCGCCTCAACTACCACCACGGCCCGGCTGAGGCCCGCCACAATGCGGTTGCGCTGGGGGAAATTGCGCGCATGCGGCGCCACCCCGGGCGGCAGCTCGCTCACCAGGCAACCGCTACGGAGTATCCGCATTGCCACCTCGCGGCTACTCGCGGGATAGATGCGGTCGATGCCGCAACCGAGCACCGCGACCGTCGGGCACCGCTCGCCCTGCCAGCCGGCCAGACTCCCCCGGTGCACTTCCAGGTCGATCCCGCGCGCCAGGCCCGAAACCGAAGTCACCCCGGCTCGCGCCAAGTCGAACCCGAGTGCAAACGCCGTCCATCGGCCGTGGCCGGTGGGCTGCCGGGTTCCCACCACCGACACCAACGGCGCCGACGGTTGCGGCAGACTGCCACCGCGATGAAAGAGTACCACCGGTGGATCGTAAATCTCCCGCAGGATCCGCGGGTAGCCCGGCTCCCAGAGAAAAGTGCACCGCCACACCCCCATCGTCAAGCGCCCGGCATCGGCACGCGCCCGCTCCAGCCAGGCCGCTGGCGGCAGCAGCCGGCGGCGCAGCCCCAGCCGGCGCCCCAGCAGTGCCGCCAGCCGTTCCAGCGACAGGTCGGCAAACTCGGCCAGCCGGCAGCGGTGCAGGACCGCGCAGCGCTCCGCCGGCCGCAGGAAAGACATTCTCGCCAGCGCCAGCGCAAGCAGCCGGCGCGCTCCAGGTTCTGACTCTGCCCAATTCACGTCTCATATAACGGTATCGGCACCCGCCGCGCTTCAACCGCGCGGATGATAGCGGCGGTGCTGGGAGTGAAGATCGTCGCGCTCGACGTGAGTGTAGATCTGGGTGGTGGTGAGATCGGCGTGCCCGAGCAGTTCCTGCACGGAGCGCAGGTCGGCGCCGCCGGCAAGCAGGTGGGTGGCGAACGAGTGTCGCAACGTGTGCACCTTGGCGTTGAGCCCGGCGGCAGTGCAAACCTCCTGAAAGCGCTTCCAGATGCCTTTGCGGGACAGGCGCCCGCCGCGCTGATTGAGGAACACGGCGTCGCCGGCGGTGCCGGGCCCGGCGCCGCGGCGCAGCAGGTGCGGCCGCGCTTCGGTCAGGTAGCGGCCGATCCACGCCACGGCCGGTTCACCGAGCGGCACGATCCGTTCCCGCGACCCCTTGCCGAGCACGCGCACGCACGCCTGCGCCAGGTAGAGACGCGACCGGTCGAGCGCCACCACCTCGCTGACCCGCAGCCCGGCGGAGTAGACCAGTTCGAACAATGCGCGGTCGCGGACGCCGGCCGGGCTGCCGGTGTCGATGGCGGCCAGGAACCGCTCCACCTGTGCCACCGACAGCACGCGGGGAATGCGCCGTCCGGCGCGCGGCGGGGCCACGCTCGCAGCCGGGTTGTCCGCCTTCCCGGCACCGGGGGCGCCGGCGTCGGAGCGTTCCGCCTCCAGGAATCGATACCAGGCGCGCAACGCGCTGATCGCCTTGGCCAGCGTGCCGCTGCCGACGCCGTCGCCCTGGCGCGCCACCAGGTAGGAAATCACCCCGCCCGCGCCGTCCGGATCGGGCGCTTCCGCGGAGGGGGCGGCGGCGGCGGCGGCGCACTCCGCCCGGTAGTCGAGGTAGCGGCGCGCCTCGGCCGCGTAGGCGTCGACCGTCAGTTCGGCGAGCCCCTCGACCGACCGCAGGTAGTCCGCGAACTCGCGGGCCAGCGGGCCGGCGGCGTCGACACCCTGCTGCGCCGGCACCGCCCGCTACCGCCCGGACCGGTTCGGTTGCGTACTCCGGGTCAGGACGACGCCGCCTCGCCGCGGCGGTTGCGCAACACGGTCGGCACGCTCAGATCGTCAAGCGAGGTGGGGCGCGAGCTGGTCACCGGCTCGTGCTGACTGAGGGCGTCGTTGCGCTTGCCAAGCCCCTTGTTGAGCTCGACCCACTCCTGGTAAGAGATGATCTCGGGACTCGACGCTTCGGATCCATTGGCCGCGGCCGGCGCGACGCCCTCGCGCTGGAACCCGGTGGCGATTACCGTGACGCGGATTTCGTCCTCGATCGTGCCGATACTGGTCCCGCAGATGATCATGGCATCGTCCGAGGCGCTGGCGGTGATGATCTGCAGCACCTCCTCGTACTCGGTCAGAGACATGGCATCGTCGCCGGTCACGTTGACCAGGATCCCGTGGGCGCCCTCGATGCGCGCGTCTTCGAGCAGCGGGTTGTTGATGGCGTTGGTCGCCGCGTCCACGGCTCGGTTGTCGCCGGCCCCGACGCCGATGCCCATCAGCGCGTCACCCTGTCCCTGCATGATGGTGCGCACGTCGGCGAAATCGATGTTGATTACGCCCGGCACCGTGATCAGGTCGGAGATGCCCTGCACGCCCTGCCGCAGCACGTCGTCGGCGAGCATGAACGCTTCCCGCAGGGGCGTCCGGCGCTCCACGATCTTCAACAGATGCTGGTTCGGAATCACGATCAGGGTGTCCACTTCCTTGCGCAGACTCTCGATGCCCTCTTCCGCCAGATCCCGCTTGCGGCGGCCTTCGAAGTCGAACGGCTTGGTCACCACGGCGACGGTGAGAATGTCGTGCTCGCGCGCGGTGCGGGCGATAACCGGGGCCGCTCCGGTGCCGGTGCCGCCGCCCAGTCCAGCGGTGATAAACACCATGTCCGATCCCTTCAGCACGTTCTCGAGCGCGCCCTGATCCTCCAGCGCCGCCTTCTCGCCCACGTCCGGTATGCCGCCGGCGCCCAGCCCGGCGGTCAGCTTGCTGCCAATCGGCACCTTGGTTTCGGCGTGGCACAGATCGAGCGCCTGCAGGTCGGTATTCACGGCAACGAAGTGCACATTCCGGAGGCCCGACTCGATCATCCTGTTGGTGGCGTTGTTGCCGCCGCCGCCGACGCCGATCACCTTGATGTCGGTAATCCCCGGAGTGTGCTCGTTGTGCAATTCAAACGTCATGGTTCCCCTCCCGTACGCTTGTTCATCTTTGTACCGGCGAGTCTCCGTCAGAAGAACTCCCCGAACCATTTCCTCATGCGGGCCCACACACTGGTGAACCCCGCTTCGCTGGTATCCATGTTGAGTTGCTCGACCCCCAGGTGGGCGGCGCCGTACTGCACCAGGCCCACGCCGGTGGCGAAAATGGGGCTGTGGTACTCCTCCACCAGCCCTCCCAGGCGCGCCGGATAGCCAATGCGCGCCGGCAGTCCGAATATCTCGGATGCCAGCTCCTCGGTGCCCGGCAGCAGCGACCCGCCACCGGTAATCACCACCCCGCCGGCGAGGCGGGACAGATAGCCGGCGCGTTCGATCTGCGCCTTGACGCTGCCGAGCATCTCCGACATGCGCGGTTGAATGATCTCGCACAGTTCGCGCCGGGTGATAATGCGCGGCGGGCGGCCGCCGACCCCGGGAATGCTGGTTTCGGCATCCGGCTCGTCGAGCATCGGCAGGTAGCAGCAACCGGCGTCGCGCTTGACCTGCTCGGCGGCCTCGTTGGGAGTGCGCAGCATAATCGACAGGTCGCTGGTTACGTGGTCGCCGCCGACCGCCAGCACTTCGGTGTGATAGGGCGATCCCTCGATGTGCACCAGCACGTCGGTGGTGCCGCCGCCGAGATCGACCAACAGCACGCCAAGCTCCTTCTCATCGTCGGTGAGCACGGAGCGGGCGGAGGCGAGCGGCTCCAGAACGATGTCGCTGACCTTGAATCCGGAACGATTGACGCAGCGGATGATATTTTGCGCCGACGACACCGCGCCGGTCACGATGTGTACCTCGGCCTCAAGGCGCACGCCGGTCATGCCCAGCGGACTGCGGATACCGGCCTGTCCGTCGACGACGTACTCCTGGGTGATGACATGCAGCACTTCGCGGTCCATCGGGATGACGATGGCGCCGGCAGCTTCCTTGACGCGGTCGATGTCGTCCTGGCCGATTTCCCGTTTCTTGCCGGTGACCGCCACCACGCCGCGCGAATTGACACTCTCGATGTGGCCGCCGGCGATGCCGGCGTAGACGTCCTGGACCTCGCGCCCGGACATCATTTCAGCCTCTTCCACCGCCGCCGCGATCGACTTGACGGTGGCGTCGATGTTGATCACCACGCCGCGCCGCAACCCGCGCGACGGGGTAATACCGACGCCGGTGATCTCGAGACCGCCCTGCTCGCCGATCTGGCCGATGATGACGCACACCTTGGTGGTGCCGATGTCCAGACCGACGATCAGATCGTCCGTTGCCATCTGCCCTTACCTCCCACCGGCGGCCGCGCCAGCGACCGCTACCGGCATCGCGCCGCGAAAATCGAGCTCGCCCACGTCTGCCATGCCGCGCTGTGCGGAATTGGTGCGTATCAGGTCGAGCAGTACCAGTGCTTCCGCCAGATGGGCCTCGGTAAGCTCGGTGGCGAAGCGAAGCACCGTACTGAAGCCGATCGGAAACACGATCAGGTCGAAACCGGAGGCCAGCGCATCGGCGCCGAGCGGGTCGGCCGTCGGCGGCGCGCCGATCGGCACCAGCCGGATCTCCGAGATCAGGGTGGCGAGCACCGGGTCCGACGCCGCCAGCGCGGACAGGTCGGCGAGCACGGCGCGCACCGGCTCCGGCAGGTGGGCGCCCGGCTGCAGCAGTTCCGGCGCCAGTCCGCTCAGCACCGGCACGTCGGCGGCCTCCGGGCGGCCCCAGGGCGCTACGCCGGCCAGAAACACCAGGCCGTCCCGGTCCACCTGTGCGGCGCGGGTGGAACCGTCCGGCTCCACTGCCAGCATGACCGCGGCTGCCGTGCGCGCGGTGAGGTCGAGACGCAGCGTGTCCGGAAATCGCATCGACACGGCGGCATCCTGCACCAGCAGGTGCTGCTCCAGGCGTGCCTCAATGGCGGCCGCGTCGATGGAGAAGAACTGCTCGTTACCGGTAAGCCCCGCCATCGCCAGCACCTCCGCATCGCTCAGTGCCAGGTCGGTGGCCACGTTCACCGTGGTGAGGTGCAGACGCGGCGCCAGCAGCAGGAAAAACACCGCCTCCAGGGCCAGCATCAGCAGCAGGGTGGCGATGACCAGACGCAGTACCCGCCGCAGCCGGGCGCGCCGCGGGCTCTCCGCGGTACGCGGCGCCAGGTCGCCGCTCCCCGGCAGAATTGCCCCTCCCACAACGGTACTCACAGCTTCTCAACTCCGCCCTTGCGGTCGCGCCGCGGCGCGGACAGATGCTCGGTGGCGACTCCGGAGGGGCGGCGCGACAGGCCGACCAGGAGGCCGCACATGGCAAACGTGGTGAGCAGCGCCGATCCGCCGGACGAAAAGAACGGCAGCGGCAGCCCGGTGGCCGGCACCAGGCTCGACACCACGGCCAGATTCAGGAACGCCTGCGCGACGATGCTGGTGGTGAGGCCGAACGCCAGATAGCGGGCGAAGCGGTCGCGATGGTGGCGCACGATCAGGTAGCCGCGCCAGGCCAGCACCGCGAACAAGCCGAGAATCAGAATTACGCCGACCAGCCCCAGTTCCTCGCCGGCCACCGCGAAGATGAAGTCGGAGTGCGCCTCCGGCAACGGCCCCAGCTTCATCTGGCCGCGCCCGATCCCGGTACCCCAGACGCCGCCGCGGGCCAGTGCGTCGCGCGCGGCCAGCACCTGGTAGCCGCTGCCGGCCGGGTCCGCGGTCGGTTCCAGGAACGCGATCAGGCGCAGCACGCGATGTTCCTTGGTCAGCAGCAGCAACAGGGCCAGCGGCGTACCGGCCAGGGTGAGGGCGGCGAACAGACCCATCCTCACGCCTGCCAGCCATAGCATCGCCATGGCCAGGAACACCAGGAAGATCGGCGTGGAGAAGTCGTTCTGCAGGTACACCAGCGCCGCGAACAGGCCGACCACCAGCATCGGCGGAACGATGACCCGCATGGTGCGGCCGTAGGTGAGCTCGGCCAGGTTGCCCTTGCGATCGAGGATGTGGGCGAGGTACACCACCAGCGCCAGCTTGGCCAGCTCGGACGGCTGGAACGACAGCCCGCCGATCACGATCCAGCGCTGCGCGCCCATCGCCCACAGGCCAATGCCCGGCACCGACGTGAGCACCACCAGCGGCAGGCTCACGGCCACCAGCGGCAGCACCGCGCGGCGCACCAGGCGCAGCGGCACGGCGGCCGCGATTGCGGCGATCAGCGTGCCGAGCGCTACCCACAGCACCTGGCGGCGAAAGAAGCGCAGCGGATCGTCGAACAGCCGGTCGCCGTAGAAGTACGACGCCGACAGCAGCACCGCCAGACCGCTGCCGGTGAGCACGATCAGGACGGCCATCAGCACGGTGTCGCTGGGCATGGCCAGGGTCGGCTGCAGCGTGTCGCGCAGCCGCACCCAGCCGGTGCGCACCGTGCGGCGGCGGCCGGACGGGCGCTGGGCGAGCATCAGGCGGCGCAGCACGCGCGGCATGTGGGTCACCTTCACCGCCGGCTGCGTCAGCTTTCGCGGTTGCGAACGCCCGCGTTCCTCTCCCGGTGCCATACGATACCGTCACGCTGCCTGCAGCGGCGCCACCAGCCGGTCGAGTGCGACGCCGCGCGAGCCCTTCAGCAGCACGGTGTCGCCCGCGCGCACCGACTCGATCACCGCGGCCTCCAGTTCCGCGTAGAACGTCGTCCACAGTACCGGCCGGCCGAAGCCGGACGCCTGCAGAGCGTGTGCGGTCGCCGCGGTCTCCGCGCCGAACAGGAACACGGCGTCCGGATCGGCCGCCGCGATCACCTCGGCGAGCGCGGCGTGAGCGGCCTGCGTCGCCGAACCGAGCTCCAGCATGCTGCCGAGCACCACCAGAACGCGCCCGCGATCGGGCAGGTCGGCGAGAAAGGTGAGCGCGGCCGCCATCGACTCCGGATTGGCGTTGTAGGCGTCGTTGACAATGGTCAGCCGCCCGCGAATTACCTGCGAGCGGCCCGCCACCGCCTCCATGGCCTCGATGCCGCGCTTGATTGCCGCCGCGGATACTCCAAGGGTAGTCGCCACCGTGATCGCGGCCAGCACGTTGGCGACGTTGTGATTGCCAAACAGAGGGAAGTGAATCTGGAGCCCCTCCCAGTGGATGGTAGAACCATCAAACCCCAGAGATTCACTTCCCTCGTAACCTTTCGTAGTAGTTGGACCAAAGCGCACCAGCGCAACTTCCGGCGGCAGCGGCAGCCGGGAACGGATGAGCAGTTCCTCCGACTCCGGCACGAATGCGTGCCCGCCGCGCGGCAGATGGGCCAGTACACGCGCCTTTTCGGCGGCGATGGTGGCGCGCGATTCGAATGCGGCCAGGTGGGCGGTGCCGATCGCCGTGATCAGCGCATGATGCGGCGCCGCCAGCCGGCCGAGCACGTCCATCTCGCCGCGGTAGTCGATGCCGAGTTCCAGCACCGCCATGCGGTGCCGCGGCTCGATGCCCAGCAGCGCCAGCGGCAACCCGATTACCGAGTTGTAGTTGCGTTCTGCCTCGTAGGTCGGCGCGCACTGCTTCAGAATGGAAGCGAGGATGCGCCGCGTGGTGGTTTTGCCGCTCGATCCGGTCACCGCCACGCGCTCCGCCTCGCTCTGCGACCGGTGCGCCTCGGCGAGCCGATGCAGTGCCTGCAGCGGATCGTCCACCACCGCCAGGGTGGCGCGGTAACGGCGCGCAACCGCCTGCAACGCGGCGCCGCGCGCCTGCCACTGCCGGTCCGCGACCAGCGCCGCGGCGGCGCCGGCGGCGAATGCGTCGGCCAGAAAATCGTGGCCGTCGGCGCGGCTGCCGGCCAGCGCGACGAACAGGGAATCGGCACAGGCGGCACGGGAATCGACCACCACCCGCCGCAACGATGCCTGCGGCGCGTGCGGCCGATCCGGTCCGGCGGCGACCAGGCGCGCTCCGGTCAGCGCGGCCAGCGCCTCAATGGTTACCGTCACGGTTGCTCTCCCGCGCCCGGTGGCGGCTCAGGAAGCGCGAAGCGCACAAGCAGACGGCTCGACGGCGCCATGCGTTCCAGCCCCTGCTCCGCGGCGGCCGCGTCGATGCGCCGCGGCGAGCCCAGGCCCGCCAGATCCGACATCGCCTGCTTGTTGCGCTCGTGCCAGCGGCGCTGTTCCAGCTCCAGTGCGCTCACCGTGTGCAGCAGGCGCTCGTAGCGGTAGCCTTGCCATGCGCTGAGCATCAGCGCCGCGCCGAGCAGGGCGGCGCTGAGAAACAATAGTATTCGTCCGCGCGGGGACAGCGCCCGCGTGCGTGCTCCGTCAGCCATCGGACGCCCTCCGGGCAACCCGCAGGCGTGCACTGCGCGCGCGCGGATTGGCGTGCACCTCGGCCGGCGTCGGGCGCAACGGACGCTTGGTGAGCAGTTCCCATGCCGAGCCGGCGCCGTCCGGCGCCGCGGCGGCGCGCCGCAGGTGCTGCTTGACGATACGGTCCTCCAGCGAGTGGAACGCGATCACCCCGATGCAACCGCCGGCGGTGAGACAGCGCAACGCGGCCGCCAGGCCGGTTTCCAGGCGCTGCAACTCGTCGTTGACGGCGATGCGCAACGCCTGGAACGACCGCGTCGCCGGATGGATGGCACCGCGGTGGCGCTGCTGCGGCGGATACGCGCGCCACACCACCTGCTCGAACTCGCCGGTGGTGCGCAAGGGACCCTCCGCCCGCCGGCGGGGCCCCGCGCGCCCAACCCGGCGGGGGGGCCGAAGGGCCCCCCCCCCCCGCCGGCGGGCCACGGCGCGCGCGATCCGGCGGGCGTGGCGCTCCTCCCCGAACTGGTAGAAGAGATCCGCCAAGGCTGATTCCGGCTCCTCATTGAGAATATCGGCAGCAGTACGGGGCAACCGCTCGTCGAGGCGCATGTCCAGCGGTTCCGAGCGGCGAAACGAGAAGCCGCGGGTGCTGCAGTCGAAGTGATAGCTCGCCAGTCCGAGATCGAGCAGGACCAGTTGCGCCGCGTCGCTGCGCCGCGCCAGCACGTCCGCAAACCAGCCGTGCTCGAACTCGACACGGCGGCCGAAGCGGCCCAGGGTGCGGCGCGCACGCTCCAGCATGTGTGCATCGACATCTACCGCCAGCAGCGACAACGAAGGGTACCGGTCCAGGAATTGCTGGGCATGGCCGCCGTCGCCGACGGTGCCGTCGATCATCAGGCCGCCGCGTTCGGGCGCAGCCAGCCAGGTCAGGCACTCCTGTACCATTACCGGTTCATGAACCATTGCTGGTTCGTGCACACCCATCAGAACGTTATCGTACCGCCGATCTCCTCGGCGGCCTCCTTGAACCTCTCCTCGTTCTCCTCCAGGTAGGTAGTGTAGGTAGGTTCGTCCCAGATTTCGAGATACTTGACCATGCCGAGGATGGTGCAGTCCTTCTTCAGCGCCGCGAACCCACGCAACGTCGACGGAATGGCGATACGCCCGCTGCGGTCGATCTCCACCTCCTGCGCCGGCGCCAGAATGCGCCGCTGGATGAGGCGCGCCCGCTCCGAGAACGGCGACGTCGCCGCGATCAGGTTCTCCGACAACTGCCGCCACTCCTCGGACGGGAACAGCCACAGGCAGCGGTCCACGCCGCGGGTCAGGATCATCACGTTGCCGACGACCTCGGCGCGCACCTTGGCCGGCACCATCAAGCGCCCCTTTTCGTCAAGGGCGTTGCGGTATTCACCGGAAATCACGGTCGCTCCTCACGGACGGTCAACTGACACCCTCCCACGTCGATACCTGCACTCCAGAGATTCAGGGGATATAATGGGCCATTCCTCCACAACAGTCCAATATCTCCCACTTTTTCCCACCTCTGTAGATTAATTACCGCGCTCATATCTGCTGTCAACAACGAGAATCCGGGCTAGTGAGGATTTCGCCGCCGGAGGACGCCCCTACCACTACAAGTTTGTATAGTATTGGCGGGCCGGGCCCATGCGGCTAATGTTCCGGGTGCAGGCTGCTAGAGCGGGTTTACGGTTGTATCGCGTACATTTCAAGTGGAAAGGCAAGGAAGTACAGCTCACCGCGAAGAGCCTTGACCTCACGCATCCCTACTTCGTGTCCATCAAGGACATCGTGTTCAAGAGTGATCAACAGATCATTATCAATCCTACCGCCGAGGACGTACGGCGTACCTTCGGGCGTGCCGAGCACCTGATGATTCCGTTTCAGACCGTGGCCCTGATCGAGCAGTTCCCGGAGACGGACTCCAATCGTATCCGGCCGTTCATGCTGGTGGACGAAGACGCGGACGAAACGGGCGACGGCGGCCAGGAAGGCGATCTCGACAGCGACGACTCTTCGCCCTGACCCCGCACACCCGGCCGTGCAACCGGCCGCGCACGGGCCCGGTCAACTCCCCGCCGGTTGACGGGTCAGCAGATCCTCGGCGTGGCGCAACGACACCTCGCGGGCATCGTCGCCGGATAGCATGCGCGCCACTTCCACCACCCGCGCGCGTCCGCTGACCTGCTTCACGGCCGTAAGCGTGCGCCCGTCGTGCTCGTCCTTGGACACCTGCAGGTGGGTGTGTGCTCGGGCGGCCACGGTGGCGAGATGGGTAATGCACAGGATCTGCCGCCGACGGGCGATGCCGGCGAGCTTGTCACCCACCGCGATCGCCACGGCGCCGCCGATACCGGCGTCGACTTCGTCGAACACCAAGGTGCCGACCGGGTCGCTGGCGGCGAATATCGACTTCAACGCCAACATGATCCGGGACACCTCGCCGCCGGAGGCGATGGAACGGAGCGGGCGCGGCGGCTCGCCGGCGTTCGCAGAGACCAGGAAGGTCACCGCCTCGGCGCCGGCGGGGCCGATCGCCGGCTCGCCGCGCTCCTGCCGCGGCTGCAACTGCACGGCAAAGCGCGCCTTCGGCATGCCGAGTTCGTGCAGGTTGGCCTCGACCAGACCGCGCAGGCGGGCGGCGGTTCCCGCGGCGCTCGCTCAGGTCGCTCGCCTGCTCGCTCAGCCCGGCGGCGAGCCGCTGCACGTCGCCGCCGGCAGCGGCATGGGCGCCGGCGGCGTCCTCGAGGCCGGCCAGCTCGCTGCGCGCCTGCCGGGCGTGCTCCAGCACGGCCGCCACCGTGGCGCCGTACTTGCGCTGCAGGGAGTGGATCTGCTCCAGGCGCTCGACCACGGCCGCCCGCCGCGCGGCGTCGAAGTACAGGCCGCTGCGATAGCGGCGCACCTCCTCGGCCACATCTTCAAGCTCATAGAACGCGCTCTCGGCGCGGGCGCCGAGCGGCTCGAACGCGGCGTCGTACGAGGCCAGTGTGCGCAGATCGTCGAGGGCGCCGCGCACCGCCGCCAATGCGCCCCCGCGCGCCTCGGCGGTGGCCTCGTAGACGCGCTGTGCCGCCTCCGAGATGCGCTCGAAGGCAGTCAGGCGGAGCCGCTCCTGGTCCAGCTCCTCCTCTTCGCCGGCGCGCAGGTCGGCCGCGTCGATCTCGTCCGCGGCGTGCCGCAACAGCTCCGCCTGCCGTGTGCGGCGCTCGCCTCCCGCCGCCAGCTCCGCAACGCGCGCACGGGCGGCGGCGAGTTGGCGATGCAGCTCCCGCACCCGCTCGACGAGCGGCACCAGGCCGCCGAAGTGATCGAGCAGGCGGCGATGCTCGGCCTCGCGCAGCAGGCTCTGGTGCCGGTGCTGGCCGTGCAGGTCGAACAGGCGCTCGCCCAGTTCGCCGAGCTGCGCGGTCGGCACCGGCACGCCGCCGATGAAGCTGCCCGACCGCCCGCTGCGGCGCACCACGCGGCGCACGATGAGGCTGTCGTCGTCGACCGGGAAATCGCGCTCGGCCAGCCAGGCGCGCACCGCGCCGTCGCGGTGCTGCAGGTGGACCACGCCGGTCACTTCGGCGCGGTCGGCACCGGTACGAACGTCGGCCGCGGTGGCGCGCGCGCCGAGCAGCAGGCCGAGGGCGCCGATAATGATTGACTTGCCGGCGCCGGTCTCGCCGCTGAGTACGTTCAGATGGGCGCCGAAGCTCAGTTCCACGTGCTCGATCAGCGCATAGTTGCGCACCGTCAGCGACTCAAGCACGCGGCTCCCCGGCCCAGTCCAGCTTGGACCTCAGCACCTGGTAGAAGTTGCGCTTCCCGGAACGCACAATGTGGGTCTGATGCACGGAACGCGAGAAGTCGATCTGATCGCCAGGCTGCAGCCCCACGACATCCACACCGTCGACGGCGAGGGTGATTTCGGTGCGCTGGTTCAGTTCGATCTCGACTCGGACCGGCTCCGCGGCCGGGACCAGCAGCGGCCGGTTGGCCAGGGTGAACGGACAGATCGGGGTGATCACGAAGGCGTCCATCTCGGGGTGGACAATCGGCCCGCCGGCCGCCATCGAGTACGCCGTCGAGCCGGTCGGCGTCGCGAATACCATCCCGTCGGCGCGGTAGTTGGCGACCCAGGTGCCGGCCAGGTGTACCCGCAGGCGCACGATCTTGGAGCGCCCGTGGGCGGCAATCACGGCATCGTTGAGACCGTCGATGCGGGCAACCCGGTTGCCCGACCGCAGTACTTCGGCGCGCACCATCACCCGGGTGCTGATGCCAAGCGATCCGGCGGCGTAGGCATCGTATGCCTGCTGCCATTCGCCGACCGGTATCTCGGTGATGAATCCCACGGTACCGAGATTGACCGGCAGGATCGGGATGTCGCTGCCCGCAAGCAGGCGTGCGCATCCGAGCAGCGTCCCGTCGCCGCCGAGCGACACCGCCAGGTCGATGCGGTCGAGTTGCGCGACCGGAACGGCGGCCGAGCCGCCCACCTCCGCCTCCACCACCTCGACGTGCCGGCGCTGAAAGAACTCGCGTACCTCGGCGATGATCCGGTCGCTGGCGCGAGCCCTGTTGAGCAACACGAACACGCGGCGAACCGTTCGCGGCCGCGACTCATTTCCTGCGCCGGTCTCGGCCGGCTTCCCTGTACCGATTGTCATCGGACCAGACACCAGTATAGCGCAGCCCCGTACCCCGCCGCCACGGGCTGGTCGAACTACTAGAACTACGGCAGGGTGGCCAACACCCGGGCGACCTGACCGGCCTGGGCGTCACGAAGCTCGGGATAGAGCGGGAACAACAGGCACCGGCGAGCCAGTTCCTGGGCTCCGGTGAGCCGTTCCTCGGCCGCGGCACCGGCCGGCGGGTCGGCCGGCGCGGGCGCCGCCGGCGGCTGGCCGCCGTCAGCCTGATCGCCCTCGGCGGGAAGCAGGCCGGTTATGGCGGCCCCCTCGCAGCCGAGCCGGGCCTCCACGTGGTGGCGGGTCGCGTAGCGCTGCACCGCACGCAGCCCGTCCTCGACCACGACCGGGAACAGCGTACCTGGCGCGGCTGCCGGCGCCAGGGTGCGGTGGCGGCTGCGCGCCACGGCGTCGCGGAAGCGGGCGGCAAGGTCGGCGCAGCGCCGGCGCCCGGCCGCCAGATCGTGCCACTGCGCCAGCGCCAGCGCGGCGTTTACATCGGCCAGTTCCGCCCAGCCGAAGCGCGTCCGGCAGCCGGCAAGCAACCGGCGTCCCCGTGGGCTGCGCGCCAGGGCCAGGCCGCCGCCGGCCACCAACACGCCCGGCGCCTGCAGACCGATCACCAGCACGTCGCCCACCGGCGCCCGGACCGGCGCCGATTCCGGCGGCTTGCCCGGCGTCTGGTCCGCGCCGCCGTCTGCCGCACCGGTGGCGCCGGCGCGCGCCGCGTTGCCGGGCGCCGGACCTGCCGGCTCGGGCACCATCCCCGGCAGCGCAGCCGAGATGTCCTCGACAATCGGCACGCCGGCGGCGCGCACCTCGTCGAGCGGCTCGCTCGCGCCTAGCGCATGGCCGATTACCAGCGCGCACGGGCGATGCGCGAGCATGCGCTGCAGCGACTCCCCATCCAGGGCACCGGTCTCCGGGTCGACATCGACCAGCAGCGGGTGCAATCCCGCGCCCCGGGCCGCGTATACGTAGGTCAGCGGAACCAGCGCCGACAGCAGCACGGGCCGTGGTCCGCCGGGCGCCGAATCCTCGCCGCCGGCGGCCGTCTCGGTGGCCAGGTACAGGGCCGCCGCGGCCGCCGCCTGGTAGTCGGCCAAGGCCAGGCCGCCCCGGCAATCGAGCGCGGCCGCCAACTCGCCGGTCAACTGCTTGGTAATGGGGCCGGGACCGATGTCTTCGGACACCAGGCATTCCAGGACCGCATGCATCTGGCGGCGGTGAATGGTGGGCCGAAACAGCGGGACCCTGGTCGCGACCGGTTCGCGGCGCGCCTTGCCGGGCGCCGCGGCACGGCCCCGGACCTGCCGGCCGGCGGCCGCTGCGCGACCGTTTTGGTGGTTTGTGTCAGGCGTCACGGAGTGACCGCACTGGCACCGCGGGCGGCGCGGGCGGCCGCGCTAGCCGAGCGGATTGGTGGCGGGTCGAAGCGGAACGGGGCTGGGGTCACGCTCGCGCGCATCCTTGAGATGGAGCTTGGATATCTTGTAGTTCTTCAGCAGCACGCGTATTGCGTCGTTCACGGCCTCGCTGCGGTCGCGATAGAACCCCTGTTGAATCATCTCATCGAGTCCCTCAAGCAGGTATTCCGACGTCTCCACGTATGCTCTCGACACTGAAAGTCCTCCTCGTCGACGCCAGCCCCGGCACCTTCGCCGTGATCGACCGCGTTGACCTACGAATCGAATATCAGCCGTCCGCATCGAACGGTGGCCTGTCCGATGCGGACGGGGAAGTGGGCCTGGCTAGAATCGAACTAGCGACCTCACGCTTATCAGGCGTGCGCTCTAACCGACTGAGCTACAGGCCCCAAGGAATCGCCTCGCGGGGCCCCAATGATGGCGGGCGGACCGACTCCTGTCAACGGCAATCTTGCTGCGCTGCCAGGGGCCGCGCTACGGGGTGTTGCCGTTGTCGGTTCCGGCTTTCTCTTCGTGGCTCGCAAGGCGCGCCAGCGCGCGCTCCTTCTCCTCGATGCGGCGCTCGATGTCGCCGAGTTCGGCGACCAGTTCCTTCACTCCCACCGTATCGCGCGATACGGATTGCTGATTGCGCACGCTGAACGCGTCGTAGACATCCTGGCCGAGGCGGGACAGCACCTTCATCGACTGCCTCTCAAGCTGCATGATGTCGAACTTGAGCACACCTTTCTCGCTCAGGTCCTTGGCGCCCAGGCGCGCCTTGTCCAGCACGTCGCGCGAGACGTCGAGACCCTGCCCCACTGCCTTCTCGATTCGATTCCAAAGGTTCATGAAACATCCCTCCTGCGCCGCGCCGAGCGGCGTCGTTGAATGATCGGCCCAATAGCAATGTACGCCTAGAGCGAGGCGCGCGACCACATCAAGGCGGTTACCCTTTGCACAAATCGTGCGCTGCGCTCTATATTGACGAGCAATCCCCGTGGCGAAACACAAGATTCGAGATCCCTCCCTGGCAGATCGGGGCGCTCTGAAAATCCGCTGGGCAGAGTCGCGAATGCCGGTCATGGCGCACCTGCAGCGACGGTTCGAGACCAGCAAGCCGCTGGCCGGGCACCGCATAGCGGGCTGCCTGCATGTTACCAAGGAAACCGCGGTCCTGATCGGCGCATTGCGCGCGGCGGGCGCGGAGGTGGCGTGGTCGGGTTGCAATCCGCTGTCCACGCAGGATGACGTGGCGGCCGCTCTGGCCGCGGACGGCGTCAGCATCTTTGCCTGGCACGGGTTGAGCGTCGACGAGTTCTACTGGTGCATCGACGCCACCCTGAAGTGCCGCCCCACGCTGACGCTTGACGACGGTGCGGATCTCATCTTCCGCGTCCATTCGCGCTTTCCCGAGTTGGCCGACGGGATCCTCGGCGGCACCGAAGAAACCACTACCGGCGTGCAACGCCTGCAGGCGATGGCCAACGACGGCAAGCTGCTGTACCCGGTGGTTGCGGTCAACAACGCGGAAACGAAGTGGGACTTCGACAATGTGTACGGCACCGGACAATCGGCACTCGACGGCGTTCTGCGCGCTACTTCCATCCTGTTGGCCGGCAAGACGCTGGTAGTGGCGGGGTTCGGCCACTGCGGCCGCGGCACCGCGGTGCGCGCCCGCGGCATGGGGGCGCGGGTGGTGATTACCGAGGTTGACCCGATCGCCGCCCTGAAGGCCATACTCGACGGTTTCGAGGTGTTGCCGATGGCGGAGGCCGCGGCACACGGCGACGTGTTCATAACCACCACCGGTATGCGCGACGTGATAACACGCCGACATTTTATGGTGATGAAGGATGGCGCGGTGATTTGCAACGCCGGTCACTACGACTGTGAACTGAACCTCGACGACCTGAACGAGATGGCAGCGCCGCCGACCGAGGTGCGAGACAACAACCAGGAGTTTGTGCTCGCCGACGGGCGGCGCATCTACCTGCTGGCGCAGGGCCGGCTGATCAATCTGGCTGCAGCCGAGGGGCACCCGTCGGAAGTGATGGATATGTCGTTCGCAAATCAGTTCCTGAGCATGGTGTCGCTGGCCGTGGACGGTTGCGCACGAGACCGGAAGGTGTATTCGATTTCCGGCGAGCAAGACCGGGAAATTGCGACCATCAAGTTGCGCACCATGGGCGTCGGCATCGATGAACTGTCGCCCGCGCAGCAGGGCTACCTGCAGGACTATTCGCAGGGCACGTGATGAATCCGGCAACCGGCACACAATCGCGCAGAGCACCGAAGGCACCGGAGGCAGTCGTGGAGGACGCCCACCACGGACCGTCCAACCTGGTGCTGTTGGGCCCCCCGGGTGCGGGCAAGGGCACGGTGGCGGAACTGCTGGTAACGCGGCTCGACGTGCCGCACATTTCCTCCGGGGACATGTTCCGCGCCGCCATCCGCGCCGGCACCGGACTGGGCAGGGAGGTGGCCGCCACCATCAAGCGCGGTGAACTGGTTTCCGACCAGGTGACCGTGGCGGTGATCCGCGAGCGGCTCGCCGCCAAGGATGCGGCAGGCGGCTATCTGCTCGACGGCTTCCCGCGCACCATCGCCCAGGCCGAGGCGCTGCAGGCGCTCAGCAAGGTGAGCGCCGTCATCAACCTCGACGTGTCAGACGACCTGGCCGTGCTGCGTATCTCCGGTCGCCGCGTGTGCACGGCCGACCGTGAAATCTACCATCTCGCCAACCGCCCGCCGCACGTTGCCGGCGTCTGCGACCGGTGCGGCGGACCGCTCATTCAGCGTGACGACGACCGCCCCGCCGCCGTGCGCCATCGCCTGCAGGTGTACCATCGCCTGACCACTCCGCTGGTGGAGTTCTACGCCAGGCGCGCATTGTTGCTCGGCGTCGACGGCAGTTTACCCGCGATACAGGTTCGCGACCAGATCCTTGCGCACCTGCCAACTCGCGGCGCCCGCCCGCTGGCCGCCGGAGCCTGAGGCCGCGCCCGCGCGCTACTCGCCGGACGCGCCGTGGTTGGCCACCGTATCGAGCACCATGGGGCGGTAGAGCAGGTCGTCGCGGGCCAGCAGTGAAGCCAGCCGATCCTCATCGCGAAACCCGCCCTGCAAAGCCGTCCTGAGCGCCACCAGCCCCGCGATCGGATCTTCCACCGCGGTGAGCAGAATCACGGCGCGCTCGAATGCAGCTGCCGCGCGCTCGGGGTCATCCTCCGGCAGCAGTTGTTCGGCTTCGGTATACAGGTCGAGGGCGGCGTCGTAGCGGCGCTGAGCGCTCTCCACCCGGGCCAGCGCCAGCACGGCGTCGGCGGCGTCGGGATGCTCCTCCAGGTAGTCCCGCAGCAGGGTGGACGCCTCCGCGAACGCACCGACCACGGGGTCGCCGGCGTCAGCGATCAGCAACCCGAGGTGCAGGCGGGCATCGTGATCGTCGGGGTACTCGTTCAACAGCGCGCGCAGTTGAACCGCCGCTGCGCTCCGGTCGCCCAGCGTCCACAGCAGTATCGCACTGTTGAAGCGCGCCGCGGGGTGGCGCGGCTGCACCTCCAGCAGCCGGCCATATACCGCCAGTGCATCGCCCCAGCGGGCGCCGCGGCGGTGGCTCTCCGCTTGCAGCTCCAGCACCCTCCGGTTGTCGGGGTCGGAGGCCAGCAGCTGCCCCAGATGGTCGCTCGCGGCCACCGTGTCGCCCGACTCCAGGAACGCCGCCGCCAGGTTGAAGCGTGCAGCGACGGCGGCGGGCCGCAACGCCACGGCGCGCTGCAAATAGCGAATGGCGCGTTCATGGTCGCCCGCCTCCAGGAAGCCGGTGCCGAGGCTGTAATACTCGTCCGCGAATTGCTCGCGGGTCAGGTCACGGGAAACGCAACCGGTGGCCAGCGCCGCAAGGGCGATGGCCACAATGGCGGTGGCGGTGGCGGCGCGGCCCAGGGCTCGGCGCGGCCGGCGCGTCTGCTGATGCGCTGCAGCGTGGCAAGCCATACCGATCTCCATTATGCCTTACCCGCGGCGGCGTGGGTGACAACGCACGGTGCTGCCGGTAGCATTGTGCCGTGCCCTACTCTGCAGCCCGCCGCACCGTGCGAAGACTGCTCGCCTGCGCCCTGACCGCCGCCGCGCTCACCGGGCTCGCCACCGCCTGCCGGCGCGGAGCGGACGACCAGGCTGCCGCCAGCCGATACCAGGAAGCGCCGATGCTGCGCGAACGGGTGGAGGCGGGGGGCGGGCGCGCCCCCCCGCCGGCGGCCGGGGGGCGACCGCCCGGCCGCCCCCCAGCCGATACCAGGAAGCGCCGATGCTGCGCGAACGGGTGGAGGCGGGCGAACTGCCTCCGGTAGACGAGCGGCTGCCCGATGAGCCGCTGGTGGTAGACGTACCGGAGGTCGGCGAGTATGGCGGCAGTATCGGCGGCGGCCGCGTCGTACAGAGCGATGAGTGGCGTCCGTCCCGCTAGTCCGGCGCGCTAGTCCGGCGCGCCGCCGGCGTGTTGCACTGGCACCTGGCGTCCGGTCAATCCCGATTCGAGCAGTGCATCGAGCGCCCCCAGCACCTGCAGATTCTGGCGCCCGCTGGTTTCCGGCTCCGGTCCGCCGTTGATCCAGTCGGCAAACCCGGCCGCCACCTGCGCGTCGAGCGACAACGGATGCGGCGCGTCGATCGGTACCGGCTGCCAACCTTCGTCCGGGGAGGTTGCCACCGCGATCCTCTCGTCACCGCCGAATGAACGGGAATTTTCGTAGCGCAGCGCTCCGCGCTCACACTCCACGCGCAGTTCGAGCGTATTGATGCGGGCATCGGAGGTGGACAGCAGGACGATCCGGCATCCGCTGTCCAGCGTGAGCTCGGCGGTAGCGGTCGATTCGCGGCGCCAGGTGGTGGCCGGTGGCCGGAACGAATGGCCGCTTACCGCCGCCACCGGCTCGCCCATCATGGCCAGTAGCGAGTCCACCTCGTGGACCGTCATCTGCCAGAGCTGGGAGTGCTCGGAGTCGGGGTACTCGCCGCCGCGTGCCTTGTAGGATACCAGGTGGCCCTCCTGCGGCTGCCCCCAGCGGCGCTCGGCCAGCAGCCGTCGCATGGTGCGCTGGCCCGGCAAGTAACGCCACTGCTGGGTGACCACGATCTTGCGGCCACGCTCCTCGGCGATGGCGAGCAGGCGGCGGGCGGAGGCCACGGTCAGCGTGAACGGCTTCTCCACCAGCACGTGGGCGCCGGCCGCGAGCGCCTGGGCCACCAGCGGTTCGTGGGTGCGCGCCCAGGTCGCCACCATCACCGCGTCGCAGCCGCCGGCGGCGAGAGCGTCGTCGAGCGAGCCAAACGCCAGGCCAGGCGCCACCTGCTCCTGTGCGCACACCTGCGCCAACCGCGCGGCATCCAGGTCGACCACGCCGGCCAGCTCGAACCGGTCGCCGAGCGTCCGCACGCTGCGCAGGTGCGAGCGTCCGCGTCCGGCGCCAACAATCACGATACGAATGGGGGCTGGACGATTGGGGGCTGGCATGGTCCCGGTCACCTGACGGTGCTGCCGGACGGGAAGTCGCCCGGAACCTCGGCCAGCGCGAGCCGGCCGGAATCGTCCTCGGCGGCCAGGATCATACCCTCGGACACGATCCCGCGCAGCTTGGCCGGCTTCAGATTGGCTACCACGATCAGTTTCCTGCCGACCAGGTCCTGGGCCTCGAAATATTCGGCGATACCGGACACCACGGTGCGTTCGGCCTCGCCGAGACGCAGGGTCAGGCACAGCAGCTTGTCGGTCTTGGGCACCCGCTCGGCGGCGATCACTTCCGCCACGCGCAACTGGACGCGGGCGAAATCGTCAATGCTGATAGTGTCGCTGATGGTGTCGCCGCTACTGGCGGCGCCGCTTGCAGTTTCGTCGGACATGTCGGCGCAGGGTACCCGATCGCGACCGCCCCTGCCTATCCGCGGGAGCCGGTGGGTGCGAACGCCGAAAGCGGTAGGAAATCATTGACGTTGGGGCAAGAAAAAGGTCTACCTACCCCGTAGAAACCAAACCATGGGGAGGTAGACCATGAGGACGGAAGAACTTATAGCGGACGCGCAGAGGATGGTCAAGGAGCTGCGGGGGCGCATCAACGGCGGTGGGATGGGGCTGGACGAGGCGGAAGGGCAGATCCTGGAGATGGTGAACTGGATCGGGGACACGATGGTGCAGGAGGTGGTAGCGGGTCTGGCTGAGCCGACGAGTGCCAACCAGATCACGATCGGGGGCGAGGTGGCGGTGTTCGAGCGGGTAAGGAATCTGAGGTTCATCAACCGGTTTGGGGAAGAGGTGGTGCGCCCGCGGCGCTGCTACCGGTACCGGGACCGTGCCGGCGGAGTGGCGCCATTGGATGCAAAGCTGGGGATCGATGGATGCTTCGGATTCTCGCCGCTGATGACGTACCTGATCTGCATGCTGGGGGCGGACGAATCGTATGGGGGAGCGGCGGACAAACTGGCGGCGACGCTCGGGTTCAAGGTGAGTTCGACGGCGGTGCAGCGCACCACGGAGAAGACCGGGGAGCGGATACCGGACGACCCGGAGGAGGTGATCGGAGAGCAGCGACAGCAGGAGCCGTGCTCGCTGATGGTGGTCGAGGTGGATGGGACGACGAGCCCGCAGATCAAGGAGCTGGAAGGGATTACTGGCCGTGCCAGCCTGCGTGCGGGGACCTGCTACAAGGAGTGCAACTTGGTGGTGATCGAGAAGCGCAGTGGCGAGAAGGTGGTAGACCGGTGGACCGGTGCGCGCTATGGACCGCGCCGGGAGTTTGTCGAGTACGCCGAGCAGGCAGGGCTGCGGATGGGGTATCTGCAAGCTCCCGAGAGCGTGTTCCTCGCCGATGGCGCACGCCACAACTGGGACATGCAGGAGACCCACTTTCCCGGGTCGGTACCGATTCTGGACTACTACCACGCGACCGAGCACTTGGCCGATTACTGCGATCTGCTGCCAGCAGCACTGCGCGCCGGGCGGCACCGGCGCTGGCGGACGCTGATGTGGAACGGCGAAGTGTTACAGATGATCGTTGAGCTGAAGCAGTCGCTGGCCCAGGTCACCGACACCGACGCGGCATGGAAGCAGATCAACTACTTCACGAACAATCAGCACCGCATGGACTACGGGCGCTACCGGGACGCCGGCTGGCCGATTGGCAGTGGCTTGGTTGAGGGGCAGTGCAAGTTCCTCGTGGCGCGGCGCTTCAAGGGCAACGGCATGAGATGGCGCCCGCACGACAACCGGTGCGTGCTCCGCACCCGCTTGGCTCTCCTGAACGGCGATCTCAAGCGCTACTTCAGTCCTTCAGCCGACTGCGAGATCGCAGCCGCCTGATCGTGTCAACCCCGGTTACCGCTTTTGGCATTGCCACCCCCGCCGCATGCGAGAGGTCTTGCCACGGACCGCTGATTGAGGAGCACCATGAAAATCCTGGTAACCAATAGCTGGATCGCCCGTCACGTCGAGGAGATCCGGGGTGATTTTCCCGCCGTCGAGTTCGTGATTCCGGACGCCGACGCGGACATGATCGCCGCCGCGGCCGACGCCGAGGTGGCGTTCGGGAGCGTCACCGCCGAACTGCTGGCAGCCGCCCCCCGCCTGAAGTGGGTGCACGCCGCCAGCGCGGGTGTGGAGTGGATGCCGGCCGAGCTGGCCGCCACCGACATCGTGGTTACCAACACGCGCGGGGCGCACGCGTCGACCATCGCCGAGCACGGCTTCGGGATGCTGGTATACCTGGCGCGGCGGTTCGAGGACCTGCGCCAGGCGCAGCGCGACAAGGTGTGGATGCGCCCGCCGCCGCAACCCACCGTGGCGTTGGCCGGCCTGACCATGGGCGTGATCGGACTCGGCAACATCGGGCGTGCGATCGCGGTGCGGGCGCACGCGTTCGAGATGCGGGTGATCGCCGTTGACGCGCACCCGGTGGCGCAGCCGGAGTACGTGGCGGAGTTGGGCCTGCTCGATGGCCTGGACGACCTGCTGCGCCGTGCCGACGTGGTGGCGGTGGCGGTGCCGATCACCGATGCCACGCGCGGCATGCTGAGCCCGGAGCGGCTGGCCCTGCTGAAGCCGGGCGCCTACCTGCTGGTGCTGTCGCGCGGCGGCATCGTCGATGAGCCGGCGCTGGCGCGCATGCTGCGCAAGGGTTCGCTGGCGGGCGCCGGTCTGGACGTGACCGCGGTCGAGCCGCTGCCCGCCGACAGCGAGCTGTGGGACACGCCGAACATCCTGATCAGCCCGCACTCCTCGCCCGTATCGGCCCGTACCAATGAGCTGGTCACCACCATCATGCGGCGCAACCTGGCCCACTACCTGGCCGGCGAACCGCTCGACAACGTCGTCGACAAGAAACTCGGGTACTGAGACCGGCCTCCTCCGCGTTGGGCAAGGCCATCAGGGGCGCCTGGCGAAGCCGAGGTGCTATCAGGTCGGCTCCTGATCAGCCATGTGCCTCGGACAGCCAGCGGCGCAGTTGGTCGTGGTTGCGTTCGATCAGCCGCCGCTGATCGGGCCACAGCATGTCGGGCAGCGCGTCGATCGGGAACCAGCGCGGCGGATGGGGATGGGCGCCGCGGTCGGTCGGCGTGGCGTCGCGTTCGCTCGTGGCGTAGGCGAACAGGTGGGTCACGGTCCAGGACGCCCGATCGAAGGTAAGGCGTTCCAGCACGCCAATCTTGCCGAGGAGCGTGAGCCGGGTGAACCCCGCCTCCTCGGCGATCTCGCGCCGCGCCGCCGCCTCGATTGCCTCGCCGGCCTCCACGCCGCCCTTGGGAATGAGGTAGGCCGGCCAGTCGCCCTCGCGGACCAGCGCCACGACCGCGCGTCCGTCCCGTAGCGCGCACACCAATCCCCCGGCGGTCAGCCGCTCCGGCGTGCCGGGCGGACGCTCATACCAACTCGCGTCGATCACCATCGTCACGGAGCATAGCCGGGGCCACCGACCGCGACCACCGGGCCGGCGAGCGAACACCCGCGAAACACGCCGAACGGCACACAGAGCCACAAAGTGCCGCCCGGCGCTTGGCGAATGGCCTCCGCGGGTTGCACATTCTCGCCGTCTCCGATGTACGCACACACCCGCAACGAACACGTCCGCAACGTCGCCATAATCGCTCACGTCGACCACGGCAAGACCACCCTGGTCGACGCCATGTTCCGGCAGTCCGGAATCTACCGGTCCGGCCAGGCCACGGTCGATCGCGCCATGGATCGCATGGATCTCGAACGCGAGCGCGGCATCACCATTGCCGCCAAGAACTGCGCCATTCGCTGGCGCGGCGTCAAGATCAACATCGTCGACACCCCCGGCCACGCCGACTTCGGCGGCGAGGTAGAGCGGGCGCTGTCCATGGTCGACGGCGCCATCCTGCTGGTGGACGCCGCCGAAGGGCCGCTGCCGCAAACCCGCTTCGTGTTGGCCAAGGCGCTCGAGCTGGAGTTGAAGATCGTGTTGGTCATCAACAAGATCGACAGATCGGACGCGCGCCCGGCGCAGACCGCGGACGACGTGCTCGAATTGCTGCTGGAGCTCGACGCGCACGAGGACCACCTCGAACCACCGACGTTGTACGCGATAGGCCGCGAGGGCGTGGCCAGGGCTGCCCCGAACGGCGGCGAGCAGAACCTCGACCTGCTGTTGGATACCATCGTTCGGGAGGTGCCCGGGCCGGCGGTCAGCGGCGCACCGGATGCGCCGTTTCAGATGCTGGTGTCCGATCTCGGTTACGCCGATCACCTCGGTCGCCTGGCGATCGGCAAGATCTACCGCGGCGGGGTGGCCTCCAACGACCAACTGATGCGGTTGGGCGCCGCCGACAGCCAGCCGCTGCGCGTTACGCGCATCCAGCTCTACGAGGGCCCTGCCCTGGTGACCGCCGATGCGGTGGCCGCGGGCGACATCGTGGTGCTCGCCGGCGTCGACGACGTGCAGATCGGCGATACCATCGGTACATCGGCCGATACCGCGCCGCTGCCGCGCATCCAGGTGGACCAGCCAACCGTGGCGATGCGGTTCGCCAAGAACACCTCGCCGCTGGCCGGCCGGGAAGGCAAGATCGTGCAGGCGAGCAAGATCCGCGAACGCCTGCATCGCGAGACGCTGCAGAACGTGTCCATCCAGATAGAGGATGCAGCCGACGACAGTATCATCGTGAAAGGCCGCGGCGAGTTCCAGCTCGCGATCCTCATCGAAACCATGCGCCGCGAAGGGTTCGAGTTGTGCGTTGGCCGGACGCGGGTCATTTTTCATCAGGACGCGAACGGCAAGCGCACCGAGCCGATCGAAGAGGTCACCATCGACTGCGAGGACGCGTACACCGGGCTGGTGACCGAGAAGCTGTCCCGCCGCAAGGCGCGGCTGTTGGACATCAAACACCATGCCTCCGGCAGAGTGGAACTGCACTTCCGGGTGCCGACCCGCGGCCTGATCGGCTATCGCGACGAGATGCTTACCGATACCCGCGGCACCGGCATCATGCACGCGCGGGTGGTCGGCTATGAGCCCTATCAGGGAGACTTCGTGGCTCGACCGACCGGTTCGCTGGTGGCCGATCGCACCGGAGCGGCGGTTCCCTACGCCATCTACAACCTGGAGCCGCGCGGCCGGATGTTCGTGGTGCCCGGCGATCCGGTCTACGAGGGCATGCTGGTCGGCGAACACACGCGGGACAACGACCTGGACGTGAACCCCTGCAAGACAAAGAAGTTGAGCAACGTGCGCGCGGCCGGCAAGGACGATGCGGTAACCCTCACGCCGGTTACGCCCCTCACCCTGGAGGCGGCGCTGCAGTTCATCCGCGACGACGAAGTGGTCGAGGCAACACCCAAGTCGCTGCGCATGCGCAAGGCCATTTTCTCGGCGCAGGAGCGCCGCACCGCCGCGCGCCGTTAGTAGGCGGCGTGAGCCGTTCCCAGCGTTGGTGCTGCGTCGGTGCCAGTTGACGTTGCGCAGGGGCCGCGTATACATGATATGGAGTTGTATACGTGCAAAAGGTAACCGTGTCGCTGCGACTGCCGGAATGCGAGGTGTCTCGACTGGAGTGCACCGCTCAGGCTATGGGGGTCGACCGCTCCACCCTGTTGCGGTGGGCGGTCAGACGAGGCACAGGCGCGCTCCTGCTCGAACGTGCGTGCGACGCGTACCGGCGTGGGGAAGTAACCCTCTCGCACGCCGCCGAGATTGCAGGTCTGAGCCTCCGTGACATGATTCTCCGGTTGCGCGACCAGGATCTGGTGTTGAACTACGGTCCCGAGGATCTGGCGGCGGACCTGCAGCAGCTTTGACCCTCGTTGCCGATGCAAGTCCGCTGATATTTCTGGGCAAGGTCCGGCGGCTTGCCCTGATTGATCGCGTCCTGGGAGGCGACGTCGTCGTGCCGCAGCAGGTTCGAGACGCCGAGTCGGATGAACTGCATCGGTTCCTGGCGGCGGTACGCATGGAACGTGTCGACAGCCCGCGAGTCTTTGCCGCCGGCATGAGCCGCGCCGACAACGCGGCCATGACGCTGGCCGTCCGACTCAAGCGGACCTGCTGCTCACTGACGGCGCCGCCCGGGAGACATCCTGACAGCCCTCGTCGTCGTTCAGGACTACGCGGGCGGGTCGGTCGGCGCTCCAACTCCCCGGCGGCATAGCTTTGGACTCTCATGCCAACATGGCCCGCTGCAATCAGTCGATATCGGCGAGAGCCTGCGATGCAGGGATTGCACCAGCGAGCATTTCGCTTCCCACGTGGGGCACACGAATTCGAGCGGCTGCGCTTCGCGGGTGGCGACGAGCGGGGCGAAGGAGGTGTAGAGCGCTTTACCGGAACGGACGGTCGGCGTTACTATGAGACGAGCGAGCGTACCGATGACCGACGGCAGCCCACACCGCGATCCAGCGACCCCGCAGGAGATCTGGGAGATTCTGCGCGAGATCTCCTCAGCGCAGCAGGAGACTGAGCGGCGCATGCAGGCGACCGACCGCCAGATGCAAGAGACCGACCGCCGGTTGCAGGCGACCGATGAACTGATCACGCGGCAGACAAGGGCCGCCGACCGGCGCATGGTCGAGCTGGACAGGTTGTTCAACGGACAGTGGGGCAAGCTGATGGAATCCCTGGTGGAAGGCGATCTCGTAGGGCTCCTTCGCCAGCGCGGCATCGCGGTGCAGCACACGGTAACCAACCCGCGCCAGAACTACGGTGAGCGGCGCTGGGAGTTGGACATCGTGGCCGTCAACGGCGAAGAGGTCGTCGTGGTGGAGGTCAAGACCACCCTCAGGGTGCCCGACGTCGATCGTTTCATCACGCGGTTGAACGAGTTTCCGGAATTGATGCCCGAGTACGCTTCGCGCCGGGTCTACGGCGCGGTCGCCTATCTGAAGGCACACCAGGAGTCGGACGTACGTGCCGAGCGGCTTGGCCTGTTCGTGATTCGCGCCACCGGCAGCAGCGCCAGCATCACCAACCGGGACGAGTTCACGCCGCGCACGTTCGGTCCCCGGAGCACGACCCCCAGTCGCCAATAGCGCGATCCCGCCCACGCCTCTTTCGCGTCGGATCAAGAGCCAGCACCGCCTCGTGTACCAGGTTGTTGAATGCGAACGCTTCGTCAAGGTGCTCCGAATGTGGACGCACTACCAGTGAGTCGAGGAGTAGAGTCGGGCGTTCAATACGTCAATACGTCAATACGATGAGCCGTTGACGCGCGGCTGTCGGCGCAGCAGGTGCGTGAGGCGGCATCGCCCGCGGCTGGAGCCTGCCCGTGCCCGCTATTTGCTGGCCAGCTCGATGGCGCCAAGCTCGCGAATGGCCTTGGTGCACTTGGCGTGCCAGAAGTCCGGCGTGTCCGGCGTCCGCCAGGCGCCGCCCACCGCGACATCGGGATACAACCCGCTGAGCGCATCGCGCATCTGCCGCGCGCTGAGCTCCCCGGACTCGTCGGTGGCGCCCAGGATGTACCTGGATCCATTCGTGGCGACGCTGCTGGTTGCCATCAGAGGACCATGCCGGGGGACGGGCAAGCTATCTGGTCTCGGGAAGTGCTTCTCCATGCGACGGTGCGGCGTGGTCGACTACGTATGCCATCAGCGAGGGAATTCCGGGCTCGTAGCGAACCGGTGGAATGTCGATTGCCGGGCGCGGCATGCTGCAGATCATCGTCCATCAACGTGGGTGGCGTAATCAGGATCACCAGTCTCCCAACAGCCAACTGGGCGCGGACGCCCAGGTGACGCTATCCGGCAGGCGCCGCGGCGGGGAGGAGTCGAGCGTGACGAGCCAGCGTGTCGCATCCGGGTACGCCTCACCGCCCGCCTGCAGGGCGCGCAGTTCGCGCTCCCAGGTCGCGTCCTGGGCGGATTCGAGACAGACCTGGACCAGCATCGGAGGGTCTCCGGCGCGGTGAGCGAAGAAGTCGACCTCCCAGCCCTCGGTGGTGCGCACGTAGGAGACTTCCCAGCCGCGCCGTTCCAGCTCCAGCAGGACGGCGGTTTCCAGGGCACGGACGCGGTGGCTGCGACCGCTGCGCGAAAACAGGGAGATCAACCCGGGGTCCACTGGATACGCCTTGCGGGGATTGACCATGCGGCGCCGCTCGGAGGCGGTATGCAGAGAGACCGTCCGCACCAGGAAGGCATCCTCGAGGTGTCCGAGGTACTCGTGCAGGGTGTCCTTTCCCACGCGCACGCCCTGCGAGCGCAGGGTGTCGTACTGCTTGTTCACCGAGAACGCCCCTCCGGGGTTGGCCAGCAACTGCCGCTGCAACCAACGCAAAGCGAGCGGATTGGTTACCGCGTACCGCTCGATCACGTCGCGCAGCACGACCACGTCCACATAACCGGTCAGCAACGCCGCGCGGTCTCTCGGCTCCGCGCCCTGCGCCTCGGGAAAGCCCCCTTCGACCAGGTAGCGCTGCAGCCGCTGATGCAGCACTGCTGCCGCCGGCCCCGTGTCCGGCACCGGATGTGGCGGCTCATCGCCGGCGTGGCGGAGCGTTTCCCGGAAACTGAAGGGATGGATCAGCACCTCCATCGCCCGGCCGCGCAGGCTGGTCGCGACCTCCCGGCTCAGCAGGCGGGCAGAGGAGCCGGTGACGAACACCTGGATGCCGCCGGCGTCGATCACTCGACGCAGCACACCCTCCCATCCCGGAACGTATTGCACCTCATCGAGATACAGGGTGGCGCCGCGGCCGCTTCCGGACCACAGAGGAAAGCGCCGGGCGTGTTCTTCGAGCAGCCAGCCGAGGTCGGCGACGGTGATGCCGGCGAGCCGCTCGTCCTCGAGCAGAAGCAGCAACTGCGATTCGGCGGGCGCGCCGGCGTGCAACCGCCTGGCGCGGTACTCGGCGAGAAACGAGGTCTTGCCGCTGCGACGCATACCGATAACGGCTAACGCCTTGCCGGGGATGGCGGGGAGCCGCACGTCGCGTCGGGTAAGGTGCGGGGGTGGGACGGCCAGGGACTCGTCGAGCTTGGCACGCAGGAGGGCACGGGATATTGTCACTTTGCCAGTGACAGTATCTATAATATCTGTCCTCTCGTTAAGGTAAATCCGGCCACCGGGACGGACCGTCCCCATGATTCGAGTCATATCCGCCCGCGACATGAGTCGTAAGGAGCGCGTGCACCATGGGCGAGAGACGTAAACCGGTTCCCGACCTCCGGGATGAAGCGTGGCGCGCCTGGTTCGGCAGTGGCACGCTATCTCGCAGGCGTTGGCCGAGCCGCCACGGCGCCGTCTGTCTCAGGCTATCCTGCTATCCGGCTACTCTGATCTCGACGCTGCGACGCACGCACGCGTTGCGAACTTTGACATGGGTTGCAGGGTCGTGATAGGATTTTTTTCAGGACAAGGCATGTTCAGCCCCTCAGCCCCTCGAAGTAGCTAAACCCCTCCGGCGACCGAGCGGCCACGCCGCTCGTGCGTGTGCTCGTGCGCGCGTCCTCGCCTTCGGCACCACTCCATCAACGTATCAGAACAACGACAGCCGGCGCCCTGCGCGGCCCGCGTGGCCGCGCACTCGGCGTCGAACTCCGAAATCCGCGCAACAGGGAGGTGCAGACTGATACTCAAAGAACCGTACCACGCGCGCGGCCTGAGTTCGTGACGCTCATATCGCGCGCGTGACCACCTGAGATTGCCCTCTCTGCTTCGCTGCCTGAATTGCGGGCGCGAGAGTGGGCAGGGGACGGCAACTCGCACCCGAAGCACTCTCAGAATCTGGAGAGATCAATATGAATCTTCCGAGAATTGCACACCCCTTCGTGTTTGTGCTCGTGCTCAGCTTGGCCGCAACCGGCCTCTGGGCGGCCGCGGCAGAGGAGGAGCCGGCCGCGGCAATGGAGAAAGAGATGGTGCTCGACCCATCCACCGGCGAGATGGTGGAGGCGCCACGCTACGGCGGGACCATCACCTATGGCCGGCCCAACCATGGCGAACATACGGATGCCTGGTACATCGGCGGCTGGGCGAGCCACTTCACCAGCGAGGTCCTCGAGAAGCTCGTGATCGGCGATTGGGCGATAGACAGGAGCGTGAATCACTTGCGCACCTACGACCAGCCCTTTTCCATCAATCGAGGGGCATTGGCGGAGAGCTGGGAAACGCCTGACCCAACCACGATTATCGCCCACATCCGACAGGGCGTTCACTGGCACGACAAGGCACCGATGAACGGTAGGGAGCTGACCGAAAAGATATCGAGTTCAACTATCATCGTCTCTATGGGATAGGCAGCGGCTTCACCGAATCGTGCCCCGTGTGTGGTGGGAAAGAAGAGAACATCGAATCCATAACGGCCACCGACGAATGGACGGTGGTCTTCAAGCTGAAGCAGCCTGACCTTCTCGCCCTGGACAAATTATTCGACCCCTGGGAGGCGTTCATCCACGCGCCGGAGGTGATCCGGGAACACGGCGACGTCAAGGACTGGCGGAATATGGTCGGGACCGGCCCCATGGAGCTCACGGAGTATGTCGATGCGACGTCCATGAAGTGGACCAGGGTCCCCAACTACTGGGGCTTCGATGAGAAGTTCCCACAAAACCGTTTGCCCTACGTCGACGAGATCAACGCCGTCATCATGACCGATATGGCGGCGCGGCTGGCGGCCTTGCGCTCCGGGAAGATTGACATCCTCGGGACGGCCGGCGACTCTCAAATCAGGTCGATCGATCAGTTGAAGAGCCTGCAGGAGAAAAATCCCGAGATCAACGTGTGGACGTTCGATTTTCGGGCCGGCACAGGTTTCGTGTTCAACAACGTCAACAACCCGCCGTTCAATGACATTCGCGTGCGCCGGGCCATGCAGATGGCGCTGGATCTGGAGACGATCAATGCGACCTTCTTCGGCGGTTTGGGAGATCCGACTCCGAACGGATTGTATGCCAATTCCAAGGCGGGGGTTGGCACGTCGTTCGACCAGTGGACCGAAGAGATCAAGCCATACTACCGGTATGACCCGGAAGGGGCGAAGCAATTGCTGGCCGATGCGGGCCATCCCGATGGCTTCAAGACCCGTTTGGACTACGACGTGCGCGCCGATACGAGCTACGCGGAATTGATCGCGAACTACTGGCGTGAGATTGGCGTGGAAGTCGAGATCCACACGGTGGACGCTACGCAAAACACCGTGTTCTGGAAAGACAATACTTCAGACGGAATGATCGGCGGGACCACGGCCATGACGTATAGCGCCGCAGGTCTGGAACAATGGACCACCGGGGCCACGTGGAACGGGTCCGCGGGCAGCGACCCGGAACTTGATGAACTCTGGGAGCGTGCCGAGTTCGCGGCCACGATCGAGGAACAGAACCAGGCGTTCAACAGGATGAATATGCGCCTCTCGGAACTGCACTGGGTCCTTACTGGTCCCGTGTCCCCGCAATTCAACGTCGCCCAGCCGTGGATCAAGGGGTACAACGGCGAGGTCGCCATCAGCATAAATGGCCAATACTCGACGGTCTTGACCCGCGTCTGGGTCGACCAGGATCTGAAGCGGGAGATGGGATTCTAAGGAATCGCTACGGGAGCCCCCTGCTCGCGGAGAATGGGCGCTGGGATCCTCGCCGATCTCGGCGCCCTCTTTGAAAGGAAGACATGAGAGCGTATATCATCCGCCGCGTTCTGCTTCTCATACCCACCTTCCTGCTGCTGTCGATCCTGGTGTTCCTGTCGCTGCGTTTCCTCCCGGGCGACGCCATAGATGCGTTGGCGGCTCAAATGGCGAGTTTCATGGACCCCGACATAGACCGTGAAAAGCTGGAGCGGATGTTGGGACTGGATCAGCCGATGTACGTGCAGTATGGACGCTGGGTGGGGGGCATCTTCCTGCACGGCACGCTGGGCGATTCCCTCCTGGGCGCTTGGCGGGTCGAGGAGAAGATACTCGCCAGATTACCGGCAACCGTCCAACTGGGAGTGATGGCGATCGTGATCGGGCTGCTGATCGGGCTGCCGGTCGGCATCTACTCGGCGATGCGCCGCAATACGGCCGCCGACTACGTCGGGCGGGCGGTCGCCATCATCGGCCTGGCGACCCCCAACTTCTGGCTGGCGACGCTGATCCTGACCTTCCCCGCCATCTGGTGGGCTTGGGCGCCGCCGTTGACGCTGGTGCCGTTCCGCACCGACCCGCTGGGCAGCATCGCCGTGTTCATCGTGCCCAGCCTGATTCTGGGCACCTACCTGGCCGCGGCCACCATGCGGATGACGCGCACCATGATGCTGGAGGTGCTCCGGCAGGACTACGTCAGGACCGCCTGGTCCAAGGGCCTGCAGGAGCGGGTCGTGATCGTCAGACACGCGATCAAGAACGCCCTCATCCCGGTGGTGACGCTGATCGGCCTGCAGATGCCGATCCTGATCGGCGGCTCGGTAATCATGGAGAGCATCTTCAGCATACCGGGGCTCGGTCGCCTGATGCTCGATGCACTCAACGACCGCGACTACCCGGTGGTCTCCGGCGTCAACCTGACGTTCGCGGCCGCGGTGATGGCAATCAACCTGGTGGTCGACGTGATCTACGCCGTTCTGGATCCGCGGGTCGGGTACCGCTGATGGCCGAACGAGTGCCGGACGAACGAGCCGTCGAAGGAGCAGCCGCCGCGGCGACCAGGCGAGCGGAGCGACGGTTGTTCCTGGGCGGGTTGCCGCGACGATTCATCAAGGAGCAGCCGCTGGGCGCGTTCGGCGGAGTGGTGCTGCTTGCGCTGGTCCTGGTCAGCATCTTCGCATCGTTCCTGGCGGGGCACGATCCCAACCAGATGACGCTGGCCGATCGGCTGCAAGGCCCGTCGGCCGAGTATCCCCTGGGCACCGACCAGCTTGGGCGGGACTATCTGAGCCGGCTGATCTACGGGGCCCGCATCTCGTTGTTTGTCGGCCTGGCGGCGACCACGCTGCACGTGGTGGTTGCGGTGCTGATCGGCGGCAGCGCGGGGTTCATCGGCGGCAAACTGGACCTCCTGGTGCAGCGGTTCGTGGATGCCTGGATGTCATTCCCGGGCCTGCTGCTGTTGCTCACCATCATGTCGATCGCGGGGCAGGGTCTGCTGCAGATCATCGTGATTCTGGGGATATCCTCCGGTATCAGCAATTCGCGGGTGGTGCGCGGCGCGGTCATCGGCATCAAGGAGAACGACTACTTTCAGGCGGCGCAGGCCATTGGCGAGCGCACCTTCGGGACCCTGGTGCGGCACGTGCTGCCCAACATCATGGCGCCGATCATCGTGATCTTCTCGATTACCATCGGCGGCATCATCGTGGCGGAGGCGTCCTTGAGCTTTCTGGGATTCGGCCTGCCGCCCGGGGTGCCGAGCTGGGGCGGGATGCTGAGCCGGGAAGGCCGCCAGTACATGGAGATGGCGCCGCGGCTTGCGATCTGGCCGGGCTTGTGCCTGACGATTGTGGTGTACAGCATCAACATGTTCGGCGACGCGCTGCGCGACCTGCTCGACCCGAGGCTGCGCGGCAGCGTCGGCCGCCTCTGACCGCGATCTGGCCAGATCTGGTCTGGTCTTACACGTCCCCACGATGGTACGGTACGCCTAGGCTGCATCGCGATCCCTTCGACCGGCTCCTGATCGCGCAGGCACAGGCGCTGGGGCTCACGCTGGTCACGACCGACGCGATGATCCACGAATACGCGGTGAACGTCCTGCCTGCGCCCGCCTGAAGCGCCTGAACGGCGAGAGCCAATGCATGTCTGCGGGTCGCGTGGTTGACGCAGGGCGACGCGTTCAAGTAGTGTAGTCAGTGAACGCAGGAGGGAAGGGCGCATGACACACCTCACCGTTCGCAATGTTCCGTCCGAACTCGCGGAGGCTCTGATGGCGGAGAAAACGCGCCGCGGCGGATCCCTGAACGCGACCGTGATCGATCTGCTGCGCCGCGCGCTCGGAGTCGCTCCGGATGCATCGTATGACAACGGTCTTGCCCGCCATGCGGGCGACTGGAGTGAGGCGGATCTGCAGGAATTCGAGGCCAACACCGGGATGTTCCAACAGGTCGACGAGGAACTCTGGCGCTGATGCGCATCTGTCTGGATACCTCCGGCTACAGCCACTTCAGGCGAGGGATGCCGGAGGCGGTGCGAACCGTGACCCGGGCCCGGACGGTGTTGGTGCCGGCCATCGTCCTGGGCGAACTCAGGGTGGGATTCCGCCTAGGCACGCGCCGTAACGAGAACGAGGAGCGGCTCCGGCAGTTCATCGAGGAATCGGCGGTTGCAATCCTGAACGTCGACGACGAAGCGGCATCGCACTACGCCGACATCGTGGTCGAGCTGCGCCGTCACGGGAAGCCAATTCCCACGAACGACATCTGGATCGCGGCCCTCGCGGCGCGCGAGGGCGCCACCGTGCTCACCACCGACGGCCACTTTGCCTACATCGGCCGCGTCGGCTCGGTGATCCTGTCACCACCGCCGTAGTCGCAGCAGCCGCTTCGAGCTTTCCGATAGGCGCTCGGGTGCGCGCGGGCCACCGAGCCATAGAGGGCTACGGCGGACAAGCGTTCGCCGATCCGGTCGCGCACCTTGGCCAGGTACAGGTCCCGGTGGTGACGCTGATCGGCCGGCGTGCAGATCGTGAACCTGAGGTACGCTACCAAGCTTCGCCGCGCTCCTCGTCCAGGTAGGGCAACGGGTCGCGCGCCATCAGAGGCGTCAGAGTCCGGTAGGCGTAGGGCGCCTGCGCTGCCCGCACCACGCGGACCGCCTGCGGAACCGGCGCGAGGAGCGCCACCGGCGTGGTGCGATCGAGGACCGTAACCAGCTCCCCCGCGCGGACGCGCCGCAACTCGGCGCTCAGTGTTGCCTTCAGTCAACAGCAGCCGGGTCGTCGGGGGTCGTCGCCTCTTCCCCGGCTCGACTTGACCCTGAGCAGTCCGTAGCGTACGGTATAACGTATGGGAGGCTGCCCTGGCGACCTTGAATGTCACCAACGCACGGAAGAACCTGTACCGGCTGATCAATGAAGTGAATGAGTCCCATGCTCCGGTCACGATCACGGGGAAACAACGGTCGGCGGTCCTGGTGAGCGAGGAGGACTGGAATGCAATACAAGAGACGTTGTACCTGTCCGCCATCCCCGGCATGACCGATTCGATTCGGAAGGGACTTGTAACCCCCGTGGAGGAGTGCGACGCAGAGCCCGGGTGGTAACTATCGACTGGTGTTTACCAGACAGGCCCGAAAGGACGCCCAGAAGCTGGCTGCGTCCGGGCTCCGTGCGAACGTGGAGCGCCTCCTCCAGGTGCTCCGTGAGGATCCTTGGCGCAGCCCGCCACCGTTCGAGAAACTGATTGGCGATCTGACCGGAGCGTTTTCGCGCCGGATCAACATCCAGCACCGCCTCGTGTACCAAGTCCTTGAACGCGAACACGTCGTCAAGGTGCTCCGAATGTGGACGCGCTACGAGTGAGTCGAGCCGTTGACGCGCGGCTGTCGGCAGCAGGCGCGTGAGGCGGCATCGCCGCGCGGCTGGAGCCTGCCCGTGCCCGCTATTTGCTGGCCAGCTCGATGGCGCCAAGCTCCACCAGCGAATCACCCGTGGCCCGGAGCGTGTCCAACACGGGATGGGTTTTCAGCCCCAGCTCGCGAATGGCCTTGGTGCACTTGGCGTGCCAGAAGTCCGGCGTGTCCGGCGTCCGCCAGGCGCCGCCCACCGCGACATCGGGATACAGCCCGCTGAGCGCATCGCGCATCTGCCGCGCGGTGAGCTCCCCGGACTCGTCGGTGGCGCCCAGGATGTACCTGGATCCATTCGTGGCGACGCCGCTGGTTGCCATCAGGCGTTGCGCCTGGCCGATGTCGCGCACGTCGATGACGTTCCACAGGAAGCCGGGCGCCGCGCCCGCCAGAGTCGCGATGGCCGGCCCGAAGCCCAGGCCGATCCAATTCCCGGAGGCGTCCTGCCCGCTCTGCCCGGACAGCGCTTGGCCGATCTTCTTCTGCCACACGTTGTTCTGCGTCTTGTTGAGCACCGGACCGAGCACGTGGCTGGGCATGTTGGAGACCACGTCGATGCCGGTCTCCTCACCCCAGGCATAGCCATACTTCTCGGCATCCACCTTGCCCTTGGCGTAGGAGGCCTTGTCGACGTTCCACAGGTGCTCGGCGGTGCCGTGGCCGCCCCAGTCCTGCTCGGTAAACTCGTAGCCGCTCGGGTCCGCTCCACCCCGCCACCCGCTCCACACCGCCGCGCACGATGAGGTGTACACCACGCGCTTGACGCTGCCGGCCTTGCGACACGACTCCAGCACGCCCCTGGTGCCGTCCATGATGGCGTCGTAGGTGCGTTGCGCGCTGCCTGCTCCGTACGCGGCATCGGTGCGCAGGTCGGCGGCGACGTGAAACAGGGCCGAGCAGCCGGCACACACTTCGTCGTAGGCGCCGCTGGCGGCCTGCAGCAGGTCGGCCTGGAAGATCTCGACGCTGCCTGCGCCGAGGCCGTTCATGGCCAGCAGGAACTCGGTCTTGTCCCGGCGGCTGGCGTCGCGCACGCTGGCGCGCACCGCGTAGCCCGCCTCGACCAGGTTGTTGACGACGTGCGATCCGATGTAGCCCGAGGCGCCGGTAACGGCGACCGGCCCGTCGGCGGGTCCAGTGACAGGTGGCATAGATGGATGGTGTGCCGTGGCTCAGCGCCGAAGTCAAGTGACTCTGCCGACCGACCACGCCGGTTGACGTTGGGCACGGCACCGTTTACATGACGTGGAGTTGTATACGTGCAAACGGTAACCGGGCGTAGCTGCAGCGTCACCGTCCTGCACGTGGTGAGGTGCGCGGTTTGGCCGTCAGTTGATCGGCTATGGGTTGCCGCGTCCTTTGACAGGACCATGCCGGGGGACGAGCAGAGCTATCTGGTCTCGGGAAGTGCTTCTCCATGCGACGGTGCGGCATGGTCGAGTACGTGGGCCATCAGCGAGGGAATTCCGGGCTCGTAGCGAACCGGTGGAAGCTGGCCGGGTGGGCGCCAGACGAAACCCAGGCGCTGCAGGGCGGTCAGGGCCGTATGCACCTGCTGCGGGTCCGCGCTCGCAGCGAGACCGGCGGCCACCGCGGGCTTCAACTGCTCGTAGGTCAGCGTCGGCATGGTTTGAAAGCCGGCGGCCACGCGCTCGGCAACAGCCAACCAGCCGGATCGATCCAACTCCAGGTATCGATCCTCGTAATAGTCGGTGATCCTGGCGGTCACGCCGGGCCGCGCGGCAGTTGCGTGGGCGATGGTGAGTTGGGTCGCGCCGGTGGCCAAACGCCGCTCCCAGAGGGCCTCGCCCCAGAGTTGGATGAAATAGGGATAGCGCTGGCTGCCGTCGACCGCCGTGGCGAGGGCGTCGGCGTCGATTCCCTCGTCGTGGGCGGCGAGCGGCTCGACCAGGGCGGCGCGGGCCGCCGCGTCGCTCAGCAGTCCGATGCCCAGGCGCCCCTCTCCCAGGCGGCTCCAGAAGGACGCGTTCATGGCGCCGAGATGCGCAGCCAAGCCTGGCGTGCCGGCCAGCACCAGCAGAAACGGCGCGTCGGCACGCACCTGCTGACTGGCGTTGAGCAACGCTCTCCCCACCTCCAGGTCGAGCGTGTGCGCCTCGTCGAGTAGTACCGCCAGCGGCTTCCTGCGGCACCGGGCGGTCAACTCCTCCCGCAGGTTGCGCATGCCCCCGGCCGGAGGAGCCCACTCGACCGAGCCCACCGCTGCCACGCCCAGTTTCCGGGGCACCAGCTTCGCTATCCCGGAGGGCGGCGCCAGAACCTCGATCAGCGCATCCCGGGTCGGAATGTCGTCCGGGGTCAGTTTTCGTACGTCAACGTCCGATACGTAGTTGCGGCAGGCGCGCTCGAACCAGTTGAGCAGCACCGTCTTGCCGGTGCCGCGCGGGCCGGTCAGGACGACGTTGTGCGGTGGAGCCCGGCCGCCGAGCAGGTCACCCAGGCACCGCGTCAGCACCGCCTCCTCCCGCTCGCGTCCGGTGAGGGCTGGCGGCGTGGCGCCGTCGCCGGGAGTGAACAGGCGCTGCTCCATTGTCTTCATGTCTGTCTTCATGTCGACCAACCTAACGTATATCAGACCACCGCATCAGCGCATACAGACGCGCACGACGACGCGCACCCTGCACGATCTCGTTGATCCGCGCCGGCGTCACACCGACCGAGAGGATAGCGGCTTCGATGGCGCCGACAAGCCGCATGCGGATCCGGTGGATGCAATGCGCATCGGCCGCCGCTTCATCGGCCGTCGACTCATCTGAAATCTGCTCGAAATAGAACGCCGGCGCCCGCTTGCCCGCTGCCCGTTCCCAGCGACGCTGCGACGCGTGCGGCGCCGTGCGGCGCGATTACTCGTGCGCCGTGGCCAGCGGCTGCATCCTGGTAACCGGCAACCGAGAGCACTTCGCGAACATCAGCGGGCTCGACGTGGAGGATTGGATCCGCTGACGGATCTTCCCTTTGGCGGAGGGTTTGTAGTACATGTATAGGGAGACGGCGGCCGCTGCCGCGGCGGTCCTCGTAATCCCAAATGATCCGAATCAACAACCTCACCAAAGACTACGGCGCTACCCGTGCCCTCGACGGCGTGAGCTTCTCGGTCAACCGGGGCGAGATCCTCGGGCTGCTCGGCCCCAACGGCGCCGGCAAGACGACCACCATGCGGATCGTCACCGGCTACCTCACCCCGACCGCCGGCTCGGTCGAGGTGCAGGACATGGACGTGGCCGACAATCCGCTCGAGGTGAAGCGGCTGATCGGCTACCTGCCGGAGTTCGCCCCGCTGTACGCCGACATGGTGGTGCACGATTACCTACAGTACGTGGCCGCCGTGCGCCGCATCGAACCCGGGCGGCGCGGCGGGCGCATCCGCGCCATGACCGAGCTGTGCGGCTTGGGCGACGTGATCCACCGTCCGTTCCGGGAGCTGTCGCGCGGCTACAAGCAGCGCGTCGGCCTGGCGCACGCCATGCTCAGCGACCCCGACATCCTCATCCTGGACGAGCCCACCTCCGGCCTCGACCCCAACCAGATCGTGGAGATCCGCTCCATCATCAAGGAGGCGGGGCGCGAGAAGACGGTGATCTTCTCCACCCACATCCTGAGCGAGGTGGAGACCACCTGCGACCGCATCGTGATCATCAACCGCGGGCGGGTGGCGGCCGACGGCACCGCCGATGTGGTCAAGGCGCGCGCGCTGTCCGGCACGGCGGTGCGGCTGGCGCTGCTGGACGCGCCGCTCGATGACGTGCAGCGCCACCTGATGGCGGTGCACGGCGTGAACAGCGTGGTGCGCGTGCTCGATGCGCCGCTGCCGGTGGCCGGCGCGTTGCTGGTTGAGGTGTCCTGCAGCGGCCAGAACCTGCGCGAGCTGTACGCCGCCATCAAGGCGCGCGACTGGGTGGTGGTGGGGCTCAACTCGGAAGGCCACTCGCTGGAGGACACGTTCCGCGAGCTGACCGGCGCCGCCGGCGACGGCGCCGCAGCGGGCGCGGACGGCAAAGCGGGGGAGGAGAGCGCATGAGCAGTGCCTTCTTTCGCGTCGTGTGGCGCGAGCTGCGTGCCGCGTTCGGCTCGCCGGTGGCGTACATCGTCACCGTGATCTTCCTCACCGTGACCGGATGGTTCTTCTTCACGCCGTTCTTCCTCAACGGGCGCGCCGACCTGCGCGAGTTCTTCCGCCTGCTGCCGATGACCCTCGGACTGGTGGTGCCGGCGGTGACCATGCGGGTGTTCGCCGAGGAGTTCAGCACCGGTTCCTACGAGGTGCTCACCACCCTGCCGATGACCCGCTTCGACGTGCTGCTCGGCAAGTTCACCGGCAGCCTGCTGTTCATCCTGCTGATGCTGGTGCCGACGCTGGCCTATCCGATCATCGTGGCGACGCTCGGCGACCTGGATCCGGGACCGGTGGTGGGCGGCTACCTGGGCACCATCCTGCTGGCGGCGCTGTACTGCTCGGTGGGACTGTTCGCCTCGGCGCTGACCAAGAACCAGATCGTGGCGTTCATCATCGGCCTGGCGCTGTGCGCCTTCCTGGTGCTGATCGACAAGGTGTTGTTCTTCATCCCACCGAGCCTCACCGGCGTGCTGCAGTACCTGGGCGCCGACTACCACTTCGGCAACGTGGCCAAGGGGGTTATCGACTCGCGCGACGTGGTGTACTTCCTGAGCGCCACCTTCGTCGGCCTGTATGCCACCAACCTGGTGGTGGAGCGGCGCATATGAGCGGCGGTATGAGCGGCAGCGGCGCCCGGACACCGCTGCGCACCGGCCTGCGCCTGGTCGAGGTCGTGCTGTTCGTCGGCGCGCTGGTGATGATCAACGTGTCCTCGGCGTCGGGGCTGTTCCAGCGCTTCGACGTTACCGAGACGGGGCTGTACAAGCTGTCACCGCCGAGCATCGACGCGGTCAGCGCGCTGCGCGAGCCGCTCACCATCCGCGCCTTTTTCACGCCCAACCTGCCCGCCCCCTACAACACGGTGGAGCAGGCGGTGCGCGACCTGCTCGACGAGTACGCCGTGCACGGCGGCGACCTGTTCAACTTCCAGTTTGTCTCCATGGGCGCCGAGGAGGTGGGCCAGGAGGAGGCGATCGCCAACGAGGAGCTGGCCCGCCAGTACCTGATCTACCCGATCCAGATCGAGCAGCTCGACCGCGATGAGGTAACGCTGAGCACCGCCTACACCGGCATGGCGCTGATCCACGGCGACCTGATCGAGACCATCCCGTCGATCACCGATACCAGCCAGTTGGAGCTGACCATTACCGAGGCGATCACCAAGCTCACCGAGCGCGTCAGCCGGCTCGTTGCCCTGGAGGAAGACATCCAGGTAACGCTCTACTTCTCGTCGCCGCTGGCGGCGCTGGCGCCCGGCGTCGACCAGGTGCCGGGCGAAATCGAGACCCTGGTCAAGGAACTCAACGCCAGCTACTTCGACCGCCTGCAGTTCGAGGTTGTCGATGCGAACGAGGAGACGGTGCCGCTCGACGAGGGCCGCCGGCTGCGGCTGGCGCCGTTGCAGCTGCAGGGGCCGGACGGCGGCGCCGAATTGGCCTACGCCGGCCTGTCGGTGACCTCGGAGGGCACCACCATCACCATGAACCTGCTGCAGAGCAGCGTCATGGGCTACCAGCTCGCCGACCTGGATACCATCCGCCGCTCCCTGGACGACACTCTGAAGAACATCCTCGGCACCCAGGAGGAGATGGGCTACCTGGCCGACTTCGAGACGCCGCCCTACCGCGGGCGCGCCAACGCCACCACCCCTACCGACATGGTGGAGGCGGAACTGTCCAACCTGTTCCAACTGGTGTCCGGGGAGTACACCTACCGCGGCCTGCTGCTGGAGGATCGCTTCGTGCCGGAGGGGGTGCGCAGCATGCTGGTGGTGGGTCCGCAGGAGCCGTTCAACGACTGGGCGCTATTCCAGATTGACCAGTTCCTGCTGCGCGGCGGCTCGCTGATGCTGTTTCTCGACTCGCACCACATCTGGATTAGCCAGGGCAGCGGCTTCGGCGGCGGCGGCGCCTTCCACCTGCCGCGCGAGACCGGCCTGGAGGCGATGCTGCAGCACTACGGCGTCCGCCTGGAGCAGTCCTACGTGCTGGACGAGCAGGCGTTCGTGCAGCGCCAGCCGTCGCAGCGCGGCGGCTACGTGGAGAGCGAGATCTACTTCGCGCCGCTGCTGAAGGAGGACGAGATCGACCGCGGGGTGCCGTTCCTGGCCGGCCTGGAGGAACTGGTGATGCTCAACGCGTCGCCGCTGACGGTGGTGGGCGGCGGCCAGCCCGGCGTGGACTACACCGTGGCGCTGCGTACCTCGCCGACCGCCTGGGAGATGGAAGGCCAGATCGACCTGATGAACGCGCAGCCGCCAGGTGACGACGTGCGTACCTCGTTTCCGCTGGCGGTCCTGGCCGAGGGCACCTTTACCAGCTACTTCGCCGACCGCGAGGTGCCGGAGCCGCCGCGCGACGAGCCGAGTGCGCAGGATGACGAAGAGGAGGCGGCGCCGCTGATCTCCGCCGAGGAGTTGCAAGCCGGGGCGAGCTTCACGGCGGCGGGCGAGGGCCGGCTGTTCGTGGTCGGCACCTCGGCCATCCTGGGCAGCGGCTTCATCGACGTGCAGGGCCACAACCCCAACTCGCTGTTCGTGCTCAACCTGATCGACGCCATGAACGGGCGTGACGAACGCGCCGAGATGCGCAGCATGGGGCGCCGGGTGCGGCCGTTACGCGAGATCGAACCGCCGGCGCGCACCGCCATCAAGACGTTCGCGGTGGCGGGCCTGCCGGCGCTGGTGATCGTGGTCGGCATCCTGGTGTGGATTCTCGGCGGCCTGCGCCAGGGCCGCATCCGCGCGGAATACGGCACTGTTGGGCCGGCCGGTGGCGGCACCCGCGCTGGCGGGTCGAAGGCACCGGGCAAACGCGAAGCGGGAGGTGCGTCGTGATGAGCCTGGATCGGATCCTGATCCGGTACGCACTGCCGGCCCTGATCATCGTGTCACTGGCCCTCTACCTGGGGTTGCGCAACCGCGACCGCCTCCTGTACGACCTGCCGCAACTCCCCGAGATGGCGGCCGAAGAGGTGGACCGCTTCGAGATCGTCAAGGGCGGCCAGCGCGTGGCCGTGCGCAAGGTAGGCGACGGGTGGGTGCTGGAGCCGGGCGACTTCCCGGCCGCCACCGCCCAGGTGGACACCATGGTGCGGACGCTGGCCACGCTGCAGATCACCGACCTGGTGTCGGAGCACGCTGCCTACAGCCGCTTCGAGCTCGATCCCGAGTCGGCGCTGCGGGTGACCGCGTTCGGAGGCGATTCCGTGCTGCGCACCGTGGAGCTGGGCAAGGAGGCGCGCACCTATCAGCACACCTACGTCAAGGTGGAGGGCGACAAGCGCGTCTACCAGGCGGAGGGCGACCTCGGCAACTACTTCCCGGTGGTCGGCGACGTGCTGCGCGACAAGCTGGTGCTGCAGGTGGACATCGAAACGGTGGGCGAGATCGTGGCGCGCAGCCCCGGCGAGGAACTGGTGCTGCGCAAGCGCCCGCCGCTGGAGGAGGGCGCCGCCCCCGAATGGGTCACCGCCGACGGCGGCGAGTGGAACTCCGCCAAGGTGGCGGAGTCGCTGCAGCGGCTGGCCAACCTGAGCACGTTCCGCTTCGCCGAGGCGCCGCCAGAGCTGGGTGGCGAGGTGCTGGCGCTAACCCTCAAGACCGAGGTGGGCGCCACCCACACGCTGACCGTGTACGCCCGCTCCGGCAACAGCTACCCGGCCACCTCCACCGGCTCCGACTACCCGTTCCTGCTGTTCGTATGGATGGTCAACGGCTTCCTGGAAGCCTTCACTACCGCCGGCCCGCCCGAGGAGCAGCAGTAGCGCACCGCGGAAGGGCTTCCGGCCCGCCGGTCCGGGGATCACCGCTCAGGTCACCGCCGGCGCAACTCGTCTTCGGCTCGCCGTCTCACATCTTCCCAGGGAGTTCCGGCTGTTTGGTCGGCGAGAACCCGCCGAGCCCGCCGCTCGATTTCAGCGGCCCAACCTGTCTCGACAGCCTGCATGGCGCCTTCGGTCTCGTCCACGCTGGCGAGCAATTCGGTAGCCACATCGGCGCGTTCTTCGGCAGGCAGCGTCAGGGCTTCGCGGAGAAGCTGTTGCGCACGAGGGGTCATACCGACATTCTAACCGCGGTGAGGTGCCCGGCAAGCCGCTCGTAACCCGTCGCGCTGTCGCGGACCGTCGCTCCAAGGAGGCAACCCCGTGCGCATCAAGAAGATTCATGCCGCCTGCGTCGACCTGGCGCCGCGACCCACCACCCCGCCGCGTGTACCAGCCTCCGCGGTGGGCACCACGGGAAACGCTGCCGGGGTCGCAGCGCCGCGCCGCTTCCGGCATCCGGTGGACCGCTATCCCGGCCTGCCGCACACGGGAACCGGCTGGCCGCGGGTGGCGTGCGTGGCCACGGCGGAGGACGGCACCTGGGGGCTCGGCCTCACCCTGCACGGCGCCCCGGTGGCGGCGGTGATCAACGACCACTTCGGCCCGCTGCTCGCCGGCCAGCCGGTCACCGCCACCGAGAAGGCGTGGGACCTGATGCACCGCGCCACCGCCCCCTACGGCGCCTCCGGCCTGGCCAGCTACGCGATGAGCGCCGTCGACCTGGCGCTGTGGGATCTGAAGGGCAAGCTGCTGCGCCGCCCGGTGTACGAGCTGCTCGGCGGCCCGCAGAAGGAGCGCATCTTCTGCTACGCCAGCAACACCGACCTCTCCTACGGCATGGAGCACAGCCTGGAGTGGTTCCTGGAGCTGGGCTTCCGCGCGGTGAAGATCTTCCTGACCACCGGCCCGGAGCAGAACCTGCCCGGCCTGCGCGAGACCGAAGATCGCGTGGCGCGCGCCCGCGAACTGGTCGGCGACGACGTCGAGTTGGCGGTGGACGCCTGGCTCAACCCGAACGTCGAGTACGCGGTACGGCTCGGCGAGCTGCTGCGTCCCTACCGCATCAAGTGGCTGGAAGACTTCCTGCCGGCGGACGACCTGGAGGGCTACGCGGCGGTGCGTAGCCGGCTGCCCGGCATCACGCTGGCCTCGGGCGAGCACTGGTACGGCATCGGCAGCTTCGCGAGCGCCGTGCAGCGCCGCCTGGTCGACATCCTGCAGCCCGACCTGCAGTGGTGCGGCGGCCTCAGCAACGCGGTGCGCATCTGCCACCTGGCCGACGCCGCCGGCCTCACCGTGATCGCCCACGCCGGCATGAACACCCCGTTCGGCCAGCACCTCTCCTTCGCCATGCCCGCCGTGCAGTGGGGCGAGCGCTCCGAGGGCGTCTCCCCGCCCGGCGTGCCGCTGCAGGAGATGGTCTACGTACCCGGCACCCCGGTGATCCGCGACGGCCACCTGGTTCCCAGCGACGCCCCCGGCTTCGGCATCGAAGCCACCTTGGGCTGGCTCGAATCCCACACCCTCTGACCGGGGCTACCCATTCTCGCCCGCAAGTTTCTGTTCGAGGACGGCCCGATCGATCCGGCGAAAAAAGACGGCGTGGGAGCCTATCCCCCGCGCCCATGTGAGGACACCCTGGTAAGGCCCTTCGATCTTTTGCGAATTCCGGGCGACGGCAATGGATAGTTCGTGTTTGCGAGTACGGAACTTGTCGTTTCCTGTAGATGATGGGCTACTCATCATTCGCACTGTTCCGTCCTCGCCATCGTGGCAAGCTTTGAGAACTCCTATGAGGATGGCCTACAGCAACTCCACGCCCTTGGAACTACAAATTGCGTAGAAGTCGCGGTGATTGTACGTCAACATCGCGTCCACTCTGATCTTCGGATCAGCCAGGATTGAGTGCAGTACGGCGTCTGTGAGGCTCATGGCGTTACGCTGGGTCTTGCCTCGCTCAATGACGTCGTCGAATGCATCAAGACGATAAGGAATGTCGTCGATAAGCTCGGTGTCGGGAGAGCGAACTATGCTCTCCAATCTTGCTATCCAGTGAGGTCTACGAGTATGTCGAGTGTTGATTGTCTCATAGAGAATGGGCCAAGGAATCGTGACGGAAAAGATCTCCAACCATTCCTGCTTTTCGTTGGCATCGACATGATTTCGATCTCGCGCGTTGAAGAGCGCGAAGAAGAATCCGGAGTCGACGAGTAGGCGTTGCATCTAGAGATCCTCGTCATCGTCCGGTTCCTCGTGTGTTCCATATCCGTCCCAAGGAGCACGCTTGCGTCCACCGATCAAGAAACGCCCCTTGCCTTTCCCTTCGTCGTCCTTATACACTACGTAAACCCTGGACCGTTTGTTAAGAGTCACTGCCTCTTCAATCTCAGACCTCAGTGACGGTAGGAGATCGTGTTCCTCGGAACAGAGGAAACTCGCGACGGTCGCACCACACTCTTGCGCATCCTTGTCGTCAAGCCATTGGTACATACCCTCGTAGTCGCCGGAGACGCCGAGGTCGAAAGATAGCCAGATACGCATTGAGGGTCCTCCTGCCAGTGGTGGTGCGGGTGTAGCTGCCCAAACTCGACCCTAGAATAGCGGCAATTCGGTCGGATCGCCAACCCAGCTTGTGAAACAAGCAATCGATTTGGGTACACCCGGTGTCCGTGAAGGCTGACTCCTCGGATGTAACGTCTTCGGCATCGAAGCCACCTTGGGCTGGCTCGAATCCCACACCCTCTGACCGCTTACCAAGTCGTCGCCAACCACGGGAGGTCGCGCAGCAGGCGGTCCTTGGTCACCAGGGGGGCATCGAGCTGGTGTGCGGTGGTGGCGATGAACCGGTCTGCCGGGTCGGGATGCATGTCGGCCGCATCGGCGGCGAGGGCGACACGGACAGTAAGCGGAACTTCCTCCACCCGAGGGATTGCAAGAACCTGCCGCGCCCAAGTGCCGACTGGCTGGTCGTCGTTCAATCGCATTCGCTCCTTGCGCACCAGCAGCGACACCTCCCAAAACACGATCGCCGGGATCAGGATCCGGTCCGCGCGGTGAATGGCCTCCGCCGCCGGCGTGCTGAGGTGCTCCGGCGATAGCGTCCACCAAACGGCGGCGTGCGTGTCGAGGGTAATCACGTAGCCGCGTCCGAGGGCCAGCCGGCGATCTCCGAGGAGGGAGCCAGGAATGTTGCCTCATCGACGAGCATGCCCCCATGTCCGAATCGGAGCGCCGCGAGGATCCGGTTCTCGGCTTGTTCGGGAGTTTCCAGCGGCATCAGCCGGGCGACCGGTTTTCCGTACTTGCTGATGATGATCGGGGCGCCGGTGGCGGCGACCTGATCGATGAGCGCCAAGCACTTTTGCTTGAATTCTCCGGCGGCGATCGTCTCCCTTGGTACGTCCATGGACGCATACCATGGACGAAAACGAGCGCCTGTCAAGTGGCTTGGCACGCGGAAGCGGTCTGGCGCCGCGGGTGGCATGCGGGGTAGCTTGGGCGGCATGAGAATGGAGCATATTGCACTGAACGTTCCGGATGTTCATGCCATGTCCGCCTGGTATGTCGAGCACCTCGGCATGAAGGTGGCGAGCAGCAGCGCCAAGCCGCCGTACGCCACGTTCGTGACCGACTCGGCGGGCCGCAGCATGCTGGAACTGTACACTTGGGAGGATCCGGCGCCGCCGGCCTGGCGCGATCGCGATCGCGTGCAACTGCACCTGGCGTTCCTGACCGATGCCCTGGACACCGACCGCGACCGCCTGCTCGCCGCCGGCGCCACCCTCGATGGCGAGCCGGTGCACAACGACGACGGCGACGTGCTGCAGTTCATGCGCGATCCGTGGGGGCTGGCGTTTCAGATCGTGGCCCGCGCCAAGCCTTTGCTGGACGAGTAGTGGCAACAATGGCGTTGCCGCCGGAACTGTTCGGCTTCCTGGAAGAGCTGAAGGACAACAACGACCGCACCTGGTTCCAGGCCAACAAGAGCCGCTACGAGGAGCAGGTGAAGAGCCCGCTGCTGGCTTTCATCGGCGGCTTCGACGAGCGCCTGCAGCGCCTCAGTCCCCACTTCGTGGCCGACCCGCGCCCGGTGGGCGGCTCGATGTTCCGTATCTACCGCGACGTGCGCTTCGCCAAGGACAAGTCGCCGTACAAGACCGCCGCCGGCATCCACTTCCGCCATGAGCGCGCCAAGGACGTGCACGCGCCCGGCTACTACCTGCACCTGGAACCGGCGGCGTGCTTCGTGGCGTGCGGCATATGGATGCCGGCCACCGCCGGGGCCCAGCAGGTGCGTGCCGCCATCGACCGCGACCAGTCCGGTTGGCTGGCCGCCCGCGCCGCCGCCGCCGCCGGTGGGTTCACCGCGAGCGGCAACTCGCTGAAGCGCCCGCCGCGCGGCTATGCCGCCGACCACCCACTGATCGACGACCTCAAGCGCAAGGACTTCACGCTGACCGCCGCGTTCGGCCCGCGCGAGGCATGCGCCGCCGACTTCCCGGCCCGGTTGGAGGAACGCTGATCGCACACCACTCCGTTCATGCGCTTCGTCACCGAAGCACTGGGCCTGTCCTTCTGAGCACGGTTCGCCTCGCTGCAACCAGCGCTGCGTGCACCCGCGCCTGGGTCGACCGGCCGCCGGCGTGGGACCGAACTGATCGCTTCGGACGGCGGCGGTTGAACAGCTTCTTCCTTGTTGTCCTGGCGCTGGCCATGGCCGGCTGCCAGGTGGTGCAGACGGACGACGACCACGGCGACACGCGAACAACCGCAACCCCCATTTCGCCCGCGCCCGTGACGCGCGTCTCCGGCCATCTCGAGACCGCCGCCGACGTCGACTCCTTCACGCTCGTGGTGAGGTCGCCCGGCACGGTATACGCCGCTTCCCGGTCCCGGGACGTCGACGTGAGCATCGAATCCGCGTCGCACTCTTCACCAGGCGGCACGTTCCACGCCGCGCTCACTGTCGATCCCGGACCAGGCAGGCCGGTGGATGTCTACGTGCGGGTGTCGGGAGCATCCTCCGCCCGATACGACCTCGCCGTCTGGTTGATCGAACGAACCGAGTCGGAACCGTTCACCATCGAGCTGGTATTTGTCGGAGCGGAACCGACGGCGCAGCAGCGCAAGATCATCGGGGAGGCCGCGCAGGTTTGGCAGGATGCCATCATCCGCGGCTTGCCGGACACGCCGGTGCTGTCTTCGTCCTGGAAGTGCGAGGAACAGGATCCGTCGCCGTTCGGCGAGCACATTGACGACCTGCGGGTTTACCTCCGCCTGAAGCCGGAGGAACGCGACCGGGGGCTGGCCGTGTCCGGCGTGTGCTGGCAGCGTGAGGCTGGACTGCCGCTGATCAGCGAGGTGACGCTGTTCGCCGACGGATTGAGTTTCGGGGACGCAGTACTCCGCAAGCTGGTCGTTCACGAACTGGCGCACGCGCTGGGATTCGGCACCATCGGGCGGTGGGGCGACCTGCTTGAGAATGCGGCTGGGCACCGCAATTCCGGCGCGATGCCGATGCCGATGGCTCTGCCCGATACCCACTTCACCGGACAGCAAGCGGTCACCGCATTCGACGACGTCGGCGGGGCCTCCCATGCTGGCGGCAAGGTGCCGGTCGAGAACGACGTCCAGGTGTACGGCTCAAGCAGCGTGGACAGCCACTGGCGCGAGGCGGTGTTCGCCACGGAACTGATGACGCCGAGACTATCTGCCAGCTCCAGCGAGCAGCCGCTGAGCAGGGTGACCCTCGCGGCGCTGGCCGACCTGGGTTACGACGTGGACTACACCCACGCCGAGTCATTCGCGCTTCCTGGCCGGACCCAATCGGTCTTGAACGAAGGTTCGGTCATGTTGTACGTTGGCGACGACACCCGCCGCGGACCGGTCGGAGTTGCAAGGACTCCGGTCGGTATCGGGTCGCGGTAGATAAGAAGAGGATAGGCATGATGAGTCCATACGCGCTTTGGAGGTCCAGTTGCCGGATCATTTGGAACACACGTTCAGAAATGGGAATGAGGTTTGCCCGTTGCGGCACCGTTGCCATCATCTGCGTTGGACTCGCAGCCTGCGGTGCGCCAGTTGCACCGGACCGGGGAGCTGCGCCGGACGGGGAACAACCGAGCGAAGCGGAACAGACGACCGCAGAGCAACCCGGCTCGGAGAGTTCACCGGCGCTGCCCGGCTACCCCGACCTGGAGGTGTCGGCGTCGGTGAGCGACAGCACTCCCACCGCGGGTGCGGCGTTTACGCTTTCGGCCACGGCGCGCAACGAGGGCGACGAAGCCGCCGCGGCCACGACGCTGCGCTACTACCGCTCGGCGGACGCGACCATTACCACCGGCGACGCGAGCGTGGGCACGGCGTCGGTAGCAGGGCTCGCCGCGTTCGGCAGCCGCAGCGCATCGCTGCAACTCACGGCCCCGGCCACTGCCGGCACCTACTACTACGGCGCCTGCGTGGACGCGGTGACGAATGAATCCGACACCCGGAACAATTGCTCGGCGTCGGTAGAGATTCGGGTGCAAGAAGCGCCAAGCCAGGGCGGCGGCGGCGGCGGCGGCGGCGGCGGTGGCGGCGGCGGTGGCACCGCTTCTGAGAGCAGTCCGGACCTGGTAGCTGCGTCAGTTTCGGTGAGCGACGCCGAACCGTCCGGAGGAGGCACGTTCACCCTTACAGCGGCGGTGCGCAACGACGGCGCCGGTGCCGCGGCGGCCACGACGCTGCGTTTCTACCAATCGGCGGACGAGACCATCGCGTCATCCGACACCGAGGTGGGCGACGGCGCGGTAGTGGCGCTGGCCGCTTCGGGAAGCGTGAGTGTGTCGGCGGACGCGACCGCGCCGGAGGCGGCCGGCACCTACTACTACGGGGCCTGCGTGGACGCGGTCACGGACGAAACTGACGCCACGAACAACTGCTCCACCGCGGTGTCGGTGGAGGTGAAGGACAGCTCGGGTGGGTTCCAACTGGGGCCGAAACCGACCAACCTCGGTCCCACCTCCGACTACCAGCCGAACGAGGACGGCTGGCACATCGGTACCGACGATGTCGACGTGCTCCTCATCCCGGACGGCATCGACGCCAAGGTCGATGTGCGCGGTGGAAACGACCGCGTATTCGGCGGCGACGGCGATGACCACTTCATCGGCGGGGACGACGACGATCTCCTCTCCGGAGGTCCCGGCGATGACTACCTGGTCGGCGGCGACGGTGATGACGAACTCCTGGGTAACCTGGGTTCAGACCACATGGTCGGCGGCGAGGGCGACGACCGGCTTATCGACTACGGCGGCGAGACGAGCGACACGCTCGAAGGAGGCCCCGGCAATGACTACCTCGGCGGCGCCGAGGGCGTGGACTACCTGTACGGCGGCGACGACGACGACCATCTGAATGACCCCTTCGGTGCCAACGAAATGTACGGCGGCGATGGCGCCGACCGCCTGTACGGCACCGGAAAACTGTACGGCGGCGCCGGCGACGACTACCTGCAGAGTTCCGACGAAGATGGCAATGAACTGTACGGCGGCGAAGGCCGGGACCGGCTCTGGGCTGGCGCCGGCGACCACTCATTCTGGGGCGGAGCCAATATCGACTCGTTCGACTTCAACTTCCCCGGCAGCGCCAACGTCACGATCAAGGACTTCGTCCCCGGTGAGGATTTCATCGACCTTGCCGCGCTGTTCCGCATTACCGGTTTCGCCGCGCTCACGATTACGGCCGACGGAGACGACGTCGTGATTGGCCTTACCGAGCATTACACCGGTACGATCCGGCTCGAAGACACCGCCGTCGAAGACCTGGACGCGGATGATTTTCGCTTCTAGTAGTCTACCGGTAGCAGGGAGCCTGCCGAATCGCGGCAGGCTCCCTGGTTCGTAGACGTCGACGTGGTCAGGCCCCCGCGAGCGCTCTGAGTTGGGCAAGTTCGTCGGCCCAAAGCTCCTGGTCGACGGTCTCGGTAATCAGCGGCTTGCCGTCGAAGCGGGGGTCGTTCATCAGCAGCCGGAACGGCTCCCAGCCCATGGTGCCCTTGCCGAGGCTCTCGTGGCGGTCGACGCGGCTGCCGAGCGGCGTCTTGGAGTCGTTCAGGTGCGCACCGACCAGGTAGCGCAGGCCGACCACCCGCTCGAATTCGCGCATGGTGCGCTCGTAGGACGCCGCGCTGGTGAGGTCGTAGCCGGCGGCGTGCAGGTGGCAGGTGTCCAGGCACACGCCGATGCGCGCCTTGTCGTCGACGCCGTCGATCAGGGCCGCGAGTTGGGCGAAGGTGTGGCCGAGGTGGCTGCCCTGGCCGGCGGTGCTCTCGTAGACGGCGATCACGTCCGGAATCTCGGCCAGCGCACGATTCAGGAACGTGGTGATCTGCTCGGTGCACGCCGCGTCGCTCATCCTGCCGAGGTGGCTGCCCGGGTGGAAGTTCAGGTAGCGTAGCCCGAGCCGCCGGCAGCGCTCGAATTCGTCCCGGAAGCCGGCCTGCGACTTGCGCACGATTTCCTTGTCGGGGGCGCCGAGGTTGATCAGGTAGCCGGCGTGCGGAAGCACGTGGTGCAGCGGGAAGCCGCAGGCGGCGCACTGGTCCCGGAAGGCGGCGGCCTCGTCGTCGGTGAGCGGCTTGGCGGCCCAGCGCCGCTGGTTGCGGGTAAAGATCGCAAATGCAGTGGCGCTGAGGGCGCGCGCCCGCTCCGGGGCGGTGTGCACGCCGCCGGCGGTGGATACGTGAGCGCCGAGCAGTTTCATGGCAGCAGTGTGCGGTAGGGTAGGGAGGCAGGCGCCGGCGGCGCAAGGGAGGACAAGAAGATGATCCTGGTGTGCGGCCACAATAACGCCTGGCAACTCACCTACCGCTTCAATGCCGTAACCCGCGGCGCCGTGAACCGGGTGCGGGAGGTGCACCGCACGGCGGCAGGCAAGGGCGTGAACGTGGCGCGCGTGCTTGCCGCGCTGGAGGTGCCGGCGATGCTGCTCGCCTACCTCGGCGGCCCCAACGGCGTGCGCGTGCGGCAGGCGCTGGCCGCAGAGGGTATTGCCGCCGAGGTAATCGACACCGCCGCCGACACGCGCACCTGCGTCACCCTGCTGGAGACCGGCACTTCCCCACCCGGCGCGGTTGGCGAAACGCAGCAGGTTACCGAGCTGGTAGAGCCGGCGGTCGTCGCAGATGCAGCCGAGCAGGCGCGTTTCTCCGCCGCGTACGACCGGCTGCTGGAGCAGGCGAACGTCGTGGTGATTGCCGGCAGCGCGATCGGCGGCGCTGACCGCGAGGTGTACGCGGAAATGGTGCGCCGCGCCCGCCGCCGCGGCGTGCCGACGCTGCTCGATGCCTACCACGGCCACGGTCGCGCGGCGTTGGCGGCGGCGCCGGAGATCGTCAAGATCAACCGCGCCGAACTGGCCGAACTGGCCGGAACGGCGGTGGATACCGAAGCGGCCCGCGCCGCCGCCTACCGCGGCCTGTGCGAGAGGCATGGCGTGCAGTGGGTCATGGTGAGCGCCGGCGGCGAGGGAATCGAAGCGTGCGACGGCAAGCGGCTGTTGCGGGCGTTCGCTCCCGCCGTGCCGGTAGTCAACCCGATCGGCAGCGGCGACGCCGCTGCGGCTGGCGTGGCGGCGTCGCTGCTCGGGTGGCCCGGCGTTTGCGCAACCGGCGCGGCGTTTGCCCCGCTACGGGTCGAGGATGCCGATCTGGCGGTCGCGGCACGCCTGGCGGTGGCGTGCGGAAGCGCCAATTGCCTGACCGCGACACCGGGCTCGGTTACCCGCGCGGCGACCAAGGAGTTGCACGCCAAGGTCACCATCACCGAGACACCCGTCTGAGCCGAGCCGATTCCTCGCGGCGCCGTGGATGCCGTGCGGCGGGCGGCCACCGCGGAATCGGATCAGATTCTGCGCGCGCACCAGTGGATGCCGCGTCGGAGGACCTCGCGAAACTCACCGTTCACCCAGGTCTGGTTGTCGTGGCCGGACTGGAAGCAGAACACGCGCGCGTTCTTGTGGGTGCGGGTCCAGGCCAGCGTGCCCATGCTCTTGGAGTGGCGGGTGGTGAGCAGGATCTCGCTGTCCGCCCCGGCGTCGGCCATGGTGTAGGTCTCGTCGATCATCTCCCATGCCGCGATGCCGCGGGTAATCGGGTGCGCACCGCCGGCCGTCTCGACGCGAACCGACTGGTCGTGGTGATAGCCGAACGAACGGTCGCGGATGCCGACGAGTTCATTCCACGGCGGCCAGTTGGCGGAGCCCAGGATCGCGTGGTGGAGCAGGAGGATGCCCTGCTTGGTGTCGCCGAGGTGCTCCAGCGCCGTCCGCGGCTTGCCGGCATATCCCGGCAGCCCCTCGTCGCGCGGTTCGCTCCGCAGCATGGTGTAGAACACCACGCACTCGTAGGAATCGCGTTCCTGTTCGGAGGTAGTCGCGAAGTCGTCCATGTGCTGAACGTACGCGCGCACACCCTCCAACTCCTCGAACAAGTGATGAAAGTTCACTACGTCGAACGGGTGGCCGCCGGTTACCACGGCCGTCTTCACGGGCTTGTCTGCCATGCCTGTTACTCCAATTCCAGTGCGTCCCGGAAGCTGTTGCCGGTACGTAGGCCCGACAGTAGTGCGCGCCCGTGCCCGTTGGCAACCGGCGCGACTGTGCACGCCGGCGCCGATGCTTGGTAGGCTGTGCGCGATGAAGGCGGCGGCGCGTCTGCAGGACGTACTGGCCAGGATCGACGAGGCGAACCGCAAGGACCCGCATACCGAGTATGAGGGCGGCGCGGAGCATCCCAAGGAACTGCTCTACGCGCGGCGTATGAGCGCGTGGCTGGAGCGGCTGCGGCCGGATGCGTCGACGGCGTTGCGGATCGCGGCGCGGGCGCAGCACCTGGAGCGGTGGGCGATTCCGCGCGACCGGTTCCCGGCAGGGCGGACGGGGTACCTGCGCTGGCGTACCGCCCTGGGCGCGCATCACGCCGAGCGCACCGGCGAACTGATGCGGGAGACCGGCTTCGACGGCGACACGATTACCGCCGTGGCGGCGCTGCTGCGCAAGGAGGGGCTGGCCCGCGCCGCTCCGGACAGCGACGTGCAGGCGCTGGAGGACTGCGCCTGCCTGGTGTTCCTGGCGCACTACCTGGGGCCGTTCGCCGACAAGCATCCGCCCGCCAAGGTTGCCGACATCCTCACCAAGACGTGGCGCAAGATGTCGCCCGCCGCCCGCGGCGCCGCGGGCGGCATCCAGTTCCGGCCCGCGCTCCGCTCCGTGCTGGAATCCGCCGGCGTCGCCGCGCGGTAAGAGCCGGCGCGTTTCATTGCCCGCCTACCTGTTCCTTGGTAGGTTACGCCGGTCATGCGCGGCCGCAACCTCACCACCGGGTCGATTCCCTCCCTGAGCTGGTCGCTGGCGTGGCCGGTGATGCTGTCCATCCTGTTCCAGACCCTCTACCAACTGGTGGATGCATTCTGGGTGAGCCGCGTGTCGGACCACGCCATGGCCGCGGTCACGGTGTCGCAGATCACGCTGTTCGTGATGATCTCGCTCACCATCGGCATCACCGTCGGGTCCGGGGTGGTGATGGCGATGAGCATCGGGCGGGGCGACATCCCCGAGGCGGAGCGGGTAATGGGGCAGTCGTTCGTGCTCAACTTCATCGCCGCCGCCGTGTTCACCACCGTCTCGTTGAGCCTGCGCGGCCCGCTCCTGTCCCTGACTGGCGCGACCGGCGAGATCCTGCCGCTGGCGATCGACTACTTCACCATCGTGGCCGGCGGATCGGTGCTCATGTTCATCTTCTTCGCGGTGATTTTCGGGTTCAACTCGCAGGGCGACAACCGCACCGTGACCTGGCTGTTCGCGATCTCCACCACCATCAACGCCGGGCTTGATCCGCTGCTGATCTTCGGCGGCCTGGGCATTCCCGCCCTCGGCGTGCGCGGCGCCGCATTGGCTACCATCATTTCCCAGGTCCTGCTGGTCGTCGCCGGCATCACCCTGCTCCACCAGCGCAACATGATGGTGAAGTTCCGCTTTCGCAACCTGGTGTTCCGGCTCAAGTCCGTCCGCCAGGTGCTGGCGATCGGGTTCCCGGCGGCACTGACCAACCTGCTCAATCCGGCCGGACTGGCCGCCCTCAACGCGCTGGTTGCGGTGGCGTTTCTGGAAGCTGGCGTAGTCGGGCTGTCGATCGGCTTTCGCATCGAGTTCTTTTCGTTCCTGCCGGCAATCGGGTTCGGGGTCGCGGCGATGGCGATGATCGGCCAGAACATCGGCGGCGGCCGCCCCGACCGCGCCCGCACGTCGTATCACACCGCGCTGTTGTTCGCGTTCGGCATCGGCACGGTTGTGGGCCTGGCGGCGATGCTCGCCCGCGTCCCCATCGTGGGGGTGTTCACCGACGACCCGGTAGTGATCGGCTATACCCGCTCCTACCTGGCGATGATCCCGCTCACCTACGGCATCGTGGCTGCCCTGTTCGTCGTGGTGAGCTCGTTTCAGGGGCTGGGCAAGTCGTGGCGCGGGTTTGCGGTTTCGGCGACGCGCATGACGATCCTGGTCGGCGGCACCCTGCTCGTAACCCGTGCGGTCGCTTCCGGTGCCTCGATTACCGGCGTGTGGTGGACCATCGTGATCGCCAACCTGGTTCCCTTCGTGTTCGGGTACCTGCTGCTCAGGCGCACGTTCCGCCAGGTGCTGGCCGCGCCGGCGCCGGCATGGGGCGGCCCGCCCGGCAAGCCGCCGGGATCCTCGCCGGACGGCGCCTCGCCGGATGGCGCCTCGGACGGCACCTCATCTCGAGCGGCTGGTGACGCATTGGCCGCCGCCGGCAAGCCGCACGTTGCGGCCAATCAATCAACCAGGAGTCAGCACCCATGATCATCCGCCGTTACGACCACCAGCGCGACCGGGACAGCCTGTTGCGCGTGTTCCGCGAAGTCGGCTGGGTCGGCAAGGAGAAGGAGAAGGAGCCGTTCTTCGACAGCTTCGTCAGCGCCAGCCGCGGCTTCGTGGCCGAGCAGGACGGCGCCGCCGAGTGCGGCGTGCTGATGTACCGCGCCACGATGCGCTTCCAGGACGGCGAGTTGCCGTTTGCCGGCGTGGCCTCGGTCACCACCAGCCGGGTTGCACGGCGCCAGGGCCTGGCCGGCCGCACCACGGCCACCGCGCTTGCCGACGCCGCCTTGCGCGGCGCGGCGGTGGCCGGTCTGGGCATGTTCGACCAGGGCTACTACAACCAGCTCGGTTTCGGGACCATGGCCTACGACCACTGGGTGACCTTCGATCCGGCGACGCTGCGCGTGCCGGTGCGGGCGCGCCCACCGGTGCGCATCAGTGCGGAGGACGCGGCGGCGGTGCATGCCGGGCGCCTGGCCCGCCTGCGCCCGCACGGCGGCGTGAACTTCCACGACGACACGTTCACCCGGACGGCCATGCAGGAAGCGGACAACGGGTTCGGACTCGGTTACCGCGACGGCGGCCGCATCAGCCACCATTTCTGGGCGGAGGCAAAGGGCGAGAGCGGCCCGTATAACGTCTGGTGGCTCGCCTACGAGAGCACCGATCAGCTCGTGGAGCTGTTGGCTCTGCTGCACGATCTTTCCGACCAGGTACACCACCTGCACATGAAGGAGCCGGCGCAGATCCAGGTCCAGGATCTCCTGGAGTGGCCGTTCCGCAACCGCTCGCGCAGCAGCCGCGCCGAGCACGAGCACCGCATGTGGAGCAACGCCGACTCGCAGGCGCGCATCCTCAACCTGCCGGCGTGCATCGCCGCGGTGCGGGCGCGCGGCGAACCGGCGTTCAACCTGAACCTGCATGACCCGGTGGCGCGCTACCTGCCTGAGGATGGCTGGCAGGGCGTGGGAGGAGAGTACGTGGTGCGCCTCGGCGCTGCCTCCAGCGCGGAGCCGGGCAGCGCCCCCGACCTGCCCGTGCTCAGCGCCGGTGTCGGTGCCTTTACCCGCCTCTGGCTCGGCGTCAGGCCGGCCGTGTCGCTGGCGGTGACCGACGACCTCAGTGGCCCGCCCGACCTTCTCGCCGCCATCGACAACGCCCTCGCGCTGCCGGTGCCGCACTTCGACTGGATCTTCTGACGGCGCCGACGACGCGCTCGGGCTTCCGTTGGCTGCGCGCTTCGTCGGCTTGCGTGCGCACGTCGTCAGTCCTTGTCACGCTGAGCGGACGACGGGTAGGTTGCCGGCGATGGCTTCAGAACGGCCGCTCATTGCCGTGCTCAACACCAATTCGCGGGTCATGCTTCCGGACGAGTTCGCCCGCTACGAGGACCGCTTGCAGTTCCGCCACCCGCCGGCCGCCGCCCGCGCATCCGAGGCGCGCAATGCGGTCGACACCGCCATGGCGAAGGAACTGATGGCCGGCGCCGACGGCTGCATCACCTGCTGGGGCTCACCGCCGATCAGCGCCGAGCTGCTCGCCGCCGCTCCCGGCCTGCGCATCGTCGCGCACGCCGCCGGTACCCTGCGCCCGTACCTGACGCCGGCGGTGTGGGAGCGCGACATCGCCGTGGTCAGCGCCGCCGGCGCCATTGCCGAGGAGGTGGCGCAGTACACCGCCGCGCTGGTCGTGGTCGGGCGTCGTTCGCTCATGGAGCTGGCCCCGCAGACCGCGCAGGGCAGGTGGCGCGACGTACAGTTGCACCGCCCGTCGTCCGACGTACGCGGCATCTCGGTCGGCATCATCGGCGCCGGCGAGGTGGGACGCCGCGTGCTGGCGCTGCTCGCCCACTACCAGGTGCGCCTGCTGCTCGCCGATCCGTTCGTCAGCGCGGACCAGGCGGCCGCGCTCGGCGCCGAGAAACGTGAACTCGAGGAGCTGTTCGCCGAGTCGGACGTGGTCAGCGTGCACGCTCCCAACAACGACCAGACCCGCCACATGGTGAACGCCGAACGGCTGGCGCTGCTGCGCGACGGGGCAATCTTCATCAACACCTCGCGCGGCCCGCTGGTCGACCAGGATGCGCTGGTCGCCGAGCTGCACCGGCGCCGCATCTGGGCGTTCATCGACGTCACCGACCCGGAGCCGCCGCCGCCCGATTCGGCGCTGTTCGGCTGCCCGCACCTGACCCTGTCGCCGCACGTGGCCGGGTCGATCGAAGGCTCGGGCCGCTACCAGTTGCGCTGGGTGCTCGACGAGGTGGCGCGCCTGTTCGCCGGCGCGCCGCTCCTCAATCCGCAGACCCGCGCGATGGTCGACATGAGCAGCTTCCGGTAGCAGGAGACAACACGATGGCAGAACGAAAACAGCCGGTGCTCGGCTACGACGACACCCCGTTTCTTCCCGGCGGCAAGTGGCGGGTACACGACGCGAACCGCCCGCAACCTCGGGTCGTGACTCCCGGCGCCACCCCCGGCGCGCCGCCCGCCGACGCCGTGGTGCTGTTCGACGGCAGCGGCCTGGAGCAGTGGCAGGGCAAGGACGGCGGCGCCGCCGGCTGGCAGGTGCGCGACGGGTTCATGGAGGCGGTGGCGGGCAGCGGCGACATCCAGACCCGCGCGCACTTCGGCGACTGCCAGCTGCACCTGGAGTTCGCCTGTCCGGCCAGGGTGGAGGGCAGCAGCCAGGGGCGCGGCAACAGCGGCGTGTTCCTGATCGGCTTGTACGAGATCCAGGTGCTCGACGGCTATGACAACCGCACCTACGCGGACGGCCACTCCGGCGCCATCTACGGCCAGTACCCGCCGCTGGTCAACGCCTGCCGCCCACCCGGCGAGTGGCAGAGCTACGACATCGTGTTCGAGTCGGCGCGCTTCGACGGCGGCCGCCTGGTCAGCCCCACCAGCCTGACGGTGATCCTCAACGGTGTGTTGATCCACCACCGGCAGGCGTCGCTCGGGCCGACCGGCAACCGCATCCTGGCCGACTACGACACGCCGCATCCGCCGGCCGGGCCGCTGCGCCTGCAGGACCACCGCAACCCGACCCGCTTCCGCAACATCTGGCTGCGCCCGCTCACCCCCTACGACGCCGCCTGACCGGGCGCGGCACCCGGTAGCGGCCGGTGTCCGGTCGCCTTGACCGGGCGGCGGGGGCGGCGATAGGTTCGCTCCACCATGGCCACCGATACCCCTGCGGAGGGGGTGTTCTCTCCCGTAACCCCGCGCGTCGACTTCATCGCTCTGGAACACGAATTGCTTCGCTGGTGGGACGACGCCGGCATCGTCGGCCAGTACCTGCGGCGCAACGAAGCGGCCGAGCGCCGCCACTCGTTCATCGACGGGCCGATTACCGCCAACAACCCGATGGGCGTGCACCACGCCTGGGGGCGCACCTACAAGGACCTGTTCCTGCGCTGGCGCACCATGCAGGGCTACCGGCAGCGCTACCAGAACGGCTTCGACGGCCAGGGCTTGTGGGTCGAGGTGGAGGTGGAGAAGGAGAAGGGGTTTACCTCCAAGCGCGACATCGAGGCGTACGGCATCGGGCGCTTCGTGGAGGACTGCAAGGAGCGGGTGCGCAAGTACGCGGCCATCCAGACCCGCCAGTCGCAGCGGCTCGGCTACTGGATGGATTGGGACGACTCCTACCACACCATGTCGGATGAGAACAATTACACCATCTGGCACTTCCTGAAGCGCTGCCACGAGAACGGCTGGCTGTACCGCGGCACCGACTCGATGCCGTGGTGCGCGCGCTGCGGCACCGGCCTGTCGCAGCACGAGATCGTTACCGAGGGCTACCAGGACGTAACCCACACCGCGGTGTACGTGCGCCTTCCGCTCACCGACGCCGACGGCGAGTCGCTGCTGGTCTGGACCACCACGCCGTGGACGCTGACCGCCAACGTGGCCGCCGCCGTACACCCCGAGCACCGCTACGTGCGCGCCCGCGTCGGCGGCGAGGTGCTCTACCTGGGCAAGGAGCGGCTGGCCGTCCTGGCCGGCGGCAGGGGGGCCGGCGACTCAGCGAAAATCGAGGTGCTGGAGGAGCTGCCCGGCAGCGCGCTGGTGGGGCGAACCTACCGCGGACCCTTCGACGAACTGGAGGCGCAGCGCGGCGTCGAGCACCGCGTTATTCCCTGGACGGACGTGGGCGAGGACGAGGGTACCGCGATCGTCCACATCGCCCCCGGCGCCGGCCCCGAGGACTTCGCCCTCGGCAAGGAGCATGGCCTGCCCGTGGTCGCCCCGCTCGACGAGAACGGGTTCTATCTCGACGGCTTCGGCTGGCTTACCGGACAGAGCGTGTTCGACGTGCGCGACCGCATCTTTGCCGATCTTACCGGGAAAGGCTGCCTATTCAAGACCGAGGAACACCAGCACCGCTATCCGTTCTGCTGGCGCTGCAACAGCGAGCTGGTGTTCCGGGTGGTGGACGAGTGGTTCATCTCCATGGACGAACTGCGCCACACCATGATGGAGATTACCCGCAACGTACAGTGGATCCCGCCATTCGGGCTGGAGCGCGAGCTGGACTGGCTGCGCAACATGCACGACTGGATGATCTCCAAGAAGCGCTATTGGGGCCTGGCGCTGCCGATCTGGGCGTGCGACGAGTGCGGCGGCTTCGAGGTGATCGGCAGCGAGCACGAGCTGGAAGAGCGTGCCGTGGAAGGCTGGCCGGAGTTCGCCGGCCACTCGCCGCACCGGCCGTGGATCGACGGCGTCAAGGTCGCCTGTTCTTCGTGCGGTGCGAAGCTCTCCCGCATCCGCGACGTCGGCAACCCGTGGCTGGACGCCGGTATCGTGCCGTTCTCGACCATCGGCTATCGGGGCGACCGCGACCACTGGCGCGACTGGTTTCCCGCCGATTGGATCTCGGAGTCGTTTCCCGGCCAGTTCCGCAACTGGTTCTACTCGCTGCTGGCGATGAGCGCCACGCTGGAGCAGACCGAGCCGTTCAAGGCGTGCTTCACCTATGCCCTGCTGCGCGATGAGCAGGGCGCCGAGATGCACAAGAGCAAGGGCAACGCCATCTGGTTCGAGGACGCCGCCGACAAGATGGGCGTCGACGTGATGCGCTGGATGTACGTACGCCACACCCCGGCCAACAATCTCAACTTCGGCTACGGCCCCGGCGACGAAGTGCGCCGCCAGTTCCATATCCCGATCTGGAACATGTACTCCTTCTTCGTCAACTACGCCAACATCGACGGCTGGCAGCCGGTCAGCGCCGAGGGCGGCTACGCCGAGGCCGCGGAGTTTACCGAGCTGGACCGCTGGATCCGGTCCGAGTTGCACCAGACGATCCGGGCCGTTACCACGGCGCTGGAAACGTGGCGTCCCGAGACCGCCGCCACCGTGCTGGAGCGCTTCGTGGACGCCCTGTCCAACTGGTACGTGCGCCGCAGCCGCCGCCGCTTCTGGCGCGGCCAGCAGGAAGGCCACGCGACTCCCGATCAGGCTTCGGTGGTCGACGCGTTCCTGGCCCGGTACGGCGCGGACAAGTGCGCCGCCTACCAGACCTTGTACGAGTGCCTGACCACGCTGGCCAAGCTGCTCGCTCCCTTCAACCCGTTCATCTCCGAGGCGATCTACCGCAACCTGGTGGTGGTACCGGTGCGTGGCGCTCCGCCGAGCGTGCACCTGTGCGACTGGCCGCAGGCCGACGAAGCGTTGATCGACGAGGAACTGTCGGCGGCCACCAGTCTGGCCATGCGGCTGTCACGCCTCGGCCGCTCCGCACGGGCGGGCGCCAACCTGCGCGTACGCCAGCCGCTCGCCGAACTGGTGGTCGATCTGGACAGCGAGCGGGAGCAGGCGCGCCTGCCGTTGATCCACGCGCAGCTCCTCGACGAACTGAACGTGAAGGAGGTGCGGCTCGCGGCGGAGGTGGGCGGCCTCACGGCGGCCACGGTCAAGCCCAACTTCAGGGCCCTGGGACCGCGCTTCGGGCGCCGCATGAAAGAGGTGGCAGCAGCCATCGCCGCCGCCGACGCGGGCGCCGTGGCGGCACAGGCGGAAACCAGAGACACGGTCCAGGTCGGCGAATTCGAGTTGCAGCCTGACGACCTGGTGGTGGAGACCGCCCCGCGCGAGGCATACGCCATCGCCGCCGAGCAGGGCTGCCAGGTTGGCGTGCTCAAGGAACTGACTCCCGAGCTGCGCGCCGAGGGCATGGTGCGCGAGGCCGTGCACATGATCAACAACCACCGTCGCGAAGCAGGCTATTCGATTGTCGACAAGATCGAGTTATTCTTGAACCTTTTCAATGTCGATGATCCGGAGGCTTTGGATGATTTACGAAACGCTTTCGACAATCGTGCGGATCAGATCCGATCCGAGATATTGGCGAACGAGATTCACTACGGGCAGGCGCCAGAAGGAGCGGATCTCGGAGAAATCACCGTGGCGGGGCATGAGATCGGCATCGGAACGATCAGAGAACAGGTTGAAGATCAGTAGAGCAGGAGCGTACTGGGCTATAGCGGGATGCCGCACTTGTCGGCGATCGCGATCGCGAGGCGCATGAAGTCATCGTGGCAGTCCTGCACCGCGTGGATGTGTCCGCCGAGCGCTCCATCTGCGGCCCTGAGGTGAAATATCGGCTTGCGCGCTTCCTGAGCCATCGGCATCAGGCTTCGGTAGTGTTTTAGCGTCGCCAGACAGTGCAGGTCTTCGTCCGCCGCCACGGTGCCGCCATTCGTTTCGCCCAGTGCTTCCACGCGGTAGACGTCGGGAATTCTGCGCAGCCACTTCCGGTAGGCTTGGACGGGTCTCCCCGCTCGTACGGCATGCTGTATCACGATGTATCCGGCGGGCGTGATGGCGGCTGAAGGCAGCGACAGGCTCGATCCGTCCGGCCATCGATCTACCCGGTCTCTCCACTCCATGCGCCACTCACGAAACGTGGGGCCGAGGTTACGTAGTCCCTGCAGGGAGAATAGGTCGGGAGCCAGCGGAAAGACCACGAAATTGGCTGCGATGATCGCCGCTCTGTTTATTGCACCCAGGTTGGAACCCACGTCGATCAGCACCACGTCCGCCTCGCGCATCTCGGCGGCCCTGAGAATCGTGCGATAGAACGCGGACTCGGTCCGAAATGCCGCCTCATCGCCGTCCAGGCAGCTCGGCCAAGCAGCGGAGAGCCGCGCTTCGAAGCGGGACAAGCCCAGATCGCCGACGATCAGGCCCAGGTTGTCGTCGACTTCTTCTACATGTGGTTCCGCAATGTCGCCAAGACCGCGCAGGATCGGCGAAACTGAACCGAGGATGCTATGCGGGTGGTCACCGTCGGGCCACAGATCCTCCATCCGGTCCTCACTCAGGAACATGGCCGTGAGGTTCGCTTGCGGGTCGAGATCGACGACAACAACCGACAGGCCGAGGTCGGCGTACATCCAAGAGAGATGGTATCCGAGGGTGGTCTTGCCTACGCCGCCCTTGTTGTTGAAGAACGCGATGGCGGTCACGGTTTGCTCTCAATCGTTGCGAGTACGTGCGAGGATTCAAACGCGAATCTCGCCTCCGGGTTGCCATTCCGGCGCAGCGCTTCCTGCGCGCGGATGACGCCGCGGCCGAAGTGGTTGACGTATCCCAGCGTAGCCATTGCCTCGGCGACTACCGGGTTGCGGTAGTCGGTCTGTCGCGGGAAGTTCTCCGGCGCTGCCATCCCGTACAGACCGCCCGGATTCTGGATATCGATGCGGTCCTCGTACCAATAAAACTGGACCGGCGCGTTCGACTCGTAGGAGCGGTGCATAATCGCGTTCAGGAGGATCTCCCGGACAGCAATCCGTGGATAGTCAATCTCGGAGCGCTCACGGAGCGCCGAATCCTCCACCGGATAGGATTCTATCGAGTGCTTGATGAACGTCTCCAACTCGCGCAGCACCGTGACCAAATCACCGGAGAACGCCTTGTCGCTGACCGGGTCAGCGACAAGTGTCGTCCCCGCCCAGCGGACGAATTGGACGTAGGACCCGGCGATCCAGCGCCTGGGGTCCTTTGCGAACAGCAAAACGGCGGCGTTCGTCGGGCAATCGCCAGCCAGATCGTAAAGGCGCAATGATGCCATCTGCTCGCGAATGCTGCGCTGGTTCTCTGCAAGTACCTCGCGATCCACAGCCGCAGGGAGATAGGTGACCGAGAACAGGTCCAGGACCAGATCGTCCAGGGTACAGCCATAACAGGGGCGTACATCGAACGTGCGTTGCAGGGCGGTCCGCTTCTCGACCAGATTGCGTTCCTCTTGCTGGTTGGCGCCACGCCGGGAGGGGCCGACCCGAATCCATACCCGGCCCTTGTATCGGACTGGCGGCAGATCGGACGGCAACACCTCGACCACGGCGATCTCTCCTTCCGGTAACGTGTGCTTGTGCACACTCATGGCCGGGAGCGGTTCAAGGTTAACGTTCGATCTCAGATCGCTCAGCCGGCGCAGTAGTTGGTCGGTGACGTTCAGCCCGCTGGCGGATCGATCATCGTTAACTCCCACGAACAGGTACCCCGGCTGGCGCCGGTTGGGGAAGTCGTTGGCAAAGGCGCAGATCGCTTCGCAGAACTTGTCCGTGTTCTTGGTGGAGGTCGTGAACTCCACCGCATCGGACTCGTGATCTGCCAGCAGGGCGAGCAGTTGATCGGTGGTCAGCATGCCGAGTGGGATACCCTCAGAAGTGGCGGGGGAACTTGGCGAAGTCGGGCTGCCGCTTTTCGACGAACGAGTCGCGGCCCTCCTGCGCTTCCGCCGTCTGGTAGAACAGCATGGTGGCCGATCCGGCGAGTTCCTGCAAACCGGCCTGGCCGTCGCAGTCGGCGTTCATGGCCGCCTTCAGGCAGCGCAGGGCGGTGGGGGAGTGGACCAGCATCTCGCGGCACCACTGCACGGTCTCGCGCTCCAGGTCGGCGAGCGGCACCACGGCGTTGACCAAGCCCATCTGCAGCGCCTGCTGCGCGTCGTACTGGCGGCACAGGAACCAGATCTCGCGCGCCTTCTTCTGGCCCACGATGCGCGCCAGGTAGGCGGAGCCGTAGCCGCCGTCGAACGAGCCCACCTTGGGGCCGGTCTGGCCGAAGATGGCGTTGTCGGCGGCGATGGTCAGGTCGCACATCACGTGCAGGACGTGGCCGCCGCCGATCGCGTAACCGGCCACCATCGCCACGATCGGCTTCGGGCAGGTGCGGATCTGGCGCTGGAACTCCAGCACGTTCAGGCGGTCGTCGCCGCCGGTGTCGCGGTAGCCGGCGTCGCCGCGGATCTTCTGGTCGCCGCCGGAGCAGAAGGCCAGGTCGCCCTGGCCGGTGAGGATGATTACGCCCACCTCGTGGTCGCGGCGGGCGTCGTCGAGGGCATGCATCATCTCCTCGACGGTGAGCGGGGTGAAGGCGTTGCGGCGGTGGGGACGGTTGATGGTGATCTTGGCGATCCCGTCGGTCTTGGCGTACAGGATGTCCCGGTAGTCGCCGCACGCGGTCCAGTTGACGTCGTTCATGGTCAGCAATGTGCCGCCGCCGCCGCCACCCTGGCAATCGGCGCGGCTGGGTAGCGGCTAATCCCGGGTCCGGTCCCCCCCCGCCGCGACGGACGCCGCGGCCACGGTGGCAATGGGCGGGGCGGGGTGGCTGCTAACCCGCCGTCCGGCCCCGGCCCGCCGAGACGGACTCCGCAAACGAACGGATCAGAGCGGCCACCGCCTCCGGCTGCTCGATGTGCGCGGCATGGGCGGCGTCTGGGCAGACGGCGGCCTGCCAGGGCGAGCCGAGCTCCGCGATGCGACCCGCGACGGCTCGGTACTTGGCATCTTCGGCGCCGGCGATGAACAGGGCGGGGATGGTCAGCGCCTGCAATGCGTGCCAGAGCGCCGGCTGCCGCGACACGGACAGCCCTCGCAGCGCGGCGGCGAGCGACCCCGGGCGTTGCCGCAGCCGCCGTTTCAGCAGCGCTGCGAATGCCGGATGGCGGTTCAGAGCGCCGAACAGCGGCGCCGCGTACCAGCGCCGCAGCCACGCCGCGAATGCCGGCTCGTCGCGGGCCGCGGCCAGGGAGCGCGCCAGCGCCTCGTCGCGGGCGCCGCGCTCGGCGCGTAACGCCGCATCGCCGATGCCGGGGTCGGCGCCCAGCACCACCAGTCCGCTTGCCGCGCCGGGGTGGCGCACCGCCGTGTACAGCGCCAGCCGCCCGCCCATGGAGTAGCCGACCACCACCGGCAGCGCCGGCTGCTTCCGGCACGCCAGCGACAGCCGCCGGGCCGCGTCCGGAAACCAGTCTGCCGGAGTGTCCGTAAGCGGCGGCGCCGTGCCGTGGCCGGGCAGCTCGAAGCAGTCGCTTGCAACCTCGGGGGGAAGCAGACCGCGCAACCGGTGCCAGTCCGCGGCCTCGCCCAGAAAGCCGTGCACGAACAGGAGCGGCGGAGCGGCACGCGTTGGCATTGCAGCGCCGAAGGTAGCACGGGGCCGGACCGCCGCGCACCGCGCCGCCGCTAAACGCGGCGCAGTGCGCCCGCCGGTACGGAGCAGAGCCGCTTCAGCAGCAGGCCATTTCTCCGTTGTCCGGCGGGGCGAGGCTCTGTTTCAGCAGGTTGAAGGAGATCTCGTCAATGCCGGTGGCACGTTCGATGATCGTCCACGATACGTTCGCCTGCCGCAGGGCTTCGATGATAGCGACCTGACTCTCTCTCAGGCGCTCCCTAAGTTGATCCATGGTGACGTCTTCCGGGGTATCCATGAGTACCACCTCCGCTTCAGTCGACCTGGCGGGCAGGCTGTCGACCCTGCCCGTCACTAGCCCGTCTGTCTAGAGTGTACCGGCCCCGCCGCGCTTTTATGGACGCTATGTCCAGGTGCTTTTTTCGCGCCGCGAGAGGCCGCCTGTCAGCTCCCGGTGGAGCTGTAATGACGGGTGCCGAGACGCCAGAGGAGCAGGGCGGCGGCCAGGAACAGGGGAGCGGCGGCGGGGGCGATCCAGCCGAACCACGGCGGTGTGCCGAGGGGGTCGGGGCGGCCGAGCAGGGCGGCCACCGGGAAGTAGGTCACGGTGCCGATCGGCACGAGGTAGAACAGGAAGTGGCGCATGAAGCGGCGGTAGACGGTGGCCGGGTAGCTGCCGGCATCCACCGAGCCGTTGCTGACGATGGCGAACAGCTCCAGGGATTGCACGGTCCAGAAGGTGACCGCGGCGACGGCCACGAACACGCCCAGGAACAGCACGGTGACCCCGGCAATGGTCTCTGCCAGCAGGATTACCCGTGCCGGGTTCCAGGCGATGCCGGCGTTGCACAGTCCCCAGACCAGGATGGCCGCGCCGTGCAGCCAGCGGCCGGCGCGGTGAAAGGCGAAGTCGGCGCCTGCCACCTGCAGCACCGTGTGCCGCGGGCGCAGCAGCACGCGGTCGAAGCCGCCCCCGCGCACCTGCCGATGGAACGTGTCGAAGCCGCGCCCGGTCGCCTCGGCGGCACTGAAACCGACCATCACCAGCCCGTATAGCACCGCGACCTCGGCCAGCTCCCAGCCGCGCACGTTGCCGAACCGGTTGAGCAGCGCCCAAACGCCCGCGAATTCGATGGCAGTGAACAACGCGCTGCCGATGATCTGCAGTGCGAGCGCGCCCGGATACTGCATCTGCGCACGGAAGTGGGTAGCCGCGAAGCGCAGGTACAGCCACACCGCGCCGCTCGCCATCGGCACCGTGCGCAACGTGCCGCGACTAGCCGCCAAGAATTACCACCCGGCGCAGGCCGCGCGCCAGCAGCAGCCTGCCCAGCAGCACCAGCAACACCAGCCAGCCCACCTGCAGGGCGAGGCGGGCAAGTGCCTCGGCGCCGGCCAGGTGGCCGACGTAGATGCGGAACGGGATATCCATCAGGCCGGCGAACGGCAGGTAGCCGAGCACGGCGGCCAGGCCGTCCGGCAGCAGCGGCAGCGGGATTACCAGGCCACCGCCGAACCAGACGATCGCCGGCAGGATGTAGCGGGCGCCCTCCGACGAGACGGTCCAGAACATCAGGCTGATCAGCACCGCGGTCACCGCCACTCCCAACAGCAGCGCCAGCGCGGTCGCCAGCAGGTACATGCCGGCGGCGGCGCCACCCGCCGGTCCGGTCAGCGCCCACTCGTCCAGTCCCACCAGCGGCAGGATTACCGCCGCCACCACCACCATCAGCAGGCAGCGCGGCGCGGCCTGCGCCAGCCGCCACGCCGCCATGCGCCAGAACCAATAGGAATAGAGATCGATCGGGCGCAACAGTTCGCTCGCCACCGAGCCGGTGCGCACGCTGTCGGCGAGGTCGGCGTCGAGCCGGAACGGGAACAGCGACAGCAGCGCCTGCCCCAGCCACACGTAGGGCACCGCGTGGGCAAAGCTGAAGTCGGTGGCGTCCGCGGGGCCCGACTGGTAGAACGCGGCCAGGATCATCAGCCGCAGCAGGCCCCAATAGCACTGGGTACCGAACCCGGCCAGCGCCGCCAGCCGATACTGCAGCGTCTCCCGCCAGCGCGCCCGCAGCACGCCTCGGTAGGGCGCCAGGCGCAGGGCGAGCGTCATGCTTCCTCCAGTTCCAGGTTGCGGTACAGCCGCGCTACCAGCTCGTCGATCGGCTGCGGCTCGATGTACAGGTCGCGCACGTCGTTGTCGCGCGCCACCTCCTCGATGATGCGCGGTGTCGGAATGCGCGTCGGGTCGTAGCGCAGCACCACCCGCCGTCCGGCCGCGGACACCACCGTCGCCGACGAGGTGGCGAAGCTGCCCACCTCGTGCTCCAGGTCGACGGTCAGAATCCGCTCGCGGTCGACGCCGGCACGCAGGTCGGCCACCGAGCCGTCGAACAGGATCGATCCGGCACCGATTACCAGTACGCGCGGACACAGCGCCTCCACGTCGTCCAGGTCGTGGGTGGTGAGGATGGTGGTGACGCCGCGCCCCTGCAGGCGGCGGATGATGTCGCGCACCGCCAGCTTGGCCACCGCGTCCAGGCCGATGGTGGGCTCGTCCAGGAACAGCAGCCGCGGACGGTGCAGCAGAGCGGCGGCCAGTTCGCAGCGCATGCGCTGGCCGAGGCTGAGCTGCCGCACCGGCACCGCCAGCAGCGGGGCAATGGCCAGCAGCTCGATCAGTTCGTCGCGGGTTTCGCGGTAGGCGGCGGGCTGCAGCCGGTAGATGTCGCGCAGCAGGTCGAACGACTCGATTACCGGCAGGTCCCACCAGAGCTGGCTGCGCTGTCCGAACACCACGCCGATGGTCGCCACGTGCGCCACGCGCTCACGCCACGGCACGCGCCCGGCCACCACGCAACGGCCGGCATCGGGCACCAGGATGCCGGACAGGATCTTGACCGTGGTGCTCTTGCCGGCGCCGTTGGGGCCGATATACCCGACCAGCTCGCCGGCGCCGATGCGGAATGAGACTTCGTCCAGCGCGGTGACGACCTTGCGCCGCGCCACCAGCGCCCGCAGCGTGCGGCTGCCGCCCGTGGTGCCGGAGCCGCCGGCGGAAACGCGGAACCGCTTGGTAAGTCCGGCAACCTCGATCAACGGCTCGCTCATGGCGGCGGACAATCTATGGCCGGGGGCTGGCCACGGTCAAATCCTGCCCGGCAATCCCGGCAATAACCGGAAATTGCACAGACGCTTGACCTGGAGGCGTCGGCGCGCGATGCTTTCGGGGTACCTATTCGCTGACGGACCTTACCGACCTCGGCGCAATGTGACAACGAACAAGCCCCCAGGTCGGGGAAGGAGAGCATGTCCGTGAGTGAAAGAGCGCAGAGCGCGCCGGCCGATTCCCGCGCGTTGCAGCGGGAACTCAAGCAGTTCCGTACGCCGTCGGCCGGCCGCAGCATGGGTCAAATCGTTACCTCATTCGTACCCTATATCGGCGGGCTGATCCTGATGGGAGCGCTGGCGCAGGTTTCCTACCTGCTCAGCCTGCTCCTCGCCCTGCCCACCGCCGGGTTCCTGATCCGCGTGTTCATTCTCTTTCACGACGCTGGACACGGGTCGTTGTTCCGGCGCAGCCGCTGGAATCGCGTGATCGGCTACCTTGCCGGGTTTCTGACCTTTACCCCGTTCCAGCACTGGTCGCACGAACATGCCCGGCACCACGCCACCGCCGGCGATCTGGACCGCCGCGACCTCGGCGACGTGTGGACCATGACCGTGCGGGAGTTCGTGGCCGCCCCGCGCAAGCTGCGGGTCGCCTACCGGGTGTTTCGCAACCCGTTCGTGCTGTTCTTCCTGGTTGCCCCTATCGGGTTCCTGTTGAACCACCGCTTTCCGCGCAAGCGGGTCAGCGCCCGCTCGCTGCGCGCCATCATCTGGACCAACGTCGGCACCGCCCTGTTCGTGGTGGCGATGTCGCTGCCGTTCGGTTTCGTCAATTTCCTGGTGGTGTTCACGCCGGTGTTCGTGCTTGCCTCGGCGGTGGGAACCTGGCTGTTCTACGTCCAGCATCAGTTCGAGGGCGTGTACTGGCGCCGTCATGAGAGCTGGGACTTCGCGAGCGCCGCGCTGCAAGGGTCCTCCTACCTGGCGCTGCCGCGCGTGCTACAATGGTTCACCGGCAACATCGGCTTCCACCACATCCATCACCTGGACCCGCGCATTCCCAACTACTACCTGGAACGCGCTCACCGCGAGGTGCCGGCGATGCACACGGTGCCGGTGCTGCGCATCCGCCATACGCTGCGCTGCCTGTCGATGCGGCTGTACGACGAGACCAGCCGCCAGATGGTGGGATTCCGGGAAGGTCTGCGCCGCGCGCACCGTGCCGGCGCCGCGCAGGCGCCCGCCTGAGGCGCGGCCGCAACGATCCCCGCCGAGTGCGGGCCGGTTCTTGCCGCGCGCTGCCGGAACGCGGCGCCGGCGGGTGGTGAGCGTGGTAGCCGCCTTCAAGGCGCTGCAACTGCCAGCCGGTGACTGGCTGGTACAGGAAATTGCCCACAACGCCGCCGGACGCCCTGTCATCCGTTTCGTTCCCGAGTATGATGGCTCGCACATCGTGAGTTGCGATCTGAGCATTACCCACGCCGGCGGGCACGCCGCGGCGTCGGTGGCGGCGCTGGTGAACCATGCACCTGACGGTTAACGACTTCCTCGACGATATCGTGCGCCGGTTCGGCGACCGCCCGGCGCTCCTGTTCAAGCCGGGCTTCCGCTACCGGGTATGGAGCTACCGCGGGTTGCGCGACACCGCCGCGCAGGTGGCCGCGCTGCTGAGGGAGCGCGGCGTCGGCAAGGGCGACCGCGTCATCCTGTGGGGTCCGAACGCGCCGCACTGGGCGTTCGCTTTCTTCGGGTGCCTGCGTGTCGGCGCCATTCTGGTGCCGCTGGACCTGCGCTCTACCGCCGACTTCGTGCGCCAGGTGGTGGCCAAGACGGCGCCCGTGCTGGCGTTCACCTCGCGCGCCACCGGCGGCGACGCGGCGCTCGGGCTGCCGACAATCCTGTTCGAGGACCTGGAGGGTCTGATCTACGACCTGCCGGCGGCCGAGCCGGCCTCGCTCGCCGGCGAAGACCTGGCCGAGATCATGTTCACCTCGGGCACCACCGGCGATGCCAAGGGGGTGCTGCTCACGCACGGCAACCTGATGGCCAACCTGCACTCGGTGCAGCAGGTAATTCCCGGCGACGTCTCGTTCCGCATGCTGAGCCTGCTGCCGATGAGCCACATGTTCGAGCAGATGGGGTCGCTGTTCGCCGGCCTCGGCTGCGGTGCGAACATCACCTTCGCAACCAGCCGGCAGCCGGCGATCCTGCTCAAGACGATGCAGGAGCGGCGCGTCAACATGATGCTGCTGGTACCGCAGGCGCTTGACCTGTTCATGAAGAGCATCGAGCGCGAAGTGGCCAACCGCGGCAAGCAGCACGCATGGGACCTGCTCATGAAGCTGGCGCGGCGGCTGCCGGTGGCGCTGCGCCGCGTCCTGTTCCGCCAGGTGCACGCGCGCTTTGGCGGCCACCTGCGCATCGTGGTTTCGGGCGGCGCCGCGCTCGACCCGTCGCTTGGCGAGAAGTGGCGGCTGCTCGGGGTAAGCGTGCTGCAGGGCTACGGCGCTACCGAGGCGTCGCCGGTGATCAGTTGCCACTCGCTGACCGAGGCGCGCTTCGACTCGGTGGGCCGCCCGGTGCCCGGCGTCGACGTGCGCATCTCCGAGGCTGGCGAAATACAGGTGCGCGGTGCCAACGTCACCCAGGGGTACTGGCAGGGGCCGGAGCAGACCGCGGCCGCGTTCGACGGCAACTGGTACCGGACCGGGGACATCGGCTTCATCGACGACGGCGGGCACCTGCACATCCGCGGGCGGGTCAAGGAGATGATCGTGCTCGCCAACGGCCAGAACGTGTTTCCGGAAGATGTGGAGGCGGTGCTGCACCGCAACCCGGCACTGACCGACGCCACGGTGGTCGGGTTGCAGCAGGGCCAGGATACCCAGGTACACGCCGTGTTCCTGCTGGAGGAGCCGGCGCGGGCGGCGGAAATCGTGGCTCGGGCCAACCGCGACCTGGCCGAGCATCAGCAGATCCGCGGCTTCACCGTATGGCCGGAGGCGGACTTTCCGCGTACCCACACGCTCAAGGTGAAGAAGGCGGTGCTGATCGACGCCCTGAGCACCGGCCCGCCGCGCCCGGCCGGGGCTGCCGGGGCCGCCGGAGCGCACGCACCGGCCGCGGCCGCCGCCGACCCCCAGGAGCGGCTGGGAGCGCGGGGGGCTGCCGGCGGGAGCGCCGCCCCGCCCGCGCCCCCCGCCGACCCCAAGGAGCGGCTGGTACGGCTGGTCTCCGAGGTGAGCGGGCTGGCCCAGGAGCAGGTGCTGCCGGAGCACACCGTCGGCGGCGACCTCAACCTCGACTCCCTGAAGCGGGTGGAGATGCTGTCGATCATCGAGCAGGAAATGGGCGTGTATATCGACGAATCGCTGGTGGGCTCGCACACCACCTTCGCGGAGCTGCAGGAGTTGCTGGACTCCCAGGTGCAGGCCAGGGCGGCGCTGCCGCCGTTCTACACCTGGCCGCTGAGCATGTGGTTCTCGCTGTTGCGCGAGGTGCTGCACAAGATCGTGGTGTTCCCCCTGTTCAGCGTTCGCTACCGCGCGCGCGCCACCGGCCTCGAGCACCTGCCCGCCAACCCCGGCGGCCCGCTGCTGTTCGCCGCCAACCACAATGCGGTGCGCGGCGACAGCATGGTGCTGGCCAAGGTCACGCCGCGGGCGTGGCGGCGCCATCTCTCGTTCGCGGCGGCCGCGGAGGTTACCTTTGGCAAGCGGCTGACCGGCATCTTCGCGGCGCTGATCGCCAACGCGTTCCCGCTGTCGCGCGAGAACGCCATTCGCGCCAGCCTCGAGCACATGGGACGGCTGATGGACGAGGGCTGGAGCGTGGTGATCTTCCCGGAGGGCGAGCAGCGCATCGGCGGGCCGATGCTGCCGTTCCAGAGCGGCACCGGCATGCTTGCGGTGGAGTCGCACACGCCGGTGGTGCCGGTGCACCTGGTCTGCGAGGCGCGCCGGCGCCGTTTCCGCACCCGGGTGGCGGTGCGCTTCGGGGCGCCGCTCACGTTTCCCCCCGGCACCTCCTACCTTGACGCCACGCGGCAGATCGAGGCCGCCGTAAAGGCGCTGTGAGCGCCGCAGCGTGCTGACCGAACTCTCTCTGAGCGGGTTTCTGGCCTTCGCGATGGCCTATCCGCTGTGCTTCCTGGCCAATGCCGGCGCCGCCATCGACCGCGGCTTCTACCGGTTCAACCTGGGGGTGGCCTGCTTCATTCTCAGCCTCGGCCTGTTCGCCATGTTGTTCGCCGGGCCGCGGGCCGGGGCGCGCGGCGCCGGGTCGCTGCCTCCCGCCGTGCTGCCGGTGCTGGCCGGAGTGTGGCTGGTTGCACTGCTGGCGGTAACCTGGAGCCAGTGGGAACGCCCGCGGCCCAACCTGCTGCTGGTGGCGTTGCCGTCGGTGCTCGGCGCGGCCGTAACCGCGGCGGCGGCCGTGGCGCGCAGCCCGGCCGCCGCCGCGCCGTTCGGGGCCGCCGCACTGACCCTGCTGGGCGGACTTACGCTGGGCATGGCGCTGTACTGCATGGTGCTCGGCCATTGGTATCTGAACGTGGAGCGCCTGCCGATCGCCATCCTGGCGCGCGCGGTTACGGTGTACACGGCGCTGCTGGCGCTGCGCCTGGTGTGGGACGCGGTCGGGCTGGCCGCCGGAACGGTTCCGTACCAGGGCTACCCGCTGCCGCTGCATGCGTTCGTGGCCACCCTGGACGGCTTCCTGGTGGTGGTGGCGGTGTTCTTCGGTGTGCTGTTCCCGCTGGTGGCCAATGTGCTGGTGCAGCGCACCCTGCGCGCCAAGTCCACGCAGGCCGCTACCGGCATCCTGTACGTGGTGGTGGTGGCGGCCATCATCGGCGACTTCTCCTACCGGTTCTTCCTGCTGCGTTACGGCGTGGTTCTCTGATGATGGGCATCCTCTGATGATGGGCATCCTCTGATGATTAGGGTCCTGTGAAGGCGATGCGCGGTCGCGGCCGCGGCGGCGCGGGCGGCGGCGCCCGGCTGGGGGTGCGCGCCGAGTGCGACGGCTGCGGCGAGCCGCTGACCGCGGG
>MPNH01000052.1 GCA_002238925.1 Spirochaetaceae bacterium bin103 | reverse complement strand
AACAGGGTTGTCTGACTTACTTCCCAGTAAAGCACTTAGGAGGATTTCTTTCTACACTCCGGATCGCTATCGCTTAATTTGGGTCGGGACTTAGGTGGACAAATTCGTTGAGCAGAGGGCCGGCGGACATACGGTAGGTGGCTTCGGCGGCGCGGCCGCGGTCGACGGCATGCTCAATCTCGACCAGACCGAGCGGCTCCAGGATCTCCCAGCAGAACAGGGCGTACTTGTCGATGAACCCCTGCAGGTGCGCGGGTTCCGAGTTGGGGAGCAGCACTTGGTGGAACGTGCGCAGCAATTCGCTCGCGTAGTCGCGCACGGGCCGCGCCGTGTCGCCCGCCTGGCACAGTAGGTAGAGGGTGTAGGTCAGCACCGTCGGGTCATGCGCTCGCCAACTGGCAAAGAACAGGTCTTCCAGGAGCCGGGGCAGCCGCGTCAAGGGCGGATCATCGCCGTCGCCGTCGAACGCGGCGGAGACTTCGGCGCCCGCGGCGCGTTGTTCCGCCACCAGGCTCCGAATCCGTTCGCGGCGCTCGGCATACGCTTGGTGCGCCCGCGGACCATACTGCAGGACGAATACCTCGCTGCGCGACGGCAGCGCTTGCAGCTGGCCGCGCCGGGCCGGAGGCGGCGGGCGGTAGCCGGCGATGCCGCCTTCGATGTCGATCCGGTCGCGTTCGCCCAGCCTAGTGACCGAGGCCTCCACTTCGCGTGCCGTCTCCATGGTCATGCCGAAACGCGTGGCGAGTTCGTCGAGGGAATACTCCTCCCCAACATTGCGGCAGCGGACCAGTTCCTTGATGAAGGCGTTGACGGGTTTCAGCGCCGCGTCAGCGTCCCGATCCGGTGCTGGTTCCAGTTGTCGTTCGTAGGCGAGCGCCGGATGTTCCTTGCCGGCAATGGTCGTTGCGGCCACCACCATGTTCATGCTGGCGTACCAGTCCGGCTCGTCGGGCAGATCGACCTGGTCGCGCAGCAACCGTGCGATCTCCAGGTAATCTTCCAGCGCGCTGGTGACCACCACCAGCCGTCGTCGCGGCCGGTCGTGGTAGACGTCCGCACACTCCATCGGCGGGTTGCTCCCCTTCAGGCTTGCTTTGAGGATTCCCTTCTCTCGGTTTTCGCCCCGGATTTCCAAGCCAGGATGGTTTTTGCTGATGGCGAAGGTGTCGAGCCTGGCCTCGTGCGCACATACGTGAAGCGTCCCGCCGGAGTGAGCCAACGGCGGTGTCTCCGCCCAGCGATTGAGCAGCAGGAAGTGAGCCGGCTTCGCCGCGACTACCGCTTCCAGGCCCTGGGTCCTGAGCACCTCGGGAAGCAGCGCCCTGGCAAGATAAGCGAAGTCGAACGGCTCGTAGCCGCGAAAGTAATGCAGCGGACCGAACGTCTGACAGCACATGCCGTTCCAGAACGACAGGGTGAAGAACAGCCGTGAGCCCTCCCGGTACAGGCCGGTGATCGCCGGCGAGTACATCAGCAATTCGTTCCCTGATGACAGATGATCATTCATTCGACAGAAGTCGCCGCGCAGCGGTTTGGTTACCGAGAGCAACGACCAGAACCACGGGTGGCGTCCGAAGTGACGCAGCAGGTTACGCTCCGCAGGGGCGAGCAGGTCGGCCGCGTGCGTTCGGAACTTCCGCATGAGCAGCGGCTGGCGCATGATGGCCGCGGCCTGCACTTGCGGCGTAGCAGCGTCATGCCACCAGTCGGGAAGCTCGTTTGCCACGGCGCGGAGGCGTCGCAGGTCCCGGTGGTAGGCGTGCGGCTTGTGCCGCCTCCTGCCCCACGCAAGCAATTCGTCCTCGATCGACGGCAACAAATGGCGCACATCGTCGCAGCGTTCTTGCGCTGCATCCAGGTTGACATCGCTATCGATACTCACCGGCTCCCCCTGAACTCATGGTCGGTGGCCCGGTCCGCTCGGTGGGCCGCAGCGTGGACTAGCTGCCAGCCGTGGAATACCAGGGCGAGGCCGGTGAAGCGGATGGACGGGTACTGGCGGGCCAGCCGCTGGTCTGCCACATAGCGCTGCAGTTGCTCGACCGCCTCGCGCGCGGCGGCTGCCACGCGCGCTTCGGTCGCCGGCTCGCCGCGCTTCAGGTACTTCAGTTCGATTACGTAGCCGTGCCGCATACCGGTGTAGCGTTGCAGGTGCCGCCCACGTCGCGGTAGCCGTCGCGCAGGTAGCCGTACATCAGCCGGCTCCCGCTCCAACTCGTGCAGGAAGCGCGTCTTGTCCACGTACAGGGTGCGCTCGCGGCGCATCGCCTCGAAGTCGGCCCAGCCGTAGGGTATCTGCGGATACGGGGTGCTCAACTCCTTGCCTCCAGAGTCAGGGTAACCGGCTCGGCGGCGAAAGTCATCGCAGCGGTCCGTTGCAGCCGCTGCAGTCCGTGGCCCGGATCGGCGACACGCGACCGCTGAAACGGCATACTGACCGCGGTGCGCAAGTTCAACACCGAAGGCCCCATCATCGCCAAGGACCACTACCACGTCCCGCCTCTGCAACGAGTCGATCTCGCCGAGATCCTGGAGCTGATCCGGGACAAGCGCTACTTCGTGATGCATGCGCCCCGCCAGACCGGGAAGACCTCCGCCCTGCTGGCGCTGCGCGACCTGCTCCACAGCGGTGCGGCGGGTGACTTCAGGTGCGTGTACGTGAATGTTGAGGCAGCCCAGGCCATGCGTGAGAACGTGGAGCCGGCCATGCGCGTCATTCTGGGTGCGCTTGCTTCGCGGGCACGCTCGGTGGGCGACGACTATCTGTACGACACCTTTCCCGACATCCTGGCGAAGTTCGGCAGCGGCGCCCTTGCCGAGGCACTGACGCGCTGGTGCGAGGCGGCGGCGCAACCGGTGGTGCTGCTGATTGACGAGGTCGACGCCCTGATCGGCGACACGCTGATCGCCGTACTGCGCCAACTGCGCGCCGGTTACGACCTCAGACCCTCCGGCTTTCCGCAGAGCGTCGTGCTCTGCGGCGTGCGCGACGTGCGGGACTATCGCATCCGCTCCAGTTCCGAGAATGCAATGGTGCTCGGCGGCAGTGCGTTCAACGTCAAGGCCGAATCGTTGCGTGTCGGCGACTTCACCGAGGCCGAGGTGCACGCTCTGCTTGCCCAGCACACCGAAGAGACCGGGCAGCCGTTCACGCCGGAGGCGCTCGCAACGGTGTGGCGGCAGACCCGCGGTCAGCCATGGCTGGTGAACGCGCTCTGCCGCCGAGCGTGCTTCGGCAGCGAGTCGGACCGCGACCGCTCCCGCGCCATTACCGCGGAAGCCCTCCTCGCCGCGCAGGAGCACCTCATCCTGAGCCGCGTGACTCACCTCGACCAGCTTGCCGACAAGCTCCGGGAAAACCGCGTTCGGCGCGTGGTCGAGCCGTTGCTCAGTGGCGCCAGTGAGGACGAGTCCTCGACTCCCGACCTGGAGTATGCGCGCGACCTCGGGCTGATCGCCCAGGATACGCCACCGCGCATCGCCAATCCGATCTACGCGGAGGTGGTGCCGCGAGAGCTCACCCATGCGGTTCAGGAAAAGCTGCTCTACGAGGCCGCCTGGTACGTGGCCCCGGACGGCGGCCTCGACCTCGACAAGCTGCTCGGCGCCTTCCAGTCGTTCTTTCGCGAGCACTCCGAACACTTGGTGGCGCGCTTCGACTACGCCGAAGCCGGCCCGCAACTCCTGCTGCAGGCGTTTCTGCAGCGCATCGTCAACGGTGGCGGGCGCATTGAGCGAGAGTACGGGCTCGGACGAGGGCGCACCGACCTGCTGATTCTCTGGCCGCAAGCGGGCCCTTCGGCACCGCACGCTACATGCCGGTTCGTGGTCGAGTGCAAGGTGCTGCACAGGAGCCTGGAGCGGACGGTGCGCGACGGGTTGGCGCAGACGGCCGGCTACATGGACCGCTGCGCGGCGCAGTCCGGGCACTTGGTGGTGTTCGACCGCACCGAAGGGAAGCCGTGGCAGGACAAGATCTTCCGCCGCGAAGAAACCGCCGAGAATGGCCGCGCGATTACGGTGTGGGGGATGTAGCGGGCGCAAGAAACGTAGATGCCGGTGCATGCCTGGCGATGCGCCCGGCCTCGACGCCGGCTTGAACGAGTAGTTACTCGTTGCGGTAGCGTGTCGCTGGTGCAGCAATCGTGCTCTTGTGAGATCGGCGCCGCGGCGGTAGGCTGTTTACCTGATAGCTGGACAAGGTATATAGCTAAGGACCGATAACCGATGAAGTACGACCTCGATACGCTGCGCGGGGACCTGTTCGGCGGTCTCACGTCGGCCGTGGTGGCGCTGCCGGTGTCGCTGGCATTCGGGGTGGCGTCCGGGCTCGGCGCGGCCGCCGGCCTGTACGGCGCCATCGCGGTGGGATTCTTTGCCGCGATATTCGGCGGCACGCGCTCGCAGATCTCCGGACCCACGGCGCCGATGGCGGTGGCGATGGCGGTAATCATCACCAGCCACTCGTCCAACCTGACCGAGGCGCTGACCGTGGTGATGATGGGCGGGCTGCTGCAGGTGCTGCTCGGCGTGCTGCGCTTCGGCCGCTTCGTGGCCTACACGCCGCACGTGGTGGTGTCCGGTTTCATGTCCGGTATCGGGGTGATCGTGATGCTGATCCAGACGCTGCCTTTCCTGGGCGCATCCACGGCGCTGGGCGGACCGATCGGCACCCTTCGCGCGCTGCCGGACGCGCTGGCCAACGCCAACATCAACGCCTTCGCCATCGCGCTGGCCACGCTGCTGGTGGGGGTGCTGTGGCCGCGCCGCTGGACGAGGTTCATGCCGGGGCCGCTGGTGGCCCTGATCGTCGGCACGCTGCTCGGCGTGCTGGCGTTGCGCGACGTGCCGGTGATAGGGCCGGTGCCGACCGGGCTGCCGCAGTTGCATCTTGGGCTGCCCTCGATCGGCTTCCTGGTAAGCGCCATTCAGCCGGCACTGATACTGGCGCTGCTCGGCTCCGTGGACAGCCTGCTCACTTCCCTGGTAGCGGACTCGATGACCGGCACCCGCCACAACGCCGACCGCGAGCTGATTGGCCAGGGCATCGGCAACATGGTTGCCGGGCTGTTCGGCGGCGTACCGGGCGCCGGCGCCACCATGGGCACGGTGATCAACATCCGTGCCGGCGGAACCACCCAGATTTCGGGGGCGCTGCGCGCGGTGGTGGTGCTGGCCCTGCTGCTGGGCCTGGGACGCTACGTGGAGCCGATTCCGCATGCCGTGCTGGCGGGCATCCTGATGAAGGTGGGCTGGGACATTGTCGACTGGCGGATGCTCGCCCGCGTCCACCGGATGCGCCGCGAGCACCTGTTCGTGATGCTGCTGACGCTCGGCCTGACGGTGTTCGTCGACCTGGTGACGGCGGTGGCGATCGGGCTGATCGCGGCGGGCATGGCGCATGCGCGCCAGTTGGAGCGCATGGAGCTCGACAGCGTGGTGTCGGTGCCCCTGCTCGACATGGCGTTCCTCCCCGGCGAGGGCGGCGGCGAATCCGACCCGTTCTCGGCACGGGTCGGGCTGGTGGCGCTGCGCGGCAGCTTCACGGTCGCCTCGTCCCACAAGCTGGTCGGGGTGATCAGCGAGGACATCAAGGACCACGAGGTGGTGATTTTCGATTTCTCCGACGCCACCTACATCGATGACAGCGCCGCCATGCTGATCCACCAGCTCATCGAGGTGGCCACCAATGCGCACACCGAGGTGGTGATTGCGAACCTGTCCGGGGCGGTGGCCGAGACGCTGGACGCGCTTGGCGTACTGGGCGAGGTGGCGGAGGGGAGAATCGCAGCGAGCCGTGAGGCCGCCCGCCACATCGCCTACCGGCTGGTGACCGAGCGCGCCGCCGCGGACGGAACCCCGAAGCGAAGCTGAACGCAGGCCGCACACCGGCCCTCTCCGTGATGCCGCGCTCGCTCAGGCGCGGGTGGGGTGGGGGTTGTGCGCGGGCGAGACCGCGCGGAATGATGGCAGGCGATGAAGCGTGCCGCGCTCATGATCCAGGGAACCGGGTCCGACGTCGGCAAGTCGGCGGTGGTGGCCGGACTGTGCCGGTTGCTGCGGCGGGCCGGCATCGCGGTGGCGCCGTTCAAACCGCAGAACATGTCCAACAATGCCGCGGCCTGCCCGGCGGGCGGTGAGATCGGGCGGGCGCAGGCATTGCAGGCACGCGCCGCCGGGCTGGAGCCGGAAGTGGACATGAACCCGGTCCTGCTCAAGCCGCAGACCGACCGCGCCTCGCAGTTGGTGGTACAGGGACGCGCCGTTACCACCGTGGATGCCGCCCGCTACCTGGCAGAGCGCGGATCGCTGCTGGCCCCGATCATGGCCAGCTTCGAGCGCTTGGCCAACCGGTTCGACCTGATCCTGGTCGAAGGCGCCGGCAGTCCGGCGGAGACCAACCTGCGGAAGCGCGATGTCGCCAACATGGGATTTGCGCGCCGCGCCGGGGTGCCGGTGTGTCTGCTCGGCGACATTGACCGCGGCGGCGTGATCGCGGCGCTGGTCGGCACGCGCGCCGTGCTCGACGCGGAGGATGCGGCGCTGATTGTCAGCTTCGCGGTGAACAAGTTCCGCGGCGACCCGGCGCTGTTCGACGAGGGTGTACGCGACATCGAGCGGCGCACCGGCTGGCCGTGCCGCGGCGTCATTCCCTGGTGTGACGCCGCGCTGCGCCTGCCGCAGGAGGACGCCGTGGTGCTGCAGGGCACCGGGGCGCCGGCCAGGGGTGACGGCGCCCGGGTGCGCGTGGTGGTGCCGCTGCTGTCGCGCATCGCCAACTTCGACGACTTCGACCCGCTGCGCCTGGAGCCGGCAGTGGAGTTCAGCTTTGTCCCGCCCGGCGCGCCGCTGCCGCGCGATGCCGACGTGGTCATCCTGCCGGGTACCAAGTCGACCCTCGGCGACCTGGCCTTCCTGCGCGCCCAGGGCTGGCATCACGACCTGATCGCCCACGTCCGCGCCGGCGGCCGGGTGCTTGGCCTGTGCGGCGGCTACCAGATGCTCGGCCGCGTGATCCGCGATCCGGCGGGCGCCGACGGTGTGCCGGGGGAGGCGGCCGGCCTGGGACTGCTCGACGTCGAGACGGTGATGACCGGCGACAAGGCGGTGCGTCCCGTGACCGGCGCGTGTGTGCGCAGCGGCGCGCCGGTACGCGGCTTCGAGATTCATCTCGGCGTATCCAGCGGGCCGGACACCGCCCGCCCGATGGTGCACCTGGAGCACGGTGCCGACGGCGCCGCCAGTGCCGACGGACGCGTCGCCGGCTGCTACGTGCACGGGCTGTTCGCCGGCGACGCGTTCCGCGCGCAGTGGCTGGACGATATCCGCGCCGGCACCGCGGCGGCCACGGCTTATGAGAGCGCGGTGGAGGACGCCCTCGACGAGCTGGCCGACTGCCTCGATCGGGCCCTGGACATCAAGGCGCTGCTCGCCGACGCCGGCCTGCCCGCGGGGCGCTGACTGCGCGGCCGGCGCGGGCCGGCCAATGGGCGTTGCCGCCTATCCGACCTGCTCGAGTTGGTCGACCAGGATGCCGAACACGCGCAGCGCCTGTTCTACCGGTGCCGGGCTGCTCATGTCGACTCCGGCGAGCTGCAGCGACTCCAGCGGGTAGCGCGAGCCGCCCGAACGCAGGAATCCCATGTACTGCTCGCACTCCGCGGCGCCGCCGGCCAGGACACGCTCCGCCAGCGCGACCGCCGCCGCCAGGCCGGTGGCGTACTTGTACACGTAGAACGCGTTGTAGAAATGCGGGATGCGCAGCCCCTCCAGGTCGCTGAGATCCTCCAGCACCATCGCATCGCCAAAATAACGCTCCAGGAGCTGCCGGTAGGTGGCGCGCAACGAGTCGACGGTGAGCGGCTCGCCCTGCTCGGCCATCTTGTGGGTGAGGTGCTCGAATTCGGCGAACATGGTCTGCCGGTAGATGGTGGCAATGATGTCGTCCACCTGCTTGCCGACCAGGTACGCCTTCATTTCCCGGCTGTCGGCGCGTTCCATCAGGTAGTGGAACAGCAGCTGCTCGTTGAACGTGGAGGCCACCTCCGCCTCGAAGATGCTGTAGCTGTAGTGCTGGATCGGGTTGTGGCGCACGCTGTTCCAGGAGTGCATGGAGTGGCCGGCCTCGTGGGCGAGGGTGAATACGTCGCGCAGCACGTCTTCCTTGTAGTTCATGAGGATGTAGGGATCGCCCACGAACGAGCCGGCCGAGAACGCGCCGGAGCGCTTGCCCTTGTTCTCGTAGCGGTCCACCCAGCCGCCCCGGAGGCCGGCGCGCAGGGTGGTGCGGTAGTCGTCGCCAAGCGGGGCGAGGGCGTCGATCACCACGTCCACCGCCTGGTCGTAGGTGTGGTGCACCTGCACGTCCGCGGTCAGCGGCACGTACACGTCGTAATGGCGCAGCTCGTCGACGCCGAGGATGCGCCGGCGCAGGCCGTAGTAGGCGTGCAGTTGCGCCAGATTGCCGTGCACGGCGGCGATCAGGTTGTCGTACACCGCGGCGTCCACCCGGTCCGGGAACAGCGCTGCCTCACGCGCCGACGGATAGTTGCGGGCCCGGGCGCGGTAGATGTCGAGTTGCACGCTGCCGCCGTACAGTGCCGCGAGCGTGTTCTTGTGTTGCTCGAAGTGGCCGTAGAACTGCAGGTAGGCGCGCCGGCGCAGGTCGCGGTCGGGGTTGATCATGAACTGCGACCAGGACGACTGGCTGAGCGGCTGCGGCCCGTCCGGAGTATCGACGGTGCCGAAGTCGAGGTCGACGTCGGTGAGCGCGGCGAACGCCTTGCGCGCGGTCTGGTTGGCCTCGATCTGCAGGGCCAGCAGCCGCTCCTGCTCGGCTGGCAGGACGTGCGGCTTGAAGCGCAGCAGCTTGCGCAGCGAGATGGCGAACTCGGCGAGGGTCTCGTCGGCCAGAAACTGCTCCATGGCGGCGTCGGGGATGGCCTGGATCTCCGGGGTGATGTAGCTCTTCTCGGCCTCGGCGCGGCTGGTGACATTCAGGTAGCGCGCGAAGCGGCCCTGGTTGTCGCTGTCGCCGGCGTCCTCGCTGGTGCGCAGCATGGCGTAGTAGCCGACCCGCTCGTCGAGCACCTCCAGCTCATTCAGGAATTCCAGGCAGGCGCGCAGGCTGGCGGCCGACTCGCCGAGGGTGCCCTTGAACGCGGCGATGCGCGGAATCATCTGCTCGTATTGCCTGAGCCCCTGCTCCCAGCCGTCCGCGGCCGGGAACAGCTTGCCGAGATCCCAGCGGTCGGCGGCCGGGATCTGCGAACGTTCCGGGATTGTGGTGGTCGGTGCAGCCATCGCGTTCAGGAAACCTCCACCCAGGCGCCGCGGTCGGAGGCGGCGTAGACCGCTTCGAACAGCGCCACGGCGCGGCGTGCCTCGCGGCCGTCGCACTGCAGTGCGGTGCCGCGCTGCAGCGCGCTCACCATGTCGGCGAAGATGTTTTCCGGCACCGCGGGCGGCTGCGGACAGGCATCCAGGTCGCCCGGCTCGGCCGTTGGCCCCGTTTCGCTGCGAAACGCGTCGCTGCCGCTGCGCCGCTCGGCCGGCAGGTGGCGGAAGTCGGTGACGCCGTCGCTGTCGTTCCAGGTGAGCGTGCCCCAACGTCCGCTCAGGGTCAGTTCGGAGCCGAGGTGCGGGAAGCTGCAGGTGGTGGTCAGCACCGAACCGACGACGCCGTTCTTGAACTGGATTACCGCGGCGGCGCCGTCTTCGGTCTGGATGTCGTGGCTCAGGGTGCCGCGGCGTCCGGCGACGCGTTCCGGCTCGCCCACCCACCACAGCATCAGGTCGAGAAAATGCACGGCCTGGTTGGCCAGCGAGCCGCCCTCGGTGTCGAGCCGGCTGCGCCAGCTCTGCGGATAGCCGGAATCGTAGTAGGACTGCGCGCGGTACCACTTCATGCGCAGGTCCGCGAGCAGCAAATCGCCAATGGCGCCGGCGTCGATGGCGGCCTTCACCTGCTGGTTCCACGGCCGGTAGCGCTGCTCGAAGTCGACCGCCAGCAGCAGTCCGCGCGACTCCGCCTCGTGAATCGCCGCGTCGCAGGCTGCCGTGTTGATATCCATCGGCTTGGTCATGCACACGTGCTTGCCGGCGCGCAGCGCCTGCACCGCCATCGCGGCATGCGAGCCGCTCGGCGTCCACAGGCCGACCACGTCCACGTCGTCCCGTGCCAGCAGCTCATCGTAGCTGGTGGTCGACGGCACGCCCCAGTCGCGTTCCGCCTCCCGCCCGCGCTCCTCCGACAGGTCGCACACCGCCGCCAACTCGGCGCCGGGTGTCCCCCGGCACACCTCCGAGCGCCCCTTGCCCATGCCCAGTCCCACGACTGCAAATCGAATCGCTCTTGCCACGTTCTCTCCTTTTGTTGCCGGCAGCCGCATCGTAGCCGGATCGAGGCTACGCGTCACCGCCCATTCGCCGCTTGCGCAACGATGCTTGACCGACCGGTCAAGCATGCCCACCTTTCGTCCGCGGTCGGGTTCGTCCGGCCGCACTCGTTATTTTGAGGAGTACCCAGATGAAGAAGTATCTCGTTCTCTACCACGCGCCGGCGGCGGCGTTCGAAAAGATGAAGGATGCGACGCCGGAACAGATGAAGGCGGGCATGGAACCCTGGATGGCATGGGCCGAGCGCTGCGGGGAAGGGCTGGTAGACCTTGGCGCCCCGCTGGGCGTCGGCCGCAAGATCACCACGGCGGGCAGCTCGCCGAGTGACAAGGAGGTCGTGGGGTATTCGATTCTGCAGGCGGAAAACGCGGAAGCGGCGCAGGCGCTGCTGCAGGGCCATCCTCACCTGGTTTGGGAGGAAGGCTGCGAGATCGAAGTGCACGAGTGCCAGGTACTACCGGAATAGCCGGCTCGACAGCACCGGGAGGTGGCAGGCATCGGGGTCTACGCTGCCGCTGCCAATCGGCAGATGTTGCTCTCGGTGTCCGCCGGTAGTGTTGCCGCGCTCGCCGCACTCACGCGCGCTTGACGGTTGCCCGGTGTTCAACCCGCAATCAGGCGCCTGGGTTGCGCGGTCGCCGGAGCGCGGCCAGGAATTCCGCCTCATCCGCGCAGCCAAGGGCCGCCGCCAGCAGCGCCTCCCCGGGCGCCGTCGCAAACGCGTCCGCGGCGGTGTCGAATCGCGCCGACACTTCGATGCCCCGTGAGCGAAGGATCTGATGGACCATCCCCGCGCGACCTTCCGCATGCCCCTTCGCACGGCCTCGCTCGAATCCCTGGCGGCGTTGCGCTCGGAGCAGCAGGTCGTCGTCCGGGCCCGTTCCTTCGCGTGCACCGAGCGCTCCGGCAACCCGCTGCAGCGCCGCGCTGGTGCGCGCCGACGGTACCGGCTCGTTCAGCGCCAGGTGAATCTCTTCCGCCCGCCAGCCGGGAAACGCCCGGCTCACGGCCGCAACCCGGAACCCGCCGTGCTCCAGCAGGTGAATCGTCAGCCCCGGGCGGCGCCGGTGCGGCCGGCTCGGCGCCGGCGCGTCCGGCACCTCCACCCACACCTCCGGGAAGCCCCACGATTCGTACAGCGCGAGCTTGCCGCGGTGGACGTCGGTGGTGTGATCCACCTCCAGCACCACGTCGGGATAGTCATCCTCTCCCACCACCATGGCCGCCGGCCCAGGCCCGCGCTGCGCTGGATGCAGGTACACCGACTCGTCGGCCTGCATGATGCGCCGCGGCTCCCCATCGGGGTCGCGCAGCAGCAGGTCCATGGAGCCGTAGCATTCGATCGGCGACCCGCGCACGGCGGCGACCTGCCCGGCCAAGCGCGTCAGGCGTCGCGAGGGCCGTTCGTGATAGGGAGTGGCGGGCTCGCAGATCCACGCGGTCTCGGTGGACGAATCCCAATATTCGAGCCGCCCCTCGAAGCGTTCGAGCTCGGTGCGTGGTAGGCGAACGGACTTGCAGCCCGGGAACGCCGGCTGCTGGGCGGGCTGAGGTTGTGCTGGCTCGTGGCGCCCGGTTGGCGGTGCCTTGGTGCTGGCCATGGCGGCAGCGTAGCCCACCTCGCGCGGGTATGCAAACCGTACGTTCCAGATGAATGCGAACGCACACCGTGGATAGATAGACGCTTACATGATCGCCGCAAGCTCGTCGAATTCGGGCCAACCTGTAGTGCACGCCCGCGATTGGGTCGCACCCATCGCACCGTACTCAATTGGCGGCGATGATCGTCGGCGGCGCGGCCCAGTCCAGGAAGCGCGCTCCTACCCGCGCGGTTTGAGCGTCGCCGGCGTGCCACAGCACCCGGTAGCGGAACGTGGCCTGCTCCCCGGCGGCGAGCGCCCAGTCTCCGTTCTGCCGATAGCCGCTGCCATAGTCGGCGAGCCCGAACGGGTTGGCCGCGAACAGCCCGTACCCGCGCACGTGCCAATGAGTAGGATAGTGCGGGTTGCGCGGGTGGTCGAAAATCGCCACGCCCACCCTGCGGCGGGCACCGACCGGGGCGGTCAACTCGCCGGAGTAACTCAGCTCGCCTGAGTAGTCTACCCACGGCGCGCGCTGCCCCCAGTTCTCCGCCTCGTGGAGGCCGCCGTAGGCGTTGCTGATCACCCCGCCGCGGGCACCCTTGATAGCCTCGGGCACGCGCAGGGCGCAGAGGCCTCCCTCCTTGGTGTCGCCGAACGTCACGTCGCCGTGTACGGCGTGCAAAGTCACCGTCAAGTCCAGCAGCCGTGCGGTGGACGGCGTGTTCCAGAAGGTAAGCGTACGCTGCTCCTCCAGCACCGGCGTGCCATCGGGTGCATGCTTGCGCCAGCTCACCCTCTGCACGATGCGCCCGAACACCGGGCCACTCTCCACTGCCTCGAAGCCGCCATGGACCTGGTAGCCGTGCCCATTCGCCTCGCTCCAGAAGTCCACCCCGTTCACCAATCCGTGCGCCACCCACAACGACCGGTGATGCACGTGGTCGCGCTCCTCGTCCGGCACGCCGTCCTGCACCGGCCAGGCGCGCGTCATCGGAACCCCGTACGGCCCGATCACCGGATGCAGGTAAGAGCGCACCGGATGCGCCGCGTAGTGATAGTCGCACCAGCGCACCCCATCCACGCTCACCTCCAGATGCTCCCCTTGGTCAGCAATCCGCACCCCGTTCGCGGTCTCCGTATCCGGCCCGGCCCGAGCCGCCTTTGCCGCCTGCGCCGCGCCGCCGGCATCCCGGACGCGGGCGCCCGCCGCCAACTCCGGCGCCGTCCCAACCGCAATCTCCGCCGACTCGGCGCCGCCGGCGGCAAGGTAGGGCAGCACGCACCACAGCCGACCGTCACTCTCCTGCATCGGTACGGAATGCGCACCATCGGCGATGCGCAGCACCGCACCGCCCATGTGCGTTGCGGCTGCTCCAGCGTACGCACCGGAGCCGCCGCCAGCCGGCCCCCCGGCCCGCGCCGCGTGCACCTGCCCTGTCGCGGCACCCTCCCTCGCCGACTCAGCCACCCCGACCGGCACTGCGTCCGAACCCGCGTCCACCTCCGCGTCCGACAAACCACCCGCCGCCGCAGCCGGCGCCGCACCCGCTCCGGCCCCGGCGTCAGGCACCGCCACCGGACAGTGCACGCGCTCGTGCGGCCCCGCCTGAATCTCCAACCTGCTCACCGCCCCGCATCGTAGCCGGTTCACCGCGCCGCGTCACCGTTCCGCGTTCGGCGGTCGCATGGCGGTAACGGTGGTGGGCTCCGCAGTACACGCGCAAGTTACCTGCATCGTGCGTGCCGCCAACGGCGTACGGCACGACATGGTCAATCTCCAGCAGGAACCGCGACCCGCAGCGCCGCCCGCTGCCCGGATCAACGAAGCTGCACTCCCCACCGTCGCGTTGCCACACCTCACGCTTCACCCGCGCCGGAATCGCCCTTCGCGTCCCGCTCCGCGGCGTGGCGGCAATCCTTGCCACGCGGTCTTCCTGGCGCGACCTGTCCGTCCCGGCGTCTTGCGCGCCGGCCGCGGCCAGCGAAGCACCCGCGACCACCCACTTCGCCAGCGAAGCACCACGATGCCCATCGCTCGTGGTGTCTGCGTCCGCTTCAGTGGGCTGCATGCGCTGTCCCGACCGCGGTGAGCCGTGAGACTCGCGATCCGCCGCCCACTTCGCCAGCGAAGTACCACGGTGCCCATCGCTCATGGTGTCCGCGCCGACTTCCGCGGCGTGCACGCGCCGTCCCGCCCGCGATGAGCCGTGAGGCTCGCGATCCGCGCGCAACTTGGCCGGCGACGTGTCGTTGCCCGAGTGCCGCGCACGTGAACTCGTCCCCAAGCACGAGCCACCAGTGCGACCGCCGGTTACTACCGCAACAGCGTTGGCCGGTTGCGCACGGTCCTTCGCTGGGACAATGGCGCAATCCCGGCGCCCTGACGAGCCATTCGGCGGCGAAGTGACGCCGTCCTTGGTGCGAGCGCCTGGAGGTGCCAACGTCGGAGGGCCGTTGCCGCGGTTTGCCGTCCGCTCGGTGTGCGAGGCGGCACTCTCCGCGGGTAGCATGTTTAGCCTCGCCGCCGCAGTGGCAACGGGCTTGTGGGGGGCCGGCTTCGCCGACGAAGTACCGTTGGCCCTCATCGCCTTGCCGGAGTCCAAAGTGGCGGGCGTGCCGCGGCTGCCGCCGTTTGCTGCCGCAATCGGTACCTGCGCTGATTTACTGCGACTACGCCGCGGGCGTGCGGGATCGTAGCGGTTCAGTCCGTCCCGCACCAGCCGGGCCACGATCTTCCCCATCGTCTGGTGCGGATCCACGTGCGAGAGCAGGTCCTTGAGTTTCTCCAGCCCGCACTGGCAATCCGCGTCGATCACCACCTTGAGTTCCCACCGACCGCCACCGAGCGCTCGCATGCGATCGTCCGGCAGCGCGGACTCGGGATCGACGCTCGCGAGCATCTGTTTGACCTCGCGGGTGCTTTTGCCGACGGCCTGCTCCACCAGTTGTTCCCGTGCCGCCGCGTCCACGGGCACCCCCGGCTGCGGCGCCGCTGCCGGTACCGCCGCCCCGCCGCGTGGCAGCCCTTCGGGTGTGGCGGAGTCCGTTGCGGGACGCGGGCCGCACGCAGCATCGCGATCCCAGCGTTCGAAGGCATTCTGCAACTGTGCCGCCGCGCTCAAGGAAAGCGACCCGTCTTCCAGCCGCTCGCGGGCGATCAGCGTGTCGGAACACAGGCGCATCGCCTTGATGCGGCGCCAGGCGGCGCCGTCGCTGTACCCCAGTTCACGCACCGCGTAGTGGAACAGGCTGGAGAAGCCGCGGCCCAGATAGAGTCGGCGGGAGGCGATCTCCCGCATGTGGTCCAGGACGAGAATCTGCAGCGCCTGCTCGTGCCGGGCGAGCGTGAGGGTCTGCGCCAGGAGCACCCGATCCGGTAGCGCGGCGACCGTCGATGTGCGGGATGCAGGGGGAGATTTCGTTGTATTTTTCATGCCGTAAGTATAGCACTGGTTTGAAAATGCGATGTTTACCCAGGTCCAGGACCGCGGTGAGGAAGGGCGTAGCAAGCCGCTGGCGGGCCGCAAACGGTCCAGACGAGCGCTCAATGGATTCCTGAGTGTCGCAGTGCTCCGACAGGCCGGTAGCGGACGAACACGGCCCCGAAAAACCATGTCAAGTACCTTGAGCGATTTTCTTGATTATTTTCCGTCTCAATGCGCAGTTCTCGTTCCAGTCTGCCGTTGTCAATCGCAGCATGCCCGGTGCTACACAGACCGATACCTCTCGACCCTGCCACGCTGCGAGCGCTCAAGGAACGGTTGGCCGCCGAACATACCAACGGTCACGGCGACGGTGCCACCCGGTAGATAAACGCTGCACTTGGAGCCCGCCAACGTTACAGCGCCAGGGCGGTGTCCAGGTCGGCGTGCTCGAAGGCGCTTGCCATGCGGCGGATTTCGGGCTCGGGTGCGCCGCGCCGGCGTGCGGCGTCGCGCCACGCGCAGGTTACGCGTGCGACGTCGCGGATCAGCAGATCGGCGTCGGCGAGTTTGAGGCAGAACTCCTCGGCCACCGAGCGGAGCAGCTCGATCGAGCAGGTGCCGTCGTCGAAGTCGATGTTGGTGGTCAGGATCCGCGGCCCGATGTCCTGCGGGGTGGGGTTGATGTCGTATGCCGGTGAGAGAGACCAGCCACGGTGGTCGAGGCGCAGGAAACCGTGGTTGCGCAAGTGATCGTCGGTGTTCGAGACCAGCACGGAAAAGGCTACGCGCCTGAACAGCTCCGACCGGTCGGCCGCGGCGTTCGCCCCGTGCGTCGTCAGCACATCGACGAGTTCCAGGTAACTGCCGCGCTCGCCGTCGCGGCGGCCGGTCATCGCCATCGCCGACATGAATGGCAGCCGCTGTCCCGCCGTGCGGTCGAACCGGCGCGACACGAAGATGGGGCGTCCCCGGTCGTCGTGGATGTCGTGCCCGGCGGCTCGGATGCCCGCCGTCTGCGCCAGGTCGAGCGCAATCGCCTCCCACCGCTCCACGGAATACTCGTCGGTGTCCTTCGGGAGCTTGGCGACCGAGAGAGTTCCGAACTGGTCGACCACCGATGCCTTTGGCCGGGCTCCACCGAGCGACGACCCCGGGGCGAGGATCGCCAGCAGGTCCTCGTCCGTGTCCATGCCCTGAAGGACACGCTCCGCCGCCGCCCGCAGCCGCCCCAGCGCGACCAGGCCAGGCGTGGCTCGCTCCGGTGGCGCCAGAAAGAGATCGCCGCCCACGTGCCGGAAGCGCAGCGCGCCCAGCCGGGCGTGATCGGATACGCCGAGCAGGAAGTCGCTCTCCTGCAAAGTGCGCACGGTACGGCCATCGTGTTCGGCGTTCCGGCGTTCCTGCCGGCGCATCAGGGTGCGACCCCAGGAGTCCGGCGCCGCGTCGGCCATCGCGCCGAACATGGCGTGGCCGGGCGGCGGGCTGAAGGTTCCCGCCCCAAGCGGAAGCGACGGGTCGATGGCGTAACCGCGCGGCGCGGAAATCCACTCGTCGTGATACGAGAACGTGACCCGCTCTCCGCCGCGGGCGGCGTGGCGCCGCATGATCCCGACCGGCCGGCAGTGCCCCTGCCAGTCCAGCCACACTTCGATGTCAGCCATCGACGCGGCCCGGGCGCGACCGGGGGACATGAGCCCGCTTGGGGAGTTCGTCCCGTGCAATCTCCAGCCCCAGTTCGTCGTGTGCCGGGTCGGCCGCATCGGCGAGGTGGGGCAGCAGATTCAGCGCCTGCAGGACGGCGGCCACGATACCGATGCTCACCGAGAAATCGCCGCGCTCGATGCGGGCCACCGTGGGACGCGAGGTGGCGGCACGCTGCGCCACCAGCGCCATGGGCAGCCGCCGGCGCAACCGCGCGTCGCGAATGTCCGCGCCCAGCTTTCTGAGCGCGCGCCGGGCTGCGGGTGGCGGCTGGTGGGGCGTAGGCATGGCAATCTTCCCGTATCGTATTACGGCACTTGGTAACAGGAAGTTATCGTTATTCCAGCGCCCCCGGCAAGCTCGCCCGGTCGCCCCGGCTCAGCCCTTGACGGACCCGATCATGGCGCCCTTGACGAAGTACTTCTGCAGGAACGGGTAGAGCAGCAGGATCGGCACCGTGGCCACCACGGTGGTGGCGAACTTGATCGTGTCGGCGATGTTTTCGTGGTCGCCCATCGAGCCGGCGTCGCCGCCGGCCATCATGGTGTCCGCGGAGTTGGCGATAAGGATTTCGCGCAGGATCAGCGCAATCGGAAACTTGATGCGGTCGCGCAGGAAGATCATCACGTAGAAGTAGCCGTTCCAGCGGCTTACGCCGTAGAACAGCACCATGGTGGCGACCACCGGCGCGGCCACCGGCAGGATGATCCTGAACAGCACCGTGAAGTCGTTTGCGCCGTCGATCTTGGCCGACTCTTCCAGGCTGTCGGGGATGGTGGTGAAGTAGGTGCGCATGATGATCATGTTGTAGGCGCTGATGGCAAACGCCAGGATCACCGCCCAGTGGCTGTTGAGCAAACCGAGGCCGCGCACCGTCAGGTAGAACGGCACCAGGCCGCGCTCGAACAACAGCGTAACCACCGCCATGATCATCAGCACCGGCTTCCAGTACACGTTCTTGCGCGACAGCACGTAGGCGGCGAAGCTGGTCAGCAGAATGTTGACCGCGGTGCCTACCACCACCAGGTGGATGGAGTTAAGAAACCCGCGCACTACCAGCGGATTGTTGAACACCAGCTTGTAGGCGGCGCCGCTGAACCCGAGCGGCAGGGCCAGCGGGCCGGTATGCGCCATCAACTGGTTGCCTTCGCTCACCGACGCCACGAACACGAAGTACAGCGGGTACAGCATGGTGATGCACAGCACCGCCAGGAACACCGTGTTGCAGGAGTCGAACACCACGCTGACGGCGGATCGCTTGTGTAGGGCCATCCCGCCGCCTACCAGAGACTGGTTTCGTTGACGCGGCGGCTGATCCAGTTGGCCATGACCACCAGCGCCAAGTTGATGACCGAGTTGAACAGTCCCACCGCGGTGCCGTAGCTCCAACTGAATTCGAGCAGCCCCTTGCGGTACACGAATGTGGAAATGACGTCCGCGGTCTCATAGATCGTGGGGTTGTAGAGCAGGATGATCTTCTCGTGCCCGACGGTCATGAGGTTGCCCATGCGCAGAATCAGCAGGACCACTATGGTCGGCGCGATCGACGGCAGAGTAATGTGCCGCAACTGGCGGAAGCGGCCCGCGCCGTCGATGGTGGCGGCCTCGTAGAGCTGCGGATCGATGGCCGACAGCGCGGCCAGGTAGATGATGCTGCCCCAGCCGATTTCTTGCCAGATGTCGCTGCCGATGTAGAACGAGCGGAAGAAACGCGGGTCCTGGAAGAAGGAGATCGGTTCGCCGCCGAACCAGCCGCGCACGTCGTTGAACAGGCCGCTGCTCTGCGAGAACTCCAGCAGCAGGCCGCACACCACCACCAGGGAGATGAAGTGCGGCAGGTAGGTGAGGCTCTGCACCGAGCGCTTGAACGGCGTCGAGCGCACCTCGTTGATCAGCAGGGCCAGGATGATCGGCGCCGGGAACCCCCAGATCAGGCTGAGCACGCTCAGCAGGATGGTGTTGCGGATGATGCGCACCGCGAAGTAGGACTGGAAGAAGTCCTCGAAGTACTTGAATCCCACCCACGGGCTGCCGAACACCCCGAGCGCCGGCGTGAAGCGCTTGAACGAGATCACCAGGCCGAACATCGGGATGTAGTAGAAGACGAGGAAGAACGCCACCACCGGCACCGCCATCAGGTAGATGGTGCGGTTGCGCGCGAAGTCCTTCCTGAGCATGCCGAGATAGCCGGGCCCAAGGAACCTCGGGCGCGTCAGTAGCTGCGTCGTCACCCGGCTGTCTCGCTCTGCCATCGCGTCAACTCCGTACGGAAAGAGAGTGGCCCGGCACCGCACCGGGCCGCTCCCCATTATGTCACGGCGTGCCGTTCGTCGTGGGACGGCGGCGTCAGCGTGCGTTGTAGCGGTCCAGGCCCGCCTGCTTGATCTCGATGGCGCGCTCGACGCCCATCTGCTGCAGTCGTTCCTGGTAGGCGTCGAAACTGGCCAGCGGTTCCTGCCCCGTGATGAACTTCACCACCATCTCGTCGATGTAGGTGTTGATATCGCTCATCATCTCGGCGAGCTCTTCCGCCTCGTCCGGCGTGGCGGTGACCGCGGGCAGCTTGTGCACGGCCGCGTCGGTCTGACCCCATATCTGCACCGCGTGCCGCTGCTGCGGCCGGCGTGCGTACTGGTACATGTAGCGACGGTCCTGGACGATCGGCCCGGAATAGAACGCACGGGTGTAGAGGCCGCCCATCTGCGCAAGGGTCCTGCCTTCGGCATCGGCGTTCATCACGTCGGTATACACGGGCCAGTCTTCGCCCTCGAACCCGGGGTAACTGGTAGACCACTGGTAGCTCTCCTCCTCGAGGCCGAAGTTGAACAGGACGTGGCCCTCTTCGCCGTAGGCGAAGTCGGCGAATCTGGCCGCCGTCGCGGGGCTGCGGGCCTGGGTCGTAATCGCCATTCCCGCGCCGGGCAGCGGATTGTCGCGCTGGCCGAAGAACGGCCGGTCGCCCTCGTTCAGGACCGGATACGGGGCGGCGACGATGTCGAACGTGCCCTCTCCGCCGTTGGCGTCCAGGTACGCGCCGATGCCGGAGCCGGTATAAGACAGCCAGGCGCCCGCAACGCCGTTCAGGATCTTGGCATCGAAGGTGTTGCGCTCATTGCTGAACGACTCCGGATCCACCAGCCCCTTGTCGAACCATCCCTTGAAAAAGGTCAGGAACTCACCGAACTCATCGTCATAGGGCCCATACCCAACCTGTCCCGAGTCGTCGCGGTAGAAGTCCCAGATCGTGCCGAACGGCTGGATGAAGGCGCTGCGGTTCATGCCGCGCCCGCGCCGGAAGTTGGTGAACGTCAGCGGGTACTCGACCAGCCCCTCCGACTTGAACGCGGTCAGCACCTGCTCCCATTCGGCGAGCGTCTCCGGCACCTCCAGGCCGAGTTGATCGAGCCAGTCGGCGCGCAACTGCGGGCCGAAGAACACCATAAGGTAGTCGTCGCCGCGGATGAACGGGAACATGTAGTGGGTGCCGTTGTCGGTCTTGGCGGCCTTCTCCCAGTCGGGATTCTTGGCATACAGGGCCGCGAGGTTGGGCGCGTGCTCGGCGATCAGGTCGTTGAGGCGGACAATCACCCCGTCCGAGATCGCCTTCTCCGGACCGCCAGGATACTCGCGCGACCAGTTGGTATAGATCATGTCCGGCAGGTCGTTGGACGCGATCATCAGGTTGAAGCTTTCCCGTTCCTGGCCTTGGGCCGGGTGGATCCAGGTCACGTCGACGCCGGTACGGCTCATTACTTCCTGGTAGAGCGGCGTTTCTGCCAGGTTGGACACCGAAACGGCGGCGTTGTACCACAGACCCTCCCAGATGGTGAGTTCGCGAGGCCCTTCGGCGGCGCCTTCTTCGGATGGGGAAGCGGACACGAGACCAGCGGCACAAAGAGCCGCTGCCACGAAGAGAAGTCTCTTCATATCAACCTCCTGTGTTGAATGATTCACGATGGCTGCTCGGTGGGCGCCCGTAAATCGCCGAGTCGGGATGTCTATCGCCGAAAGCTGAGGTTTCGATATCGGATTCGGTACCTGCGTCGCCGATCAGGCAACACCGCCCTGCGTTCCGTTCGCCGCGTCGTGCAGCGCCGCCTTGTACTCACCCGGCGTGATTCCCTCGGTGGCCTTGAAGCCTCGGATCAGGGCGTTGCTGTCGGCGAAACCGATCCGGTGGGCGATTTCGCGGACGGTGAGGTCCGTGGTCTCGATGAGCCGCTTGGCCTTGTCGATGCGCAGGTTCTTGACGTAGCTGCTGATGCCGACGCCGAATTGTTCGCGGAAGAAACGCGCGATGTAGGCGCTGTTGCGATGCAGGTGATCGGCGACCGCGTCGGGTCCAAGGTTGCGTTCGTCGCAGTGCTGTTCGATGTATGCGAGAATCGCCTGCCGGAGTTGCTCGGTATGCGAGGTGCGCCCGGCGCGCACGTGGCGGCACACCTCGGTAAGGATGGTCTGCATCTCCTGCTGCAGCCGTTCGAGTGAGCGGCAGGCAGTCAGGCGCGAGACCGGCTGGATGCGCGCCCAGAACTCCGCGTCCTGGTCGTCTGCATGGAGCGATTCCATGGTCTTGATCATGGTCGAGATCAGGTCGAACATCAGGCAACGGGCCATTTCCATCGAGAGCCGCGCCTGCGCGAAGTTGTCGGCGTAGATCGACTCCGATATGTCGGCGGCGGCGGCGTCGTTGCCGAACCTGATCGAGTTGATCAGCCTGATCTCCTCCTCCAGCGGGAAGTGATAGGTGTGGCCGGTGGTGATGACGTCCGAGAAGCGAATCGGAGCGGAGCTGCCCTTGACCAGCCGGTAGGCGAGCGCGGCGCGCGCTTCCGGCAACAGGCGGGCAATTTCGTCCAGGGTGTGCGCCTCGCTGACACCGATGGCCGAGGTGACGCCGAAGTGCTCCTCCAGGCTGCCCTTCAGTGCCGCCAGCAGCGCGGTCACCGGCGCGGAATCGGGGTTCGCCGTGCTGATCAGCATTCCGGTGGCGCCGTCCTGGTCGGGAATCGTCGCGAACTGCACTCCGGCGGGCCGCCGGCTGCCGTCCAGGTAGCGCTCCAACGCCTCGCGCGACACGGCGCCGGACCGGTCGATTTCCACCAGCGCCAGGTGGATGGTCGAGTAGGCGAGCGTAAACCCGAAGCGCCGCAACTGGGCGTGAATCGCGGGCGTCCGGCCTCCGTCGCGCAGCAGACGGCGCAGGTAGCTCTGCAACAGCAGGGGCCGCGACCGGGTCAGTTCCTGTCGCAACCGTCGATCCTCCCTCAAGGTGCTCTGCACGGAACCGGTTATCAGCGCGAATTCGTCCGAACGCAGCGTCAGGGTGCCGTTCGCGTCGGGCTTCACCAGCGCGATCAGATCCTGGATCGGCCGGTAACGGATCGAGGCCAGCCAGTAGATCAGCAGCCCGGCGATGACCACGCACACCACCAGCGCCAGGATCGTGTACCGGTAGAGCCCGGCGAAGCGGTGCACGTACAGGGCGCCCGGCACCAAGGACACGTAGTACAGGTCGACCACGTCGGAGGGCAGGGCGCGCGCGGCGTAAGTGGTTTCGCCCAGCGTGACCCGATCCAGCACTCCCGTCTCCAGCACACGGGTGCCCACCGCCTCGATCTCGGCCACGTCGCCGACGTTCTCCGACGCCGCGATCACGCCCAGTGCCGGGTGGTACACGAGTTGCAGCGAGTCGGGCGTCCAGGCGGTCTCGGCGAATATGCGCTGGAACAGGTCGCGGGCGATGTGCACCACCAGCCAGCCGTGCGGCGCGCCGGACCGTTGCCACGCCGGCAGCGGGGTGACCATCTCCACCGTGTCGTGCACCACCTCGGCAAGGTCCATGCTCTGCGACGGGCGAAAGCGCGGCCGGGTAAGGCCGGCGAACGAACCGAGCCACGCGTGGTAGCTGGTGTCGAGCAACGATCGCTGCGACATCTGGTAGTTGGCGGTAGAAAAATATCCTCGCGAGGAGATCACCATGTCGAGCTTGGGAAGGTACACGTATACGTCGGCGCTGCCGGTGCTGGAGGTGTCGTAGTCGAACAGGTCGCTGGCGACCCGGTAGGCGCGGTAGTACTCGTCGTGCGATACCGGTCGCGACTCGAACAGCATGCCGCCGAGCATGCCGTGGTTGGCGACGATGTAGTTGAGCTGGGCGACGTCGCTCATGATGGTGTCCAGGTAGGACTTCATCTGCTGCAGCAGCAACTCGTTGGCGCGGCCCGCCTCCTGGTTGAGGATGGAACGGGCGCGTCCGAACACCAGCGTACTGAAGATCACTGGGACGATGAGGATGAGCAGGAACGAGAGCAGATAGGTATAGAACAGCCGGCCCTTATGACGTGTCGCTTGCATGCGCGATCCCAAAAAACGGTGGTGCAATCGGCAATGTACCACGAATCCGGCGGCGCCGCCGGATTCGCCGCCGATGCAGCCGCTGCCGCGTGACGCGCGCAATGGCGGGGGGTATCATCCGGCACCATGGGACGCGATGCGATGAGAAAGAACGATCGAGGCGGGGGAGGGACAGCTACCCAGGGAACGAGGGGGGGCATGACCAGCTACCAGGTAATCGAGTGGGGCGAGCCCCTGGAGCGGCGTGACTACCCGACGCCGGATCCGCAGGGCACCGAGGTGCTGGTGGAGGTGCAGGCGTGCGGGGTGTGCCACAGCGACCTGCACATTCACACCGGCTACTTCGACATGGGCGGCGGGCGCAAGCGGGTGTTGGCCGACCTGGGCGTGGAGTTACCGCTGACCCTGGGCCACGAGCCGGTCGGCACGGTGGCGGCGGTGGGGCCGGAGGTGGACGATCCGGCCGCGGCCGGGGTGCCGATCGGTGCGCCGCGGGTGGTGTGGCCGTGGGTCGGCTGCCGGCAATGCGCGGCGTGCCTGCGCGAGGAGGACATTCTGTGCGAGCGCGGCCGCTACCTCGGCGCGCGCGTGGACGGCGGCTACAGCGACTACCTGCTGGTGCCGCACCCGCGCTACCTGCAGCCGTACGACGGTATCGAGGCGGACGCGGCCGCCACCTATGCCTGCGCCGGCATCACCGGGTACGCGGCCGTGAAACGCGCCCTTACCACCAACCCCGAAGACTCCGGTACGCTGGGCCGGATCGGCCCCGGCGACACCCTGCTGCTGGTGGGCGCCGGCGGCGTGGGCCTGAGCGCGCTGCGCGTCGCCCGCGCCATCACTGACGCGCGCATCGTGGTGGCCGACATCAGCGCCGAGAAGCGGGCGCTGGCCGAGGCCAACGGCGCCGACGCCACCATCGATACCTCCGATCCGGAGGCGGGGCGTCAGCTCAAGGCGCAGAGCGGCGCCGGGGTGGCCGCGTCGGTCGACTTCGTCGGCATGCAGGAGACTTCGCGGGTGGCGCTCGACTCGCTGCGGCGCGGCGGCACGCACGTGGTGGTGGGGCTGTTCGGCGGCGAACTGAAGGTGTCGGTGGCGGACTACATCTACGGGCTCTTGGCGATCCGCGGCTCCCACCTGGGCACGCCGCAGGATCTGGCCGAGTTGATCGAGCTGCGCCGCGACGGCCGCATCGAGCCGCCGCCGATCGCCCGCCGGCCGCTGGCGGAAGTGAACGACGTGTTCGCCGAGTTGCACTCCGGCAGCATCGACGGGCGCGTGGTGGTGGTCCCGTAGCCATGCGCGAAGTCCGACGGCGGGTGGTGGTAACCGGGGCGGCGGGCTACGTCGCCGGCCTGATACTGCCGGGCCTTCGAGAGCGCTACGAGTTGGTGCCACTGGACGTGCGCGCGGAAGATCGCGCCGGCAATCCGGTGGATGGCCTGGTTACCGCGGATCTGACGGAGCAGAATCGCGATGCCTACCGAGCCCACTTCGCCGGTGCCGATGCGGTCGTGCACTGCGCCTTCGTGCGCCCGCCGGATCCCGGCGAGGACGTCCCGGCTCCGAGCTCCCTCGGCGGCATCACGGCATCGGTGGCCGGGCAGGGCGAAGCACGGTTCCGCGCCGAGTTCGCCAACGTGGAAATGGCCTACAACGTGTTCCAGACGGCGCGCGAGGAGGGCGTGCGGCGGGTGGTGATGATCAGTTCCAACCACGCCGCCGACTACTACGAGCCGCTGATCCTGGACGGCAAGTGCGACGTGGTTACCCCCGCCATGCAGGAGCGCGCGGTAGGCTACTACGGCTGGGCCAAGGCCACCTACGAGCACCTGGGATTCATCTTCGCCCAGGGCGGTCCCGGCGAGCCGGCGCTCCAAAACGTGCAGATCCGCATCGGCGGCCCGCGCGAGACCGACATGGAGCGCGCCGAACTCGGCAACATGCGCCAGGTGCGGCGCGGGCTGGCGGTGTACATCAGCCGCCGCGACCTGGTGCAGCTCATCGTGAAGAGCATCGAGACGCCCGACATCCGCGACCGGCACGGGGTGCCGTTCCAGGTGTTCTACGGCATCAGCGGCAACTCGCACGCGTTCTGGAGCATCGCCAATGCCCGGCGCGTGATCGGCTACGCGCCGCAGGACAGCAGCGAAGTGCGCTTCCACGAGCAACTTGCCCGCCACCTCGCGGCCGCCGCCGGCGACCAATGACAATCGCGCACCACGGCGCCGGTGGCGGGCGTCCTGCTCGCAGCGGATGGCACCCGGCGCCGGCCGGCCCGGCGGCGATGCGGAAGGCGGGCAGGGTGGAGCCAGGCGCGGTCACTCCGTGACGCCGACGAACCTGAAGGCCGGAACACAGGGTTCGTTCTTCGGACACGGTTTTGGGACCATCAGGTGCCGGTCCCTACGCGACCGACGAGCCCGATACCGCAGCGCACCGGTCGCCTCGGGCGAGGAGGCGGGGTGGGGCTCAGGGGCGGACCGAAGGTGAGTAGCGCGCAGAGGCCAAGCCGCGTGGCCGATGTGTTCCGCGGGCACAAGCTGCTCATCGGGCTGTCGGCGGCCAGCGGACTGCTGTTCGCCGCCACCACGCTGATCCCGCCGCTGTACGTACGCCGCCTGATCGCCGCCATCACCGGCGCATCTGCCGGGGCCGCTCCGGGCGCCGGCACCGGCACGTCCGCCGCCGGTGGCGCGGACGGCGTCTCGCTGGCCGTGGTGATTGCCGTGCTGGTGGGCGTGTTCGTGCTGCGCGGCGCCGCCCGCTACCTGTATGGCATGACCTCGCACCAGGCCGCCTACGCGCTGCTGGCCGACCTGCTGCAGCGTGTCTACCGCCACCTGCAGGGGCTCTCGCACCGCTTCTTCGCCGGCAGCCGCACCGGCACCCTGCTCGCCCGCTCGGTGAGCGACGTGGAGTCGCTCGAAGACTTCGTCGCGCACGGCGTCCCGGAGTTGGTGCAGGCGGTGGCCATCCCGCTGGCGATGATCGTGGTGCTGGTGGTAATCGACCCGCTGCTCACCCTGGTGGTGCTCAGCCCGCTGCCGGTGGCGGCGCTGGTGATCTACCTGCTTACCCGCAACATCCGCGGCAAGTGGCGCAGCGTGCGCGAGCGCTACGCCGAGGTGGTGGCGCTGGTGGAGGACAGCCTGCAGGGGATGAGCGAGATCAAGTCGTTCACCCGTGAAGCGGAGCAGGCGCGGCGGGTCGGCCGGCTGGCCGGCGACTACCGCGACGACATCGTCCGCGCCACCCACCGTTCGCTGCTGCCGTCCGGCATCGTGGAGATGACCGGCGGCCTGGGCGTGATTCTGGCGGTGGGAGCCGGCGGCGCCGCCGCCCTCGGCGGCAAGCTGCAGGTGGCCGACCTGTACCTGTTCCTGGCCTACCTGACCTTTATCTACCAGCCGTTTCTGAAGCTGGCGGACATCGGCGAGGTGCTGTTCCGTGCCCTGGCCAGCTACCGGCGCATCGACGAACTGCTGGCCGTTCAGCCGGACATCGTCAGTCCGCCGAACGCCGTAGTGCCGGCCTCCGGCTCCGGGGCGGTAGCGCTGGATGGCGTGACCTTCTCCTACCGGGCCGGCGAGCCGGTTCTGCGCGGCCTCAACCTTTCCGTGGAGCCGGGCGAAGTGGTCTCGCTTGCCGGCCTCACCGGCGCCGGCAAGACCACCGTTACGCGGCTGGTGCCGCGCTTCTACGACCCCGACTCCGGCCGTGTGATGGTCGGCGGTCACGACGTCCGCACCCTGGACCTGGGCTGGCTGCGGCGCCAGGTGTCGGTGGTGAGCCAGGACGTGTTCCTGTTCCACGGCAGCGTGCGCGACAACATCCTGTTCGGGCGTCCCGACGCCGGCGGCGATGCGCTGCAGGCCGCCGCCCGCGCCGCCAACGCCGAGCAGTTTATCCGTGCCCTGCCGGACGGTTACGACACCGTGGTGGGCGACCGCGGCGTGCGCCTGTCCGGCGGCCAGCGCCAGCGGGTGGCGATTGCCCGCGCTCTGCTCAAGGACGCCCCGATCCTGATTCTGGACGAGGCCACCTCGTCGGTGGACGCCGAGACCGAGGCGCTGATCCAGGAGGCGATGGGCCGGCTGCTGTCCGGCCGCACCGCCCTGGTAATCGCCCACCGCCGCTCCACCATCGAGCGCGCGGACCGCGTTGTGGTCCTGGAAGCGGGACAGGTGGTCGAGAGCGGCACCGCCGCCGACCTGCTCGCCAACGGCAGCCGCTACCGCACCCTCGTCGCGGAACAGCTCGGTCGAAGGTGGGCGGATTCCGCGGCACCGACTATCTGACGCGGCGGGGGCGTGTTGGTTGCCCCCGCCGCATCAGTGTCAAAACGCGTCTACTTGTAGTTCTCGTAGGTGGCGTTCATGATTTCGAGGTACTCGGGCAGGCCGATCTTGTCGAGCTCGGCCAGGAAGTTGTTCCAGTCGTTGTCGTCGTTGATGTCCAGCCGGCCGGTCACGAACTTGGCCGCCGACTCGTAGACGAAGTCGTTCACCACCGGGCGGATCTCCGACACGGTCTTGGCGTCCTCGACGCCGAGCGCCATGCGCGGCACCCATACCTCGGGCAGGTGCTCGTAGTACACGTGCGACGAGTCGATCAGGAAGCCTTCGTAGTTGAACTCGTCGGGATCGCCGCTGGATCCGCCGAACAGGTCGGACGGCATGAAGAACGGCGACGAGTGGATCCACGCCTGGGTCTGCTGCGGCTCCAGGAACACCGCGTCGGCGCCCAGGTTGGTGTGCACCGCCGGCTTGCCGTTGATGCCGACCTCGCCCGGCTCCGCCCAGCGCCAGTCGACCTCGTACACGCCCCACCAGTTGCGCACGGAGGCTTCGCGTGAATACATGAAGTCAATCCACTTGTAGATCGCCTCCGGGTTGTCGGCGTCCTTGGTGATGGCGGCGCTGTCGCCGGTCTTGGGACCGAACGGGAAGTAGCCGGCGGTTGCGTGGCCGTCCGGCCCGCGCAGCGGGGGCACCACGCGGAAGTCTCCGGAGCCGCCCTCGTAGCCGCCGCGCCAGGCGCCCAGCATGCCGCGGTGGCCGACCGTGCCGGCGCCTACCCGCGGCGGATCGCCCTCGACCAGCGGTGCCAGCGACGACCGGTCGCGGGTGAACATCTCCTCGTCGATCAGGCCCTCGGCGAACAGGCTGTGCACGTAGCGCATGCCTTCCCGCCACTCCGGCTGCACGAAGGCGGCCACGATCTCGCCGTCCTGGACATTGAGCATGTTGTTGTCGTCGGTGTACACGAATGCGTTCAGCAGGAACGGCCACGGGCGCGTGTGCCAGCTGTTGGCGAACCCGGACAGCGGCAGCTCGTCGGCGACGCCGTTGCCATTCGGGTCCTGCGTCTTGAATGCGCGCAGCACCTCGCGCAGTTCCTCGGTGGTGGTGGGAATCTCCAGGCCGAGCTTGTCCAGCCACACCTGGTTGATCCACATCTTCTGCGCCACGCCGCAGTGGTAGCACTCCTCGTAGGCGGTGAGCACGTACACGTTGCCGTCCGGCCCGGCGCTCTCCTTGAGGAAGTTCGGCGCCGCCTTGACCACGTCGTTGATGTAGTGGCCGTGCTCGGCGATGATGTCGTTGAGCGGGATGAACAGCCCCTGGGAGCCGTACAGGTGCTTCTCGTCGTTGCTGATCTGCATGCCCATCATCATGTCGGGCAGCTCGGCGCCGCTGTTCATCAACAACGTGAACTTGGCCTTGGCATCCTCGGAGCTGTTGACCGCGTCCCACTCCCAATGAATGTTGGTCTGTTCCTCCATCCACTTGGTCATTTCGTTGGCTTCGAAATCGAGAATGGTGCGCGTATAGGACACGAACGCCGTCATGGTGACCGGCTCCTCGAATATCGGCACTACCCCGGGCGGCGACAGCTCGCCCATGGTTGCGGCGCCGGCCTCTTCCTCACCACTGGCAAACGCGGCCGTGGCGCCGGCTGCGGCCAGCATCAGCGCCAGCAGCAGCACAAGCGAATTACGAACGGTACAGGTCATGTTCAGACCTCCTCCTTGATGTGTTGCGGGATGGAGAGGCTCATCCCTTGATCGATCCTATCAGCACGCCTCTCACGAAATACTTCTGTACGAATGGGTAGAGCATCAGCACCGGCACGCTCGCCACCACGATCACCGCGAACTTGATCAACTCGCGCAGCTGCGACTGGGCCGCGTCGGAGCCGGCGGAGATGGCGAACAGGGAAGCGTCCATCGAGTTCACCACCAGGATGTTGCGCAGCACGATCTGCAACGGCACCAGCCGCTGGTTGTTCAGATACAGGAACGCCTCGAAGAAGGAATTCCACTTGTACACGGCGTAGAACAGCGTGTTCACCGCGACGATCGCCCCGGAAATCGGCAGCACCACGTGCCAGAAGAACTGCATGTCGCTGCTGCCGTCGATCTGCGCCGCCTCCAGCAACTCGTCGGGCACGTTCACCTGGAAGAAGGTGCGGGTAATGATCACGTTCCAGGCCGCCACCGCGGTGGGAATCAGCATTGCCCAGCGGGTGTTGATCATGCCCGCGCCGCGCACCACCAGGTAGGTGGGAATGATGCCGCCGTCGAAGATCATCGTGAACACGAACAGGAACATGTAGATGTTGCGGCCGCGGAAGCGCCGCCGCGAGACGGGGTAGGCCGCCAGCAGGGTGAGCGCGACGCTGATGGCGGTGCCGAACACCGTGTAGAAGATGGTATTGGCGTAGCCGCGCCAGATGGTGGGGTAGTTGTACACCCGCTCGTAGGCGATCAGCGAAGGTTCCACCGGCCACAGCCACACCCGCCCCGAGGTAACCGCGGCCGGATTGCTGAACGACGAGCTGACGATGTACACCAGCGGGTAGAGCACTCCGAGCGCAATCACCGTCAGCACGACGACATTGACCACGTCGTAGAGCTGATCGGCGCGCGAGCCGCGGATGCGGGGTTGGCGGGGGCGCGAGCCGCGGATGCGCCTGCGCGGGGTTGCGGACCGTGCCGGCGGGGCAGCGCGCGCGCCCTCGGGTCCCGTTGCCGCGAGATTGCTCACCAGAGACTGGTCCCGCCGAGCCGCTTGGCAATCCAGTTGCCGACCATGATCAAGCCGAAGTTGATCACCGAGTTGAACAGGCCGATCGCCGACGCGTAGGAGAAGCGCGGGATGCCGGTCAGGCCGATCTTGTAGACGTAGGTCTGAATCACCTCGGAGCGTTCGAGGTTGAGGTCGTTCTGCATGTTGTAGACCTTCTCGAAGCCGATGTTCATGAGCTGGCCGAGGGTGAGGATGAACAGGATCACGGCGGTCGGCATGATGCCGGGGATGTCTATGAAGCGGGTGCGCTGCAGCTTGGTGGCGCCATCGATGATCGCCGCCTCGTGCAACTCGGGGTCGATGCCGGCCAGTGCGGCCAGGTAGATGATGGTGCCGAAGCCGGAGAACTGCCACACGTGCGACCACACGTAGATCGACTGGAACGCCTCCGGACGGCCCATGTAGGACACCGGCTCCATGCCCAGCGCCAGCATCAGCGGCCCGACCACGCCCACCGAGGTGGACAGGAACTGGATCAGCAGCCCCACCATCACCACCGTGGAGATGAAGTAGGGAGCATAAATGATCATCTGCACCGCCTTGCGGAACGTGCGGCTGTTGGCGTTGTTGATCGACAGCGCCAGCACGATCGGGATCGGAAAGGTGGCGGCGAGCGTGTAGATGCTGAGGAAGAACGTGTTGCCGAGGATGCGCCAGAACAGGTAGGACTCGAAGAACCGCGTGAAGTGGTCCAGCCCCACCCACGGGCTGCCCCAGATGCCCTTGGCGGCGGCGAAGTCCCGGAACGCGATCTGCGCGCCGTACATCGGCAGGTACTTGAAGATGATGAACCAGATCACCGGCAGCGCGATGATCAGGTGCAGTTGATAGTCGCGCGCCAGTTCGCGCAGCAGGCGGGAGCGGCGGTTGGTTCGGGTGCCGCTGTCTACCAGAGATTCGGATGCCATCGGGATCGTCGGCTAAGATACCGGTGGCCGGCACCGGCGTCCAGCGGCCGGGGCGGCAGGATGCGCCATCTGCGGCATGGGCACCTGTCAGGCCCGCGCCGGCCTGCGCAGCAGCACTTCGCGATTGACGCGGCGCACGATTTCTTCCGTGAGTTCCTTGAAGTCGTGAAAAGCGTCGCGGGCAGATGCCGCGTGACTGCCGATCGCGCCGTCCGCCGGAGCGAGCGCGAAGATCGGCTTGCCGGCATCTTGCGCCAGGGGCACGAGACTCCGGTAGTGCTTCACCGTTGCGATCGCGTTCGCGTCTTCCCGTGGATCGCTTGGCGCTGACCTGGGAGGTGGTATGTCCAGGACGCTCGCCGAATACTCGGCCGGCATGCGCCTCACCCAGCGGTCGTACGCTTCCACCGGGCGGCTCAGGCGCACACCGTGTTGTTGGATGAGATAGCCGATTGGGAGCATGAACCCCTCCGGCAGCGCAAACTCAGGCGCCTCCCAGTTGCCGCGCCGTTTCTTCCAATCCGACCGCCACCTACGGAGCGTCGGCCCCAGGTTCCGCAGCCCCTGGCGCGAAAACAGGTCGGCAGCGAGCGGCACGACAACGTAGTCCGTAGCAATGAGCGCCGACCGGTTCACCGCGCCCAGGCTCGGGCCTACGTCGACCAGAACGAACTCCGCTCTGCATCGACGAGCACCCGACTGGATAACTTGCCAGAACGACGTGATTACGCGAAACGGACGATACAGGTTCTGACTTCCCAAGCAATTCGGCCACTCGGCCGACAACAGATCCTCAAATCCGGACAGCGCAAGGTCACCGGCGAGAAAATAGAGCTCATCGGTGACCCGAAGCAGCCTCGGGTCGCGGATATCGCCTACGCCGGCGAGTCGCTCAACGCACTGAAAGATTGTTTTTCCTTGCTTTCCAACAGGTTCATCCCACAGTTTCTCCAGCCCTTGCTCACTGAGAAACGCCGCGGTCAGATTGGCCTGCGGGTCGAGGTCCGCTACCAATACCGTATGGCCGAGTTCGGAGAGCATCCACGAGACGTGGTAGACCAGCGACGTCTTGCCCACTCCGCCCTTATTGTTGAAAAAGGTGAGAACCGGTGCCGTGCTCATGATCGGGACCGCACCGTACACTGCACCCAGTTCGGCTCGACCCGGAACTCCGGCTCGCTCTGGCCGTTGTCACGCAAGTGCCGTCTCGCGCTTGGGATGCCGGCGCCGTAGCGCTGCACCAGCCCCAACACGCGCATCGACTCTGCCAGGATAGGGTTTCGGTAATCGACCAGTCCGGGCTGTCCGAAGTTGGCCGCCGAAACCGCGCCGTACGGACCCCCGGGACTGGTGATCTCGATGCGGTCGTCGAACCAATAGACGTGCACGGGACTGTTCGTGCCTTCGTACGTCCGATGCATGATGGCGTTGCGCGCAAGCTGTTGCAGCGCGGGCAGTGGATAGGTCGGCGTGCGGACTTCCCGTTCAGAAGAAGTGAAGTCTACGGCGGTACGGTTGTGAGCGAGGAGCTTGTCGTCGAGCCGCCTCACGACGCTCAAGAGTGGGCCGTCGCAGAGTGCTTCATCCGTGACCGGATCGCTGAGGTCATTTCCGGCGATCCGAAGGAATTGACAGTACGCGCCCGGCAGGAACTCGCGCGGGTTCCTGCCCAGGACGAGTATGCCGGCGATGGTCGGTTCGGGACTGTCGGCGGAGCCGATCATCTTCATGGCAGCGAGCCGCTGCTCGATGGTGCGTTCGTTCTGCTCAAGGGTGGCGGTGTCAACGGCAAGTGGCAGGTACTCCTCATCGAAGCGTCGCAGATCGAGATCGTCCACACTTGCACTAGGAATCGGGATGGCGTCGAAGTGTCGATCGCGATGGCGGCGCTTCTCGTTCAGGATCCGCTCGTCCTGTAGGGTGGCGATGTCTCGGCGAGGCCCGGTGCGAACCCAGGTCCGCCCGCGGTAGCGGACGGGAGGGGTGTCCGACGGCTGCACGAGGACGACCGCAACGGGCGTCCCCTTGAGCACGTGTTGTGCGACGGTGAGCGACGGTGGCGGAACGATGTTGCCGTCGGTCTTGACATCGGCAAGCTGCAGCAACAGCCGGTCCGTTACCGGTATGCCGGTGGGGTTGCCGTCGTCGTCCGCTCCCACGAATACGACGCCCGGCCTACGATGATCCGGCAAGTCGTTGGCGAACGCGCACACTGCCTGCCGGATTTTCGTCGGTGCGTCGCCCTGCAACGACTCCTTGCGTTCGACAAGGTCCGACTCAAGATCCGCGAGCATCTGTTCAAGCTGGAAATCGGTATAGGACGCGGTCATCCGGTCGACTGAATACCTCCAACGAGGAGTCGGCATCGGCATGCGGAGCGCTCGCCGCCACAACCGAGTATTGCACCCGAACCCGCTTCGGGTCCAGGACTCGGCGAGCGCATCCGCCTCGTCAACGGGGTATGCGCAGGCGGCGGCCGCCGCCGTGGCGGGCGATGCCGTCGGGGTTGAATGCGAGCCCGAGGCCGGGGCCGTCGGGGATGGCCAGCAGGCCGTCGGCGTCCATTTGCAGCGGCTCGGCGAGCAGGTCCTCGATGTAGGCGGCCGGAGTGATGTATTCGACCCAGCGGGCGTTGCCGGCGGCGGCCACCAGCTGCAGGTCGGCGGCGAGGCCGACGGCGGTATTCCAGCCATGCGGGACCAGCAGGATGTTGTGGTCGTCGGCATACTGGCCGATGCGGTGCTCCTCGGTCAGGCCGCCCACCTTGGTCACGTCGGGTTGCAGATAGTCGACGGCGCGCCGTTCGATCCAGGGCAGGAAGGTCTGCCGCCGGGTCAGCACCTCGCCGCCGGCGATCGGCAGCGGGGCGTGGCGGGTGAGGGCGGCGTAGCCGTCGATGTCGTCGGGCCGCAACGGCTCCTCGAACCAGGCGATGTCGTGGCCGGCGAGCATGTGCGCGCTGCGCAGCGCCCACTTGTAGCCGTGCGGCCAGAACGCGTCGGAGCCGCCGGCGTCGATCATCAACTCCACGCCGGGGCCGGCGGCGTCGCGGGCGGCGCGCACGATCGCCTCGTCGGTGGCGGCGTCGCGGCGCCCGAACGGTCCCCAGCCCAGCTTCAGGGCGCGGAAGCCGCGCTCGATGGCGGCGTGCACCCGGTCGGCGGTCTCTGCCGGTTCCGCCATCAGCAGCGACCCGTACGGCTTGATGCGCTCGCGGTGGCGGCCGCCGAGCAGGCGGCTGACCGGCTGCCCGGTGGCGCGCCCGAACACGTCCCACAGGGCGATGTCGATACCGGAGATGGCGTGCGTGATGGCGCCGCCGCGGCCCTGCCAGAAGGTGTGCTGGTGCAGGGTCTCGCTGGTGGCCGCCGGGTCGAGTGCGGAGGCGCCGATCAGCAGCGGGCGCAGTACTTCAAGCGCGCCCTCCACCAGGCTGCCGGAGGTGAACACGCTGCCCAGACCGCTCATGCCTTCGTCGGTGACCAACTCGATCAGGCAGTGGACATTGTCGTCGGCCGCCAGTTCGGTATCCCAGCCGCCTTCCGGGGTGGCGCCGCGGAGGGGGATTACCTGGACTTCGGTTACGCGCATGGCCGTCGATGGTCCTCCGAGTACGCCCGCCGGTCGGTTACGCGTTTGCTACCGCGTGCCTGGCCGGCGCGTGGTACTCGATGCGCGCGCCGAGGCGGCGGTAGGTTTCGAAAATGGTGGGGTAGCGGCGGCGCAGCAGGTCGACGCCGTGGATCACCGTCTCCACCGGGTCGGCGAGGGCGGCCAGGAACAGCGCCTTGGTGCCCTGGATGATGTTGGGGGCAACGATCTCGCCGCCGCGGAATGCGATTGCCGGATCGCGCACCATGATGCGGTGCGGATCGGATATCAGGATTTCCGCGCCCAGGTAGTTGAGCTCGCGCACGTAGTCGAACCCCGACTCGTACATCCAGTTCTGGAACAGCATCGCCCCCGCACTCTTGCACGCCAGGGTCACCATCACCGGCAGCACGTCGACCGGGAACCCAGGCCAGGGGCGGACCACCAGCTTGGGGAGATCCGGGCCCGCCTGCGGCAGCAGCTCGGAGTGTATGCGCAGAGTTTCCGGGGCGGCCACCAGCAGGTCGGCGCCCGACTCGCGCAACTCGACGCCGAAGGCGCGAAACCAGTGCGCCATGCCGCCGATCAGTTCCGGCGCGTTGCCGCCGCGGATGGTCAGCTCGCCGCCGGTCACCGCCGCCGCGGTGATGCTGCCGGCAATGTCCACGAAGTCGGGGCCGGCTTCGAACTCGGCGGCGCTCAGCGGCCTGCCGGGGCCGCGAACGGTGAGCCGGTTGGTGCCCTCTCCCTCCACCCCCACGCCCATGCGCCGCAGCAGGCCGAGCACCTCCACCACGTGCGGTTCGCACGCCGGGTCGCGGATGGTCACCGAGAAGCCGCTGCCCGCCGTGTACAGGGCAAGGGCCAGGGTAGCCGACACGCTCGCTTCAACCAGCCAGATGTCGTAGTGAGGCTCGTGGCGCCGCGGGGCCGTAAGCAGCACCGAGCCGTCGCGCTGCTCCACGGACACGCCCAGCTTGCGGAAGCCGTCCAGGTGCGCGGTCACCGCGCGGTAACCCAGTTCGCAGCCGCCCGGCAACGGCATCTCCACGCAGCCCAGGCGCGCCAGCAGCGGCCCGGTAAGCGCGAACGCGCCGCGCAGCCGCCGTCCCATGGCCGGATCGATCGCCTGCGCCCGGATGCCGCCCGGATCGACGTGCACGGCGCCGTCGACGGCTCTCGTCACGGTCGCTCCGAGCCGGGTCAGGATTTCCAGGTAGGTGTGCACGTCGAGCGTATCGGGAAGTGCCGCGAAGGTGAGGCCGCCGCCGGCCAGCGCCGCCGCCGGCAACGCGCCCATCAGGGCATTCTTGTTGGGGATGGGAGTAACCTCGCCGGCCAGCGGAACGCCGCCGACGATCCGAAAGGTACCGTTCACCGAGTCCTGCTCACAAACCCAGTGTAGACCGTATGGCCCGCTCGGCTCCAGAGTGCTCATCGGCCTAAGGCCGCCGGGGCCCGCCGGCAGCGCCCGCGGGCGATGGAACAGTGCGCCGGCGAGCCCGCGGAAGGGTCGGACGCCGAGCAGAGTCGGATTTGAGTGGACGGCGGCGATGCGGAGCGAGCTACGCAGCCGGATCGCCGGTGCTCGGCGCGTAGCGCTGCCTTCGGTGATGCTGGGGTGGCGGTGAATGGGTTATAGAGAACGGTGGGCGGCGCGCTATCCGCTAGGCCGCACGCGGCCAGGGCTTGGTGCGCGAAGCTTGGGTGGGTAGCCGGAACACCTTCCATACCGCCTCGATGCGCGCGATGGTCTGCTCGGAGGCACACAGCCGCAGCCGCATCACGCAGTTGTTGCGGTTCATGCGTCCGGCAACGTGCACCAGCAGCAAGCGGTACTTTTTGAAGCGCGCGGTGCGCTCCTCGGGGCTGAGGCACAGACCCTTGATCGCGCTGGCGATGTTGTAGCTCAGGATCGCCAGCTTCAACCACGCCGCGTTGACCGCGAACCGTTGGCTCGGCATGTGGCCGGCCGCCAGACCATTCTTGAGTTCGTCGTGGGCGTGCT
>MPNH01000051.1 GCA_002238925.1 Spirochaetaceae bacterium bin103 | reverse complement strand
GCCGCGCTGCAGCGTGAGATACTGCGCCTGCAGCAGAAATTGCTGCGTATGGTCGTCGACCGCGTCACCCCGACCGAGCGGGCCGGTTGACCGCCCGGAGCGAGCGTCGGGCGGTGCCGACCGCGGCTGAGGTGGTCCGCCTGATCGAGCAAGAACTCGCCACGGCAGACGAAATCGAGGCTGCTCTGCGCGCCGTGCCCGGCCCGCTCCCAAGCGCCGACCGCGTTGGCCGACGACCTGGTCCACACCCAGACTTCAGTTATCCCCACTATCCACAGGAATCGTCACCCCCTCCCCGCACCCCACCCCCTTTACCGCCGCCTCGTTCCTGTGGATCTTTCGATGCGGCAACAGCTTCACTTCGTGTGGATTTTTCAGTGCGGCAACTGGTCGCGAAACGGCGAGGCTCGGCGCGCAAAGATCGTCAGGAAGACGCCGGCCGCGCGACACGGACCGCCACAATGCTCACCTTCGCGCCGGTCGGGCGTAGCGCTACTCACCTCCCCCCGAAGGTCCGCCGTCCACCGTCGCGGGCGCCGGCATGCGCAGCGCCTCGTGCACGTCCCCGCGTGCCTGCAGAATGTCGGCGATCCTGCCACGGGCGATTGCGAGCGAGCGCTCGTCACCCAGGCGCTCGTACACCGGAATCTGCTCGTCCCTCCGGATCCGCAGCGCCTCGTCAAGTTCCCCGCGTGCCTGCAGTATGTCGGCGATCCTGCCACGGGCGATGGCAAGCGAACGTACGTCACCCAGGCGCTCGTACACCGGAATCTGCTCGTCCCTCCGGATCCGCAACGCCTCGTCAAGTTCCCCGCGTGCCTGCAGAATGTCGGCGATCCTGCCACGGGCGATGGCGAGCGAACGCTCGTCACCCAGGCGCTCGTACGCCGGAATCTGCTCGTCCCTCCGGATCCGCAGCGCCTCGTCCAGCTTCCCGCGTGTCTGCAGAATGTCGGCGATCTGCCCCCGCGTAATGGCAAGCGAACGCTCATCACCCAAGCGTTCGTAGACCGGAATCTCCTCTTCCCTCCGGATGCGTAGCGCTTCGTCCAGGTCTCCGCGCACCTGCAGAATGTCGGCGATCTTGCCTCGGGCAATGGCAAGTGAACGCTCGTCCCCCAGGCGTTCGTAGACTGGTATCTGCTCTTCCCTCCGGATTCGCAGCGCCTCGTCCAAGCCTCCGCGCACCTGCAGAATGTCGGCGATCTTCCCTCGGGCAATCGCAAGCGAACGCACATCCCCGAGGCGTTCGTAGACCGGAATCTCCTCTTCCCTCCGGATACGCAGTGCCTCCTCCAGGTCTCCGCGCAACTCCAGAATGTCGGCGATCTCGCCCCGGGTAATGGCAAGCGAACGCACATCCCCGAGGCTTTCGTAGACCGGAATCTCCTCTTCCCTCCTGATACGCAGTGCCTCCTCCAGGTCTCCGCGCAACTCCAGAATGTCGGCGATCTCGCCCCGGGTAATGGCAAGCGAACGCACATCCCCGAGGCGTTCGTAGACCGGAATCTCCTCTTCCCTCCGGATGCGCAGCGCCTCGTCCGGGTCTCCGCGCAACTGCAGAATGTCGGCGATCTTCCCTCGGGTAATCGCAAGCGAACGCTCGTCCCCCAAGCGCTCGTAGACCGGGACCTGCTCTTCCCTCCGGATGCGCAGCGCCTCGTCCAGGTCTCCGCGCAACTGCAGAATGTCGGCGATCTTGCTCCGGGTAATCGCAAGCGAACGCTCGTCCCCCAGGCGTTCGTAGACAGGGACCTGCTTTTCCCTCCGGATGCGCAACGCCTCCTCCAGGTCTCCGCGCAACTCCAGAATGTCGGCGATCTCGCCCCGCGTAACGGCAAGCGAACGCTCCTCCCCCAAGCGCTCGTAGACCGGGATCTGCTCTTCCCTCCGAATACGCAACGCCTCCTCCAGGTCTCCGCGCAACTCCAGAATGTCGGCGATCTTCCCTCGGGCAATCGCAAGCGAACGCTCGTCCCCCAAGCGCTCGTAGACCGGGATCTGCTCTTCCCTCCGGATACGCAACGCCTCCTCCAGGTCTCCGCGCAACTCCAGAATGTCGGCGATCTCGCCCCGGGTAATGGCAAGCGAACGCTCGTCCCCCAGGCGTTCGTAGACAGGGATTTCCTCTTCTCTCCGGATGCGCAGCGCCTCCTCCAGAACCCCGCGCGCTACCAGCGTGTTAGCAATCCGCCCCCGCACGATCGCTCGGCGCCGGCGATCGTCCGTCGCTGACACCACTGTCAACGCCTCCGAGTAAGACTGCTCCGCTTCCTCCGGGTGCCCGAGAGAAACCTGCACGTCACCAAGCTCGACCAGCAAGTTCGCGTCCACTGCATTCAACGACGGACGTGCATGAAGATACCGCTGCAAATCCACCAAGCGCTGCTGGCGCGCGGGCCTGTCCACCGCGATGGGGTCAGTTCGAACGTGACGCGGTTCCGCTCGCGCGGGCACTTCCGATAGCGCAAAATCGAATACACCGGACCGCCACGCCCACAGGTCGGCAGCGCCGGTTGCCACCGTTTGCAGGTCACGTCTCCGAATCCATATCAACAAGGGGCGCTGACACCGCGCGGCGAAAGCTTCCCGGCGGTAGTTCAGCCGTGTCAACAGATCATCCAGCCCATCCGGCCACGACTCCAAGCCGTTGAGCTGCGCCGGACCCACGTATGTGGGGTCACTCAGCCGCCCGAACAGCTCCTCGGTACCGACTCGGGCCTTACCGTCGATAGCAACGCGAAGCCAAGCGTTCAACAGTTCCGCGAGAAAAACGGCCACAGTCTCGCGATAGGCGCTGTCGGAATAGGTGAGGAAGCAAAGGACAAACGACTGCCGGTTCTCCACCAGCCTGCGGAGCCGAAGCAATGCCCCGGAGTGTTCCGAGCGGAGCGGCCACGACGCTTGGGCGTCACTCATCGGATCGGGCGAGAGCATCCCGAGCGGCCACGTACTCCTGCGTGGAACGAATTACGGGGTGGCTGCGCCAGAAGTGGTCATTGTACTCCAGCAGAGCGAGGCAATAAAGCAAACGATTGCGTTCCGAAGCATCCGGAGGCCCGTGGCCAGCGTCTATCGCTGCCAGCATCCGGTAGTCGTCGGGGTTCAGCATGCGGCGAAAGTCAGCTGCCATTTCGCGCACTGCCTGATGAGCTGATGCATCATCGAAACGGTCGTGTTCGGCATGTTTGAATGCGTTCAGAAGGAGTCGCAGGAGATCACGCGGATGGCCACCGCTGTGCTCAATCAGACGGTCAGCGACACCGGCATCGAACAACTCGGCGGCGGCGCGCAGATGAAGCATTTCCCCCATCGCGATGCGTCCTGCCTCATGAGGAGAGCCGTTGCGGTGGCGCAGTTTGATCATCGGCAACCGGAAGATGGAAGAAAAGCTCTGTCCTACGCTTGCCCCTTCGTAGGCAAGGTGAACCGGTGCGCAATACACGAACAAGGACCGCACGAGCTGTAATTGATGGACGTCCGCTTCGAAGAACGCCTGCGCATCATCACCACCCAGACGATCGGTGCCGTCGATCACGAAGAGAATCCGGACACCCTTCCCGGTACCCGGCAAGGTGTCTTCGGTCACCGTAATGAGGTTATTGAACCCGTCTGCAAACTCGCTGAAGTGGTTCCGAAGCGTAGTTCTCAGTTCCTCCTTGTAGGTCGTGTTGGTCTTGAAGGCGGTGCTGAATTGAGCGAACAGCTTGGCCACGAGCGGGAGTCCCACGCTACCGCCGATTCCTGCCTTGGCTTCAAGTGCGAAGTCTTTGGTATTCGTGGTTCTCTCGACTCTCTTCGTGAACCACTCCTGCAGCTTACCCAGATGAATTTCGTCAACGCGAATTCCGTCATCCACGAGCTGTTTCATGAGCCTGCTGGCGAGGTGCAGCAGCACATCCTGATATCGGAGATTGTTGACGTCGAGCTCCTGAGCCGCATCGGCAAACACCACGTAGTAGAAGTCGCGATCATGAAGCTTGTGCCCGATGCGCCTGAGCTCGGTGCTCTTTCCCGAGCCTCGATGTCCGCAAAAGAGGTAGTAGCCGTGGGCAGGAGCCGCCAATCTGCGCTGCGTACGGTCGACGCCAAGAGCACGACAGAGGCGGGTCAGGCTGTATTCGCCGCGTGCACGCTCGGTGTCCACCCATCGCGGGTCCCGATCACCGTCGAGGTGCTCATCGAGCTGCAGGCTCTGATTGACCTCCCAGAGGTCACTCGGTGGCTGCCAAGGTCCAGTCATCCTACCTCCTGACGTTCGGCTACGTCTCTACCAATGTCCACTGGCAGCGAGGTGGCGTCAATGAGTCTCACACCGAAACGACCGAAACGGCCCCTCAGTTACCAGCCCGGCCAAGCAAGCGAGACCTTGCCGAGTGTGTTCGGCGCCTCAGCCTTGGCAAATGCGCGCGGCGCGTCGTCGATCGGGAACCGGCCGGCGTCCAGCGGCGCGAAGCTGGTGCCGGTGGCGACCATCAGGTCCACCAGGGCATAGTAGTAGTGGATCGGCAGCACCCAGGAGCCCATCACCTGCGCCTGCTTGCGGATCAGGTCGGCGACGTTGACCTGCGGCGCAAACCGCAGCGGCCACATGCCGCGCCCGACCGTGACCACCCGCCCACCGCGGCCCACCACCGTCAGCGCCGCCGCCAGCCCGCCCTCGCTGCCGGACGCATCGAACACCCGCCCCGGATCGGCGCCGCCGGTAACCGCGCGCACCGCCTCGGTCAGCGGTCCGGGGCCACCCTCCACCCTTCCCGCCGGCGCATCCCGGCCGTCGGCACCGTGATCGTTCTTCGGCGGCGCGACGGTGGTGATGCCCTGCGCTTCGGCGTAGGCGCGCCGTTCCGCGACGCGGTCCAGGCCGATTACCTGCCAGCCCATGGCGCGCGCCAGCATCGCCGCCGCCAGCCCGACAGGCCCCAGCCCCACCACTGCGCACGCGGACGCACCGGGAACGGCCTCCAGCTTGCGTAGCGCGGCGTAGGCGGTGCCGGCGGCGCAGGCCAGGAAGGAGCCGTCCAGATGGGTCAACTGGTCCGGCAGCGGGCAGCAGTTGCGGGCGTCGGTGAGCAGGTAGTCGGCGGCGGCGCCGTGCACGTGCCAGCCGTAGCCGCGCTTGCCGGCGCAGAACACGATCTCCCCGGCCAGACAGTGCCGGCACAGCCCGCAGCCGCGGTAGTGGTACACCGACACGCGCGTGCCGACCAGCGCCGGGGACACGCCTGCCCCCACCTCTGCCACCACGCCGCTCGCCTCGTGGCCGATCACCAGGTTCTGCCGCTCGCCGATCTCCTCCCAGCTGTTGTGCGCCGTGTGCAGGTCGCTGCCGCAGATGCCGGCGTTGCGCAGCGCCACCACCGCCTCGCCCGGCCCCGGTCGCGGATCCGGCACCTCGCGCACTTCAACCCGGCCCCCGCCCAGCGGCACCACTCCTCGCATCGGCTCCCCTCCGTTCGTTCCACTCGCGTCGGTACGGCTATCATGCCAGACAACCGCCGGCGCGCATAAGGTGCGCGGCCGGCGAGGGTACGCGGATCAGGCGAGTTCGGCTTCGATCACGTCGAGCTGGGTGCGCAGGTCTTCGACCTCCTGGGCCCAGAATGCCGCCCCGCCCCACCGCGGGAACGACGAACGGAAGCCGGGATCGTGGCGCTGTAGCGCGGACCAAGCCAGGTAGTAGATCATCCGCATCAGCCGCAGCGGCTCGATCAGCCGCACGGTGCGGCAGTCGAACGGCCGGAACTGCTCGTAGCCCTCCAGCAGCAACTCCAGATCGCGCCGGCTGTCGTTCACGCGGCCGGGCAGCAGCAGCCACAGGTCCTGCACCGCGGGACCCACCATCAGGTCGTCGAAGTCAATCAGCAGCAGGCCGCCGGCGGCACGGTCCAGGATGTTGCCGCGGTGGCAGTCGCCGTGCACCGGCTGCAACGCCACGCCCTCGAACAGCGGCGCGATCAGTACCACAGCGCGGTTCGCCAGGTCGAAGAACTCATCGGCGGCATCGGGCACCACGACACCGGCCTGCGCCAAGTCGACGATGAAACGCGCGGTCGCGGCCCGCGGCGTGCAAGTGAGCCGGTGGCTGGCCTCATCGCCGGCCATGACCGCGTGCAGTCTGCCCACCAATGCGCCGATGCGCAGCCAGTCCTGGTCGCGGTCGGCGTCGAAGTTGCGCCCGCCGCGCTTCGGGTAGACGGCAAACAGGAACTCCTGCTCCGCTTCGCCGTCCGCGGCGGTCACCGCGTGCAGGGTGTCGCCGTCACCGTCGGCAAGCGGCGCCACCACCGGCAGCTCCTCGGCCGCGCAGGCGGTCACCAAGCGGTGCTCCTCGTCGATTGCTTGCCATGACCAGCGGCCGGGCCGGTAGAACTTGGCCACGTACTGCCCGCCGTCCTCGGCGCCGAACCCGTACACGCGGTTGACGTAGCTCGGATAGCCGGTCAACGCCCCGTCCACCGGCGTCGCGATCACCGACTCGACCGCCTGCGCGGCCACGTAGGGTGTGAGCAGGTCGAAGCTCATGGCATGCAAGACGATCGCGCCGCGCAGGAGTAGAAGCGGCGCACTTCAGCCGGCCGGCGCCGCCGGCGGACAGCCGCAGTTGCGCCCGGTGTCGGGCCATGTGCGCCGGCAACAGGCGGCGCGGTCAAGGGCTCCTGACCCGCTGCGGACTGCGCTCCCACAGCGCCGACACGTCTTCCCAGCCTGGTATCTGGCCGGGGTCGCGGGCGCTGCGCACCACGTGGCGCATGCCGTGAAACCACAGGTGGTCGCCCACCGGCGTGCCGGCCGGGCTGAACCGGAAGTCGATCGACCAGCGCACCAACGGATCCCGCCCGGCGGTGGAGCGGTGGAACACGTAGTTGCTGAAGATCACGAAGTCGCCGGGATTCAGTTCCGGTGTCACCACCTCCCGTCCCGCGGCCGGATCCCGCTCCGGCGTCGCGTATGCCTCGCCGCCGCCCTTGCGGTGCTGCTGGATCGGCTGCCGGTGCGAGCCGGGAATGAACTGCATGGCGCCGTTGCCGGCGTGCACCGGCACGAACGGCACCCACACCGTCGGCCACGGGTATTGCTCGGTGGCCGGCATGTAACCCGAGTCCTGGTGCCACGGCAGCAGGTTCAGCGACGGCAGCTTGGGACGCAGGATGTAGTCGCCACTGGCCTGAACCTCCGGCCCCACCACCAACTCCACCACGTCGAGAATCGCCGCGTGGGTCCACAGCGCATACAGCTCGGGCCCGAACACGCACGCGTGCCAGGTGGGCGGCTTCGGCTCCCCGCCGCGCTCGTCCCAGATGCGGTACCAGCGGGTGGAGAACGGCTCGCCGGCGCACGGGTCGGAGATCTCTCCGCGCTCGAACATCGCCGCGGCGCGCCGCTCGACCTCCGCTTCCAGCACGCCAACAAACGCGTCGAGCACCGGCCGCGGAATGGCACCGCGCACGATCAGAAACCCGTCCCGGTTGAAGGAATCTATCGGCCCGCTCATGAATGGCGCCATCCTACCGATCCTCTCCGCGCGCGCAAAGCGTAGCGCCGCCCGGCCGCCCGGCCCGCCCGGCCCCGCGCGCGATCCGGCGCCGGCATCCGGCGTCCCGTAGATCTCTGGGCTACAATCACACCGCCGTGAGTGAGACCGGACGCATCGCGACGACTCCCCGTTCCGTCACCCTGCACGGCCACATCCAGGACAGCATCTACCACGCCATCTACCACGCCGGCCAGATCGCCCTGTTGAAACGGCAACCTTGAACTGCTCCATGCCGAAGTCACAGGATTTACACTCCGTGGTGGGCAAGGAATTCCTCAAGCGCTTCCACCACCACGGCATTCAGGCTCTCTTCCTTGATGCGCGCCAGGGTGCTCGCGCGCCAGTGCACATCGGCCGGAGTCCGCACGACGAATCTGCCTGAGAAGGGCCGCTCGGGCTCTTCTCCGTCCTGCCGGCAGCCGTCGAGATAGAAGTCGACCGAGTCGTGAAAAGCTTGACGTACTTCCGCGATCGTTCTGCCGCGGAAGTCCACGTGGTCACGGTGGAGGTTGACGACCGTGCCATAGAGTTCCTCACCGTCGATGTCGACCTTGCCCAGGTAGCCCTTGTACTCCATCATGGTTTGATGTCCATCCTCCTCAGCACGTTCATGATTGATCGCACCGTCGCTTGGCCGGTCTCTCTCGACGGGTGCGGCTGATGAAACACCGCCCGCGTGCCGTCGGGGAACCGGAAGCGCACGCGAGACCCGGAACGTTGTCGTACCTCCGCCCCCAACTCGATGAACAACGCCTCGATCTGTTGCCAATCAAGATTGGCTTGAACGCGGTAGATCGCTTCCAGGGTGCGACGATGCCGACGATTCACGGGTAGAACATAGTATCGCTCTGTAGTATCGTTTGCAACAACTGAGCCTCGGAGGAGCAACCATGGAACGACCCAACATTCTGTTGATACTCGCCGACGACCTCGGCTACGGGGACGTGGCGTGCTACAACCCGCAGTCGAGGGTGCCGACGCCGAACCTCGACCGGCTCGCGGCCGAGGGCATGAGCTTCACCGATGCCCACAGTCCCGCCACCGTGTGCACCCCCAGCCGCTACAGCATGCTGACCGGACGCATGGAATTCAGGACCGGTGTGCCGGGCGTGTTCACCGGCGCCGGCGGCCCGTGCCTGATCGAGGAGTCGCGCCTCACGCTGCCTGGGATGTTGCGCGACCAGGGCTATGCCACCGCGCTGTACGGCAAGTGGCACGTCGGCCTGAGCTTCCTGGACCGCGACGGGCGCCCGATCAACGAAAACGGCTTCGACCCGGTGGAGCGGATCGACTACGCGCGCGCAATTCCAGATGCGCCGATCCACCGCGGCTTCGACCATTTCTACGGCACGGCGTGCTGCCCGACCACCGACTTCCTGTATGCGTATATCGACGGCGACCGCATCCCGGTGGCACCGACCAGGCTGCATGATCGTTCCGTTCTCCCCGATCATCCCTATTCCAGGGATTGCCGCACCGGCTGGTTTGCCCCCGGCTTCGACTTCGAAGAGATCGACATGGTGTTCCTGGAGCGCAGCGTGCAGTTCCTGGAGCGGCACGCGGCACAGTCGCCGGAGCAGCCGTTCTTCCTGTTCCACTCCACGCAGGGTGTGCACCTGCCGTCGCTTCCCGGCAAGGCATTCCAGGGCAAGACCGGCGCCGGCCCGCATGGCGACTTCATCTACGAGTTCGACCATGTGGTCGGCGAGCTGCTCGCCACCCTCGACCGCCTTGGTCTGGCCGACGACACTCTGGTGATGGTGACCAGCGACAACGGACCGGAAGTGACCAGCGTCGTGAACATGCGCCGGGACCACGACCACGACGGCGCGCGCCCGTGGCGCGGCATGAAGCGCGACCAGTGGGAGGGCGGCCACCGGGTACCCTTCGTGGTGCGCTGGCCGGAACGCATAGCCGCTGGCAGCGAGAGCGACCAGACCGTGTGCCTGTGCGACCTGCTGGCCACCTGCGCGGCGATCACCGGCGTAGACCTGCCCGACGACGCGGGCGAGGACAGCTACGACATCCTGCCGGCGATGCTTGGCCAGCCCCCGGCCGGCGAGGCGGTGCGCGCACACACGCTGCACCAGAGCTTTCTGAGCAACACGGCCACCGGCGGCGAACCCGCCCTCTACCTGGCGCTCCGCCGCGGCAAGTGGAAGTACCTCGATCACCGCGGCTCCGGCGGCAACGACTATTCGAAGGGTGAGCTCAAGCAGTATGCCCTACCGGAGAAGGCCCCCGACGCGCCGGGTCAGCTCTACGACCTGGACGTGGACCCGGGCGAGACCACCAACCTCTACTTCGAACACCCCCGGATAGTCACGGAACTGAAGGCGGTGATCGACCGATTCGTCGATTCCGGCCGGAGCGCACCGCTGCGGCAACCCTGACCAGCCCCCGGGCCGCGTCAGGCGAAGGCGGCGACGATCTCGTCTTCGACGCGCTGCAGGTAGGCGGCGTCGGGGAGCGGTTGGAAGATGATCTCGTCCACCCCGGCTCGTTCGAGCTCGCCGATGCGGTCGACGAGGAAGCTGGCCGGCGCCGGGGTCAGTCCCGGACCGAGCTTCCACTCCGAGCCGCCGCCGGGCGGCCGGTCGCCCGCCTCCGCGAGCCGCAGCGGCATGTGGATGGTATGCCTGATCTCGCCCGGGTCGCGCCCGACCGCCGCGCAGTGGCGCTCGATCACCTCCGCCTTGCGCCGGTACTCCGGCAGCGACATCTCGATGGTCCAGCCGTTCAGGTTGAACACGTCGCCGTAGCGCGCCAGCGTGCGCAGGGTACGGCGCTCGCCGACGCCGCCGACCATAATCGGAATGTGCGGCGTGCGGAAGCATCCGGGCGCCAGCGGCGCTTGCTGCAAGCGGTAATAGCTGCCCTGAAAGTCGACCGGCTCCTGCGCCGTGAACAGCATGCGGATCAGCCGGCACGCTTCCTCCAGACGGTCCGACCGTTCCCGCATGGCGGGGAAGTCCCAGCCGTAGGCGGCGTGCTCGCGCTCGAACCAGGCGGCGCCGATACCCAGCACCACCCGCCCCCGCGACGCTTGGTCCAGCGTGGCCGCCATCTTCGCCACCAGCGCCGGGTTGCGGTAGGTGTTGCCCAGCACCAGCGTGCCGAGCTCGACCCGGCGCGTCATGCCGGCGGCCACCGACAGCAGCGTGAACGCCTCGAAGGCGTTGTTGTGCTCGCCCCGGTCCCCGATCGGCGGCAGGAAGTGGTCGGCGATATACAAGCTGTTCCAGCGCCCGCCCTCCAGCGCGCCGATGTACGCGCTGATCGCTTCCCAGTCGGCCCCGAAACTGTTGACCTGTGTCCCGAACTTCATCCCTTCGCCTCCCGCGTCAGCCGCCGCGCAGAAATTCCGCCCGTTCCTTGCCGCCCTTCTCCAGGTCCGACTGGGCGGCCATCCGCACCGTGATGCCGCCATCGATCATCAGGTTGTGCCCGGTGGTGTGACGGCTCTCGTCGCCGGCCAGGTACAGGGCAGCGTACGCGATGTCTTCCGAGGTGCCGGCACGCCGCAGCGGCAACTGCGCCGCAAACAGCTCCGTCAGCCGCTGCGACCGCCGTTCGTTTTCCTCATCCGACTCGGTATGGTGGCCGCCCCAGAAGATTGGCGTGACGATGGCGCCGGGCGAGATGCAGTTGACGCGAATTCCGAACGCCGCCAACTGCGTGGCCCAGATCCTGGTCATGTGGATGACGCCGGCCTTGCTCGCGGCATACACCGGCCCCGAGCCGTCGGTCGTGATCCCGGCGGTGCTGCCGTTGTTGATAATGCTGCCGCCGCCCTGCTGCTTCATGATCGGCGTCACGTACTTGATGCCGAGAAAACAGGAGCCGAGATTGGTCATCATCACCCGGTTGAAATCGTCAAGAGCGAAGTCTTCCGGAGCGACGATGCCCTGCCCGATGCCGGCGTTGTTGAACAGCACGTCCACCCTGCCCCAGCGCGCCATGGCGGCTTCGATGAGCGCCTGCACGTCGGCCTCCACCGCAACGTCGGCGCGCACGAAGGCCGCATTCTCACCGAGCCGGTCGGCCAGTGCCTGCCCCGCTTCCTCGCCGCGCGCGGCGATCACCACCCGCGCCCCTTCGGCCACGAACAACTCCACCGTACCGGCTCCCATGCCGCTGTTGCCGCCGGTGACGATCGCCACCTTGCCTGCCAATCTTCCCGCCATCGTCGTCTCCTTTCTTGTGATAGGGCCGCCACTCTTCACCGGCAGAGGCGCCGCCGCGGTCACAGCCCCCGAACCGCCCTACCTTACGGGAGCAGGAACATGTCGGCAAGGATTGCTGCTCGAAGTGCTCGAAGTTGACCGCGCTGGCACGCCACGTGCTGCCCGACATCGCGGCGCGGGCGCATGCTCAGCCGCGAGGGCAACGGCGCGCGCGCATCACGCCTGCCCGGCAAGCCGCTCGGCGAGCGCGCGCAGGCCGATCACGGTCACTCCGCCCGGCGCCGGCCAGGTGTCCTCGGCCGCGTCGGCTCCGTCGGCACCGTCGGCACCGTCGGCACCGTGCACGAGGTATCTTGCGCGCGGCTGCAGCACCGCACAGCCCGCGTGAAAACCGCGCGACACGCTGGCCGCCGCCGATCGTTTGATCTCGATCGCGGCCTCCACCCTGCCGCCGCGTTCGAACAGCAGGTCGATCTCGGCCCCCGAGTGCGTCCGGTAGTAGTAAGGGATGCACCGCCAGCCGGCGGCTGCGATCAGATGCTCGATCACGAATCCCTCCCAACTGGGCCCCACCACCGGGTGCCCCAACAGATCGTCGTATTCGACGACATCCAGGAGCGCGTGCACCAGTCCGCTGTCGCGGATGTAGATCTTGGGTGCGCGCACCAGGCGCTTGCCGACGTTGCCGCTCCACGGGCGCAGCCGGCGCACCAGCAGGAGATCGACGAACAGGTCCAGGTAGCGGTTCAGGGCGGAGGCGGACACCTCCAGGCTGGTCGCCAAGCGCTCCTTGTTCAGCGGCGCTCCCTGAACATGGGCCAACATCGTCCACAGCCTGCCGATGGTCTCGGCCGGCAGTCGTGGCGCGAACATGGGTACGTCTCGCTCCAGGTAGGCGCGGATGAAGTCGCCGCGCCGAAGCAGGCGCACCACCCGCCGCCGCCGGCCGGGTGGCTGGGGCGGGCGTGCGGGGCGCAAACGGGGGTCCTCCCCCCCCCAGGTAGGCGCGGATGAAGTCCCCGCGCCAGAGCAGGCTGTCGCCGGTGTCGCGCGCCGTAAGGCTGTCCGGGAAGCCACCGCGCAACCACAGTTGGGGGAGCGCCAGCCCGGCGCCGGAAGCCTCGTTCAACAGCACCGGAGTCATCTCCACGGAGGAGATCCGGCCAGCGAGGCTCTCGGTCTGACGCAACAACTCAATGGAGGCCGAGCCAAGCAGGAGAAAGTGGCCGTAGCGGTCGCCCCGGAAGCGCCGCTCATCGATCACGCCGCGCAGGGTGTCGAACAGCTCCGGCGCGCGGTGCACCTCATCGATCACCAGCAGCTTGCTGCCCATCGCCCGCAGGTAGGTATCCGCATCCTGCAGCCTCTGCCGGTCCGGCATGCGCTCCAGATCCAGGTACACCGCGGCGGCCGGATCCTCCGCCACCAGGCGCCGGGCCAGGGTCGACTTTCCCACCTGACGCGCTCCCAGCAGCAGGACCGCCGGTGCGCGGCGCAGGGCACTCTTGACGTCCCCCTCAGCGGAACGTGGAATCCACCGATCCATGCAATTCCTTCGCGTGACGAGCATTTTACCAGGGAGATAGACAACCGGGCAACCGACGTACTCCATCCATGTGGATACCCCTGATACGGCCCGCGCGCGTCAGTCATACCGCCGCTCGGGTTCGACGTGGTCGTGGAGACCAACCGTGATCACCTCCTGGCTTTCGTCGGATCGAGACGCGCACCACTACCCCTGAGCCGCGGGTCCAGCAGGTCGCGCACGGCGTCGCCGAACATGTTGAGGACGTACACGACCACTGTCAGGCACAGACCGGGCCACAGCGCCAGCCATGGGGCCACCTCCATGTGGGTGCGCCCGTCTCTGCTGAGCATCCCTCCCCAGCTCGGAATCTGCGCGGGCAGACCGAATCCCAGGAAGCTCAGGGACGCCTCGGCCATGATCACTCCCCCGACGTTGATGCTGAAGATGACGATCACCGGAGCGGCAATATTGGGCAGCACATGCCGGATGAGTGTGCTCCACCTGGTGCTGCCAGCCGCCTCCGCGGCCTGAAAGTAGACCCCCTCCTTCACGCCGATGACTGCGCTGCGCAGCACCCGCGAGCCGGCGATGCCACCCGAGACCCCCAGAACGAGGACGATCTGCGGCAACCCCGGGCCGGTAATGGACATTACGGTGAGGAGGATGAGCAGTCCGGGGAAAGCCATCCAGGCATCGACGAACCGCTGCATCACCAGGTCGAACTTGCCACCGAGGAATCCTGAAGTGCCGCCCACCAGAAACGCGACCACGACGTTAACCGTGGTCGCCGCCAGCCCGACTCCCAACGAGAGACGAGCCGCGAAGATGAGGCGACTCAAGAAGTCTCGGCCCAGCTGGTCGGTACCCAGCAGATATTTGGCGGATGGGGCCTGCAGCCGGTCTACCAGGTGTTGTTCATCCATGGGATAGGGGGCCAGCACGTCGGCAAAGATGCTGACCAGAATCAACAGCAATACAACGATCCCGCTGGCAGTACCCAGTGGCTTCTCCCTGACCAGCCTGACGAAGAAATCGGCCAGCCCGGCATGTCGCGTGCGGTCACGCACGGTGGAGCCACGCCCGGTGGAATCACGCCTCATCGATAGCGCACCCTCGGGTCTATATGGGGATAGAGCAGGTCGATGAGAAGATTGCTCAACAGAACGACACTAGCGAACACCAGATTGACTCCCGAGACCAACGGATAGTCTCGCTCGGTGAGTGCACTCACCAGGAGACCGCCCAATCCCGGCAGGTTGAAAATGCTCTCCATGATGACCGAGCCACCGACCAGGATGGGCAACTGCATGCCGACCAGGGTAACTATCGGGATCAGGGCATTCTTGACCGCGTGGCGCATGATGACCACCCCGTCCTTGAGGCCTTTCGACCGGGCAGTCCTGATATAATCCTGCCTGAGCACCTCCAGCATCATGGTGCGGGTCATCCGCATCATGCCGGCGGACAGGGCCGTCCCGAGAATGACGCTGGGAATGATGAGAATCCCGAGATTCCGCAGTGGGTCTTCCGTGAAAGAAATGTACTGCAGCGGAGGCGCCCAGCCCCACCAGATTGCCGGGAAGATCATGACCATGATGCCGAGCCAGAAGTTGGGCGTTGCCATGCCGATGACGGCGATGGTGCGCCCGGCGTAGTCGGCGGGCGTATCCTGGCGAATCGCCGAGTAGATGCCGACCGGCAGCGCTATCAGTTGCCCGAGCACGAGGGCGATGAGGCCGAGCTGTATCGTTACCGGTAGGCTGGCGATGATTCTCTGCCCCACGGTAAGACCGCCAAACAGTGAATCGCCGAGGGAGCCCTGCAGCAGCCCGTTGAAGCGAGGCTCACCGGTCATCCAGTCAGGGGTCGGCAACACTCCCATCCAGCGTCCATATTGAACGTAGACCGGCACGTCTAGTCCCATCATACGCTCCACAGCTTCACGGTCTATGCGGTCCCCCGTGCCAGCGCCGCCTTCGTAGAACATGCGACCTTCTATGATGTCGATGACATCGCCGGGGATGAAGCGCACCAACAGAAAGACCAGGATGGTCAGTATGAAGAGGGTGGGGATGACAAGGAGTACCCGCCTGATGACATAGGCTCTCACCTCGAACACCTCATGACGATTTCCCCATCAATGCAGCCGGGAGACACAGGGGAGCTGGAAAGCGCGACGCCTCCCAGCTCCCTCTTCCTGAGGTCGCCGGATGCGGCGAAAACCCTATCGACCGTGTGCTGCCTTGAGCTGACTGTCGACCCAGAGACGGGCCCATACATTCAAGTACTGTTGTGATCCGAAGCCGCCTTCGCCGCCATAACCCATCACCCACGGCTGGTGCACGGCAAAATCTGGGGCCGTGGGCCCCCAGATCATCCAGTGCTGCTCCAGGTGGCGCATGTCCATCTCTCTAATCGGCCTGGTCTGCTGCTCTACGGTGGTAGCGGCTACCATTTCCTCATACAGGGCGTCATATTGCGCGTCGTGCTGTGGTATCTGGTGCCACCCAGTAGAACCGCCGTAAGACATGGACATCTGCGACCACGGCTCACCTTTGGCGCCTGTAGAACCGACCCACATGTCCCAGTCACCAATACCCCCGGCAGCGCGAACGGGGCGTGCCGCTGTTAATCGAGGGATTATTTCACCGATGGGAATCGGCTGAATATTGAGCTTGATGCCGACGGCCCCCCAGTATCCGCCCAATAATTCTGGCCAGCTCACATCGCCACCCTCGATGAACAGGTAGGTGGTCTCGAATCTGGTGCCGTCGGCGCCACGGGGAAGCCCGGCCTCATCGAGCAGCTTATTGGCCCCGTCCAGGTCATACCGGTAGTATTGCTTGATCTCTTCGGGCCAGTCTTCGAACGCGACGCAATACCCGGTGGCGCAGAAACTGTTGTTCACCAGCCCCATAGGTGTCGTATCCGCAAATCCCTTGAAGTAGGTAGCGTTGATGGTCTCGAGGTCCAGTGCCATCTGCATCGCCCGTCGCACCCGGATGTCGTCAAAGGGTGGCTTGGCCGTGTTGAGCTTGGTCGCATGATTCGTCCGCTGTGCAAACTGGATCACCACGAGCTCTGGGTTGGTCCGCATGAGGCTCTCTGCCTGGTCTATGGAGGCTATTTGGGAGTTGCCCTGCCAACCTGCGTAATCGGCCTGACCCGAGCGCAGTGCCGCCATGATGGTCGCCGGCTCGCTCATATACAGGGCCTTTAGCTCGTCGACATAGGGTAAGCGGTTCTCCGGGTACTTCTCGTCGAAGCCCCAGTAGTTGGGATGCTTGGTGTAGGTGAGGGAGCTGTCCGGGACGAAGTCCGTCATCATGAAGGGCCCGGTGCCGACGACATTCCTCCAATCCTGCATGTCCCCGTATTGCTCGATTACCTCGGGGGGCTGTATGAAGATGTAACGCTGGTCCAACATGTGCTGCTCTGCACGGAGTCTTGGCTCCTGCAGCTTCATAACAACCGTCCAATCGTCGGTGGCCGTTACCGATTCCCAGGGCAGAGTTCCGAGGGCGCCTGCTGCCGGGGACGGTTCGGCTTCGCTGAACTGGGTGCCGGTCAACTTGTTTCCCAACATGCGGTGAAAGTTGAACTCGACATCTCCGGCAGTGAGCTCCCGCCCGTTCATAGGCGGCTTGTCATGCCAGTGAACGCCCTGGCGGATGTGGAAGATAAAGGTGGTGGCGTCGGGCTGTTCCCAGCTCGCCGCCAGGGCCCCGGTAAGGGCGGACAGAGGGGGCGCATAGCCGCCGACGAAATGATACGCGTCCCTGTCTATGGCCCAGTCCACCGTGCCGAGTTTCTCTAGCACGCCGCTCATGACTTGCCCCGCTCCACTGCCAAACCAGGGGTCGCGAGGCTCAACAGTGCTTTTGAATACATAGATAAGTGTTCCGCCATACTCTGGCGCGGTGAACACCTTGCCGGTGACCGGGTCGGTCACCATCTCCTTTTCCATCGCCGCGGCCGGTTCCTCTTCCGCGGCCGGGCTTGCCCACAGGCCGGTCACGGCCAGACCGAGACCGGCCAGCACCGCAAGGCACGTTCTGTAGTTTGCGATTCTCATGGAAGACTCTCCTTCTTCGAGAGCACGCAACGACTGCACCCCTCGTCCGCTCTCGAAGTCCGGCTTCAAGGCCGGTTACTGGCAGGAAGAGAGGGCACTTGGCAGCAACTACCTCCGCACCTCCTTGCACTGGCCATGGTTGCACGCCCCAGATGGGCCGTCAAGTTCGACGTTGTCCGTCACCTACGCAGCCGCCTATGATGCGGCATGCCGTCGCAAGAAGAGATCCGATTGGCCGAGGAACGCGCCATTCCCGCGCTGGACGCATGGATGGCCGCGTTCAACGCGCTTGACCTGGAAGCCTGGAAGGCCACCATGCAATATCCGCACTATCGTCTTGCATCCGGCCGGATGCACGTATGGGAAAGCGCGGACATGGACGACGCGTACATCGAACGGGTACGGACGAACCTGGCGAACATCGGGTGGCATCACAGCGTCTGGACCCGGCGGGAGATCGTGCACTGCTCCGATGACAAGATCCACGTCGACACGCAGTTCACCAGGTATCGGGCAGATGGATCGGTCATTGCGGTCCACGATTCCCTCTACGTCCTCACCCGCGAACACCACAGGTGGGGCGTCAAGCTGCGGTCCAGCTACGCGAGGTAGATCTGTCATGCAACCCCTTCCTTGCGGCGCTCCGGCACACTTGAGGTTACCTACCTACCTGCCCGACGGCGCGCCGGTGCTAGTCGGCCACATGGTCATGGAGTTACTGGACTTGGCCGTGGACAATTGACGGCCGGTGCGGGAGAGGGGTAATGTCATCGACATTATCCTGATCCCAAACGACTTCACCCGGAGGAATCTGCATGGCCCAGATAACTGCTCGAATGCCCGACCCCGTCGTCGAAGCGCTCGATTCGGCAGCGCGCATCCTGAACCGAAGTCGTGCCGAAGTCGTCCGCCAGGCTGTGGAGCGATATCTTGAGGACTTCGACGATCTTCATGTTGCTCTGACGAGATTGCAGGATCCGACCGACGAGGTATTGGACTGGGACCAGGTCAAGCGTGAGCTACTCTATTCGGATTAAGCGGAACGCTGCGAGGGAGTTGCGCCGTGTACCAAAGCCTGAGCGCCTGCGAATCATGCAAGCCGTCGACGGCCTGCGCGAGAACCCGTTGCGAGGCGGTGTCCTGAAGGGCGATCTCCGCGGTCTGCGCCGCCTGCGCGTGGGACAATACCGCGTGGTGTACGAGGTACAGCACACGGCACTGATCGTGCTGGTGGTGCGTGTTGCCCATCGCCGGTCGGCGCATGACCGCCGGTGATGTCTGGAACGTTCGGTTTACAGGCCGCGTGAGATAGGATACGCTGGCGCCATGGCCAGCACCGAAGCGCCGGCATCCGGGCGCTACGACACCGCCCAACCCCTGTCCGCCCAGCTGCCGGCGTTTCCGGGCTGCAAGCCCGTTCGCCTGTCGCGCACCGAGATCGAGCGCTTCGACGGACGGCTCGAGTATTGGGATTCCGCCACCGAGACCGCCTGGATCTGCGATCCCGCCACTGCCTACCACGAGCGGCCGTCGCGCCTCCTGACGCGCTTGGCCGAGCGCATCGCCGAAGTGCGCGGCTCGCCGATCGAGTCGTACGGCTCGATGGACCTGCTGCTGCGTGACGCCGGCGGGGAACCGCGGCGCATCATGCAGGCCGACGAGTCGGTGTACCTGCATCCGGCTCAGGCCAAGCTGCCGGGGGCCGCCATGGTGGTCGGCGAGGACGACTTTCCCGACGTGGTGCTAGAGGTGGATCACACCACCGACGTCCACCGCGGCAAGCTGGCGCTGTACGAATCGTGGGGCTTCCCGGAGGTGTGGGTGGAGGTGCCGGACGCGCCGTCACCGAGCCGCCCGCACCGGCGCCGCCCGGGACTGACGATTCACCTCCTGGACCACGGCCGGTTCCGGGTTGTGACCGAGAGCCGGGCGTTTCCCGGCTGGCGGGCCGACGAGATTCACCTGGCGTTGAACGAGCCGGTATTGTCGGCGCGTACCGGCGCGGCGTTGCAGCGGGTTGCCGCGGCGCTCGGCGCACGCGGAGGAACCGGCCCGGACAACGACCTGCTGTTGCGGGCGCAACGGCGCCAGGGGTACGAGAGCGGCCTTGCGGAAGGTCGCGCGCGGATGGTCCGCCAGATTCTGCGGTCACGAGGCATAGCAGTGTCGGCGAGGTTGGACCCCGCCTCGGAGGTATTTGCCGTGGCGTCGGAGGAGGCGCTGCTGGCGGCGGCGCTTGGCTGCACGGATGAGGCGGATTTCCTGGCCGCGCTTGGGCGATCTCGCGACCAGCGCGGCTGACCTCGCCGGCGCTGCCAGCCAGGAAGTAGCGGACGGCAGTCACCGGCGCGTACGCCGTCAGGTGGAGCGGTCGGCCTTTTGCAGGGCGCGGCGGGCGCCTTCGATGGCGCGCGCGCTCATGCCGCCGGTGCCGAGGCCGGCCGCGCCGCTGCCGCTGCCACGCAACCGTGGGTCGAGCAGGTCGCGCACGGCGTCGCCGAACATGTTCAGGCAGTACACCACCACGGTCAGCGCCACCCCCGGCCACATCGCCAGCCGCGGCGCCATCTCCATGAACTGGCGTCCCTCCCGGCTCAGCATGCCGCCCCAGCTCGGCACCGTGGTCGGCAGCCCGAACCCCAGGAAGCTCAAGGACGCCTCCGCGATGATGATGCCGCCGATGGTGATCGAGAACACGACGATCACCGGCGCCGTGATGTTCGGCCACACGTGGCGCCGCAGCGTTTGCCACGCGGTGCCGCCGATGGCGCGCGCGCTCTCGAAGTAGGCGTTTTCCTTGATGCCGATCACGGCGCTGCGGATTACCCGCGAGTTGCCGATGCCGGAGGTGACCCCGAGCACCACGATGATCTGCAGGATGCCCTGGCCGACGATGGTGATGATCGTGAGCAGCAGCAACAGGCCGGGGAACGACATCCAGGCGTCGACGAAGCGCTGCACCAGAATGTCCAGCTTGCCACCCACGAAGCCGGCCACCCCGCCCACCAGCAGCGCCACCAGCGTGCTCAGCACGGTGGCGGCAAAGCCCACCCCGAGCGAGGTGCGGGCGCCGTACACCAGCCGGCTCAACACGTCGCGGCCGAGCTGGTCGGTGCCCAGCAAATAGGTAGCCGAAGGTTCCCCCAACCGGTCGACCAGGTGCATCTCCGCGAACGGGAAGGGCGCCAGGACGTCAGCCAGGATGGCAACCACCGCCAGCAGCACAATCACCACCGCGCGCGCCGCCCCCAGCGGCCGCTCCCCCACCAGCCGCCGCAGCAGATCGAGCAGTTGCGTTGCAAGGTTGTCGGGACGCGGGAAGCCGCCGCCGTGGCACGAATCGGGACATGGTGAGGCACTAGCGCTCCTGGTACGGTGACAGCGGCACGGGCGGCGAGTTCATGCGCACCAACACTTGGTCCCAGGAAGTAAACAGAAACAGCCGGAAGGCGGAGCGCACCTCGTCCCAGAACGCACGGCGGGAAAAGAAGAAGGTGTGCACGCGTTGATACAGGCCGTCCACCAGTTCGAATATCTGGTGCATGAAGAAGGCGAGCAGGTTGCCGCTGCGCAGACTTTCGACATCCTCGAAGAGGGATTTGTGGTCGCCTCGTTGGGCGACCAGGGGGAACGAGAAGCGCGCCGCGCGCAACCGCTCGATGAAGGGTTGCTTGGAGTAAAGACTGTCGGCGACGATAATTGCCGCCATGCGGGGATAGTCGCCGCGGAGCCGCTCCAGCATCCGGTAGCCGGCGTTGATTTCGCAATCCTGCTTGTGGTACTTGCCGCCTCTGCCGTCACTGTTGCGCACGAACTCGGGGGCGAGTGGGAGCACCTGACGTCTGTCCGGGTGCACGATGGCGGCCTGCAGGATGTCATGATGATGACGCGTGACGCCGGAGGAGGTGGCCGTCAGGCAGTGCTTGCATTTGACCCGTTCGGAACTGAAGTATTGTGAGCCATCAAGGGTGATCAGTAGCGGGCGTCGAAGACCTGGAAGTGCTGGAGCCATTTGAAGCACTGCAGGCGCCCGATCCAGTCGGCGAAGGTGGCCAACACGGGAGCGAAGTCATGGCGGTCGAGCAGATCGCGCAACTGGGAGTCGCAGGGGATCTTCCGGACGCCGAAGGTGGAGGCGAGGTTGTTGGCCTGGAATTGGCGCTGAAAGCGACGCTGGAACTGAAGGAGCGAGGAGTCTTGGACGAAAAACAAAGCGGCGATACTTAGATAGCAATCGCGCAGGGTGTAGCGGACCTTGTTGAGATGGCGGGTGTCGACAATACCGGCTACGTGGTCGGCGATGGAGGCGACGAGGGACTGGAAACGAAGTAATTTTGGGCCTCTGCGCAGTCCCCTGGCCATGTGATAATAGGATGGCAAGGATGTATCAAAAAGTCTAGTCTTGTAACTCTTTATATAGCAATTAGTTGCAAGACAGGACTTTGGTTTGCCCTCTTCAGAACCACGTCACCGCGTCGTTTCTCGTCTCACTCACCGAGAACCGCTGGGCCGCAGGGCCGCAGGAGCGCGGGCGTGGCGCTGATGCCGAGGGAGTAGTAGCGCGCTCAGCCGACCACGCCGCCGTTCACGGCGATCAACTGGCCGTTGATGAACGCGCCCCGGTCGGAGCACAGCAGCCCGACCACGGCGGCGATGTCGTCGTGCCGGCCGAGGCGGCCGACCGGAATCTGCTGCAGCAGATCCTGGTAGCGCTCCAAGCTCGCGGCGTCCTCGTCCTCGTCCTCGTCGGGGAAGGTGCCGGGCGAGATCATGTTCGCGGTCACGCCCAGCGGCCCGAACTCCCGCGACAGGGCCTTGGTCAGTCCCCAGCTTGCATGCTTGGACATGGCCACGTGCGGCCGCCCGGCGGTGCCGCGCAGCGAGTTGGTGCCGGCATTGTTGACGATGCGGCCCCACCCGTTGTCGACCATGCCCGGCAGGAACGCGCGCGACAGCCAGACGGCGGCGTGGAGGTTCACGTTCATGACCCGCGCCAAGTCGTCCTCGGTCATGTCGAGGAAGGTGGAGCCCGGCCGGATCGCCGCGTTGTTGTACAGGGCGTCGATGCGCCCGAATGTCGTCAGCGCCCGGCCGGCCATGTCGTTGACCGCCGCCCGGTCGCCGACGTCCGCCATGACGATCAGCGCGTCGGTGCCGATCGCCCGGACCTCGTCGGCGACCCGCTCGCAGTCGTCCCTGTTGCGCGAGCCGTTGACCACGATGTTGAATCCCATCGACGCCAACTCCCTGGCGCAGGCGCGTCCCATGTTGCGGCCCGATCCGGTGATCAGCGCAGCCCTGTTAGCACTTGCCATTCCTGTTCCCCTCCTCAAGTGTGTTCGCTGCCAGCGGTCCGAATTCTGCTTCGGCGTCTTCGACGAATAGTCCGAACTGCCCATCCCGATAGTCGTACACGGCGCGGCTCAAGACGTGGCGGCCATCAAGGTATACGTCGAGCACGTGCCGGTGCAGGATTACCTTCACCGCTATCGTTTGCCCGTAGTCCAGATCAGGGATTACCCGAACGGCCAGAGGCCGGGAAAAGAACCAGGGCCGCGGATACCTCCACAGAGAGACACTCTTCAGTGCAGGCTCCAGGCGCAAGTAGTAGCCGGCCTCTCCCCCTTCGCCGGCCCGCAGGATCAATCCCCCGGCTGCCCCACGGCGAATCCTGATGCCGCACGAGAGCAGGAAGTCCTGTCCGCGCACGGCCACCAATCCGCGCGCCATTCCCTGATCGGACGACGCCAGTACCGTCTCTCCCTGCCGCTGCCACTCGCCTCGTTCGGTCTGCAGATGGTCGAGGCTGCCTGCGCCGAGGGTCTGCGCCCCGGACAGTCCTGCCACGATTTCCGGGAAAAACAGGGCAAGTCTGCCGTCCGGGAGGCAGCGCATCTCCTGCGGCGTTCCCAGCGCGCCGCCCCAGGTCACTCCTTCGGCGCCGAATTCCGACCGGTTGTCGTCGCTGCCGTTGAGCCGGTCCGCCACCCATGGGATCAGGTAGCGCTTCCCCTGCCTTTCAATGGTGCGAGGCGCGTACATGTAGTTCGGCAGAAGGACGTCGTCCACCGGACACCGATAGGGCCCCTCAGGCCGATCGGCCACGCGGTAGCGGGTGGTATTGGTCTCGCCATGACAGAAAATCAGGAAGTAGCGGCCATCCATTGCGAACAACTCCGTAACCTCCAGGTTCATCCCGAGCGAGGGAGCGTAGAGTGGCGGCTGCACTTCCCAGTCGACCAGGTCCCGGCTGACCACCCAGGCAACGCAGCCGCGCTCCCGCCATGGTCCCTGGTTGCGCCTAGCCGTGACCGTCATCACGTAGCGCCCCCGCTTGTCGTCATGGAACAGAAACGGATCCCGCCAGCCCCGCTCGTTGTACGGATCCTCGACCGCCGCGTCGTGCGCCATGTACCAGCGCGGATCGGGCACGATAACCGGCTTCAGCGGGCTGTCCTTGCGCCACTCGATGAGGTCACTGCTCTCCGCGTGATAGGTCACCTGGGGATTGGTTCCCGCGTAGAACATGTGGTACCTGCCGTCCCGGTACACGATGGTGCAGCCGCCGATGCCGTCGTCATCAGGCTCCCCCGCTTTTCCCGGAAACAGCGCCGTCGGCAACCTCTCCCAGTGCAACAGGTCGTTGCTGACCGCGTGGTCGAGCTGGCACGTCGGCAGCCGCGGCGGATCGTCGCTGCGCTTGCTCAGGTAGAAAATATGACACTCATCGCCGTTCCGGAAGAACGACGCATCCCCAATGAGTGCCCCTTCCGGGCGGAAATGAAGCGTCGAACACGGCGCCATGTCACGCCGATCATAGTACCGTGGTGATTCCATTGACCTGCGCTCCTGATGACCGCAATTACCAGGGGTTGGCCGCGGCCATATCCCAGGCTTCGATTGCTCGCACTGCAACATCGCCTCTGTCGCTGAACAGCCTTGTCCCCATGCTGTCGCCGCGAGTCGGATAGATTCTCTGCGTCAAACATTGCCGGCTGTTGGCGAACACCTCCAGGATCGAGCGATCCAGGAAGATCCTCAATCGGAGCGGCTCTCCCGGCGCCAACTCGAACGGCGCTTTCTGGACCCGGACGTCCTCCCGCCCGTCCAGAGGATTGGGCGAGAACGAGGTGCCGTGCTGCGGCCACGGCTGCACGATGTCAGGGCTCAGGCTGGAGCGCGAGGTGTCCACCTGCAGGGTCCGCGCCTCGCCGTCGAACAGAATGACGGTCCCTTCTTCGCCGTCCGGAGAGCAACGCACCATCACTCCAAACTTCCGCCCGGATGGATCGTCCACATCGAGAGCGAGTTCCAGGCAGTCCCCCTCAATCCCCTCCAGTCTCACTTCGGAACCGTCCGCAATGCACAGACCTTCGCGCCGGCGGTAGTTCCGCCGGAGAATCTGCAGCTCCTCGGCAGGTTCGATCAGCAGGGTGTCGTCGCGGCCAAGAGAAAGCACCCGCGGGAGACTCATCACCCCGGCCCAACCGGCTGACAGCTGCGCGTTCCGCGACCGGGATTCGAACACCCACGCCCAGAAGATGCGTCTGCCATCGCCATCAAGCAGGCTCTCCTGCGCGAACAGGGGCCCGCCCGCCCAGCTCATTCGGGCATGGCGCTCGGGCACGAAGCGTTCGCCGTCGTAGCTGCCGATGTAGTACTGGGTGCCGTGGGTATGACTGATGAACATCAGCATGTACTTGTCCCCGATCGGAAAGAAATCGGGACAGGAGCAGTCTTCGTTCGCCTCCGTCCAGCGCCGGTCGGACCGATAGAACGGATGCACGTACTCCCAGTCGACCAGGTCGTCGGAGCGGAACAGGTAGGCTGTGTCACCATCCGATTGGGGAGGTTCGAACGGATGGTTTCCGCAGATGGAATAGTAGGTATCCTCGTGCAGCCAGCCACAGGTATCCCACACGTGGTACTTGCCGTGGCCGTCTTCACCCTCCTTCGGCTTCGGGATCACCGGATTCGCAGGATGCTTTGTCCAGTGTATCAATCCATCATCGTCGCTCGTGGCAATGCACGTACCGGCGTTCACCCCGTGGTAGATCATGGTCGGCACGCCATCCTTGTTGATCAGCGAGCCGCCCGCGTACACCTGCTCCTCCGGGTCTTCCGGCGCCACGGCCAACGGGATCGGATGATGGACCCAGTGCACCAGGTCGGCACTGGACGCGTGCGCCCACACGCCTACTTCGTCCACCTGGTACGCGTAGAACATGTGGTACCGCCCTTTCCACCAGATGCACCCCTGCGGATCGAACGGGTGGCAGATACCTTCCGGGGCAACGAAATGATACGCCGGCCGGTGCGGATCCTGCTGGTACTGTTCGCGCAGCTCTCGCGCCTTGGGAATGAGGCTGGCCAGTGTCTCGATCCGCCCGGAATCGCCGTCGTTATTCGCCGTCAAACCTTTCCACTCCTCCGCAATCAACGATAGGGGTCTGCGGCATCGCGCAGTCCGTCGCCAAGAAAATTGTACATCAACACCGTCACTATTACGAACAGACACGGTATCAGAAGCCCCTCACGCCGCTCAGTCCTGGAGTAGCCGGGCCATCATGTGGCGGACATGGTCCTGGCCGCCGAAGAACACCGCCAGGGCGCGCACCGCGGCGCGCGACTCGTCGACATCGAACCAGTAGACCGCACGTCCGATCGCGAGGTGCCGCAACCCGGGCGGGATGTCGTCGTGGCGTTCGCCCCGATGGGGGGCGTCCAGGATGCGTTCGGCATCCGCGCGGATCTCGAGTGTCCGCGCCGAGGCGTGATCGAGCGCGCTCGCCAAGCGCTCGCCGAAGCCGAGGTAACTGCGCAGCAGATGATCGAATATCAGCTCGAAATCGCGTTCGGCGTCGGCTGCGAACTCAAGTTGGAAGGCCATGCGCGCGGCGCTTGCCCGCAATCATGTTGCCGAGCAGCGTGTCCATCCGCTCGGCACTGACAACCTCGGCGTCGCGGCGGCGAGACAGCAGCTCGCGCAGCGCCGCGGTCTCCAGCTCCTCGGCGTCCACTCGCCGCCGCAGCAGTTCGACGCCCTGCTGCAGGACCGCGCTGACGCTCGAATAGCGCCCCGCCTCGACCAGTGCTCGTGCAAACGCGTGCTGCTCGTCGGTAAGTGAAATCGAGGATTTGACCGCCACGAGCCCAAGGGTACTACTGAGTAGCACCGCGGTCAACCGCACGTCAGTCGGGGAACGGGGGCTCGGCGAGGGTGAAGTTGTGGTGGCGGTCCTCGCCGGCGAGCAGGATCGGGCGCCAGTCGGAGCCGAGCGAGTTGTCCGTGGCCTGGCGCACGTCGGGGCGGATGAAGCGCACGGTCATGCCGCAGCGGCGCCGGTGGGAGCGGTTGGGCTGGCTGGCGTGGAACAGGTGGCCGTCGTGGATCGACATCTGGCCGGCGCGCAGCACCACGTCTACCGCCGAGGAGGTATCGACCAGCTCGTCGGGGATCTCCTGGTTGATGCTGAGTACGTTGCCGTCGCGTTCGGATGTGCCGTGAGTGACAATGCCGCGCCGGTGCGAGCCGGGGATGACGCGCATGGCGCCGTTCCCGACGTCGCTGTCGTCGAGCGCGATCCAGGCGGTGTGCGCATCGGGCGGCTGCAGCCCCCAGTAGGTCACGTCCTGGTGCCAGGCCACGAACGCGTTGGCGTCCGGGTCGCCATACTTGACGAAGAAGTCGGTGGCCATCAGCAGCAGGTCCGGCCCCATCAGTTCCCGCATGATCCCGATAAGCGCCGGATTCGACGCCAACCGCCACACGAACTCCAGGTCGAAGTGGCGCTGGCGGTTGCGCTCCTGCGGGCGGTCAATGCCCTCGGTTTCGTCCAGGCGGTCGAACTCGCGCCGGTAGGCGGCTATCTCGTCGCCGCTGAACAGGTCGATCGGGAACAGGATGCCGTCCTGCCGGTATTGCTGGACGCGGTCGGTAGTTACGGTCATTCGGCACCTCCGTGACGCCAGCAACCATGGTAGCCGTGCGGCCGTGGAACGACAACGACGGTCACGAGCAACTAACGGAACGCCTCAAGGCCGATGCGCTGCAGTGCCGCCGCCGCGCCATCCGGAGGCGGGGCTTCGGAGGCCTGGTTGTAGGAGAACACGACGACCCCGCTGACCCCGATCGCGCGGGCCTGATCGATCTGCTCGACCGTCAGGTCCACGGGGTTGCGGTACGCACCCACCCCGGCCCATACGCGATCCGGAGAGCCGGCAACGTCCAGCGCCGCGTCGACCCAGCGGTGGAACTCCTCGGAGTCGGTCGTGTAGGCCATCGGCACCGCCACGTCGAGGGTGCCCTCGGCCAGCCACGAGTTCCAGTCCTGGAACCGCCACCGGGCGGCCGAACGCCACTCCGGCAGCACCGCGGCCGTCACTGTCAGGCCGGGGCGGCGCTCCTTGACGGCCGCGTACACGCGGCGCACCAGGTCGGAGACGCTGTCGCGGCGGAACCGGTCCCACTGGTCGGGCAGCGCCTCGGCGAACGCGTAGGGATCGTCTCGCGCCGCGGTCAGCAGCGCTTGGTGGCGGTGCGCGGCGATACGCGGCTTCACCCACGCCTGGAACCGTTCCAGCGTGGTGCGCGAGTAGTCGAACGCCGAGGTGGCGAAGCGGATGTAATCGTGGTGGATGCCGTCCAGATCATAGCCGGCCGCCAACTCGCTCCACACGGCGACCAAGCGCTCCTGCACACCCGGGTGGGAGGGACTGGTATACAACCCCTCCACCACGTCGATGTTGGCGGCGGAGTAGTCGGTCAGGCGCCGCACGTAGGCCGGATCGCGCGGATCGACGTGGTACAGTTCGCGGCCGAGCGCATGCGGCACCGCAAGCCACTCGGGGTGCGCGTTCACCAGGTGTCCGGGATGGCGCGGCGGATCGACCGGTCCCCAAACCAGATAGGCGTTCACCCACGCATGCACCGCCATGCCGCGCGCGCGGGCCTCCTGCAACACCAGCTGCAGCGGATCGAAGTCCGGCTGGCCATCCAGGAACTCGGGGCGCGGCTCCAGTGACGAGCGGTACAGCGCATCGCCGCGCCCCCGTACCTGCACGATCAGCGTGTTGAACCCGCCGGCGGCAGCCTGCTTCACCACGTCGCGTGCGGCAGCCGGACTGGACAGCGACTGGCGTACCACCCACACGGCGCGCACCTCGTCGGCGAGCGGCGGTGCAGCGCCGGAGAGCGCGGCGCCCGGTTCCGGCACCGAATCGGTCGTCGCGCACGACACCGCCAGCATGGCACCGGCGGCTAGCAGCGCAACGGCGGCCGCCCGCAGGACGCCCGCGGACGCCTGGTGGCGTGGTCCTGGAGAAGGGATCGATCTCGGTACCTTGAGTGAGGGTGTGTTCATGATGTCTCACTATTGGTATCGGGGGGAGCGGCGCCGCAGTTAACGCCGCGTTCTCTTGATGGTCCGATGCTACACCGGGCGGTGCGGGGTCGAGTGGCCGGCGCCCGCACAGGCCGCTATGATGGCAGCGTGGCGATACTCATTACCGGCGGCGCCGGGTTCATCGGCCGGGCGCTGGCCCGCCACTTCGTCTCGGAAGGCCGCGCTGTCGCCGGATTCGATCTGGCCGCGCCGCAGGCAGACGCCGGCGTACACTGGCCCGCCGACATGCGCTTCACCAGCGGCGACATCCGTGACGCCGCGGCCGTGCGCGCGGCGGTGGCGGCGAGTGGCAGCGACGACCCGATTGTCCACTTGGCCGGCCTGCTCACCGCCGGCTGCGACCGCGACCCGGCGCTTGGGATGGCCGTCAACGTGAGCGGCACGTTCCACGTGCTGGACGCCGCGCGCGAGCACGGCAAGCGGCGGGTGGTGCTGGCAAGTACCATCGGAGTCTACGGCCGCGGCCTGCCGCAGCCGATCCGGGAGGGCATGGCCACCGAGCCGGACGGCTGGTACGGGTACACCAAGCGCTGCGCCGAGGAGATGGGGCTGCTGCACGTGCGCCGCCACGGCATGGACGTGCGCGCCGTCCGCATGGCGGCGGTCACCGGGCCGTTCCGGCAAGCCGCCGGGTCGGCGAGCCTGTTCACCTCGCTGATCCCGGAGAAGGCGGCGCGCGGCGAGCCGTACGCGGTCGAGGTGACCGAGGATACGGCCTATCCCGTAGTCTACCTGGACGACGCGGTCAGCGCGCTCGCTCGCCTGGCCACCGCGCCGGAGGCTCCCGGGCGCATCTATAACGTCGCCTCGGGACGGGTGGTGGTGAGCGAGATGATCGCCCACGTGCGGCGCACCCTGCCGGACGCACGGTTCAGCTTCGCGCCCGACCCGGTGATCATGCAGGTGGTGAGCGGCTACCGCGAGTGGCACATCGACTGCGGCCTGATTGCGGCGGAACTCGGCTGGCGGCCGCGCTTCGGCGTGCGCGAGATGGTCGACGACATCATCCGCAAGACCACAGCCTCCACCGCCGCGGGCGGATAGCCGCACCCGGCACGCTCCGGAACCATGCCGTGACGGTCAACGCGTGGCGGAACTCGCGGCCGACAAGTCGCGCGCGGCTTCCAGGGCGCGGCGGTACACCTCCTGCAGCGGCATTCCGGTGGCCTCGGCTGCGCGCCGGCAGTCGTCGTACTCCGGGGTCCAGCGGCGCTCGACGCCGGCGCCCTGCACTATCTTGACGCGGACCGCCCCGTAGCCGGTCTCCACGGTTGCCGCCGCGCGCTGCAGGGCGTAGCGCTGCACCGGATACTCGCGCACGCCGATGGTGGTGGTCTCGCGGAACAGGATGCGGCGCAGCACAGCACGGTCGTCCGGACGGCACAATACGCTGAGCAACGTGGCGGGCCGGTTTTTCTTCATCGCCGCCGGCTGCGTGAACACCTCCCGGGCGCCGGCAGCGAACAGCGCGGCGCTCACATAGTCGTACCACTCCGGGTTCATGTCGTCGATGTTGGTCTCGACCACGTACAGCGGTTCGGCAGACACGTCGTCGTCAACTGCCGCGCCGCTCGCCGGTGCGCGGCCTACCAGCAGCCGTACCACGTTCGGGATAGCGCGGTCCACGTTGCCGGCGCCGTAGCCGGTGGCGGCCAACTCCATGGTGGGCAGCGGGCCGAACTCGGCGGCCAGCGCGGTGACCAGGGCCGCGCCGGTGGGCGTGACCAACTCGCCGGTCACCTCGGCGCCGGTTACCGGTACCCCTTCCAGCAGCGCCGCCGTGGCCGGCGCCGGCAGCGGCATCCGCCCGTGTGCCGCGTCCACGAACCCGCGCGCCAGCGGCAGCGGCGAGCACACCACCTTGTCCACCCCCAGCAGGTCGAACCCGATCAGCACGCCCACCACGTCGACGATGGTGTCGATGCCGCCCAGCTCATGCAGGTGCACGCGCTCCGGGGTGGTGCCGTGAATCGCCGCTTCCACCTCGCCGAGGCGCCGGAATATGGCTGCCGCGCGCCGCTTGACGTTGTCCGCAACCGCGCTCCGCTCAACCAGGTCGATAATCGCCGGCACGTGCCGCTCGGTGGCGTGATCGGTCACCTGCACGTCGACCTTGACCGCGCCAATGCCCACCTTCTGCACCTTGCTCACCGTCAGCGCAAACCCCGGCAAGGCAAGGTCGTGCAACCGCGCACGCAGTTCCGATTCCGCTACCCCGGCGTCGAGCAGGGCGCCGAGCAACATGTCTCCGCTCACCCCCGCGATGCAGTCGATATAGGCGACGGTCATGACGATTCCGACGCCGCCTCTGCCGAATCCGGCGGCCGCACCGAGCCGGCGCCGGCGGCGTCGACCTGGCGGATGATGGCGTGCGCCATCAGCGCCGCCCCGAAGCCATTGTCAATGTTGACCACGGCCACGCCGGCGGCGCACGAGTTCAGCATTGCCAGCAGCGGCGCCGCCCCGCCGAGGTGGGCGCCGTAGCCGACGCTGGTCGGCACGCCAATCACCGGCGCGGCCAGCAGGCCGCCTACCACGCTGGTCAACGCGCCCTCCATGCCGGCCACGCAGATCACCACGGCCGCGCGCTCCAGCCGCGGACGGACCGCCAGCAGCCGATGCAATCCGGCCACCCCGACGTCGTAGCAGCGATCCACGCGACCGCCCAGGAACTCCAGCGTCTGCGCCGCCTCCTCGGCCACCGGCAGGTCGGACGTGCCCGCGGTCACCACCATCACGCCGGCGCCGGTCTGGGGCTCACCGTGCCCATCGCGGTCCTGCCGCCAGCCCAGTGTAATGAGACGCGATACGGGATCGTATGCCGCGGCGGGAAGGCGCTCGCGCACCTGCCGGGCCAACTCGGGAGTAGCGCGGGTACCGAGCGCGCGGCCATGATGGTCGAGCAAGCGCCGGAGGATCGCGGCCACCTGCTCGGGCGTCTTGCCGGGGCAGAACACCACCTCCGCGGCGCCGGTGCGCAGCTTGCGGTGAGTGTCGATGCGCGCCCCCGCCACCGAGGCGTCCACCGGAAAGCCGCGCAGGCGCTCGAGCGCGTCTTCGACCTCGATACCTCCATCGCGCACTGCGGCGAGCAGCTCGGACAGCGGCTCCTCGGTCACCACAACCCCTTGCTCATGCCACAACTTCGATCACGACAGAACTTCATTCATGCTGCCGGAACGGAACCCTTCCAGGTCCAGGGTCACGTAGGTGAAACCGAGCCGCTTCAGGCGCTCGGCAATCTCGCCGCTGCGCTGCATGACGGTTGCGACGGCATCCGGCTCCACCTCCAGGCGGGCGACTTGGTCATGGTGGCGCACGCGCAACTGCCGGATGCCAAGTTCGCGCAGCACCGCCTCGGCGCGCTCGACCTGACCGAGTTTCTCGTCGGTCACTCGTGAGCCGTACGGGATGCGCGAGGCCAAGCACGCCGCCGCCGGCTTGTCCCAGATCGGCAGGTCCAACTCCCGCGCCATGGCGCGCACCTCCGCCTTGCTCATTGCGGCTTCCTGGAGCGGGCTTCGCACCCCCTGCTCGTGGGCGGCGCGCCGTCCCGGACGGTGATCGCCAACATCGTCGGCGTTGGTGCCGTCGACCAGGAAGCGGAAGCCCTCGCCCTCGGCGTACCCGGTGAGCACGTCGTACACGTTGGTCTTGCAGAAGTAACAGCGATCCGGGGCGTTCGCTTGGTAGCGCGGATCCTCGGTCTCGCGGCTGTCCAGGAACACATGCCGGATGCCGATGCGCTGCACCAGCGACGCCACCGCGTCGCGCTCGTCCGACGCAAGGCTCGGCGAAACCGCGGTCACCGCGATCGCCGCGTCGCCCAGGCAACCGTGGGCCACCTTGGCCACCAGACCGCTGTCCACCCCGCCCGACAGTGCCACGGCGACGCTGCCCATGTCGGCAAGGATCTCCTCCAGCCGGTGTTTCTTCTGCTGCACGTTCTGCTGCATGTGTCGCTCCCGTTATACCACGTCGCGCGGCAGGCGCGCTTCAGTCCGTCGGCGTGACGCTCGACCGCGAACCCCGTTCAAATCGCGTCGGCGCGGCTTGCGATCACCGCCATCCGCGGGTGCTCGATTGCCGCGAAGTCGGCGTAGGCCATCTGCACCGAGTGGCAGTGGCTGCCGGCGTTGAAGTTGATATGCGGATTTTCGGCCAACTTCGGATCGCAGATCGTGTCGAGGCCGAACAGGCTGCCGAACGGCGGCACCGCGCCGGGGGTGAGCCCGGTCAGAGCCAGCAGTTCCTCGCCGTTGGCGAACCGGATGCGGCGCGTGCCCGCGACGCCACGCAGCGCCTTGCTGTCGAGTGAGCAGTCCGCCGGCAGCACCGCCAGCAGAAACCGGTCCGCGGCCTTCAGCACCAGCGCCTTGGCCCCGCTGCGCAGCGGGGCGCCGCGAATTGCCGCCGCCTCCTCGCTAGTGCGTACGGCGGCGTGCTCGCGTTCGGTGAACGCCATGCCCGCTTCGCGCAGCAGCGCCAGCACGCGGGCGTGGGCGGTATCCTGTGGTTCGGTCACGGTTCCCTCGCCGCGCCGCTCAGGCGGACTTCCGGTACAGCGTACCGGCGGCGAAAGCCTGTTCGAATTCCTCGTTGGAGCCGAACCGCCAGCCGAATGCGCGGTTCCAGATCGCCGGCTTCTCCATGCACAGGTACATGAATACCCGCTCCCGCCACGGCGCCAGCACGCGGTACATGGTGCTGAACATGGCCACCTTGAGGTCGTCCGGATAGGTCAGCTTGCCGTGCGGATCCTTCACCAGGTCGGTTTGCAGGATGCGGGTCGGCTCACCCCGGCGGCGGATCTCTCTGATCACCGGCTTGATGAAGGTGACCGACCCGAACGACACGAACGACACCTCGTCGGGCGCAAACTCCGCCAGGATGCGCTGCGCCAGTTCCGGATAGTCGTGCTCCCAGCCGGCGTAGTGCACCATCGGATGGAAGTGGAACGCCACCTTGATGCCGCGGTCGGCGACCCGCCGCGCCGCACGCAGACGCTGTTCCAGCGGCGCCGTGAAGTGCTCCTCGTGCTCGATCACCGGCGGTGTATTGAGCGACCAGCTGCACACCACGTTGGCGGGAATGGCGCCCGCCGGGTCTAGGAAATGGGTGACGTTGGCCGACTTGGTCTTGAACTCCAGCAATACATCCGGGTGTTCGCGGGCGAAACTGCACATCTCGTCGAGAACGCCGCCGCGGTTGCCCCACACCAGCGAGTCGGAAGACTGTCCCGAGCCGATGTGGTAGAAGCGGCCCGGCTCAAGCTCCAGCGCACGCAGCTTGGCGCCCAGGTCGGCGTCGATCGCCACGCGGTCGCCGTAGAAGGTCTGGATGGTGCAGTAGCTGCACCCGAACGCGCAGTTCTTGACCGCGTCGATAGTCTTCAGGTTGCAGCACAGGGTGCGCTCCGAACGCACCGGGCAATCTCCGAACACCGCGTCGCCCGAGGTTTCCGAGACCACGTGCAGCGCCGGCCGGTCGGGCACCGGCGAAGGTGCTGCGCCGTATTGGGTAGCGGTCCCCCGCAGGCCACCGAGATGCTCCCGCAACTTCTTGATGAGCCGTTGTTTTTGGGCGCGCACCGGAACGGTACCCTGGTGCCCGTTCACCGGCGAAGCCCCGGCCGGCGCCGCCATGCGCCGTTCGGCATTACGCCACCACTCATCCAGGCGCGGCTCGCCCCACATCTGCAGGTCGCGCGCCGCCTCGCACAACTGCCGCATCTCCTGCACCGTGAGCCGATAGCGCTCATGCAGCGTGCGCAACAGGCGCTGTTCCTCCTCGGGCAGCACCGCGAACAGGGTGCCGCGAGTCAGCAGCTCCCAGCGCTCGGCGGGCTGGACGGGGCGGTCGACAGGGGTAATGGCAGCCATCGGTCCGGTACCGGGAAAGGTAGCGAACCCCGCCCCGCTGGTCCACACGCCGGAGCGTGAGCGATTCCCGTTGCGCCACGCCAACGAGCAGCACTGCCGACTGCTTGCCAACAAGCCGTATCCAACTCACAGTAGCGGCATGGAGCAGCGCACCGAATTCGACCCGCTCCGGCTGTTGGACGCGCTGCACGCCGGTGCGGAGCATGACTGTGCCTTCACCGCCACCAGCGCCGAAGCCGCCCGCGCGTGGCAGGAGCACGCCGCACCCGTACTCGCCCGAAGCCTGGGCTTTCTGGATCGACCGGCGCCGCCGGTAGAGGCCGAACTGGAACAGACCGTGGACCGCGGCTCCTACGTGCGGGAGCGCGTCGTGCTGCGCACATGGCCCGATGCGACCATGCCGGTCTGGGTGCTAGTGCCGAAGGGTCTCGACGGGCCGGCGCCGTGCGTGCTGGCCCTGCACGGCCACGGCTACGGGGTGCGCGACATCGTGGGGCTGTGGGAGGACGGCTCCGAGCGGTGGCAGCCCGACGGCTACCACAAGGACTTCGGCTGCGCCCTCGCCGAGCGCGGCTTTGTGGTCGTTGCGCCCGAGATAAGCTGCTTCGGCGAGCGGCGCGCCGACTACTCGGGGCTTGCCGGCGAATTCACCGGCCGCGCGCCCGACACCTGCCACAACGCCACCGCCTACGCGATCATGCTGGGCGGTTCGGCCATGGGCCTGCGGGTGTGGGACGGCATGCGCGCGATCGATTACCTGGCCACGCGTCCGGAGGCGGACATCGCGCGGCTGGGAGCGATGGGCATCTCGGGCGGCGGCGCGCACGCCTACTTCTCCACCGCCTGCGACGCGCGCATCCGTGCCTGCGTGATCTCGGGATACTTCTGCGACTGGCGGCACAGCATCCTCACGTTCCACCACTGCACCTGCAACTACGTGCCCGGCCTGATGGCGCACGGCGAGCTCAGCGACTTCGCCGGCCTCATCGCTCCCCGCCCCTGCCTGATCGAGGCAGGCCGGCGCGACACGGATTTCCCGATCGCAGCGGTGCGCGCGGCGGGGCGGCGTGGCGCGCATTCGGCGCCGGCGACGCGCTCGCCCTCGACGAATTCGACGGCCGCCACCAGATCAGCGGGCGAATGGCCTACGACTTCCTCGCCCGCCACCTCTGACCGACCGCGCAGACCGCGCCGCGACGCGCATGCTGATTCCGGTTTATCGTAGGCACGCCACCCGAGCCGGGTGCACAAGGAGCAGCGTAATCGGCCTGTTGTTGGACCTGCTGGACATTCTCGTCGACCTGCTACAGATTCCGTTCCGCAAGCGCAGGCGGTACCGCAAGCCGCCGCCCAATCCACGCCAATGAGCTCCGCGGCGCAGCCCCCCGACGCCACGCCAGCTCCGCGAGTGGCGATCGGCGCGATCTTTACCGAGTGCAACCACCTCGGCGGTGCGCCGATCGACCGCTCCTGGTTCGAACGCTTCGAACTGCTCCGCGGCGACGAGCTGCTGGCCAGCGCCACCGGAGCGGTGGCAGGCATGCTGCAAGTGCTGCGGGAGCGGCGCCTCACGCCGGTGCCGCTGCTGTATGCCAGCACCTGCCCCGGCGGCCCGATTACCAGGGACACCTACAAGGTGCTGAAGGGCGAACTCCTGGCGCGGCTGCGGGCGGCGCTCCCGGTGGACGGCGTGCTGCTGCCTCTGCATGGCGCCGCCGCCGCCGAACACGTTGGCGACCCGGAGGGCGACCTGATCGGCGCGGTGCGCGAACTGGTGGGAGCGGACACGCCGGTGGTGGCCAGCCTCGATCTGCACGCGCACGTCACCGCCGCGATGGTCGCCGGCGCCGACGCCTTGCTCGCCTGGGAGACCTACCCGCACCGCGACGCCGTCACCACCGGGCAGCGCGCCGCCCGGCTGCTTGCCGACACCGTGGCCGGGCGTTGCCGCCCCACCATGGCAATGGCCAAGGTGCCGGTGGTGACCGGCGCCATCAATGGCTCCACCGACGGCGCCGGCCCGTTCGCCGACCTGATGCGCCGTGCCAAGGCGCTGGAGGCAGAAGCCGGAGTGCTGTCCACCAGCATGTTCCTGGTCCACCCCTACCTCGACCTGCCCGACATGGGCAGCGGCGCGCTGGTGGTCACCGACGGCGACCCCGAGCGAGCAGCCCGGCTCGCCACGCCGCTGGCCAAGGAGTACTGGCGCCGACGCGCCGAGTTGGAGCCGGAGGTGCGCACGCCCGAGCAGGCGGTGGCGGCCGGGCTGCAGGTGGAAGGCACCGTGCTGCTGGTGGAGACCGCCGACTGCTGCGGCGGCGGTGCGTCCGGCGACAGTGCGGCTGCGCTCAAGGCGCTGCTTGACGCCGCCCTGCCCGGCCCCGCCCTGGTGCCGGTGGTGGACCCCGCCGCCGCGCGTGCCTGCCACGACGCCGGTACCGGCAACACGGTCACCGTCGCGGTCGGCCACCGCCTCGACCCGCAGTGGGGCAAGCCGGCCACCGTGAGCGGCCGCGTGCTGCGCCTCAGCGACGGCGGCTTCCGCTACCGCGGCGGCATCTGGGACGGCCTGCAGGGCGAAATGGGCCCCACCGCCGTATTGGAAGTCCTCTCCCGCGGAGACGCCGGCAGCATTCGCATCCTGCTGACCACCCACGCCACCTACGAATGGGACGACGAGCAGTTCCGCAGCGTCGGCCTCGACCCGGCCGCGGCCAAGTTCATCGTCGCCAAGAATCCGATGAACTACCACCTGTCCTACTCACCCCTCGCCGCCGCCACCTACATCCTGGAAACCCCCGGCCCCACCCCGGCCACCGTCCGCCACGTCCCGTTCCGCAACCTGCAGCGCCCCTGGTTCCCGGCCGACCCCGACATCGCCAACCTTCACCCCACCCTCCTCATTTGACCTCGCCAGGCAGTACGGCTGGCCGCCAGCGGTCGGGTACTATCCGGAACCGGCGCCGGCTGTCGATGCGATAGGTCAGGAAGGTGGGGTGCCAGCACGCGCCGCCAACGTGACATCGACGCCATGGTGACGGCTCAGTTTGACATCGAGGATCTACCCCGGCGAATGCGCGCCGGCGGCGCAGTCAGGAACTCTCGCGCGCGGCGGCAGCCGGCGGCTCCCACAGCACGTCGAGCGCCGCCGTCAGATCCAGCGACTCTCCGTACCAGTCGGGGGTGGCGGTGTGGGGGCCGATGCTGATGCCGGCCGCCGCCAGCCGCGCGTCGGTCGGCGCCAGCGGAGCACCTGCCCAACTCGGCAGCGGCGGTTCCGCCGGCAACGGCGCGCCGTCCGGGCGCAGGAACCGGAACTGCCCATCCGCGTTTCCCGGAACCACCCGAAAGCCCCCTTCATGCAGCGCGCGGTGATGGAATCGGCACGCGAGAACGAGATTCTGCAGCCTCGTTGCGCCGCCGTCGGCCCAATGTTCGACGTGGTGAG
>MPNH01000003.1 GCA_002238925.1 Spirochaetaceae bacterium bin103 | reverse complement strand
CGCTGCCGGGGTATTCACTTCCGAGGTAGCGGCAGCGGTGGCGCGCGGCGACGCGGCCGCCGCCGTGCACTCCCTGAAGGACCTGCCGCTGGACGACGCCGACGGTCTGTGCCTGGCCGCCATCCCTCCGCGCGCGGGCGCCGGTGACGTGTTGGTGGCGGCGCCTGGCGGGGTCGATCGCGCTGCCCCGCTGGGACTGCGCGCGGGCGCGGCCGTCGGCACCAGCTCGCCGCGGCGGGCGGCCTTGCTGCGCACCTTCGCCCCGCACGTGCGCGTGGTGGAGGTGCGCGGCAACGTCCCGACCCGGCTGCGCCGTTGCCGCGACGGCGACCTGGCCGCGGTGGTGCTGGCGCATGCGGGCCTGGCGCGGCTCGACGCATCGCTTGCAGGCCTGTGCCTGCTGCCGTTGCCGCCGGAACACTGGCAACCGGCCCCGGGGCAGGGCGCGCTGGCGGTGCAGGCGCGTCGGGATGGCGCCGCCGCGGGCCTGCTGGCCGCCCTCGACCACGCGCCCACGCGCACCGCGGTGGAGCTGGAGCGCGCCGTCCTGCGCGCCCTGGGAGGCGGCTGCGCGGCGCCGTGCGGGGCCTGGGCGCGGCCCGCCGCCGCCGGCTGCTGGGAACTGCACTATGGCATCGCCGCCCCGGACGGCCGCGGCTGGCGTTCGTACCGCCTGCGCGGCACCACCGCCGGCTGCCGGGGCGCCCTCGAGGCGTGGGCTGCCGGTGGCCCGCCGCCCGGCGACGAGGTGCCGGCGGCGGCGGCGCAGGACGCCTTCGAAAACGATTCCATCAAAGCAGTACTATCTTGAGCGACATGAACAGAGGAACAGCACGCGCTCGCGGCGTGGTTGGGGGAACGGTGCACGCCGGTGTGCACGATGGCCGGGCGGGCGGATGCCGGTGAGCGGAGCGGCACAGCGGCCGCGTTCGGAGCGGCTCTACGAGCGTGCGCAGGGGCTGCTTCCCGGCGGCGTCAACAGCCCGGTGCGGGCGTTCGGGGCGGTCGGCGGTACGCCGGTGTTCTTCGACACGGCACACGGCAGCAGGGTACGTGATGCGGACGGCCGCGAGTACGTGGACTTCTGCCAGTCGTGGGGGCCGCTGATTCTTGGCCACGCCGATCCGGCGGTCGTCTCCGCGGTGCAGCGCGCGGCCGAACGCGGCCTGTCGTTCGGCGCCTGCCATGCGGCCGAGGCCGACCTGGCGGCGCTCATCGTCGCTGGCTACGACGGCGCCGAGCGGGTGCGGCTGGTAAGTTCCGGCACGGAGGCGGTGATGACCGCCATGCGCATGGCCCGCGGCGCCACCGGGCGGCCGCTGATCGTCAAGTTCGAGGGCGGCTACCACGGCCATCACGACAGCCTGCTGGTAAAGGCGGGATCGGGCCTGGCCACCACCGGGCTGGCCAGCTCGGCCGGGGTGCCGGACCGGATCGCGGGCGCCACGGTGGTGGCGCGCCTGGACGACGAGGAATCGGTGAGCGCGGTGTTCGCCGAGCACGGCGACGCGGTCGCGGCCGTCATCGTGGAGCCGGTGCCGGCCAACAACGGGCTCCTGCAGCAGCGCGATGAGTTCCTGGATCACCTGGCCGCCGAAACCCGCCGCGCCGGCGCGCTGCGGCAGCGCGATGAGTTCCTGAACCCCCTGCCCGCCGAACCCCGCCGCGCCGGCGCGCTGCTGATCGCCGACGAGGTAATCAGCGGGTTCCGCCTGCGCTATGGAGCGTCGCCCGCCGCCGCGCGCCTGCAGCCCGACCTGGTCACGCTCGGCAAGATTATCGGCGGCGGCATGCCGATCGGCGCGGTAGCGGGGCGAGCCGCGCTGCTGGAGCAACTTGCCCCGGTCGGCCCGGTGTACCAGGCCGGCACCCTGAGCGGCAACCCGCTGTCGGTGGCCGCCGGCATCGCCACGCTCGACGCCCTGACCGACCCCGCGCGTTACGCCGAGCTGGAGCGGTTGGGCGCCGCCGTGGAGCAGGCGGTCCGCACCGCTTCACCGGCCGGCCTGCAGCTGATCCGCAGCGGGTCGATGCTGTGGCCCTACTACGGGACCGACCGGCCGCGCGCCGCGCACCAGATCGCCGACGCTGCAATTGCACGCTTCAACGGTGCCTACGCCGGCTTCCTGGAACGCGGCCTGTACCTGCCGCCGTCCGGCTTCGAGGTGGGTTTCCTGTCCACCGCCCACACGGCGGAGGAGTGCCGGACTCTGGCCGAGGCGTTGCTCGCCGCCGGATAGCAGCCGGAAGATCGCGGTCTGAGCCTGAGCGCCGGCCCGGTTACCGGCGCGCGGAGGCGGGGTCCTTCGCAGCGGCATCCGAGGCGGTGTTGCGCGCGTCCGTCTGCGCCAGGAATACCGTGCGCCGGTCAGGCTTGTGGATCAGGGTGGTCAGCGGCAGGCGCCCGTTGCCGACGATCACCTCGATGCCGCGTGCCGTCATGCGCTCGGCGGCCACCACCTTGGAGTACATGCCGCCGAGTCCGACGGCCGACGGGCCGCCCCAGGCCAGCGCCTTGACCTCGTCGGTCACCGTCTCCACGGTGCGCACCAGATTGTCGGTGCTGCCGCCGTTGCCGTCGCTGCGGCGACGCATCAACCCGTCCACGTTGGTCAGCAGCAGCGCCTGGTCCACGTGCAGCCGCTCGGCGACCAGGGCGGCGAGAATGTCGTTGTCGGTAAAGTGGCCGCGGTGCTCCAACTCCTCCTTGTTGACCACGTCATTCTCGTTGATGATCGGCACCATGCCGCGCTCCAGGTACGCCTCCAGCAGCCGGCTCACGGTGAGCTCCTCGCTGGACGACGCGAAGTTGTGGTGGGTCAGCAGCAGCTGCGCGGTTTGCCGCCCGTAGTAGCCGAGGTAATCGCGGTAGTACTTCATGAGCCGGGTCTGGCCGATGCCGGCGAGCAGTTGCAGTTCCAGGGTCTCGCTCGGGCGTTCGCTGTGGTCGGTCACCTCCATGCCGGCCGCGACCGCCCCGGAGCTGACCAGCACCACCCGGTCGCCGGCGTCCAGCAGCGCGGCGATCTCCGTGCACTTGGAGACCAGGAACACGTGATCGAGCCGCCCGGAAGGACTGATCAGGGCGCTGCCGATCTTGATCAGCCGGGTCACGTGGGAAGCTCCTCGTAGCGGTACGAGCGTGCGCCGCTCTCGTAGTCGGCCACGACCTGGCCGGAGCCGCGCACCTGGTACTTGTAGGTAACCAGGCCGTCCAGCCCGACCGGGCCGCGGGCGTGCACACGATTGGTGGAGATGCCCACCTCGGCACCCATGCCGAACCGGAAGCCGTCGGCGAACCGGGTCGATGCGTTCCACAGCACGGTGGCGGAATCGACCCGCGAGAGAAAGCTCTCGGCGGCCGCGGCGTCGGCGGTGACGATGGTGTCGGTGTGGTGGCTGCCGTGCGCGTTGATGAACTCGACCGCCTCGTCGAATCCGGCGACCACCTTGATGGCCAGCACCAGGTCCAGATACTCGGTGTCCCAGTCGGCGTCGCTGCACGGTGCCGCCTCGATCAGCGCGCGGGTGGCGGCGTCGCCGCGCAGTTCCACGCCCGCATCCCGCAATGCCAAGGCCGCCGCCGGCAGGAAGCGTGGCGCAATCGCCTCGTGCACCAGCAGCGTCTCGGCCGCGTTGCATACCGCCGGGTATTGCGTCTTGGCATCGCGGGTGATGCGCGCGGCCATCGCCACGTCGGCACCGGCGTCGACGAACACGTGGCAGATGCCGTCGGCGTGACCCATCACCGGGATGCGCGTGGCATCCTTGATGTCGCGCACCAGCTCGTTGCTGCCGCGTGGGATGATCAGGTCGACCAGGTCGTCGAGGGCAAGCAGAGACTGGATCTCGGCGCGCGTCTCGGCCAGGTGCAGGGCGCCGGCCAGCGCCGGATCCTCGCGCAGCGCCGCGTCGATGGCGTCGAACAGCGCGGCGTTGGTGCGGCTCGCCTCCGAGCCGCCCTTGAGAATGGCGGCGTTGCCGGATTTCAGGCACAACGTGGCGATCTGCACGAGCGCGTCCGGGCGCGACTCGAAGACGATGCCAAGGACCCCGATCGGTACCGCGATCCGGGTCAGCACGAAATCGTCATCCAGGCGCCGGCGCCCAAGGATCTCGCCGGCCGGATCGGGCAGCGCGATCAGTTGCCGCACCCCGTCCACCACGCCGGCGTACTTCTTCTCCAGGCCCAGCCGCTGGATCAGCGGCGCCGCCACGCCGGCGCCGGCGGCGGGTGCCCGGTCCGCCCGGTTTGACGCCCCGGGCGTGGCGCGCCCCCGCCCCGCCGGCGCCGGCGGCGTGTTCCAGGTCCGCCCGGTTGGCGGCCACGATCGTGTCCCGCCGCGCCTCCAGGTTGGCGGCGATTCGTTCCAGCGCGGCGTTCTTGGCTGCCGTGGAGGCGTTGGCCAACCGCCGGCTGGCGGTGCGGGCCGCCTCGGCCATCTCGCGTACCGTCATACCACTCGTCCAAGAATATCGGCCCGCGGGCCGTGCAGAGGCATCTTTTTCACGCTCCCAGTTCGCGGCTGCGCGCGGTCGCCGCGGCCACGGTGCGCTCCAGCGCCGCCTGCACCGCGCCCGCCTCCAGCTCGCGCCGTCCGGCAACGGTGGTACCGCCCGGCGAGCTGACCATGTCGACCAGGGCGGCGGGCGCCATCTCCTGACGTTGCATCAGCAGTGCCGTACCGAGCGCGGTCTGCACGGAAAGTGCCGCCGCCACGTCCGGGGCGAGTCCCTGTTGCACGCCGGCGGCGCTCAGCCACTCGATGAAGCGGGCGAAGTAGGCGGGTCCCGAGCCGCTCAGGCCGGTGACCGCGTCGAGCTGCTCCTCCGGCACCTCGATCGCCACCCCTGCGGCGGCCAGAAGGCGCGTCACGAGGGCGCGGTCGCCGCTCCCGACGCCCTCCGCCGCGGCGTAACCGGCCGCCATCGCACCCACCAGGCACGGCGTGTTGGGCATGACCCGCACCAGCCGCGCACGCGGCAGCCGGGCGCCCAGGTCGGCCAGCGAGACGCCGGCGAGGATGGAGATGATCAGCGCGTCGCTGCCGGCGGCGGCGGCGGTCGCGGCCTGCACGTCCTGCGGCTTGACCGCAAGGAAGGTGGCCTCGGCGTCCCGGCACACCGTCCCCGCGTCGCCGGCCACGGTGACGCCGGTCAACTCGCGCTCGAACAGCGTGCACCGTTCGGCAACCGGATCGAACACCGCAATGCGTGGTGCCAGGCCGGCCTCCTGCAGGCTGCGCGCCAGGGCAAACCCCATGTTGCCCGCCCCTATGAAGCCAATCGTGCTCACCGTCGCAAAAACTTATAGCAAGCCGGTGCCGCTGAGCAACGTGCCGCGCGGCTACAGGGGCTACAGGTCGCTCAGCAACACCCGCGAGTTGCGGGCGCGGTCGTAGGCGCGTCCGCCCGGCAGGATGTCCGGCGTGGTCTCGACGAACCCCTGTTCCATGAAGAAATCGGCGGATTGGGTGGTGAGCGCCACGACGCGCCGGGCGCCGCGGCGGCGCGCCTCGCCGAGCAGAAAGGAGACCAGCCGGGCGCCGGTGCCGCCGCCGCGGTAGCTCTCGCTTACCACCAGGCTTTCGATCTCGGCGGTGTCGCCGTCGAGCAGGCGCAGCGCCGCGCACCCCTGCACGGTGTCGTCGACCTGGTAGACGTAGTAGTCGCCGAGCCGGTCGGCGACCTCGCCGGCGGTGCGCGGCACCAGCAGGCCGGCGTCCACCTGTGGCTGCAGCAGGCGCATGATCTCCGGCACGTGGGTGGCGCCGGCGGCCACCACGTGGATGTACTGGTCGCCGTAGAACATGGTGCCGGCGCCGTCGGCCGAGAAGATCTCGTCGATCAGGATGCCGTCGCGCCGCCCGTCCACCACGTGCACGCGGTCGACGCCGGCCGCACAGGCGCTCACCGCCGCGTCCACGAGCGCCGCGTGGTTGGCGTCGAAACGGTCGCGGTATCGCTGCAGCAGACGCTCGGCGGCGCGGTAGTCGATGCTGGAGTAGAAGCCGTCAGCGCGGGAGGCGAGTTCCGACCCCGTGCCGGGCACTGCCGCGACCCCGGCCGCGGTGCCGACCAGGAACAGCTTGGCCGCCCGCATCGCCTGCGCCGCCGCCACGGCCAGCTCCAGGCTGGAGATGTTGTAGGACTTGCCGACCGCGTTCCAGCCGATGTTGGAGATGATCGGGATCGCGTCGGTCTCCAGCAGGGCAGACAGCAGCTTGGCATCGACGCGCTCAACGCGGCCGGTGCGCTGGTAGTCGACGCCGTCCACCACGCCCGCGGTGCGCGCGCGTACCCAGTTGCCGGCCACCGCGCGGGCGCCGCTCTCGGTGAGCAGCGCGAGGATTTCGTTGGCTACCCGGGTGGATGCGGCGATGACCGTCTCCATGTCCGCGTCCGCGGTGACGCGCCGTTCGCCGATGCCGGCAGGCGGCGCGGCCCCGGCCGCCGCGCCACGCGACGCATCCCCGAGAGCGGCGTCGATGGCGTGGCGCGCGCCCGGCACCAGCACGATGCGGATGCCCATGCGCTGCAGGAGCACGATGTCCTTGATCAGCATCGGGAACAGCGGGGCGCCGAGCAGGTCGTCCGCGATGCGCAGCACGAACAGGCGCCCGCGGTAGTGGCTCAGGTAGCTGAGCACGTCGCGCGTTTCTGCAACAGTCCCTGCAACGGTTCCTGCAACGGAAGGGCCCACTCGCACCCCGCTATTGTCATTGCCCCGCGGCTTCCGCTCAAGGGGTCCGAGCTGCCCCAGTGCCACACCGCGGCGTCGGTGCCGCGAGGGTTCCTGGGGCGGTAAGCTGGTTGGTGACGGATGGAAGGTTGGCAACGGATTGCGGAGCACGCCGGCGGGTGGCGACCGCCTGCAACACCTGGCCGCGGCGGTTGTCGCCGGAGTGGGCGCGCCGGTGCGCGTGCGGAGTAGCCGGTTGGCCGCCGTCGCGGTGGTCGTGCTGCTGGCGGCGGCGCTGTACTTCGGTGTCGTGCTCGGCCTGCAGCGGCCGGTAACGTATCCGCGCCCGCCGCGTCCAGCGGAGCCCGCGGCGCTGCCGGACGGCGCGCAACAGGTGTGGCTCGGCCCGAACCGGGATTGGGAGGCGCTTCTGCTGTCGCCGGCCGCCGGCACCCGGCCCTTTCCGCTGATCATCTACACGCACGGCAACGGCGAGCTGATCGATCACTGGGTGGCGCCGTTTGCCGCCATGACCGATGCCGGTGTTGCGGTGCTGCTGGTCGAGTATCCCGGCTATGGACGCTCGGGCGGCCGGCCCTCCCACCACTCCATCACCGCGGCAATCATCGCGGCCTACGACTTCGCACGCGGGCGCCCGGAGATCGATGCGCGGCGCATCGCGGCCTACGGGCGTTCGCTCGGCGGCGCGGCCGCCTGCGAGCTGGCCGCCGCGCGTCCGGTCGCCGCGTTGATCCTGGAATCCACCTTCACCAGCATGGCCGACCTGATGCCCTGGTTCGTGCCGGCGGCGCTGGTGCTCGATCCGTTCGACAGTCTGGCGGTGATCGCGGCCGGTGCGCCTCCTGCGCTGGTGCTGCACGGCCACCGCGACCGCGTCATTCCCTACTCCCACGGCGAGACGCTGGCTCGCGCTGCCGGCACCGAGCCGGTCCCTCTCCCCTGCGGGCACAACAACTGCCCGCGGCAGTGGCCGCTGATCCTCGAATTCCTGCGCCGCAACGCGCTGATCGACTAGTGGCCGGGTGGCCGGGGTGGGCCGGATGAAGCGTCGCTGCCCGCGCCCCTTTTGTGTATAGTGAGGAGGCCGAAGTGGTAGAGCCAATGAGCCTGAGGGACGAAGACGTAGGTCGCGTAGGAGAGTACGTCAAGCCGTGGCTGCGCGAGATCGTGGAGGAGATGGTTCCCCGCGTGGATCTTGGCAGCGTGGGCGTGCAGCTCCTTGAGCGGATGGTCCGGGTCGAGGAAGAGCTGAAAGCGCAGCGCACGTTGATGGACGAGAGGTTCAACTTCGTGGTGCAACCCTTCGCAGCAGTCGACCGGCACTTCGAGGAGTTGATCGCCGCGACCGACAAGCGGTTTGCGGAGTCGAATGCCCAGAGTGACCGGCGTTTCGCGGAGTCGAACGCCCAGAGTGACCGGCGGTTTGCGGAGTCGAACGCCCAGAGTGACCGGCGTTTCGCGGCAGTCGACCAGCGCTTCGAGGAATCGACTGCCCAGAGTGACCAGCGCTTCGCGGCGGTTGACAGGCGCTTCGACGCGGTCGATCAGCGCTTCGACGCGGTCGATCAGCGCTTCGATGCGGTCGATCAGCGCTTCGATGCGGTCGACAAGCGCTTCGACGCGGTCGACAAGCGCTTCGACGCGGTCGACAAGCGTTTCGACGCGGTCGACGTGCGGTTCGCGGAGTCGAGAGCCCACAGTGACAAGCGCTTCGAAGACATGAATGCCCGCTTCACGACGTTGACCTGGATGATCGGCGTCGGGTTCGTCGTCATCACCTCGCTTACTACGGTGTTCGCACTGTTCGCCTGAGCCCGAGTGGCGCCGCCGGCGGGGTCAGTGCGACCCGAGCAGGCGGGGCAGGAACAGGGACAGCGGCGGCAAGTAGGTGATCAGCAGCAGGGCGGCGATCAGCACCAGGGCGAACGGCAGCGCGGCGCGGTAGATTGCGGTGAGCGGCCGCGCGAACCGGAAACGCGCCACGAACAGGTTGATGCCCACCGGCGGCGTGAGGTAGCCCACCTCCAGATTGACCAGGAACACCACCCCGAGGTGCAGCGGATCGATATTCAGCGCGGCGGCCACCGGCACAATGAGCGGCACCAGCACCACGATGGCGGAGAAGATGTCGACCAGCATGCCGGCGACCAGCAGCACCCCGTTCAGCGCCAGCAGGAACAGCAGCGGGTGCTCAATGTGCGCGGTCACCGCGGCCAGCAGGCGCTGCGGCGCCTGGGCGTCCACCAGTACGTTGGTCAGGGCAAGGGCGGCTCCTACCACCAGCAGGATCGCCCCCACCAGCGCGCCGGTGTTGCGCACGATGCCGGGCAGGTCGCGGCGCAGATCGATTTCGCGGCGAATCAGCACTTCCACCGCCAGGACGTAGGCGGCGGTGAGCGTCGCCGCCTCGGTTACGGTGATGGCGCCCAGGTAGATGCCGCCCACCACCGCCGCCGGCAGCGGCAGCTCCCAGCCGCACCGCCGCACCGCGCCGGCGGCGCGGCGTACGGCGGCCCGGCTGCCGAGCGCGGCCCGCCCGGCTCCCGCGCCCGGACTCCGCGCCGCTGCCCCGGTTGGTCCTGCCGGCGCAGCCCGCGCGGCGCCGGCCGCGGCGCTGCCGGCCGCGCTACGGCGGCGGGCGATGGTGGCGTACAGCGTGAGGCTGGCCACCAGCAGCAGCCCCGGCACGGCGGTGGCCTGAAACAGCCGGTCGACGCTGACCTCCGCGGTAATCGCATACACAATCACCGCCAGGCTCGGCGGCAGCAGCAGTCCGGGCACGCCGCCGGCGGCGATCAGGCCGATGGCGTGGCGTTCCGGGTGGCGGCGGCCCTGCACGCGCGCGGCGGCCAGCATGGCCGGCAACAGCAGCCCGCCGAGCGCGATGATGGTGACGCCGGAGGCGCCGGTGAACGCGGTAAAGCCGGCGGACACCACCACCACGGCCACCGCCATGCCGCCGGGCCGCCGCCCGAACAGGGCACGCGCCAGCAGCAGGAAACGGCGCGGTGCGCGGCTCTCGGCGAGCACCAGCCCCGCGAACGCGAACAGCGGCAGCGCTGTGAGCGTGGGCAGCGAGCCGAGGCGGTTGAACTCCAGCGCCGCCACGGCGGGATCGATGCCGGCCAGCGCCAGCCCGGCCAGGGCGGCGCCGGCAATCAGCGCGAACAGCGGTACGCCGCCGAGTGCGGCGGCCAGCAGCAGGGCGCCGCCGGCTATGCCCAGGGCGGCAGTCGTCAGGGTCTCCGCGTTGACGGACCGCGCTTGCCGAGCCGGCGCCGGGGCGCCCCCGGGGGGGGGGGGGGCGCTCGTGGGGTCTGCGGGTTGGCGGGCCCGCGTTTGCGGAGCCGGCGCCGGGCCCCGCCGGGGGCGGGGCCGCCTGCCAGGGAGGGAGCGCGGTCTTGTTCCGCGCCGCGTCGCAACCGCGGGTGCGAGACCGAGCCACCGGCAGGCCGACCCTGCGCGGCCTTGTTCTGCGGCCCGCCGTCCGAGCCGGTGAGGCGCCGCGCGGCGCCGAGCAGGAAGCGCAGGGTAATCACGGCGAACCCGAGCGGCATGACTGCCGTCGCGGCCGCGGCACCCGGTCCGGCGAACGCCAGTTCGGCCACCACGAATCGCGCTGAGGACACCGCCAGCAGGGCCGTAACGGCGGCCGCGACAAGGCCGGCAGCGGCGTTCACCATGCGGTTGGCGCGCGCCGGCAGCACCTGCTCGGCGATGTCGACCGCCAAGTGAGTGCCACGGAAGGCGGCCAGCGAGGCGCCGATGAACGCGATCCATAGCACCCCCCGGCGAACCGCGGTGTCGGTCTCCGGCAGCGCCGGCAGGCCCAGGTTGCGCAACGCAATCTGCACCAGCGAAGCAGCCAGCGAGCCGAGGATCAGGATTGCCAACAGCAGGGTCTCCACATCGGCGAGTGCCGCGTCCCAGCGCGCGCAGCGGCGCAGGAATATGCCGGACGGCCGCTGCCGTGCATGGCCGGTGGAGCCGGCGGTCATGAGGTCGTGCCGGAGCGGTGCGCCGCCAGGGCGTCCTCGACGCGGTCGAGCAGCGTCTCCGGGTACAGGTCGGGGACCAGCGAGCGGCGCGCGACGGCGCCCTGCGCGCGCAGCAGGTCGGCCGCGCCGGGGCCGGGCGCCACCGGCTGCACCCCGCGCCGCGCCAGCGCCGCCAGCGCCGCCTCGTTGTCCGCGCGGCTGCGTTGCTGCAACTCGGCCATGAAGCGGCGCCCGTTGTCGATCAGCAGCCCCTGCAGTTCGGGGGCCAGGCGCGAGAACGTGCGCCGGTTCATGAGCAGCGCGCCCGAGGCGTGCCCGAGCGGCAGGTCCAGGCGGAAATCCACGCGGCTGAACCACTGCAGCGCCAGCAGCGCGAGCGGCGACGAGTAGACGCCGTCGACGACGCCGGTCTGCAGCGCGGTCAGCACATCCGCGACGTGCAGCGGCACCGGGTCGGCGCCGAACGCAGCGAAGATCGCGGCCGCGAGCGGGTCGCCCTCCAGCATCCACCAGCGTAACCGGCGCAAGTCCTCCACGGACGCCACCGGGCTGGTGCTGAACAGGTAGATCGGGCCCACCTCGGCCCAGCCCAGCACCACGTAGCCGCGCTCTTCAAACAATTGTTCCAGCTCGGGGGTGAACTGCCGGTACACTGTGTCGATTTCCGCGTCGTCCCGGAACAGCAACGCGCCGTCGAGGACACGCTCTTCCGGCACCACCAGGCCCAGGCCGGCGCCGGTCAGGGCGACCGCGTCGAGCTGTCCGAAACGCAGCTTGCGCAGCATGTCCGCCTCGCTGCCAGACACGCCGCCGGGGAAGATGCGGAACTGCAGCCGGTCGCCGCTCGCTTCCTCGACCGCCGCCTGGTAGGCGCGCAGCACGGTCATCCAGGTGCTGCCCTCCGGAGCCAGGGTCGCGATCTTCACGATCTGCTCTGCCGTGGCCGCCGCCGGCGCGAGGACGACGACCGCGGCGACGATTGCCGCCGCAAGACGCGGGCGCAAGCGTGACCTGGTGTGAGCGCTGGCGCCGGCGGCGAAGTGCCGCGCACGGAACTGGCAACAGCGGGAGCAGGCCGGCGGCGCAGTCCCATGGCCGCTTCGTCGGGTGGCGGGGCCGGGGGCCGGCGCGCGGCGTGTAAGTAACAACGTGCGGGACACCACACTAGTGCACATGGCCGCCATCATCGCCGTCATTGGAACAGTTCGTCGACCGCGCGCGCCAGCCAGCCGGCGCGCTGCTGGGCGACCGCGTTGGCCAGGCGGCGTTCCGGCAGCAGATCCAGGTCGGCGCCGCGTACCTCGTCGAGCAGGCGTTCGAACAGCGCGCGGTCCTGTACCTGCACGGCGTAGGTGGCGGCGTACAGCACGTGGGTCATCAGGAAGCGCCGGCCGGTAAGGCTCAGAGCTGCCTCGAAGTGGTCGCGCGCCTCCGCCGCACCGCCGAGAATCGCCGGCAGCGAACCGGACAGGGCGCCGAGCAATACGTGGGCGCCGGCGTAGCCGTAGCCGGCATCGTGGCGCAGCACGAAGCGCGCCAGTGCCTGCAGCACCGGCACGTCGGCCAATAGCTCCGGGTCGCTCGGCCGGTTCTTGACCATGCCGCCCCAGCCCTGGACAGTCCAGTAGACGGCCGGCACGAAGCGCGGGTCGAGGCTGGCCAGGTACCGTTCGAGCGCGTCGAGGTCGAACCACAACCCGTCCCCCGGTTGCGCGACCCCGCCGCGCCGTGCCGCCACCGCCCAGGCGTGCAGGGCGTGGTCGCGCGCCCGTCGGTACAGGCCGGCGGCGCGTTCGGGATCGTCCTGCTCCACGAACGCGAGCGCGTAGCCGGAGTACGCCTCCGCGGCCAGCAGGCGCACGTCGACGGCATCGGGATCGCCGCGCAGCACCCCCTCCAGCAACGGCAACCCCGCGGCCGCACCGCCCTCGGCAAGTTCCAGATCCTCCTCGGCATTGACGGCGGCGAAGCTGTCGGCCACCAGCCCGGCGCTGGCGCGGGTGGCCAGGCGCTGCACGCTGCATCCCGGAAGCGCAAACAGGGCCAACACCGCCAACAACCCGGCAACAACTATCCCGCCGCGTCGGAAGGCACGGAAAGCCCCGGCTGGCGACGCTTTCGGGCGCGTGGCATGGCAGATTGCGCCACTCATCTGCACCAACGTACCCCACCGCAACCGGCGCGTACAGATTCGGCGCGCGGGGCGCACGCGGCAGGCGCCAAGGTTAGCAAGTATCCTGTCGTGCACGCCGCTGGCGAGACGCGCCGGGTCGATGGTACTTTGTTTGCCTTGCGCGAACTTCACGGAACTACAGAATCGCTCCACTCGCCGGACTCGCGGGTACCGGAATCGGGGGCGCCGCCTGGGCGGTTGCACAACTTCGGCGCCGGCCCGGGCGCATTGCCGCTGCCGGTGCTGGCGGCGGCGCGGGAGGCGCTGCGCGAGTTGCCCGGCGCCGGCGCCACGATTCTGGAGATCAGCCACCGCTCGGCCCGGTTCGAGGAGATCCTGGCCGAGGCCGAGGCCAATCTGTGCGAACTGCTCGGCATCGGCGACGCCTGGAAGTTGTTGTTCCTGCAGGGTGGCGCGCGGCAGCAGTTCGCCCTGATTCCGATCAACTTCCTTGCCGCCAGCGGACGTTGCGGCGAGTACGTGGTGAGCGGGTACTGGAGCCGTACGGCACACGCCGAGGCGGGGCTGGCGGGCGGCAGCGCGGTGCTGTGGGACGGCGCCGGCGAACGATACCGCCGCATGCCGCGTCCGGACGAGCTCGCGTTTCCGCCAGCGCGGGCCGCCGGCGCCGCCTATGTGCACTACACGGCCAACGAAACCATCGAAGGGACGCAGTTCCGGGAGCTGCCGGAGTTCGGCCCGGTTCCGGCCATCTGCGATGCCTCCTCGGAGCTCCTGTCGCGTCCGCTGCCGGTCGAGCGCTGCGCGATGATCTACGCCGGTGCGCAGAAGAACCTGGGTACGGCGGGGCTCACGCTGGTAGCCGTGCGACGCGAGCTGCTGGAACGCGCCGCGCCGTCGCTGCCCGCAATGTTCGACTACCGGCGGCTGGCCGATGCGGGCTCCATGCTCAACACGCCGCCCGTCTTCGCCATCTACGTAACGCTCCTGGTGACGCGCTGGATTCGCGACGACATCGGCGGCCTGGAGGAGATGGCGCGCCGCAACCGCGCCAAGGCGCGCACCCTGTACCGGGTGCTGGACGAATCCGGGGGATTCTACCGCGGCCACGCGTTGCCGGAGAGCCGGTCGCACATGAACGTGACTTGGCGTCTTGCCGATGCGGAGTTGGAGCCGCTGTTCCTGGACCAGGCAACCGCCGCCGGCTTCATGGGCCTCGGCGGCCACCGCTCGGTTGGCGGCCTGCGCGCATCGCTGTACAACGCGGTATCGCCAGCGAGCTGCCGCGCGCTGGCGGGTTTCATGGCAGAGTTTCTGCGGTGTCACGGATAGCGCCACTGGCACCCGAGCCGCCGGGCGCGGCGAGCGGTGCCAGAGCGCTGGCAGGCACGGTACACTATGAAGCGAAGCGGCACGGTGCGTGCGGGCGAGCGCCGCGGGTGCAAAGAGAGCCGAGGTGGTGCAGATGCCAGTGGACCCAGTGCAGATGTCAGTGACTGGCCCGACCGGTGCACCGGAGGTGGCCGGGTGACCGGAGGATGCTGCGCACCGCAGCCGCCCGCGCGCGGCGGCACGTCCACGCACCGGGCCCCCAACGGCGCGCGGGCAGCGGTCGGAGGAGCCCACGATGACGGCCGCCCGATGCGCGAGTTGCAGCCGGCGGCGTTTCTGATGGGTGCCGAGGCCGGCGACGGCTTTCCCGCCGACGGCGAGGGCCCGGTGCGCGAGGTGTCGTTGCGCGGCTTCGCCATCGACCTGTGCGCGGTGAGCGTCGCCGACTTCGCCGCCTTCGTCGACGCCACCGGCTACGTTACCGAGGCCGAGCACTTCGGCTGGTCGTTCGTGTTCCGCAACCACGTCCCGAAGAGCGCGTTCAAGATGAACCTGGTGCGCACGGTGCCCGGCCTGGCGTGGTGGTACGCGGTGGACCGCGCCTGCTGGAAGCGCCCGGAGGGCCCCGGCTCGCACGTCCGCAAGCGGGAGGACCATCCGGTCACGCACGTGTCGCACGCCGATGCCGAGGCGTACTGTGCGTGGGCCGGCAAGCGGTTGCCCACCGAGGCGGAGTGGGAGTATGCCGCGCGCGGCGGCCTGGAACAGCGCCGCTACGCCTGGGGCGACGACCTCACCCCGGGCGGCAGGCACCACTGCAACATCTGGCAGGGCACCTTCCCGGAACACGACCGCGCCGCCGACGGCTACGCCGGCACCTGTCCGATCAGGGCCTTTCCGGCCAACGGCTACGGGCTGCACAACGTGGCCGGAAACGTGTGGGAGTGGTGTGCGGACTGGTTCAGCCCCGACCATCACCTTACCGCGCCGCGCGCCGACCCAACCGGTCCACCGCGCGGCAGCAACCGGGTGATGCGCGGCGGCTCGTTCCTGTGCCACCGCTCCTACTGTAACCGTTACCGGGTCGGCGCCCGCACCAGCAACTCGCCGGACAGCTCGACCGCCAACCTTGGCTTCCGTTGCGCGAGATCGTTGTGACGCGCGGCGAAGTGACGGAGGCACGGTGCGCGTGACCGGAACGGTGACGGCGGCGCCGGCGGAGACCGGATTGTGCTGACCGGCCTGTTCTGGTTGACGGCCATCTTCGGCGTCGGCGTAACGGTGGTCGACCTGCTCGGCCTGATCGGCGGCGGTGCCGGTGATGATCAGGCGGGCGCCCAGGACGACGGCGGCGGAGCGCCGGTGCTGTCGTTTCTGCGGTGGCTGCGCACCCTGGTCTACTTCTGCCTCGGCTTCGGTCCTTTCGGGCTGGCGGCGGGGGCATTCGGCTCCGGTCCGGTCGGAAGCCTGGTCTGGTCGCTGGCCGGCGGCGTGTCGATGTCGGTGCTGGCGAGGCTGTTCTTTCGCTTCCAGCGCACCCGCCTCGACTCGTCGCTGCACGACGAGGAACTGCTCATGGAACCGGGAACGGTGATCGTGCCGATTGCCGCCGGCAGCATGGGCAAGGTGCGCGTGCTGTTCGGACAGAGCGTTGCCGAGCGCTACGCGCGCGCCGAAGACGGTAGCGAGGAGTTCGCTTCCGGCGAGCAGGTCGTTATTTCGCGAATTACCCAACAATGCGTCTACGTACGCAGGGAGGAACCATGATAGAAGGATATGTCGGCGGCGGTGTGGCCGCGGTGGTGGCGTTTGTATTCGCCATCGGGCTGCTGCGCTCGGTGATCCGGGTATGCCCGCCTGACCAGGTGCTGGTGGTGACCGGCGCCAAGACCAACATTCGCGGCAAGAGCTACGGCTTTCGCCTGCAGCGCGGCGGGTGGACGTTTGTCGTCCCGTTCTTCCAGAGCGTGCAGGGCCTGGGTCTGAGCACCATCCCGATCGACGTGCGCGTGGAGGGGGTGAACTCGGCCAACGGCATCACCGTCGGCGCCGACGCCACCGCCTGCGTATGCGTGGACCACGAGGACGACGGGCTGCTCTACTCCGCCGTGGAACGCCTCATGGGCAAGTCGCGCGCCGAGATCCAGGAGCAGATTCAGCAGACCATGGTCGGCAACTTCCGCGGCGCGCTCAACAAGACCACGCCGCTGCAGGCGATCGGCATGGTGGAGAGCGTGGAGGAGCGCGACCGCGCCGGCGAGGGCGACAGCCTGGCGCGGGCCGAGGACGAGGTCGACGATGACACCGAAGGCGAGCGCGCCCAGTTCCGCGGCGAGTTGCTGCGCGACACCAACCAGGACTTGAGCACCTTCGGCATGCGCGTGGTGTCGGTGTCGCTGCAGAAGATCTGGGACACCTCCAACTACATCGCCAATCTGGCCAACAAGACGCTGTCCCGGAAGCGGCAGGAGGTGGAGATCGAGGAGGCGCGCCTGAAGGCGCAGGCCGAGCGGTCCGAATCGGATGCCAACCGGCGCGAGGCGGTGGCCGAGAACAGCGCCGACGAGCAGATCATCGCCGCCCAGCAGGAGCTCGAGGTGTTGCGCCGCAAGTGCGAGGCGGAGGTGGAACAGACCAGGCAGGAGACCGACAGCGCCATCGCCCGCGCCGAGAGCGAAGGCGAGCGCGCCGTACAGGAAATCGCCGTCGAGTTGCGCAAGCTGAAGAACGTGTCCGACATCACCCTGGAGGCGGATACGAAGCGGCGCGCGGCCGAGACCCTGGCCGACGGCCAGAATCAGGCGGTGCAGATCATCGAGTCGACCCACAATGACCTGCTCGACCAGAAGGCAACGCTGGTCGCCAACGCCGGCGATGCGGGCAAGATCGCCCTGTTCGTCCAGCAGCAGCTTCCCACCCTGTTTGCCGCCTACGAGAAGCATGCGCGCGGGTTGAAGGTGGACAGCGTGGTGATCATGGACGACGAGCGCGGCATGAACGGGTTGCTCAATCGCGGCCCGGACGCGTTCGTCGACTTCCTGCAGCGGTTCGAGGAAGGGTTCGGCATCAGCGTGAAGGAACTGCTCGGCCAGCGTGCCGGGGCCGCCGCGGCCGATGCCGGCGAGGAGGTGCGGGCATGACCGGCTTCATTGTCATTTTCGCGTTGCTCGTGCTCATCACGCTGGTCCTGCAACTCATCACCAAGATGAAGATCGTCGGCGCCGACGAACTGGCGATCGTCGCCGGCCAGGGCAAGTCGTTCTCCTCGGTGCGCGGCGGGCGGGTGTTCGTATTCCCGCTGATCCACCGCTTCTACCGCATGGATATGCGCCCGCGCACCATCAGCGTGCGGGTGGAGTCGGCCATTGCCGCCGGCATCGTGCCGCTCGGCGTGGTCGCCACCGTCAGCTTCGCCGTAGCCTCGTCTGGTGAAGGGCTGCGCAACGCGATCCGCCGCATCCTGCTGATGACGCGCGACTGGAACGAACTGACCGGCATCGCGACCGGCATCATCGAAGGCCACCTGCGCGACTCCATCGCCACCATGACGCCGGAAGAGGTGATGACCGACAAGGACCGGTTGGTGCAGAACATGATCCGGGTGTGCAAGGCCGACCTGGAGGGGATCGGGCTGGAAATCACCGCGATGAACATTGCCGACGTGGACGACCACCGCCTCGAAGGGGTGCGCGAGCCGGAACTGTACATCGCGCTGTTGAAGCGCATTCAGTCGGCCAACGCCGAGGCGCAGTCGCGCGCCGCGCAGGCACAGGCGCGCGCCGCCGCCAAGGAGGAGTCGGAGAACCGGCGCGCCGAGGTGGCGGTGCGGGAGGCCTCCAATGCCAAGGAGAGCCTGCTTGCCCATACCCGCGTGGAAGTGGCCCAGCAGGGCCAGCGCAGCGCCATCGGCGTGCAACGGGCGGAGCGCGACGCGGTGGCCAACGTGGCCGGCATCAAGGCGCAGATCGGCGCCGAAAAGCAGCGCATCGAGATGCTGCGCGAGCGGTATCGCGCGGAGATTCTGATTCCCGCCGACGCGGAACGGGAACGGATGGTACTGCAGTCCAAGACGACGGCCGCCGAGATCCGCGGCCGCGCCCAGGCGGAGATCGACCAGTTGACGCGCACCATCGAGATCCTGCGCGCCGGCGGCAAGTCCGCCGTTGCCGCCTACGTCATCGAGCACTTCGACAAGTTCATCGAGCCGTTCGCCGAGACCATATCGTTGTTTCCGGCCGGGCATACCGCGGTAATCTCGGGCGCCGGCGGCACCCACGCGCCGATCTCCGGCGTGCACCCGCACCCGCTCGAGCAGGAGAAGGCACGCCTCACCCTGCAGGCCCTCGGCGCCATCGCCACCGCCGCCGAACCGCAACCCGCGCCCGCCGCACCCCCCCCGCCCGCCGACCGGCGGCCTCCCCCCCCCCCCCCCCCCCCCCCCCCCCCCCCCCCCCCCCCCCCCCCGCCGAGCCCGCCGACCGGCGGTCTCCCGGCGCAAGGCCGCGGCGGTAGCTGGCGCACTCGGGCGCGCTGCGGCGTGCTGCCGTTCAGCCCTGCAGTTGGGCGAAGCGGGTGAAGTAGTCCGGGAAAGTCTTGGCGGTGCAGCCGGGGTTGGCGATGGCAATGCCGGGCGCGCGCAGGCCGGTGACCGCGAACGCCATCGCCATGCGGTGGTCGTCGTAGGTTGCGACGGTGGCGGGGCGCGGCGCGGCCGGCTCGATGCGCAGGCCGTCGTCGCGTTCCTCGACCGGCACCCCGAGGCGGCGCAGCTCGGTGGCCATCGCGGTGACCCGGTCGGTTTCCTGCAGGCGGGTGTGGGCGATGCCGCGGATGGTGACCGGCGCCTTGGCGAACGGCGCGATTGCCGCCAGCGTGGGCGCGGTGTCGCTGATCGGGGCCAGGTTCACGTCGACCCCGGCGAGCTGGGCGGGCCCCTGCACGGTGACCGTGTCGCCGCGCCAGCGCACCTTGCAGCGCATCTGCCGCAGCACTTCCAGGAACGCCAGGTCGCCCTGCAGCGAGCTGCGCGTCAGGCCGGCCACGGTTACCCGCCCACCGGTGACCGCGGCGGCCGCGAAGAAGTAGGAGGCGTTGGTGGCGTCCGGCTCGATCACCATGTCCACCGGGTGGTAGCGCTGGCCGGCGGCGATGTACAGGCTGCTGCCGCCGCCGGCGTTCACGCCGAACTGCTCCATGAGGCGCGTGGTCATGCCCACGAACGGCTTCGACACCAGCTCGCCGGTGATGTGCAGGGTCGTGCTGGTTTGGGCCAGCGGCGCCACCATCAGCAGGGCGGAGATCGGCTGGCTGCTGCGCATGCCGGAGATCTCCAGGTGGCCCCCCGCCAGCCCGGCGCCGCAGATCGTGAACGGCATGCGCGGCGGCTCGCTGTCCGAGGTGATGCGCGCGCCCTGGGCGGTCAGCGCCGCGAGCAGTTCGTCGATGGGGCGTTCGCGCATGCGCGGCACCCCGTCCACCGTGTAGCAGCCCTCGCCAAGGGCCAGCAGCGCGGTCAGGAAACGCGCCGCCGTGCCGGCGTTGCCGACGAACAGGTCGGCCTTCTGCGCCGGGATGGCGCCGCCCTGGCCGTCGACGCTGATGATCGCCGCATCGGCATCTTCCCGCACCTCGATGCCGAGCGCGCGGAGCGCCGCGCCGAAGTAGTGGGTGTCGTCGCTGAACAGGGCGTTGTGCAGGGTCGACGTGCCCGAGGCCAGCGCCGCCATGCACATGGCGCGGTTGGTCAGGCTCTTGGATCCGGGTACCCGCACCTCGGCATCGACCGGTGCGCCGGCGGGAGTGATGGCTTGAACGCTCACCCCGCAATGGTGCCGCACGGTGCCGCGACCATGCAAGGGCCGATTCCCATTTTGAGCCGCATCTGTCGCGCGTCCGAGGACCTGTATCTGTCGATGCCCCAGCGATATGTGAGGATCATCTCATTGGCCCGATGCGACATCGGGGAGACTCAATCCATATTCAGCGCCTCAGCGCCTAGTAGATGAGTTGAGACACGTCCGCTCGTCGGCTCGGCATGTTGTGCGGGTCGAATTGTCTTGCCACACAGATTCGATCAGTTCGCTGTTTCGAGACACTTCCGTTGCCGCCTCATAATTCGCTTGCCCAAGGACCTACACCGGCAACGATTGAGCGACCCAAATAGCTCTTTTCGAGTTTCTCGTCGCGTTTCGTAAGCGCCCGCTGCATGGCCCGATGGTTGATTCTATGATGAGCAATCTTGAGACGCAAGAGATCGCTCATCTCGCTCTCCTCAAGGGATGTCTGCTTGGTCCAAATCGATGACCTTCGATCGGCTGAACGAAGAAACAACACCCAGGCTGCGTACGCCCGATCACGATCAGGCGACTGAAGAAACACTTCCCACCAGTACCGCGCACAGGCCTCTGTCCACCGCGAGCGTGCTGCTCTCTGGAGAAGCTCCGCCGCGTCCGTTTCGATCTCACCATCTGACCATGCTCCTTCGACGGGCAGCCTGTTGTCTATCGTGAACCCGGCGAGTACTTCCGCCCGCTTGTTCCTCCAGGTGGTCGAGGAAGCCCTATCCGAGGAAATTGTGTTTTTCAGCCAGTCGCTCCTTCCGTTGTAGGTTGCGGCGAGTGCGATGTCGAATAGCATCCGATCGTTGTGGCAAAAGCCAAATCCGAGCAACTCACAGCGAAGATTCGACACTTCCGGTGAGTCTGGTACGCGAAAGGCCATGTGTAGAAGATCATCCACACCACCGCCACCCACATACGTCGTAGCCAACGTCCGTCGAAGTGTGCACCACAACTTGGTCCCACGCGGAGGATCATGTTCCATCAGCGCTTCGCACAGGCCAAGAAACGTGCCCTCAGCGAGGCGGACCCGCCGTATGAAGTCCCTCGTGGGCTCCGACCAGCCTACAAGCCACCGATCCACCACATCGGGAGCGTGTGCCAGAACAGCCCTTAAGTCTTCCATATGAAGGTCGACCAAGTAGAGACTCGCACCCGATCTCCAAGCGGTCTTGGCATGCCTCTCGGCCGTGGCGATCGCGCCACGGTGTGCTCTAAGCTGTTCTTCAGGATTCCCGATCCATGGGAGGCCCTCCCCAGACTGCGTCGGCCGCGGGGCAACCGAATAGGCGAATGGAAGGTCTTCTCGCAGGGATCGGTCGACCGATAGGTCGATTCCGGGATCTAGTAGATCGAGTGTAGAATCCGTAAGCACACGTCCGAAGAGCTCGATCGCCAGGTCGAGTTCGGCGGGGTTGCATCCGCGGCGACGTGCTGACTCTAGGAGCCGCCACGGCGCGAGGCGAGAAGCAATCTCTTCGAAAGGAGTGTCGTCGGTTGCCTCAATAAGCGCGGACGTCCCATAGTGATTCACGAATATGTCTTCGGTCACGCTCCATGACCACCCCCGGGCAACCAAGGCTCGGCCAAACTTGACAGGGTCGGACGCGCTGAGTATGCCGAATGCAGATATTTTGGTTTCAGTCCTTGCCGCGCTATGCGCGATCTCGTGAACCCAATCCCATGACTCCTCGTTCAGATCCACCGGATGAAGCGACAACAAGACAAGCAGGAGGTGTTGTTGTTCTTTAGATCCTTCTCGATACTTGCGGACTAGTATCTCTATATCCGTGGCATCTGGCCGACGAACGATATATTGGAATTCTATCGGAACGAAGTCCAACTCCGCTTGTATGATCGATACAAACTGTCGGTGTACGTCGAAGTTAGCAATCTCCGAGAGAAGAAGATTCCAACATACGACAGGCTTGTCATATTCGTCAAGTTCGCTAGAACGCAGGCGAAGGACGCGAGCGGCTTCTGCTTCGGCGCGATGCGTCAAAAGCATGTAATCCGTACAATGAAGAGCCAACCAATATCGGGCATCGATCGGACTGTCTTTCATACCTCTCAGCTTGGCCCTCAACAACGATGCGAGTGCACTGGGGTTACATCGGGCGAGAGCTGGCTCGATTCTTTCAAACTCAATATCGTCGATGGCCCTGACTGGGCGGCGAGTCAACTTTGTGACATCAATCCGTTCGGTGTGCTGTCCGATTTCGGATACGAACGTCTGGGCGGGTCGAAGGTGAGGATCGAACCACAGATCGCCTAGTCGCTGCACACGGTGAGGGACGGAAAGGTCGGTTGCGCGTAGTATAAGCGGGGCGTGGCGTCGTTCAAGGGGGAAAAAACTCGTCTCTGGATGAGAGAGATAGTCTGTTCGGTAGGACCATGAACGATCGAACTGAGGGTCAATAGAAGCGGCTACCCTGTCATCCTCGGCTTGCCCCGTGAGCCAAAGCAAGAGAGCGGAGATCCGCGACGGGAGATCGGGGTGCAATCCGGGCTCGGGGATACGCTGACGAACTTCGTGGGACAAGCGGCGCAGAGCCTCGGCGGTCTCGTCAGGATCGACTTCGTTAAGCAGACAGATCCACCTAAGACCGCCCCAAGCGGGACTCGTATCGGCCACAGCGAGGGCGGCAGCAGCGTTAGCTAAGACCGGCAAAGCTCGGGCGATTGGAAACCCCTCAATGATTGAGGGCACTATTCGCGCGATTGTGTTGTCTGAGTGGTTGACGAGATCCAGTTTGCACCCGGCAACCATTAGGGATCCCGAGGAATCACGACCGATCCGCTCAATGAATCGAACTGAGCGGCGTTTCTCAAACTCATCGTCTCGGACCCGTCGTGGATCGACCTGACGAGAGACAGTACGCAGCCACCGGCACGACCGCCCGAGAATCGTCACTATGGCGGTCTCGCTATTTCTGGGGATAGAGCGTAGCGCATAGGAAGCCCAAAGGCGAGCGGCGCCGTACACTCGGCCCTCCGAATGCTCGATCGCGTCTAACAGGGCATTGAGTAGACTTGGCGCGAGCGCTACCAACTCCTCGCGATGGTGGTCGGGGATATTTTGGCTCTGCAGCCAGGCGGTCACAAGAACCCCAGCGATGGATCTGTTCGGGCTCTTCTGCGCGACCAGAATGGAAACTGCCGCACGGAGGATCTCGCTTCTCTGGTCAAACCCAGATATCGGGTCCAGCCACTCCACAAGTTTGGCATGCCGATCTGAGAACGACACTACGTTTGTGCCATCGAGGTACGCCAAGAGAGCCGCTCCGAGAGCATGGTTCACCAACGTCCGGTCTATCACCAACTCGCCCGATACGTTCGCGACCATACCACCGTCGATGATGTCGCTAAGCCGATCATATACCTCGTTTTCGTTGAGGTAAGGTTGTCTCACGGTTTCGCTGAGAGCTTTCCGCGACAAGACTCGTGTGCCGTCTCGCCACCTTGCGGAAATCTCCCTTAGCCACTCATGCCATTCGTCCACGCTAAACGACCTCTGGCTCAGAGCCCCGAAAGATTCGCGTCCGTATTCCCATAGCAGTCGATGTACGGTAACTTCCGCCGCGTCGACCAGTTCGTTCCTAAAACGTATCACGAGTTCGAATAGCCGCGGCGATTTTGCTAACTGGATTACCTCCGGATACAACTCTGTCTTCTTGACGCCATGCAGGACGAGTAATCTGTCAAGCTCACCGCCCACGGCCGAGTCATAGCGATCAACATTGATTCGCACGGAGGAAGCAAAGAGTCTGTTAAGGTTGTGCAACCTATTCTCGAAATAGTCACTGCGGCAGCTCACGATAACCCGTATACGATCCGCGAATTGAGTACCCTGAAGAATTTGTATTGTTCGATCCCAGACAACCGACGAGTTCTGGTTTAAACCATCAAAAAAAATCGCAACCGCGGGCCCTTGATCGGGTGGACGCGATAGAAACCGATCAACCCGACCGAGCCAATATTGCCGATTTCTAACACCGGTCATACCGTGTAGTTCATCTGCTATTAGTTCCTTTATTCCGGTAGCCGACTCCACCGTGGTCACCGCTGTCAAAGATGGTATTGTGAGGACAATCGGAAGCCGATCCTTGACGTCGGTCAACCAGTCGAGTGTTGCCCATGTCTTTCCGACGCCGTCGAGTCCAACGACGGCGGCCGGTACATCAATTGGCGAGTCTCGCCACCAGCCACTTAGCGCTTCATATACGGTCATGCGCCGAATTCTTCGCTGCTGAGCGCCACCGGCAGCATTGTACCCGAGCGTGGCAATTGCCTCTCGTGGGGAATTCCATACTTCCATTAGCTTCTGGTGCGAGCGGCTTCTTACAGACAGAAAACCGATACACCAAGCTTGAAGCTCGCGCCTTAGTGTTTCAACAGTTGCCCTCGAAGTTGATTGAAGAGAGCGGGCTAACTTGCCTGCTTCGCTCGATATCTCCTTCGCGACCAGTTCGGGACCAACTGCACACAGAGCCGCAAATCGCGGGATCGGTCTATCCAGCCAATCAACGACTACAACCGGGACACCGATTCGCTCGGCTTTCTGATCAAGCGAATGTACAAGTTGCTCTGGAACGGGGCGAGTTGTGACGAGGACCCAAGCCTCGAGTGCCTCATCGCGCGCGAGCGCCTGATCAATCTCGCCAAGCAACTCGCGTTCGTCCAGGCTGGTGGTATCCCTGTACTTCTTACATTCAATGCGAAGTTGGCGCCCGTTCCGGCCAGCGGTGCCGGCGTCCGCGCCGTGTTGAAAACCAGGCTTAGCTACCGCAATGGGAATGCCGAGAAGACGAGCAATCAGAGAGGCCGCAAGGCGTTCGACTTGCGACGCCGTAGCACGTTGCAGATGCTGCTTGAGCTCATTTTGTTCGTGGTGCCTATCCATCGACATAACTAACCAAGTATCGTTGTGACTTGTTGGCGGCGCAATGCCTTGTCACAAAGTACGTCCTCGACAGACTACGGAACTGTTATACCAGTGCGTGCGCTTGTAGAGGCCGATCGTAGCGAGTAGAAAACATCGACAGTATAATACGAGGCGAAGGGAGTGTCGAGGGATCAGCACCGGGGGTGATAAACCGAGCGAGTTGCCAGCTCTTCGGATGTGGTATGGGTTGACGGTGAGGACGTGCGCGGGGGGTGGCACAGATGACAAAATGTGTTAGCATTGGGTGAGGTTGTTGGCCTTGGAACGAACAGGCCACCGGCCATATCGAGGCAGGCGAAGGAGAATGAGCATGGAAAAGACACCCGTTATGTCCGCGCAGGGGGCGCCGCCGGGCGGGCCGTATACGCCGGCGCTGCGCTGGGGGGAGTTGCTGTTCGTGTCCGGGCAGGTGGGGGTCGATCCAGCCACCGGAGAGCCGGTGGAGGGTGACTTCGCCGCCGAAGTGCGGCAGGTGCTGAGCAACGTGCAGACGCTGGTGGAGGCGGGCGGTTCGTCGATGGACAAGGTGCTGCGGGCCACCGTGTACCTGACCGACATGGCGCTGTTCGCAGATATGAACGCGGTCTACGAGGAGTTCTTTCCCGAGCCGCGCCCGACCCGCAGCACGGTACAGGTGGGCTTGGCAAGAAACTTCCGCGTCGAGATCGACGTAATCGCCCACACCTGACGTCCGGGCACTGTGGAAACCACCCGGCACCAGGTCCACTTCGCCGACGCGCGCCGGATGGACGCGGTGCCCGACGGTTCGGTGTCGCTGGTGGTGACCTCGCCCCCCTACCCGATGATCGAGCTGTGGGACGAGCAATTCGCCGCGTCCGATCCGCCGGTCGCGCAGGCGCTTGCAGCGGAAGACGGCAATCGGGCGTTCGATGCCATGCACGCCCGCCTCGACGCGGTGTGGCGCGAGTGCCGCCGCGTGCTGCAGCCGGGTGGGCTGGCGTGCATCAACATCGGCGACGCCACCCGCAACATCGGCGGCGAGTTCCGGCTGTTCTCCAACCACAGCCGCATCCTGCAGGCCCTGATGGCGCTCGGGTTCTCCGTGCTGCCCGACATCCTGTGGCGCAAGCCCACCAACGCGCCCAACAAGTTTCTCGGTTCCGGCATGCTGCCGGCCGGCGCCTACGTCACCTACGAACACGAGTACATCCTGATCGCCCGCAACGGCGGCCCGCGCAAGTTCTCGCCCGCCGACAAGGCCCGCCGCCGGCGCAGCGCCTTCTTCTGGGAGGAGCGCAACAAGTGGTTCTCCGATGTGTGGCTCGACCTGGTCGGCGCCAGGCAGCTTCTCGGCAACGCGAAGGTCGATGATCGCGACACCCGCACCCGCAGCGCCGCATACCCTTTCGAACTCGCGTACCGGCTGATCCAGATGTACTCGCTGATCGGCGACACGGTGCTCGACCCATTTCTCGGCACCGGGACGACCACCGCTGCCGCCATCGCCGGCGGCCGTTCCAGCATCGGATTCGAAATCGAACGCGGACTCGAGGAACCCATCCGCAACACCATCGAGACCGCCGTCCCGCTCGGTGTCGCATCCGCTCAGCGACGTCTGGGTGCACATCTGGACTTCGTGCAGTCCCGAGAGGAGGCGGGCCGCCCCTGCCGGCACTTGAACGGGCCCTACGGCTTCCCCGTGGTGACCGCCCAGGAGACCGATCTGCAGTTCATTGTTCCCACCGCGGTTGCAGCCGTGACGGGCGGCATATACTCTGCCGAGCACGAACCCGCGCCGCTCGCGGCCCGCTCGTCTCAGATCGAGTTACCCTTCGCGAGCATCAACGGTAGCGTCGAGGCTGATCTTGAGGAGGTGTCGCGGCCTTGAATCGGGGCGAACTGGGCCACCTGCTGCTCGGGGTGGAGGACGACAGCGCCAGGAGGCGGTGAGCGATTGATGGAGAACAAGCCGAACGTCGTCTATTTTCTGGTCGACGACATGGGGTATGGCGACGTGTCGTGCCTCAATCCGCGTGCCGGAACCGCCTCTGGCGGCAGGATCGCCACGCCGCAGTTCGACCGGCTGGCGCGCGAGGGCATGGTGTGCCGCGACGCCCACTCCAGCTCGGCGGTGTGCTCGCCGTCCCGCTACGGCGTGCTGACCGGCCGCTACAACTGGCGCTCCCCCCTGCAGCGCGGCATTGTCAGCCCGTACGGGCCGCCGCTGATCGACGCGGCGCGGCTCACGGTCGGCAAGCTGCTGCAGCGCCACGGCTACCACTGCGGCGCCATCGGCAAGTGGCACCTGGGCATGGACTGGCCGTTCGGGTCAGCAGGGACGCAGCCCGGAGCGACCGCGGCCTCGTCCGCGTGGCCAAGCCTCGCGGACGAGGATTTTCTGCCGCCGCACCGGGCCGGGCAGCCGGCCTCTGCCGAGCTGGAGGCGACCGAGCGGCAGCGGGCGCGGTGGCGCGATTTCTTTTCGCGCACCATCGCCGGCGGCCCTACCACGCGCGGCTTCGACTCCTACTTCGGCGTCGACGTGCCCAACTGGCCGCCCTACTGCTACATCGAGAACGACGCCACCGTCGGCACGCCGAGCGAGTTCCTGCCGGCGCGGCTGCTCGGCGACAACCTGGCCAGCCTGCCGGGTCCGGCGATGCCCTACTGGCACTTCGAACAGTTGCTGCCGGCGTTCGCCCGTGCGGCCGACCGCTACATCGCCGCCCGCGCCGCCGAACGGCAGCCGTTCTTCCTCTACCTGCCAATGACCTCGCCGCACACCCCGCTGTCGGTCAACAAGCGCTGGATCGGCGCCAGCGGGTTGAACAACCTGTACGCCGACCTGGTGATGGAAACCGACGACGTGTTCGGGCAGGTGCTCGACTCCCTGGAGCGCCACGGCGTGGCCGACGACACGCTGGTCATCTTCACCAGCGACAACGGCTGCGCGCCCTACATCGGCGTCGACCAGATGGAGGGGCAGGGCCACCACCCGAGCGGCGGCTTCCGCGGCTACAAGTCGGACGCCTGGGACGGCGGCCACCGGGTCCCGTTCATCGCGCGCTGGCCGGGAGTAATCGAGCCGGGCAGCAGCAGCGACCAGCTCGTGTGCCTGACCGACCTGCTGGCCACCTGCGCCGACTTCCTGGACCAACCGCTGCCGGCCGACGCCGGCGAAGACAGCCTGAGCATGCTGCCCCTGTTCCGGGGCGGCGACCCGGGCGGCCAGGGCGGCCAGCTGATCCGCGACCACGTGGTGCACCACTCCATATCCGGCAAGTTCGCCATCCGCGACCGGCGCTGGAAGCTGGTGCTGTGCCCGGGGTCGGGGGGCTGGACGCTGGACGACGCCGCCGCGGCCCGCGACGGGTTGCCCCTGGTGCAGCTCTACGACATGCAGCGCGACCCGGCGGAGCGCCACAACCTGCAGGCCGAACATCCCGCGGTGGTGAAGGAGATGGTGGCCGATCTGAAGCGCCTGGTCGCTGCCGGGCGCAGCACCCCGGGAGCGGAGCAGAGCAACGATGCGGCGGTGGACATCTGGAAGGCGGACACGCTGCCGGGTGTCGATCCGGCCGTGTTCGACGACTACTGACTTCCCGGAAAATCCGCCGGACTAACCCCGGTCCCGCACCGAGGTGAGACGGAACCACGACGGGCCGCGCTCCACGACCCGCCAGCATACGGCCGACCCGTCCGGGCGGCGCACGATCAGCAGGCCATCGTGAACCGTGGCGCCCGCCGAATCCGGCCGCCCGGCCAGCGCCGCCGCGAGTTGTTGCAACACCGCTTCTGCGCTCATACTCTCAAGGTACCCGACCGTGCGCCCGATAGTTCTCCTTTTCAAGAGGCGATGATGGTGGGAAGTTCTCCTTCCAGGAAGGAGAATCGACTGCTACCTGGCGCGGCTGGTGTGGATGGAATCGAATTCCGAGCGCCAACGCATGGTGAATCCGCGCAAGGCTTACCCGGTCGATCCGGGCCTGATCCCGGTGTTCGACCGCAGCGGGCGGGCCAACGTCGGGCATGCGCTGGAGACCGCGGTTCTGATCGAACTGGAGCGCCGCCGGAGCGAGGTGACCTACGTGCGCACCCCGGCGGGCTACGAGGTCGACTTCCTGGCGCGCGATGCAACCGGAAGCATGGAGTTGATCCAGGTGTGCGCGGACGCCGCCGATGCCGCCACCGCCACCCGTGAACTGCGCGCCCTCGCATCGGCCGGCCGGCAGTTCCCGCGTGCCGGCAAGCGGCTGATCACCCTGACCGGCGCCGCCGCCGCGGTACCGCCCCCGCCCGGGACGGCGGTACCGGCGGCCGCCGAGTGGTTCCTCGCTCCCTACGCCGACCCGCCGGCAGCGGGCACCGAATAGTAGTCGTCACTCCGTCACTCCCCGCCGGACGGCGCGATCCTGATGAACGCCAAGCCAGGGATGCGGCCGAAGTGGCCGTCGCCGGTGAGCAGCACGGCGCCGCTCGCCATGGCCTGGGCCGCAATCCAGACGTCGTTCACCGGGATCGGCGTGCCGGCGCGCCGCAGCGCCGCGGATATGCGGCCGAAGCGATCGGCGGTCTTGAGAGTCGCAGGATGGAATTCAACGAACGGACTGGCGAGAAACTCATCGAGTTGAGCGCGGTTCTTCTCGTAGCGGGTACCATGGCGAAATCCGTACAGAAGTTCTGCAACCGTCGCGGCCGGTAGCACGACCCGCTGTGCTGCGCTTACCCTCGCTCTGACCTCGGCGGCGCCGCGCATGTACGCCGTGTACACGTTCGTGTCGAGTGCCAGAATCATTGTCAGAACAGAATCATTGCCAGAACGGGTCGTCGGTCCGGTCCAGCTCCGCCACCGCTTCCAGGACGGTACGTTCCTCCTCGGCCGACCACGAGCCGAAGAATCGGTCGAGGGCTTTGCCGATGGTCGGCGGCCCTTCACCGGGGCCGCTCATGCCTGCTCCTTTCCTTATCAGCGCCAGGGCCGCCTTGTTCAGCGACGTGTCGCGATGCTGCGCCTCTTCGCGGACGCGTCGTTCCAACTCCACGTCGCGAAACCGGATCGTCAACTGAGTCATGGCGAAAGCGTAAACAACCGTACGAGTCAGTTCAAGTCACAGAATGAGGCAAAGTGAGGCATAACCGGTCGGCGCGGCATGCAGGCGGTCAGGTGAGGCGGATGAGTTGCTCGCGGCGCGGGCCGTTGGACACCCAGCGCACCGGGACGCCGACGGCAGCCTCGATCGCCCGCACGTAGGACTGCGCCGCCGGCGGCAACTCGCCGAAGCTGCGGGCGCCGCTGATGTCGCACTTCCATCCGGGCAGGGTTTCGTAGCGCGGGCGGGCCCGCTCCAGCACGGCGGTGGCCGGAAAGTCGTCCACGCGCCGGCCGTCGACCTCGTAGGCGGTGCAGACCGGAAGCTCGTCCAGGTAGCCGAGCACGTCCAGCAGGGTCACCGCCATCTCGGTGGCGCCCTGCACCGCGCAGCCGTAGCGGGTGGCGACGGCGTCGAACCAGCCGACCCGGCGCGGGCGTCCGGTGGTGGCGCCGTACTCGCCGGCGTCGCCGCCTCGCTCGCGCAACTCGTCGCCGCGCGGGCCGGTGAGCTCGGTGGTAAACGGGCCGGCGCCGACGCAGGAGGAGTACGCCTTGACGGTGGCCACCACCCGCCCGATGGCGTGCGCGGGCACCCCGGCGCCGACGGTGGCGAAGCCGGCCAGCGGCGAGGAGGAGGTCACGTACGGGTAGATGCCGTGGTCCGGATCGCGCAAGGCGCCGAGCTGGCCCTCCAGCAGCAGGTGCTTGCCGTCGCGCAACGCCGCCTGCAGCAGTGCGGTGGCATCCACCACCATTTCGCGCACCTTGGCGCCGAGGGCCAGCAGTTCCTCCACGACGCGGTCCAGGCACAGCGGGGCGGCATCGTAGAGATGCTCGCGCAGCACGTTGATGCGCGGCAGGGTGTGCTCGAGCCGTGCGCGCAGGTGGCCGGCGTCGAACAGCTCGCCCACCTGGATGCCGACCTTCAGGTACTTGTCGGCGTAGAACGGGGCGATGCCGGACTGGGTGGAGCCGAACTTGGCCGCGCCGCGCCGCGCCTCCTCCAGGCGGTCCAACTCCACGTGCCACGGCAGCACCACCTGGGCGCGGTCGGCAACCAGCACGTGCGGATTGGGCGCACCGCGCTCGCGCAGCTCGGCCAGCTCGGTGAGCAGCGCCGCCACGTCCACCGCCACGCCCGGTCCAAGCAGGTTGGTGGTGTGCGCATGGCACACTCCGCACGGCACCAGGTGCAGGGCAAACTTGCCGTACTGGTTGATGATCGTGTGGCCGGCGTTCTTGCCGCCCTGGAAGCGGATCACGATATCGGCGGTCTCCGCCAGGTAGTCGCACAGCTTGCCCTTGCCCTCGTCGCCCCAGTTGGCGCCGACCACCGCCGTTACCGGCATTGCGTGCCTCCCATCGTGCCGCTCCACGCCTGCCTGGTGAGATACATTCGCCCGGCTGGCGACGCCGGCGCGCCGCGTTTCGTCGCCTCCGTTGGTACGGAGTAGGCGTTCCGACTCACCTCGGCCGCCCCCGCCGCGTCGCGTCCGCCGAGACGGCGGTTTCATGCGCGCTGCCGGCGTTCGCCGCGCCTCCGTCAGGCGCATGGGCGGCGCCGTCGGCGGAAGTACGGTCGCCATTCGCACCGGGACCCGGCTCGTGTGCGCCAACGCGCATACCGCCCGGCCCGGCGGCGGCGGGCACACCGTCCACGGTGCGCGGCAGGCCGCGAACGCTGCCGGCGTGCGCGCGCCGGCGTGCGGCGCAGGCGGCCACGAAGCTGTGGAACAGCGGGTTGGGGCGCACCGGCCGGCTGGTGAACTCGGGGTGGTACTGCACGCCGATGAAGAACGGATGGTCGGGCAACTCGGCGATCTGGATGATCGGCTGCCCCGGCGCCCAGCCGGAGAACACCATGCCGCCGGCCTCGAACGTGTCCTTGTACAGCGGGTTGAACTCGTAGCGGTGGCGGAACCGCTCGTGCGCCTTCAAGCCCCCGTACAGGCCGGCCACCCGCGACCCGGCGAGCAGCGCTACCTCGTGCCGGCCGAGCCGCATCGACCCGCCAATGCCTTCGATTTCGTACTGCTCCGGCAGCAGGCACACCACCGGGTCGGAGGTGTTGGCGTCGTTCTCGGTGGTATTGGCGCCCACCATGTCGCAGCAGGAGCGCGCGTACTCCACCATCGCCGCCTGGAACCCGTAGCAGATCCCCAGCATCGGCAGTCCGCCGGTGCGGGCGTGGGTGATGCAGGCAATCTTGCCCTCCCAGCCGCGCGCCCCGAAGCCGCCGGGCACGATGATGCCGTCCATCTCGGCGAGATGGCTGGCGGCACTGGCCACCCGCTCGCCGCGTGCGCCGGCCAGTTCGATGGCGTCGGTCGGGATGTCCACCACCTCCACGTCCACGCCGCACGCGCAGCCGGCGTGCTCGAGTGCGCTGTGGATGCTGGCGTAGGTGTCGCGCGGCCCCATGTACTTGCCGGCGAGGCCCACCACCACGCGCTCGGAGGCGCTGGTCAGGCGCTGCAGGTAGGCGGTGAAGTTGCACCGTGCCTGCCGCGCGCGCGGCGCCAGGCCGAAATAGTCCAGCGTGAGCCGGTCGACATCCTGCGCCGCCAGGTGGTCGGGCACCTGGTACACCGACTTCTGACTGTGCAGGTCGATGACGTTGCCTTCCGGCAGGCGCAGCCGCTGCGCCAGCTTGCGCCGTACCGCGGGCTCCACCGGGTTGTCGCACCGGCACACCAGCATGTGCGGCTTGATGCCCATCTGCATCAGCATCTGGGTGCCGTGCTGGGCGGCCTTGCTCTTCTGCTCGTTCAGGTGCGGAGCCTCGATGATCCACGCCAGGTTGATGAAGAACACATTGCGCTCCCCCTCCTGGTAGGCGAGCTCGCTCATCGCCGAGATATAAGGCCGCACCTCCTCGTCTCCGACCGTGCCGCCGATCTCGACCAGGGTGATGTCCGCCGCATTGGCAAGCGACGACTCGCGCACGAAGCGGATCACCTCGCCGGTCACGTGCGGATAGAACTGCACGTCGGAGCCGGAGAACTGGCCGCTGCGCTCCAGCTCGTTCAGGCGCCGGGTCAGCCGCCCGTTGGTGAAGATGTTGTGCTGCGAGAAACTCTTGTCCACGAACCGCTCGTAGGTGCCGATGTCCATGTCGCACTCGGTGCCGTCGTCGAGCACGAACACTTCGCCGTGGCGGAACGGGCTCAGGGTGCCGGCGTCCTCGTTGAAATAGCCGTCCATCTTGATCAGGTTGGTGCGATGGCCGCGCTCCTCCAGCAGCGACGCCAGGCCGGCCGAGAACACCCCCTTGCCGAGGCCGCTGATCACACTGCCGGTGACGATGATGAACTTGGTCTGGCCGAGCTCGTAGCGGGGCGGCAGGATGGAATATTCCTCGCCCGGGTCGGAGCGGCCGCTCAGGGCGCGCAGGCGGTCGGGGATCCGGTCGGCGTCGTGCATCACGCGGCGTCGGCCTGCAGGATGTGTTTGAGCTTGTTGCCGTAATAGGAAGCGAGGTGGGGGTGGTGGATGAACACCTCGCGGTCGTCGTACTCGAGCGTCATGTAGGACTTGGACGGGATGATCGGCACATCGGGGAAATTGTACACCTTTACGGTGCGTGCGAGCAGTTCCTCCAGCGACAGGCGGCGGCCGCCGTCGTACAGCGGGGAGGTGTCCAGCCCGTGCGCCTCCACCCGCTCCAGGGTGGCGGCAACCCGATCTTCCAGCTCGTCGCGGCTCATCTTGTAGCGATCGTCGAACGAGGCGAACAACAGGGTGCTCTCGTATACCCGCATCAGCTTGCCCATCTGCTCGTGCATCACCGCGGCCATTTCGCGGGCGCGGCGGTGGCGGCCGGACGGGATGCCCTCCCCGAAGCGGATCAACACCCGCGAGCGCTGGTCGCGGATGCGGCGCGCGAACGGCATTTTGATGAACGCATAGTAGTGATCGTAGACGTACTTGGCGATCTTGCTCTTGCGCGAGCGCGCCTGGTATTCGCGGAACACGATGTCCTCCGGGATCCGCTCGTAGGAGATGTTGACCGGCACGTACAGGGCGTCCTCAATGCCCATCTGGCGGATCGCGGTGTTCAGGACCAGGAACACGTAGGGCGACAGCTCGGCGAATCTGCCCGAATAGGAGCGGCCGTACTTCGCCTCGCCGGTGTTCCTATCGATCTCGTACCCCGGGAAGATCATCAGGTGCAGCCCCTCGCCGAGGACGCGCTTGATCTGCGGCAGGTACAGCTTGTTGTACTGATCCTTGGTCAGCACGAACGGCCGCGTCCGCAGTGCGCGCATGGTCCAGTCGGCAAGCCAGTGGCGGGCGTAGAACGAGCGCCGATCGCGGATGGTCATGAACGCCCCGCACTTGCGCAGAAAGGTGTCGATCGGGCCGACGTACAGGTTCTCGCCCGCCTGGATGGCGGTGCGGATGTAGCGCTGCGCGAGGTAGGTCTGCAGCAGCATCCAGTCGTACTCGCTCTGGTGGTTGGGAATGAAGATCAGCTTGCGCCCGCTGCGGGACAGCTCCTCGACCTGGTCCAGCCCCTCGACCTTCACCTCGCTGAAGCAGTTGCCGAACAGGACCACCTCCACGGTGTTGGCGGTGTTGACCACGTAGCGGTCGCTGCGCCGGTGGTGCAGGAGGTCCAGTATCTGTTCCTGGGAGAGATTGGGTCTCATCAGCGGGGCGTTCGTCTCGACGGCGCCGTCACGGCAGGGTCACGCGGGCCGGCTCTCGGACCAACCGCGATTCTACCAGAAACTGGCGACCAGGTTCTCGAACTGCTCCTGGCGGCCCGAGTTGGTGCGCGGCTCGCCCGCATCCAGCACCCACTGCTCCAGGTCGCGGAAGCCGGCCGCGCCGCTCTCGATCTCCGCTCCCTTGCCGGCGTCGTAGCTGGCGTAGCGTTCGCGCCGCCACTGGTCCAAGGTGCCGTCGGCGATGATGCGGTCGGCGACGAGCAGGCCGCGGGCGAACGCGTCGATACTGCCCACGTGGGCGGCGAACATGTCGCGGATATCGGTCGACTCGCGGCGCAGCTTGGCGTCGAAGTTGAAGCCGCCGGGGGCGATGCCGCCCTGGCGCAGCACGATCATCATCACCCGGCTGGTCACCGCCGGGTCGAGGTTGAACTGGTCGGTGTCCCAGCCGATCAGTTCGTCGCCGGTGTTGGCGTCGATCGAGCCGAGCAGGCCGGCGTCGGAGGCAGTCTGCAGTTCGTGCGCGAAGGTGTGGCCGGCCAGGGTGGCGTGGTTGCACTCGACGTTGAGCTTGAACCGGTCGAGCCCGTAGCCGCGCAGGAAGGCGAGCACGGTGGCGGCGTCGAAGTCGTACTGGTGGGTGGTGGGCTCCTTCGGTTTCGGCTCGATCAGCAGGGTGCCGTCGAAGCCGATCGCGCGCGCGTAGTCGTCCGCCATGTGCAGAAACCGGGCGAGATGATCCTGCTCCCGCTTCATGTCGGTGTTGAGCAGGGTGGCGTAGCCCTCGCGCCCGCCCCAGAACACGTAGTTGGCGCCGCCGAGGCGGTGGGTCACCTCCATCGCCTTCTTGACCTGCGCCGCGGCGTAGGCGAACACGTGCGCGTCCGGGTTGGTGGCGGCGCCGTTCATGTAGCGCGGGTTGGCAAACAGGTTGGCGGTGCCCCACAGCAGGCGGATGCCGGTGTCGGCCTGCAGCTTCTCGGCAAGGTCGACTACCTGGTCCAGGTTGCGGTTCGACTCCGCCAGCGACGCGCCCTCGGGGGCGATGTCGCGGTCGTGGAAGCAGTAGTAGTCCACGCCGAGGCGGGCGATGAAGTCGAACGCCACGCGCATGCGGCGCAGGGCGTTGTCCACCGAGTCGACCGGGTCGTCCCAGGGGCGCACCAGGGTCTGCTGGCCGAACGGGTCCACGCCGGTGCCGCGGAAGGTGTGCCAGTAGGCGACGGCGAAGCGGAAGTGGTCCGCCATGCGCTTGCCGGCCACGATCCGGTCGGCATCGTAGTAGCGGTAGCTCAGCGGGTTGCGCGAATCGGGACCTTCGTAGCGGATCGGCTCGATGCCGGCAAAGTAGTCTTCCATGGCGACTCCGGGACGGTACGGCAACAGGCGCCCGGTGGTCAAACCCCGCCCCGCCACGCTACATTCACACCGCTATGCCACTAGTGCCAATGCGCATTCTGCTCGATCACGCCGCCGAGAACGATTACGGGCTCGCGGCGTTCAACGTCAACAACATGGAACAGATCCAGGCCATCATGGCCGCCGCCGCCAAGACCGAGTCGCCGGTCATCATCCAGGCCTCGCGCGGGGCGCGCAGCTACGCGCAGGAGGCCTATCTGCGCCACCTGATCCTGGCTGCCGCCGAGCTCCACCCGCATATCCCGATCGCCATGCACCAGGACCACGGCAACAGCCCGGCCACCTGCCGCAGCGCCATCGAACAGGGGTTCACCTCGGTGATGATGGACGGCTCGCTCGGCGAGGACGCCGCCACGCCCGCCGACTACGACTACAACGTGCGCGTAACGCGCGAGGTGGTGGCCGCGGCGCACGCGAACGGCGTGACCGTGGAGGGCGAGATCGGCGTGCTCGGCTCGCTGGAGACCGGCATGGGCGACAAGGAAGACGGCCACGGCGCCGAGGGGGTGCTGTCGCACGACCAGTTGCTGACCGACCCCGACGAGGCGGAGCGGTTCGTGGCCGACACCGGGGTGGACGCGCTGGCGGTGGCGATCGGCACCAGCCACGGCGCCTACAAGTTCTCCCACCAGCCGGACGGCGACGTGCTGGCGATGGCCCGCATCGAGGAGATCCACCGCCGCCTGCCCAATACCCACCTGGTGATGCACGGCTCGTCGTCGGTGCCGCAGGAGCTGCAGGACCTGTTCAACGCCCACGGCGGCAGCCTCCGCCAGACCTGGGGGGTGCCGGTGGAGGAAATCCAGCGCGGCATCCGCCACGGCGTGCGCAAGATCAACGTCGACACCGACAACCGGCTGGCGATGACCGGCGCGGTGCGCAAGGTGCTGGCCGAGGCGCCCGACGCCTTCGACCCGCGCGACTACCTCAAGGCCGCGCGCGCGGCGATGCAGGACGTATGCGAAGCGCGCATGACCGCCTTCGGCCAGGCCGGCAACGCCGGCGGCGTCCCCTCCGTAACCCTGCAGCAGATGGCCGCCCGCTACGGCTCATAGCGGACGGTGCGCGGAGGTGGCCGTCAGGGCAGGTTGAGGGGGATCTGAACGTCGGTCTCGGCAACGCGGTAAGCCCGGTAGGATTGCACGAAGTGAGGCGACTTTGACATGTTCATTTCGAATACGGAGGTGCCGTCCGGCTGCACTTCGCTGATCGATACGAGTTTGTCCACGTCCACGGTGTGGCCGTCGGTCCGGCCCCAGCTGATCAGCCAGTTGCCGTTGTCGAGTTCGCGCACCGAGCCGGCGATGTCGGCAAATCCCTGCCCCGGCGCCGGCTCGACCTTGCGTATGATGCGCGCCTCGGTGCCGGATGAAATGTCGAATTCCACGACTCGGGTGTACTGAGTTACCTCCTTCCTGGTGCCCACACAGCCGTCGCCATTGTCGAACAGCAGGACCGATCCGGACTGCGTCACGACGGCGCTGTGCTGGCTGCAGATTTCGTCGTCGTTGCCGTCCTCGTCCTTGACCGCGAGATAGGTAATTTCGGAGTCGCCGTCGGGAGCGGTGCCGCCGAGTTGCCATTCAATGGCGCCGGTACCCGAAGACCGGTCGATCCTGAGGACCTGGTTGCAGCCCTTGAACGAGGCCACGACATCGTCGTCCACCATGTACAACGAATTGAGGTGAGCGTAGTCGCCAACCGAACCGCGCAGTTTGCAGTCCGGATCGAGTTTCATGTGCTCCCACGAGTTCCACTCGAATACCGTGGTTCCGCCGACCGTCACTTCCCGGATCACGCTGTCCTTCAGTCTCTCGGTCGAGGTGACGTCGGTAAACACGCTGAAGTCGCGGTCGTCAGAGTCGTCGTCGGGGTCGTCTACGTACGGTTTGTAGACCACGTACAGAAAGGTGCCGTCGTCGGTGATCAGGAAGTCATGCTGATTTCCCGCAGGAGTCGACACCTTGCGGATCTGGGCGAGGTTCTCGTCGAGCAGTGTGGCGTTGGTGTGCGAATACCAGACCCGCTTTCCGTTGATCGTCATGCCGTTGGTATAGCGGCGGAAATTCTTGCCGCCGCCCTTCTTGTGGTAGCGCGGCACGCCGTTGTAATCGACAATCGCCTGGTACCGGTTGGATGCCCCTTTCTGCGTTCGGTACAGTTCCGGAGTAATCAGCAGCAAGCCGCCCGACGCACCCTCGATGTTCTTCAGGACCGTGATATCGGGAAAGTCGGTGGGCAGGCAATGCACCACATACGTTGCAGTCTCGCTGTTGTCGCTGAGTTCGATGGCGATGTCGTCGTCATGATCCACGTCTATCTGCACACTGCCGGCGCCGATTACCTGGTTGTTGCTTGAGTTGGCGCGCAGCAGCGTGAGGCTGGCGGTGCTGCTCAGCGCGGTCGCCGTTACCGCCAGCGTGTCGGTGCTGGCGCAGAACAGGGCGTAATGGTGGATGCCGGGGTCGAACGCCGGATACATGTCGCTCTCCGCGCCGGCCACTGCGAGCGTCTGCAGCTGGTTAGGAACCGGGTCCGATATCGTTCCGGTGGCCTGGTTTGCGGCCGGATCCACGGTTGCGTTCACGGCGTCCTGCAGAGTAATGGTGAATGTCTCCTGGTCTTCGTCGTCGGTGTCGTCGGTCACCGGCACCGAGATCGCCGCCTCCGTCACCCCTGCCGCGAACGTCAGCGTTCCGTTCACCGCGGTGTAGTCGGCGCCGCCGGTGGCGGTCCCATCCGCGCTCGCGTAACCCACCGACACGGTGCGCCCGCTTGCCCGATCGAGCCGTACGGAAAACTGCATGGCGCCGCCGCCGGTGCCTTCGGTCAGGCTCGCGTCCGTGATGCTCGCCGCCGGCGGCGGGTCGTCGTCGGCGATGGAGCCGGCCGCCGTCATCGTCGCACCGCCACCCGCGAGCAGCGCATTTACCGCGTTGCTCAATGTCACCGTGAACTCCTCGACGGGCTCGTCCACGCTGTCGTCGGTTATCGTCACCGCGATCGTATGCGCCGCCGTGCGATGCGGCGCGAATGTCAGCGTGCCACGTGCCGGTGTGTAGTCCTCCCCGCCTTGGGCAGTATCACCGGCAACGCCGGTGGCATACTGCACGGTGACCTCGCTGTCGCTCGCCACGCTGATGGTGACCGGGAACGCCATCACGCCCGCTTGCTCGCCCGCGGCCGCCGCCGCCACGGCCAGCGTCGACGCGTCGTTCTCCACGATCGTCACCGTTATGCCGGGCACGGCGGTCTGGTCGTAGCCGCCGCCGCTCGTCTGGTGGGTGAGCGTCGCCGGCTCATCGGCCGTCGCGTCCGTGTCGTGGGCGGCCGACACCGTTACCTCCTTCGCCTGCTTCCAACTCTCGGGAGTGAACGTCAACCGTTCCGGTGCTACCGTCAATTCGCCGGCCCCCGCGCCCTTTTCTATCGTTACCGTCACCGTGCCCGTCGGCCGCGAAGTGAGCGCGAGCTCGTAGCCGGCGGAACTTCCTTCGAGCACGTTCAGCGCCGCCGGCCGCACCAGCAGCCCGCGCGTGTCGTCGTCCAGGATCGTCCCGCCGGCGGCCGCCACCGCCAGGGGCGCTCCCCGCGGATCGCTCAACCGCATGGTGAACGACTCCACGGCTTCTTCCACCACGTCGTCGAGCAACGGCACGTCGATGTGCTGCGCAGCGTTGGACGCGGTGGTGAACGTCAGGCGGCCACTTACGGCGTCGTAGTCGGCGGAGGCCGTCGCGGTGTTGTCTTCGGTCGCATATGCCACCGTGAGCGGCTCGCTGTCTGCGCCGCTCACGCTCACGGTGAAGCGCAGCGTGCCGGCGGACTCCCTCGCACTCCCGCCCGTGATCGCGAATCCGTCCGAGTTCGCGTTTGCGTCAATGTTCGCGGGTTCCGATTGCGGCGGGCTCTCGGGTGGCGGGGCGTCGTCAGTGGTGCCGGTGGCGCCCGCCGACTCGATGTGCGACATCGAGCACCCGGCCAGCGTTAGCGCAACGGCCGCCACGCCCGCACGGAACGCACGGTGCCAACGCCCACGGTCTGCCTGTTTCTGGTACGTAGCGATGATTCCTGAAGTGAACCACACGGCGAGACCGGTTCATGATACCGCCTGCGCTGGTGTTGCGCCAGCGCGATCGTTCCCCCTGCGCCGCATGACCGGCGGGATCCTGGGCGGCGACCCGTTCGCGGCGGCGGAGTTGGCCGCAGGCGGCGGCCACCTCCTGGCCCTTTTCCTTGCGTACGGTGACCGGGGCGGGGCGGCGGGGCAGGGGGGGGACGGACGCGGGGCAGGCGGGGGGCGGGGGGGCGCGGCGGCGCAGGGTGTGCACGAAGGCGTGCACGCGGGCGGCTGGGGGGCGGCGCAGGCCGGTGAACTCGGGCACCGGGTTGTAGGGAATGACGTTCACCTTGGCGGACGCCAGCGTGGCGGTGCCGCGCTGGTGCAGGAGGTCGGCGAGGCGCTCGGCGTGGCTGACGGCGTCGTTGATGCCGGCCAGCAGCACGTACTCGAAGGTCACGGTACGACCGGTGGTGCGCGCGTAGGCAGTGGCGGCGGCGACGATTTCGGCGACCGGCCAGCGCCCGGAGGTGGGCACCAGGCGATGGCGCAGCTCGTCATCGGCGGCGTGCAGGCTCACCGCCAGGCCAACCGGCCGGGCGTCGCGCGCCAGGCGTTCGATGCCGGACACCAGGCCGACCGTGCTCACCGTGATGCGGCGCGCGCCGAAGCCGAAGCCGTCGCGGTCGCACAGGACGGCGAGGGCGCGGCTCAGGGCCGGGTAGTTGGCCAGCGGCTCGCCCATGCCCATGAATACCAGGTTGGTGAGCGGGCCGAACTCGCGCTGCACAATGGCCGCCTGGTCGAGCATTTCGCCGGCGGTGAGGTTGCGCACCACGCCGCCGATGCCGGAGGCGCAGAAGATGCAGCCCATGGCGCAGCCCACCTGGCTGCTGACGCAAACGGTATGGCGGGCGCGGCGTACGCGGCGCGGGTCCGCCGGCAGCGGCTCGCGGATCGACACCGCCTCCACCGTGTGGCCGTCGCCGGCCTGCAACAGGAGCTTGGTGGTGAGCCCGTCGCCGGAGCGGGTGCGGCTGCGCTCGGCGAGGCCGTAGGGAGTCAGGTGGAGCTGCAGGCGTTCGCGCAGCGGCGCGGGGAGCTGCACCATTCCGGCAAAGGTCTCGGTGTGGTGGCGGAACAGGTGCTCGCGGACCTGCCGCGCCCGGTAGGCGGGCTCACCGGCCTCCGCCAGGTAGGATTCCCACTCGGCGGTGTCGAGATCTGTCGCGGCGCGCCGCGCGGCGGTATCTGCTGCGGCCGCGGAACTGGGAGTGTAGGGAGGCGCCTTCCCGGCGGTCACTTTCCCGGCCGGCGCGGGCGGTACAGGTGGGTGCTCTGGCCGAAGAACAGGTCGGCGCTCTCCATTACCGTTTCGCTCAGGGTGGGGTGCGGGTGGATGGTGAGCCGCAGGTCGGTGGCCAGGGCGGCCATCTCCACCGCCAGCACGCCCTCGGCGATCAGCTCGCCGGCGCCGGCGCCCACCACGCCCATGCCCAGCACGCGTTCGTTGCCGGGATCGAGCACCAGCTTGGTCAGGCCGTCGGGACGGCCCATGGTGGTGGCGCGACCGGAGGCGGCCCACGGGAACCGCTGCACGCTTACCTCGCGGCCCTGCTCGCGGGCGGCGGTCTCGGTGAGCCCGCACCACGCCACCTCCGGGTCGGTGAACACCACCGCCGGGATGGTCTGCGGCTCGAACGCCACCTTCATGCCGGCGGCCGCCTCGGCGGCGGTGCGCCCTTCGTGGGTGGCCTTGTGCGCCAGCCCCGGTTCGCCGGCCACGTCGCCAATCGCGAACACCGATGCGTGCGTGGTGCGGCGCTGCTCGTCGACCGCGATGAAGCCGCGCTCGTCGGTGCGGATGCCGAGCTGGTCCAGGCCCAGGTCCTCGGTGTTGGCGGTGCGCCCGACGCTCATCAGCACCTTGGCGAAGGTCTCGGTTACCTTGCCGCCGGGCGTGTCGAGCGTCGCCGCGATGCCGTCGCCGGTTTCCTTTAGCGCCGCCACGCGCGTGTTCACGTGCACTGCGCTGAAGCGTGCCGCCACCTGCCGGGCCAGGATGCCCACCAGGTCGCGGTCGGCGCCGGGCAGCAGGCCGGGCAGCATCTCCACCACGGTCACCGCGGAGCCGAGCGCAGCATACACCGAGCCCAGTTCCAGGCCAATGTAGCCGCCGCCAATTACCAGCAGCGAGGGCGGCACGTCGGGCAGCTCCAGGGCGGAGGTGGAGTCCATCATTCGCTCGCTGTCCAGCCACAGCGCCGGAATCCGGGCCGGGCGCGAGCCGGTGGCGATGATCGCGCGGTCGAAGGTCACGCTGTGCCGGCCGTCCGCGCCGCTCACCAGCAGCGTTCCTTCGCCGCTGAAGCGGCCGCGGCCCTGCACGTAGTTTACTTTGCGCTGCTTGCTCAGCGTGCCCAGGCCGGCGGTCATCTTGCCGACCACGCCTTCCTTCCAGGAGCGCATCTTGTCGAGGTCGATCTTCGGCTTGCGGAAGCGCACGCCCCACTCCGCCGCCGCCTCCGCCTCATGCAGCAGCTTGGCCACGTGCAGGAGCGCCTTGGAGGGGATGCAGCCGCGGTACAGGCACACCCCGCCGGGGTGCGGCGCGTCGTCGATCAGGGTCACGTCCAGTCCCAGGTCGGCGCCCATGAACGCGGCCGCGTAGCCGCCGGGGCCGCCGCCGAGCACCGCCAGGCGGGTGCGTTCGCCGGTCGCGGTCGAATCAGCCATCGGCTCAGCCCTCCAGCGCCAGCAGCAGCGGCTGCTCCAGCGCTTCGATGATCCAGCGCAGAAAGCGGATGCCGTCGGCGCCGTCGATCAGGCGGTGGTCGTAGGTCAGCGACAGCGGCAGGCGCAAACGCGGTACGAATGCGCCGTCGCGCCACACCGGCTCGGTTTCGGCACGGGAGACGCCGAGGATCGCCACTTCGGGGGAGTTGATGATCGGCGAGAAGTGGGAGCCGCCGATGCCGCCCAGGTTGGAGATGGTAAAGCTGCCGCCCTGCATCTCCGCCGGGCCCAGCTTGCGCGCGCGGGCGCGCACGGAAATCTCGCCCAGGGCGGCGGCGATTTCGACGATGTTCTTGCGGTCGGCGTCGCGGATTACCGGCACCAGCAGTCCGCGGTCGGTGTCGACGGCGATGCCGACGTGGCAATAGCGCTTGTAGATAACCGTGGAGCGCGCCATGTCGATGCTGGCGTTGAACTGGGGAAACACCTTCAGGGCGGTGGCCACCACCTTTACCAGGATGGCGGTTACGGTCAACTTGCCGCCGGCCGCCTCGGCGCGCGGCGCGTAGCGCTTGCGCAGGTGTTCCAGGTCGGTGATATCCGCCTTGTCCAGCTGGGTGACGGCGGGAATGGTCTGCCACGCCGCGGTCAGGTGGCTGGCGGTAATGCGGCGCACCGCGTTCATGGCCTCCTCTTGCACCGGCCCCCACTGGGAGAAGTCGGGCAGCGGCGGGGCCGCGGGGTGGGCGGCCGCCGCGGCCGCGGGCGGTGCCTGCAGCAGGCGCTTGGCGGTGGCCTTGACGTCGTCGAGCAGGATGCGCCCGCCCTCCCCGGAGCCGGTCACGGCCCTGATGTCCACCCCGATCTCGCGCGCCAGCCGGCGCACGGCGGGGGTGGCCGGGATCGGCTCCACCGCCTCGGGGGCATCCGTTCTGGCACCAGCGGGCGTTGCGGCGCCGACGTCCGCCGCCGCGCCGGCGAGCGCCGGTGCGCCGCTGGGAGCGGTGCCGGGCGCGGCCGGAGCAGATTGCGGTGCGGGCTCGGCTGGTGCCGGAGTGGCGCTTGCGGAGTCGGATCCGGTGACGCCCGAGGCCGCGGCGAGCAGGCCGCCCGCCGGCGCGGGTGCCGCCGCCGGCGCCGCGGATGGCGGCGGCGGTTCCGCCGCGGATGTTGCCTGCGCCGCCAGTGCCGCTTGCGGCGGCGGAGCGGCATCACCGCCTGCGCCGTCCGGCTCCAGGCTGGCGATCGGGTCGCCCACGTTGATGGTGTCGCCTGCCTTGACCAGGACGGCGGTTACCACGCCGGCATCGGGCGAGGGCACCTCCACCACCGCCTTGTCGGTTTCCAGTTCCAGCAGCGGCGCGTCCTTCTCGACCCGGTCGCCGGGGTTCACCAGGACGGCGGCGACGTCGCCGGCTTCGATATTCTCTCCCAGTTCTGGGAGTGTTACGTCAGTTGCCATCGATCCTCCGCCCGATACTCAGGGTAAGGGCTCCGAGCGCGTACCGCCCGCCGGGCGGTACGAGATGGGGATGCAGAGAGCCGCAGTGGGGATTTGATCCTCTCGGGCTGGCCGGGCTGGAAGATAACACCGAAACCGCCTCGTGTCAGGTGCGACCCAGGCGCGAGAGCGACACAGTGGACACCCGATGTGGCATATTTGAATTGACAGATGTTATTTATCCGGTAAATATGACAACTATGGTTGCAACTATGTTTGCAAGAAGGCTGCTGGCGCCTACCGCGTCCTTCTTTTTGTTCGGGCCGCGAGGCACCGGGAAGTCGACGTGGATTGCGAACAACTTCGCGGGAGCGCCAACCTATGACCTGCTGAATACGAGTGAGTCGCTTCGTCTGAGCCGCGATCCGGAGGCGCTCTACCGGGAGGTGGAAGGCCTGCCGGCCGGAACGTGGGTGGTGATCGACGAGGTGCAGAAGGTGCCGGAACTGCTCGACGAGGTTCATCGCCTGATCGAGCGGCGGCGCCTGCGCTTCGTGCTGTCGGGGTCGAGCGCGCGCCAGCTCAAGCGGGGCGGCGGCAACCTGTTGGCGGGCCGCGCCGTCGTGGAGCAGATGTTCCCGCTGGTCTCGGCAGAACTCGCGTTTCGGCCATCGACGGATAACCTGCTTGTCCATGGCAGCATGCCGCTCGCCGTGACCGGCGTCGATCCGGCGGGGTATCTCCTTGCTTACGCCGAGACGTACCTGGAGGAGGAAATCCGTGCGGAGGCGCTCACCCGCAGCATCGGCGCCTTCAGCCGCTTCCTTGAAGTCGCCGCGCGTCAGAACGGGCAGGTGACAAACCTGTCCGCGATCTCTCGCGACGCCGCGGTGGCGCGAGCCACGGTGCAGAACTACTTCGAGATCCTCCAAGACACTCTCGTCGGGCATTGGGTCCACGCATGGAAACTCAAGCGAGCCGCGAAACAGGTGGCGCACCCCAAGTTCTACCTGTTCGACTGTGGCGTGGCGCGCGCCCTGTCAGGCAGATTGCCCTACCCGCCGGCGCCCGAGGAGGAGGGTGCGTTGCTGGAGACGTTGCTGTTCGCGGAGATGCGGGCCTACGCCGCCTATGCAAAGCTGCGCTACCCGCTCTACTACTGGCGCACCCACGACGGCGTCGAGGTAGACGTCCTGTGCGAGACGCGGCGCGGATTCGTGGCGGTGGAGATCAAGGCGTCGGTCCGGTGGGAGCGCCGTTTCCATCGCGGCCTGGAGCGGATGCGCACCGAACTCGGCGCCCACCGGGTACGCTGTTACGGCGTGTACCGCGGCGCCCAGCCGGCCCGGTGGAACGACATCGAAGTCCTTCCCGTGATGGATTTCCTCCGCCGCCTCTGGGGCGGCGACATCCTCGCCTGAGCCCAATGCCTGGCAGCGTGGTGAGGTGTGGCGGCCGGTGTGCGAATCGCCGCTTCAGGTGTTCCAGCGCCAACTCCAGAGTAGCGATGCAGCGGCGCAGGAAGGTGGTATCGATGCTCATGGTCGTCTCCTTCGCAAGGCTTACAACTCCGCCGGGTCGGTAACCCGCACATGCGGCGAGAGCCGCCGGAAGTCGTCGACGTTGTAGGTCACGATCGCCTCGGCGCCGGCTTCGCTGAGCAATCGAACGATGAACGCGTCGTAAGCGGCGCCTCCCGCGGCGGGCAACGCCGTCATCCCGGTCATGAAGTTCCACATCGAGTCCTCACCGAACGGTGCGAGGCGAGCGTTGTGCTGCAAGGTCTCGCGCAGGACGATCTCCGCCTCGTCCGGGCCTACCCGGTATTGAGCCGGGAGCCGTGTCAGAACCGCGTATGCTTCCAGCACGGAGTGGTGGGCAACAACCACGTCATGCGTGTCGAAAGCCTCGTCGAGCCAGCGCGACGACGACAGATGGACGGGGTGGTTGGCGTGCACGGCGGCAATGATGACCGACGTATCCACACCGAGGGTCACATAAGCAGCCCGCCCCTGCCGTCCAGGTGGGCGGCCCTGACACGGTCGACGGCAAAGATCTCCGCGGCCGCCGTGCCGGCGCCGGTATCCACCGCTGCGATGCGCCCGCGCCGCACGATTCGCCGCTTGGGCATGACCGGCACCAGCGTGATACCGTCCGGAACCGTGACGATCTCGACCTCGGCGCCCGGCTCGAACCGGTAGCGCTCGCGCAGTGGTTTCGGTATCACGAGGCGGCCGAAATTGTCGATGCGCGTCTTCATGACCCACCAGGATACCGCGTGATTTGGCAATTGCCAAGAACATTGCCAATCAATCAACCCAATCATCGGCGTGGTGGAGGTGGCGGGGCTACAGGTTGACGCTGTCCATGACGTAGGACGATGCGGCCAGCCGCACCAGGAGCGCGTCGCGCATCGCCTGCTCCAGCGCCCGCGCCTCCGGTGCGCCGATCAGGTTGTGCTGCTCGTCGGGGTCCTGGCCGAGGTCGTACAGCATGTAGCCGCGTCCCTGCTGGTCGATCACGTACTTGTGGCGCTCCGTCTTCAGCATCGCGTTGCGTGAGCCGCCGTAGTAGATCTCGCTCAACAGGTCGCCGCGGTGCTGCGCCCGCGGGTCCGAGATTACCGGCAGCAGGGAGCGGCCGAGCGACATCGGCGGCTGCGGCACGCCGATCGCCTCCAGCACGGTCGGCATGACGTCGATGTTCTCGGCCGGCGCGGCGCGCGTACCGTGCGGGATCCGCCCCGGCCAGCGCATGATGAGCGGCACGCGCAGCGCCGACTCGTGAAAGGTGCGCTTGTACACGCGGCCGTGATCGCCGGCCATCTCGCCGTGGTCGGAGGTAACCACTACCAGCAGGTCGTCGAGCCAGCCGCGCGCCGCGTAGGCGTCGAAGATGCGCCGGCACCAGTGGTCGACGAAGCTCACCTTGCCGCCGTAGTTGGCGCGAATCGCGGCGACCGCCTTCGGGGTCAGCCCCGGCTCCGGTTGGAAGTCGAGCTTGGCGGCGGCATGGTCCGGCAGCGTGGGAGGCCGCGGCGGAAGGGGAATCGGCGGCGGCGAGTCGGCCGGGTCGTACATCGCCGCCCAGCGGCCGGGCGCGTCCCAGGGATCGTGCGGACCGGGAAAGTTGACGAACAGGCAGGTGGGACGGTCGTCCGGGAAGGCTTCGACGCACTGCACCGCGCGCCCGCCGACGTAGCCGTCCATGTGATCGTGCTCGTCGAACGGCGCCGGGCGCGTGATGGTGGGATCGGCCACGCGCTCGTTGGTGTCTGCCACGAACAGCTCCCAGAGCCCCTTCCCGCGCAGGTGGTCGGAGTAGCCGGAGTCGGTGCTGCAGGTGCCGCGCGGACCGCCGACCTCGTCCACCTCGTCGAACCCGAGCGCCTGCAGATAGGGCTCGCCGTCGCGCAGGTGGGCAACGCGCTTGTGGCTCCACAGGTGCGACTTGCCGACCACGGCGGAGGCGTAGCCGGCGTCGCGCAGCGCGGTGAAGAACGTGGGGTAGTTCACCGGCAGCTCGCCGCGGTTGTACCAGATGCCGTGGTTGTGCGGGTAGCGGCCGGTGGCGAACGAGACGCGCGACGGCTGGCACACCGGCGACACGGTGTGCACGCCGGTGAAGCGCAGCCCCTGCGCCGCCATGGCGTCGATGGCCGGGGTGCGGATCACCGGGTGCCCGGCGCAGCCGAGCGAGTCAGCCCGCAACTGGTCGAGCATCACGATCAGCACGTGCGGCTTGCGGCGCGCCGGCGGCGGCGCTTTGGGGGAACCAGAAACGCCCCGAACCGCAACGCAGTCCGGGGCGCTCAACAACATCGAAGTACCCGCTTGGCGACGGCTACATCGAGTCCTGGTACTGGCGGTTGGCCTCTTCGGTGAGCCGGTCGCCGCCGCGGCGGGTCCACTCGTCCACGTAGGCGTCCCAGTCGGAGGTCAGGTTGGCCTGGCCGATGATGGCGCGGAAGAAGTACTCGCTCTCCACCTCGCGGAGTTGGCTGACGACGCCGCGCAACTCCTCGTCCCAGACCGGAACGAAGCCATTGTCGAGCTTCGGCGCGTCGATGCCGATGGTGTGCGGGATGGTGCGCCAGCGCGGCAGCCGGTAGCGCGAGATGTCCGGCGTGATGGTGTTCCACATGGTGAAGTACTGCCAGCCCTGGTTGGTGCGCGCCTCACCGGAGCCGAAGTCGGGCGCCTGCACCAGCAGCCCGTCGTCATCCCAATGGTAGTGGGTGCCCTCGTCGCCGTAGGCAACCTTTCCGTACAGCTCCATGTCGGTATGGATCTCGTCGAGCATGGCGAGGATCTTCTCCGCCACGGCGTCGGAGGCGTTGGCGCCGATCGAGGTGTTGCCGAGAATGGGGTTGAAGTTGACCGAGGCGCGGCCGCCCGGACCCTCGTAGGCGATGAAGTACACCAGCTCGGTTTCCGGCACGTTCTTGAGCAGTGTGCCGGTGGGGCCGCTCGGGCGCGGTCCGGTCCACGCCGGCGATGCCTGGAAGGCGCCCACGATGCCGTTGGAGAACTTGGTGATAAGCTCCGAGCGCTTGTCGGTGACAAACTCGGGATCGATGATCTCCTCCTCGTACCAGCCGTGCAGGAACGCCAGGGCTTCCTTGTAGCCGTCCGAGATCATTGAGTATCCGAGCTCGCCGCCGGCGTCCTGCCAGGAGGCGATGCGTACGCCGTGCGCGCCGAACTCGTTCGGGAACGCCCACTGGGCGCCGGCGTTGAAACTGACGGTATTGCTGTTCTTGTACACCGACAGGCCGTAGGTATCCTGCTGGCCGTTGCCGTCCGGATCCTCGTTGCGGAACTTACGCAACATGCGCTCGATGTCTTCCAGGCTGGAGTAGTCGGAGTAAGGGGAGCCGAGCATGCGCTTGTCCGGAATCGGCTCGCCGACCGCTTCCATCCAGTCGCGCCGGGTAACGAACGTGGCGCCCGACGCAATGGCGACGTTGACGCTCGGGATGCCGACCACCTCGCCGCCCGTGGTTACCGTCTGCCAGCCGTAGGGGCCGGCGATCTCGTCAATGAGCTTGGTGTAGTTCGGCATGTGCTGGCGCAGGTAGGACGCGGACATTACCCGCACCGCGCCGATGTCGTGCAGGCCGGAACCGATCGGGTCGGACTTGATGTAGTCGGGAATGTCGCCGGACGCGATGCGCGTCTTCCACTGGTCGGACTGGTACAGATCGACGTCGGTCCACGGTTCGAGCTCGACGTTGAAGTACTCTTCCAGGTACAGCTCGGTGGGGCTGTCGGGCGGCAGCAGCGTGCCGCGGTTGTTCGGCCCCATCCAGGTGATGGTAAGCCGTTCTTCTTCGGCGGCGGCCCCCTCCTGCTCGGCTCCCCCGAACGCCAGACCGGCGGCCAGCAGGCCGGCCAGCACCAATAACCATCTCGTGTGTGCCATGCACACCTCCCTTTGAGTTGTTCACCGCGGCATCCGGATTGCGCCGCGTGGAGCCGCTATCCCTTCAGGCTCCCGGTCATGATTCCCTTCACGAAGTACCGCTGCAGAAACGGGTACAACAGTATAATCGGTCCGATGGCGATGTACAGGGTCGCCGCCTTGATCGTTTCCACCACGAAGCTGCTTTCGAGCTCGTCCACCGACAGGTCGAACAGGTTGGAGGCCTGGTGCTCGATCAGGATGCGCCGCAGCATGAGCTGCAGCACCAGCTGCTCCCGTTTCGGGGTATACAGCAGGGCGTCGAACCAGGAGTCCCAGTGGAACACCGCCGACCACAGCGCGATGGTGGCCACCACCGGCATCGACACCGGTACGATAATGCGCAGCAGAACCGTGTAGGCGGAGGCGCCGTCCATGAACGCGGACTCCTCCAGTTCCGGCGGGATGGCGCGGAAGAAGTTGCGCATGATGATGATGTAGTAGGCGCTCGCGGCGGGCGGCAGAATCAGCGCCAGGCGGTTGTTGTGCAGCCCAATCTGCCCCATCCACAGGTAGGTGGCGATCAGGCCGCCGGAGAAGAACATGGTAAAGATCATCAGCAGCGTGATGGTCTTGTTCAGCGGCAGCGTGCGCCGCGCGAGCGCGTAGGCGGCGGAGAACGACACGAACAGCGTTACCAGGGTGCCGGCAACGGTACGGAGGACGGTGTTGTAGTAGGCGATGCCGACGGTGTCCTTGGACAGCACGTCGCGGTACGCCTCGATGGTCGCCGGGCGCGGCCACAGCCGGAAGCCGAGCGAGTAGACGTTCTCCGGGGTGGAGAACGAGTCGATCAGCATGGTCCAGAACGGATAGATCACCGAGATCGAGAAACCGATCATCACGATCCACACCACCGCGTCGACAATCACGTCCTCGAGCGTGCGGCGTTTCAGGGCTGCTCGTCCGGGCGTCGGCAGGCGCAGGCGCATGGCTATACCACCGAGTAGTCGGCCTGCATGCGCCGGGTCACCACGTTGACCATCAGCAGCAGCATCAGCCCGACCAGGTTCTGGAACAGGCTCGCCGCCGCCGTCAGGCTGTACTGGAAGCCGCTGATGCCCTCGCGGTACACGTAGGTGTCGATGATGTCGGCGACGTCGTACACCAGCGGGTTGTACAGGTTGAAGATCTGGTCGAAGCCGGCCTCCAGGATGTTCCCGATGCGCAGCAGGAACAGGATGATGATGACGTGCGTAATCGACGGCAGGGTGATGTGCCACATGCGCCGCACCCGCCCGGCGCCGTCGATCTCCGCCGCCTCGTACAGGTCCGGATCGATGCTGGTGATTGCCGCCAGGTAGATGATCGACCCCCAGCCGATGTTCTTCCAGATCATCGAGGTGATCACGATCGGCAGGAACGAGTGCATCTCCTGCAGGAACAGGCGCGGCTCGGCGCCGAAGAATCCCATCATGCCGTTCACGACGCCGTGCACGGACAGCACGTCGCGCACGATGCCGCCGACCACCACCCAGGACACGAAGTGCGGCAGGTAGCTGATGGTCTGGAACGACTTCTTCCAGGCGACCTGGCGCACCTCGTTGAGCAGCAGGGCGAAGATGATCGGCCCCGGGAAGCCGATGGCGATTTTCAGAAAGCTGATGCGGATCGAGTTCCACAGCACCTGGTAGAACTTCTCGGAGTCGAACAGCCGCTCGAAGTAGGTGAAGCCGACCCACGGGCTGCCGAACAGGCCGCCGGCGATGGTGTACTTCTTGAAGGCGATCACGATGCCGGCCATCGGGATGTAGCGGAACAGCACGAAGATCACCAGCGCCGGCAGCAGCAGCAGCAGGTACTCGCGGTGCCGGTACACCTCCTTCAGAAACGTGCCGCGCGCCCCGGCGCCCCGCTTGGCGCCCTCCGCCGCGACCATCATCTGCTCGCTCATGCCAACTCCTCCCAACTCCTGCCGACGGCCGCTGATCCTATCCTACGGCACCCCCGGTGGCAATTCCGCATGCCTGCCGGCCTGCCGGCCTGCCGGCCTGTCGATGACCCGGGCTGCATCGAAATGCGTACCGCGCCGGGTTCCACCACCGGCTGGCAGGCGCTACGATCCGCGGCATGGCAAACGAGCTTCCCAACATCCTGTGGATCTGCACCGACCAGCAGCGCTACGACACCGTCCACTGCCTGAACAACCCGCATATCAACACCCCGGTCGTCGACCGGCTGTGCGCCGAGGGGGTCGCGTTCAGCCGTGCGTACTGCCAGAGCCCGGTGTGCCAGCCGAGCCGCGCCAGCTTCCTGACCGGCCTGTACCCGAACACCATTCACGTCAACCGCAACGGCAACGCCTACTTCCCGGCCAACGAGCGCGTGCGGCTGATCACCCGCCGCCTCGCCGACACCGGCTACGACTGCGGGCTGGCCGGCAAGCTGCACATCGCCTCGTGCTGGACCGGAACGGAACCGCGGGTGGACGACGGCTATCGGGTGTTCGACCTGAGCACGTCGGCCCTGCAGTTCGTCGGGCGCGGCAACGCCTACACCGACTGGCTCACCCGCATCGGCCGCCTGGACGAGGCGATCGACACGAGCGGCATCGACCCCGCGCGCAACAGCGGCGCCCGCTACCGCCCCGACATCCCGCCCGAGCTGCACCAGACCGCCTGGTGCGCCGACCGCGCCATCGAGTTCATGGAGCAGGAGCGCGGCGGCCCGTGGCTGATGAGCGTGAACATCTTCGACCCGCACGGCCCGTTCGACGCGCCCCGCTCCTATCAGCAGCGCTACCTGGACAAGGACCTGCCGCCGGCAATCTACGGCGACCGCGACGCCGACACGCAGGAACGGCTGCGCGGCGCATTCTTCCAGCAATACTCCGGGCCGCCGGGCGACAAGCAGCGGCGCCAGAAGGCGTCCTACTACGGCATGGTCGAGCTGATCGACGAACAGGTGGCGCGCATGCTCGACGCCCTGGAGCGCACCGGCCAGCGCGACAACACGGTGGTGATCTTCATGTCCGACCACGGCGAGATGCTCGGCGACCACGGCCTCACCGCCAAGGGCTGCCGCTTCTACGAGGGCGCGGTGCGGGTGCCGCTGATCGTCTCCTGGCCGGGCCGCTTCCGGCAGGGGGTGGTTGCCGACGGCCTGGTGGAACTGACCGACGTGGCGCCGACGCTCGCCGAGCTGGCCGGCGAGCCGCTGCCGTGGACGAACGGCCGCTCCCTGCTGCCGATCCTGGCCGGCAACGCCGACCCGGCTCACCACCGCGACCACGTGCGATGCGAATACTACGACGCCCTGAACATGTACCTGCCCCAGGAACCGGGCCGCCACACCCCCTGCTGGGCCACCATGTACCGCGACGACCGCCACAAGCTGGTCACCTACCACGGCCTCGGCCACGGCGAATTGTACGACCTCCAATCCGACCCCCAGGAGGTAAACAACCTGTGGGACGACCCCGCCGCCGCCACCCTGCGCGCCGACCTCACCCAGCAAAGCTCCGCCGCCACGATAGCCGCCTGCGACCCCGGCCCCGCCCAAATCGGCCGCTTCTGAACCCAGTGCCTCTCACGCACGGGGAGTGGGATGACCAGCGGAGATCGATGAGGCAGGAAGCGTCGTTGACGACGACGCACTTCATTCAGTCGTCGGACCGGTAATTCGCCGTTCGACGGTGTCAAGGGACTCGTTGAGAAGCGCAGCAGCACGCACGGAGGAGATCAGCCCTTCGCCCACGGCTCGCGCGACAAGGCGTTCGAAACGTCGGGGTTTCTCGAAGGCCGCGAACCCGTGGTCGGAAGGGATAGGTTGGGGTTCGCTCTTGCGCCAGGAGCGCGCGAAAGTCGCGAACGCCTGCTGAATGGCGGCGGCGGGCAGGACCCCAATCTGCCCAAGGCGCATCAGCATGGTCGCCGCCGAGACGCCGTAGGTGTGCTTGAGGCGCATAATTTCGTAGTAGGTAATGCGGCGACGGGTGGCGCCAACGTCCTCCAGGAGACGCTGACGTGGAACGAGAAAGGCACCAGCGAAGCGATTCATGGCGTTCTCCAGCGTGATTGCCGGGTTGTCGGTGGAGCGGATGATCCGGTGTGCGAGCTCGTGGGCGAGGGTGAAGCGCCTTCGCTCGACATTGACCCGGTTCGAGACCACGACCGCCTCGCCGACTGGCTTTCCGCCCCGGATGACGTGACAAGCCAATCCATTGATGCGCTCGGGGAGGTCGTCTACGACCACCGTGATACCCTTGTTTTCAAGCAGTTCGCACAGGCTGGGAATGGGATCCAGGCCAAGACTCCACGCCTCGCGGAGCTCATCGGCCCTGGTGTCAATCTGGCCTTCAGTGGCTACGCTGTCGTAGCGCCGGCCTTCCATCCACTCGACGTTGGCTGGCATGTCCAGGATGTCCTCGATTGCGAGATAGCGCTCAAGGTTATCGATCAAAACTGCTTCGGCCATCGCCAAGTCACGGCCAGTGGCCTTGGAGTGCTTCCGGAACTCAAGCCCCTCGAGTGCCTCGATCTGAGCACTCATGAGGAAGTCGAGTGAGACGTCAAGAGTCTTTCCCAGCGCGACCAGGACGGCCGAAGAGGGCAGCATCTTGCCAGACTCGTACTTGCTGATGGCCTGCGCAGTGACCCTCGGGGTCATCTGCTCGGCAAGTGACCGCATGGATAAGCCTGCCCTCTTGCGGGCGAGCCGGAGTCGTTGTCCGAACATACGCTACCCTACCCGCTACACCCAGAATGATAGCCGCACTGCGGTGGTCCCGAATAGGTTCTTACAACTCAAGGACTTACTTCCGTATCCGTTGCACGCACCACAGACTCGTCAGAGCAGATTGACAACTTACGACGAATAGACGTAATAGTCAGCCTCTGGTTGTCGTCCAGTCCGCTCAGCGAACCTTTGGTAGCGTGGCGAGTGTGGGCCAACAAATAAGAGTCACGAGGAAGCTCTGTATGGGCAAGTCCGCCCGCAATCTACGGCGAACGCGACGCCGATACGCAGGAGCGGCTGCGCGGCGCGTATTTCCAACAGTACTCCGGGCCGCCGGAGACCGGCAGCGGCGTCAGAAGGAGTCCTACTCCGCCATGGTCGAGCTGATCGACGAGCAGGTGGGGCGCATTCCGGAGGCCCCCAGCCGCCAATCCGACGGCCGCAGAGAGACATACGCGTCAGACTTTTTCCCGGACACGCCGTTCGAAAAGATCTCGGGGGCCGTTCTAAGGTTTTCTGTGCGTGAGGGAGATCATTCAACGGTCAAGACCGTGACCAAGAGAACCAATCGGTGGAGAGGCTATAGCTCACGTCGACAGAGAGCAGTCGAGTATCTTGATTTGCGTCGTATTCAACCGGTCGGCGCCCGAGCAGGCTATGGAAAACTGCTAAAGCACAACGTAAACGAAGGCTCTCACTCGCCATTTGACGACAGTCTGCTATCGCGATACTCGACCGTAATGGGAAAGCAATATGATGCGGCGGGCATCTCCTTAACCGACGTTGACTCCAAGAAAAAGGTGCCGGTAATGCAAGTCTCACGAGCTAGGTACTCGGGGTTCCATCAAGGGGCTGGTGAGATTGCAGCAGCGGAACTGCTGGTCGCGGACTACCCTAGGTATGGGTTAGTCGTGATTGACGAGATTGAGACCTCTTTACACCCGAGGGCACAGAGGCGACTCATGCGTGATCTGGCTACGGTGGCAAGAAGGCAGGACATTCAGTTCATCGTATCGACCCATTCGTCGTTCATTTTGAATGAGCTGCCGGAGAGGGCTAGAGCATACATTATCAATAACCCTAGCGGGCGTAGAATCGTAACCGGAGTCAGTCCAGAATTCGCTATGACGCAGATGGATGAGGAGGCTCATCCAGAGTGCGACATATACGTAGAAGATGATCGAAGTGCTGCAATGCTGAGTGAGATACTAGTTGCGGTAGAGCCTGATCTGAGCACACGCGTGATGTTCACGCCATATGGATCGGCGTCGGTAGGTAACACGCTCGGAATTATGAAATTCGAGGGTCGATTCTCAAAACCGACACTGGTTTTTCTAGACGGGGATCAGGAGAGTTCGCGGGGTTGCCATACTCTTCCTGGGAAGGATGCACCAGAACGAGTGGTGCTTGGATTGCTTAAGAAGATCGAATGGGAAGGAATAGCGGAGCGCATTGGCCGGGATTTTGCTGATACGTACGACGCGCTAGGCAGGGCTACGAGTTTGGCAGACCATCACGAGTGGTTGAGAGAAGCAGCGAATTGGTTGCGTTTGGGAAGCGACCATCTGTGGCAAGCTCTGTGTGCCGAATACTCAGGTAGAGTTAAGGACGAAGAGGAGGTTCAGGCGATTGTTCAGAAAATCAAAGAAGAGATAGATGGGGGGACGCGTCAACTGTTTAGCAGATGTTAGGGCACTTGCGGGCCCCAACAAGCTGGCCTCGCATGGGCAAACGCCGATTGGCGGGGGTTCGGGGTGCGCGACTCGGTGGACGGTAACCGGAACAAGAGATCGGTCCGGACGAAAACCCTCAGGGGATTACCACAGAAACGACATGACGGAGGTGTTTCCGTAACGGCGCTATCTGGATAAGGAACAAGCAAGTGACGCCCGGTGGTTGTCGAATACGAGGATTGCCGGGATCATTTTTTTTCGAGGTGATCTCGGTGTACTTTGGTCGGGTTGAGTCGAGGCGACACATCCTGTTCAGAGTTCGCGGCTGGGCAGGAACAGGTCGTAGGAGTTGGCCTGCGAGGGGTTGTACAGCTTCCGAGGTCGTCTGCATGCATGCTACCAGGGCTCTTTCCTGCGACGCATTACGTGCCCGAAGGTCACCGTGGCGTTGTTACAGCTCGCCGGGGTCGGACCGCGGGTCGTACGGCTCGTCCTCGGTGGCCGGGTTTTAGACGTACTTCCAGTCGACGGTGCAAATCATGCGTGGGCTGGACAGGGTGGTCTCTTGGCTGTGGGCCGCATTCCAGCGCAGCAGCTCCTCTGCTGGACGAGCGGCTTACCGGCGAAGGGTTTTTGTCGAAGTTCTGCGGGCGCGGGACTTCGGCGGGGTCGTGCTTGGTGTCTCACGGCGTCGGCACCGCGTACGGGAAGTAGGGATTGAAGAAGGAGGCGAACACCAGAGACGGCTTCTCCGCCGCCGAAGATATCGACCAATTCGATGGCACGGTTCACCGTCCACGCCTTCTGGGCGCGCTCGGGGGGCAGCATGTTGCGCCCAGCGAACGGCGCCGCCCTGCCCGACTCCAGGCGCCGCACCTCGTCGCGGGCGAAGTCGTAGCCGTCCCGTGCCAGCGGGCGGCTCCACTCGCCGGGTGGGGCCAGCGCTCCACCTCCCACAGTTCGCCGTCGCCTTCACGCGGCAGGTGCCACTTGCCGCTATAGCCGATGCCGTAGCCGGCGCCGGGCAGCCACGACAGCAGCGTGGGTTGGCCGATCAGCCGGTCGTCGAACAGGCCGTTGAGTTGCAGATGTTGGACAGCTGCAGGTGATCGTGCGGATAGCGGCCGGTCAGCTGCGAGGCGCGCGCCGGCGTGATCGGCGTGAAGGCTGCTGAATCTCACCCTCGCCGACGAACGACTCCATCGCCGGCCTGCGGCACCCAGGACCAAGCCACGCTTAGTGCGCTCACACACGTGTTGACGGATCATCGGAAACTCGGCTTGCATACGTAACACCCCGAGGGGCCGACAAGTCCAATTCATCATTCACCACTGCCCACAAGGAGAGATAATGACGCTCAAAAAGGTCCAAATCACAAACTTCCAGAGTATTCAGGATTCGACCGAGTTCGAGATCGGCGACGTCACCTGTCTCGTCGGTAAGAACGAAGCCGGAAAGACTGCACTCTTAAAGGCACTGTACCGATTGAATCCTTTGGTTCAAGAGGAAGGCAAATTCGATCCCGTTGACGACTACCCGCGCCGCACACTGCCCGACTACGAAAGAGATGTCGAAGACGGTACTCGAGAGCCTGCCACCGTTGTTCGCGCAACGTACGCACTCGACCCCTCCGACATTACGGCGGTAGTCGACGGATTCGGCCACAAGTGCTTAAAATCCATCAAGCCGCAAATCAATCTCGAAAAGGGATATTCAAACCACCTCACAGCGTCGGGTCTAAGCGTCGACGAGCGAGAGGTCTTGATACACTTTGTCGAAGTCGCTAAGCTTCCCCAACAGATCGTCGACCGCGTGCGATGCCTCGCGTCCGTGAAGGAAATCCGAAAAACCCTTGACGAAGCCGATATCGAGGACGCTCTATCTCCGTATGCCGAAGTACTCCAAAAGATTGACGACGGCGAGCTCGACCAGCATATATTCTGCAGTACTCTCCGAGACCGTATACCGAAGTTCCTGTATTTTGACGAATATTATCAGATAAGCGGACAGGACAATGTCGATGCTTTAATGCAACGTATCCAACAACAGGAGCTCAAGGACTCCGATCATCCGCTACTCGGGCTAATTCAACTTGCCGGCCTCAAGCTCAACGACCTAACGAATCCAAGTCGAACGGTAAGGCTGCTGGCCCGACTGGAAGCCGCAGCCAACGCGCTCACAGATCGTGTGCTTCAGCATTGGTCGCAGAATCGGCACCTCCGAATGAAGTTCGACATTCGCCCGGCGCAACCTGAAGATCCCACTGGCATGCAATCAGGTTTGAATATATGGGGGTTAGTGGAAGACACAGAACACGGTGTCAGCACGGGACTTGGCACGCGATCTCGAGGATTCATATGGTTTTTCTCTTTTCTTGCATGGTATTCGAAACTCCGTCGGGAGCAACAGAACCTCATCCTCCTTCTTGACGAACCGGGTCTTTCTCTCCATGGAAAGGCTCAGGGTGATCTTCTGCAATACTTCGAGAAGGAGTTGAAGCCGAACCATCAACTCATCTACTCGACGCACTCGGTGTTCATGGTTGACTCAACGAACTTTGATCGTATACGAATAGTTCAAGATCTGAGCATCGAAAAGGATGCAGACGAACTGCCGCCTGAGAGTCGCGGGACTAAGGTGATCACCGAAGTTCTCGATGCAACAGAGGACAGTCTGTTCCCTCTTCAAGGCGCTCTTGGCTATGAGATCTACCAGACTCTGTTCGTCGGTCCCAACAGCCTTGTCGTAGAAGGTGTCTCGGATTTGCTGTACATTCAGGCTATCACGTCCGTTCTTCAGGATCAGGGCCGAGAGGGATTGAGCAGTGATTGGACGATTACACCGGTCGGTGGATCTGACAAAGTTCCAACTTTTGTGGCACTGTTGGGAGCCCAGACGAATCTTAGGATCGCGGTCCTTATCGATAAGCAGAAGAAGGACCAGCAAAAGATCGAGGACCTTTACAGGAGGAAACTGCTCAAGAAGAAGAATGTTCTAACGTTTGCTGACTATGTCGGTGGAGCTGAGGCGGATATCGAGGACATGTTCTCGCCGGAGTTTTATGTAGGGTTAATCAACGGTGTTTACGGATCATCGATTGACGTGGATGATCTGACGTTTGACCATCCTCGAATCATTCACCGTGTGGAAGAGCTTTTTTCGTCACGACCGCTTCCGGAAGGCGGAAGGTTCAATCACTTTCGGCCCGCCCGATATTTGATCGACAACATCGACACCTTGAGTCCAAGATTGGGAGATGAGGACTTGCGGCGCTTCGAGTCGGTATTCAAGGCGCTGAACGCTTTGTTATGACCGGATTAGGTTGGACCTTGGGGAATAGTATCGCAAGTTGAAGAGATGTTGGCTCCTACTCATTCGTGCGGAAGACGTTGACCCGGTGCAAACGCAGGTAACGCTCGTGGGGAGGGTGCAATCCGCGCACGATTAGTGACCGGTCGAGTCCAAGAAGTCGCCGGGCATCGGGAGGGAGAGTATTCGATACGAGCACTGTGCCTTCCTGCCCGATCGTGATGAAGCCGGCGTCGAAGGCGGCATCGAGATGTGGTGCGAGTAGCAGGCCGTTGAAGATGTCGAGCCGCTCAGCGTCGGTGTCGCAGGTGGCCCAGGGCTTGATGTGGCTGGCGCGGAGGAGTTCGGGCACGGCGAGGCGGGTGATCGCACAACGGCCATCCCAGTATTCGAGCAGGCCACGGCGGAAGATGTCCTGGCCGACTCGTTGCACGACCAGTCGCTCCGCTTCCGTTGTGCGAGGCAGGTGCGCGGTTACGTGTTGAAAGGCGCGGATGAGCGCGTCGGGCAGCGTCCGGGAGAGTTGGAACGCGCGGCGGAGGAGGTGATGGAGGGCGTCAACGTCGCGGACGTTCAGCGCGCCGGCGGCGCCGCTTGGGAGCGGGTTGGTGAACGCCGCGCCGAGTCCCCCCAGCCCGTCGAGGACATCGTTACGTGACATGGCAGCGGCGAATTGGGACGGGCCGGTCGCGGTGAGCCAAATGTGGAGTGATGTCTGGGTGCTGCCAAAGCAGAGCCAATCTGCGGTTGGCGCCAGCTCAAGGTCGAAGCCGTTGTCGGTCGCGGCTTTCTCCAGCCGTGTGATGGTTACCGCGGGGATCACGACCGGCCTCGGCCCAGCGTCTTGCGCAACCATGCCACGCGGATGCTCACGAAGTCGGGAAGTTGATTCCTGCCGAGCAGTTCAGATGCCCGTTGCTCGCGATCATCCCTGGTCGCGGTCCTGTTCGCGAATTCCTTTCCCAAGCGTTTGCGCTCGCCGCGAAGCACGGCAGACCGGGCCGTCACGAGTGCCGGAGCGTTCAGGTTGAGGATTCCACGCCGCCTGCGATCGCCATCGGTGCGACCCGCAATGGCGAGTTCGATCGCCCGGCGGACGGGATCCGGCGACCTCACCACCGAGCGGACGTAGATTTCTCCGAGGCTGGTGAATCCGACGACATCCTCGTACCGAAGGGTCACTGGCCAGGGCACGTGAGACTCATCATCCCACCGGAACGGATGGTCCTCCTTTGCCGAGTCGCAGGTCTCCAGCGTGGGGCAGGACAGATAGAGGTTTTTCCAGTGAAGGGCGAGCCCCGACTCGCGGCTGAGCGGGTACCATGGTCAATCCGGGGCGCCGGGTGGCCCTCACCGATCCGCCGTTCGCAGAAGATGCACAGCGAACGCTGTTCCCGGTACATCTCGGATCGGAGCTTGTCCTTGTCGAGCCCATCGAACGCCCAGCGCGGGAAGACCGAATGGTTGTCGGCGTTCGGCAGCGCGGCCAGATAGGCGTCCTCGGCTTCGCGGGTGCTCGCCGCTTCGTGCCCGTCCGGATAGACGTCTCGCCCAGGCCAGGGCTTCGAGATGCCGCGCACCCTACTCCTCCAGGTCCAGGATCACCTTGGTTTCGATCAGGTCGGGGTCGAGGTCACCCCAACGAGCCAGCAGCTTCCTGTATAGGTCCTCGGCGTCCTCGTGACGCCCCTGGTCGATGTAGTCGTGGAGCCTCCGTAGCGCGTGCGTCGCCTCCGGGTCGCGGTCCTCGGTGTTCATGTGCTCGCGGAGGATCGCGTTCGTGTCCCGACCCTCGACCAACACGGGGTATTCCTGGAGCTTCCCCTTGAACAGCCGGCGCACTTGGCGATTGGCGGCGCTGCTCAAGACCTGTGGCGAGTGGGTGGTTACGATGAGTTGCAGCCTCGGGAATGCGCGCCGCAGGCCGGCAAGCACCACCCGTTGCCACCGCGGGTGCAGGTGGAGGTCTAGCTCGTCGATGAGCACGGTGCCTTCGACTCGCGCGGCCGCTTCGGCCCGATCGAACTCGTTGAGCATGGCGGCGCGGCGGGCGATGTCGGCAACCAGCGCGATGAACACGTGGAAGCCGTCGGAAAGCTCGGGCCACGGGGCGACGTGTCCGTCGTCGAAGCGCACCATGGGATCTTGCGATACCGGGTCGTACCAGGCGTTCATGACGCCGGGCGTGGCGTCGACCGCTGCCTGCATGACGGCGGCGTGGAAGAAACGCTCCGGTTCTCCCTGCTGCCGACGCACCACGTCTCCGAGTATCTCGTCCTGGAGCCACTGGAGCAGTGGTGCCTCATCGAGATTGGGTCGAGCGCGGAAGCATAGGCTTCCCAGCGGTCGGCCGAACGTTCGACCTTACGGCGCCCGTTGCGACGGCGTCCCAGCCGGTCTACGCCGTACCATGCAAACAACGGCCAGCGGTCGCCTGGCACTCGAAGCCGTTCCAGAGCCTCATCAATCGGTTTGCGCTGAGTGATGGTCCGACCGGACGCGGGGTGAGCAGTCGTTGACCATGTGACGGAGACCGAGCCGTGCACTGCGGCGGCCCACGCGAGTTTACAGGGGCCGACCGGCTCGCGGCGCCCCTTGTTGTCGACGGTACGCATTGTGGCGTCGCGTCGAGAATCGAGCTTCAGGGTTCTGGGCGCGCCTGTCTGAAATACGGCGAGGCCTATCGCAATGGCGGAGAGAAGAGCCGTTTTCCCCCCGCCGTTCTCGGCGACGAGGAGCGTTGTGTCGTTCTCGGGACGAAGTCCTATTTCATCGAAGCAACGGTAGTTTGCGGCGCGTATCTCCCGTAGCCGAAATCCACTCATTTCGCCCTCCTGGGCGGTCCAAGCGGCGACTCGTATGGCACGCCACTGGCAGCCGCCGCCGCAAGTGCGTCGTAGGTTGCCAGCACCGTAGCCTTTGTCCGGTACTCGCCGTACTCACGTATCTCCGACCGCTCGAGGACGGGAAACGTGTCAAGGATATAGGCGGTGTTGTCCAGTGAGATGCCGTACAAGTGGAAGAATGCGGCGTCGATCTCACACTGGAGTTGAAAACGGCGCTCGAAATCCCAGATAAATGGAGGGCCGTCGTCACCGATATCTTCGGCGAATGGCTTCAGACTCCATGTGGTGTACGTGAGTTCCAGGACACGTGGCAGGAGCCAGTAGCGAACCTGAGTAGAACGCTCCCACGGGGAGGGAATGGTGTACGCCGACGGGCGGAGCGCGGGAAGCTGCCGCATGGTAAAGTAATTCACATGAAGTCCGCCAACCTTTTGCCTAGCGCAATAATCGAACGGTATACTTGCAAGGTTCGCGTAGAGGTTGGCCACTTGTTGCGTGCTATGAGACGGCATCAAAATAAACAAACTGTTACTTGCGGCGGTCCTCGGAACGATGCACGCGACTACGGTGCGGGCACTCGCTCGCGAATCCGTCACGTCGCGCCAACCGAGCAGCCACTCATGGTGCCAGACTCCATCCAGACGGGTATTGGTTTCCTCCTCAGAGACCCAGTAGAACGGCAAAACCGCATACCCTGTATCGGCCAGTCTCGCGTCAGATGGGGATGGTAACCGATGCGGTCTCTTTCCGGGAGGTAGACCTTCGAATGTGCCGCGCCTGTGGTTGTACTGGTAGATCATCTTTGCTTCGTACAGCGGCAGCATAGATCTTCCGTCCTTCTCGAACCGGTCGACTGACAGCCTCCACCCGGCGGACACCAAGTCAGCGCCAATGCGGAAGAGTGCGGAGTCGTCGGTCATGTGAAACATGCTAAGGAATCGCAAGCCCCAGGGATTTCCGTCCGGGTCGCCTTCTCTCCACAGCACACCGGCGCGTCGGTAGATTGCGAGCGCGATGGCGGCGTCACGCTTGGTCCGAAAGATGGGGCAGGTTCCCGTATTCGGGTTGACCGTGTGGATGTCTGTCGCGCTGAGGGTGAAGTGACGTTCAGGGTCATCCACGTCAGAGACCGCCTGCCCCTGAAAAAGAAAGTCGGCCGCCGACGCGTCGTCGCCACCGGAGAGAGTTGTCAGTGCGAATCTTAGCATGTGGCCCTTGCCGGCCGTAAAAAAGCCCTCGTTCTCGAATTCCCACATTGAATGCAGGGCACGCGATTGCAGGATTGCCTGGAAGTATTCCTTGGTTGGTTTGTCCGTCGCGATGCCGCTCGGCACTACGAATCCTGCGCGGCCGCGCGAGCCCATCATGTTCCAGTTGTGCTCGGCGAATAGCGCGTAGGTATTCACGTCGCCCTTGCCGCAGAGCGGGTAGCGACGAGATTGGCGGACGAAGTTGCTCTGGCCTTGTGCGACGCGTGTTGCGCTGGTCCAGTCCTTCCAGAGAACGGGGTTGGTGGCTGGCAGCGCGGCGATGAGCTTCTTTCTTGCGGCCGCGTTGCGTGCGTTGGCGATCGCGGGCTCGCGCGTAGCGAAGAACTCCTGCTCCTGGAGTTTGATCCGCTCCCACGGCGGGTTGCCGAGCACGACGTCGAAGCCGCCCCGCGCGAAGACGTGCGGGAACGCCAGCTCCCAGTGGAACAGGCGGTAGTCCTCGGCGATGCAGCGCGTGGTCTCGACCAGCACCGGGGACGGGGCAACCTCCTGGTCGCGCAGGGCGAGCCAGGCGGCAGTGGTGGGTGCGGCCTCGGCCACCTCTCCTGGTTCGGTCTTGGGCCAGAGGAAGGCGGCGCACCACGCGTCGGCCACCAGCTTCTCGTGCTCGTAGGCCTGTGACACGAGCAGTGCCCGCCACTGCTCCTGCTTGCCCGCCAGGGTGGCGGCATCAGCGTCCGGGGACTGCTCGACCGCGCGCATCGCATCGCGGAGCGAGTCGGTCTCGTCGCGGGGTTCGAACAGCAGGCTGAGTTGTCCTTCGATCTCTTCCTTGTTGCGACGCTTGAGCGATCGGGTGACCTTGCGGTCGTCTCCTTCCAGGGCCACCCAGGCGGCCTCCGGCACCTGGGCCCCCATCAGCGCGCGGGTGGTGCCTATGAGGGAGTTGCCGCACCGGATGTGGCTCTCCAGGAAGGTGAGCGGGAGGCCCGGATCGATCGACTCCATCCACAGGCTCACCTTGCACAGCTCCACGGCCAGCGGGTTCATGTCTACGCCGTAGATGCAGCGGCGCACCACGTCGCGCAGCGCGCGCTGGTAGTCGTCCGGCGTGGGCGTGCCGGTGGATCGGATGCGGGCGACGTGGTCGGCGAGCCGGCGCGCCGCCGCGAGCAGGAAGTGTCCCGATCCGCAGGCGGGGTCGACGACGGCCAGTTCCAGGAGCGCGTCGGCGGCGCGGTCGGGATGGGCTCCGACGGTGTGCTTGACCACCGGATCGAGGGAGCTGGTCAGCAGGAGTTGCACGAGTTCGTCCGGTGTGTAGTAGCTGCCGGTCGTCTTGCGTGCGTGGCCACGGCTCTGGTCGGCACTCGCGAAGGCGAAGGAACGCCCGTCCCGGGTAATCTGCGGGACCAACTCCAGGAGGCCCTCGTACACGTATCCGAGCTCGTCCGGGCCCATGTCGCGCCAGTTCACGCGTACCAGTCCGGCGGGTTCGCGAAGCCAAGCCAGGTGGAACAAGGCGCCCAAGAGTGCACGGTTGTCGATCTTCGCGGCGTCCAGCTCCGGGCACTCCTCGGGCGCGAACAGGCCGGCGAGCGCGGGCAGCCCGAGACGCGGCTCGCCCCCGGCAAGACCCCGGAAGACGATCTTGACCGCCTCCCACAGGTCCCCATGCCGGTCGTGGGCGCCGCGGCGCACCGCCCGGTCGCGCAGGCGGCGCAGGGCGTAGCCATCGGCATAGAGCTGGCGGGCCGAGTCGGACGCGTCCCTCGGGTGCAGCAGGTCCCGTTCTTCCACCGTGAGTAGAAAGATGAGTCGATAGACGAGCCGCAGGAGTTGCCCGAAGTAGCGATCGGTCGTGAGGTCGCCGGAGTGCAGCGCCGACCGCAGCTTGGCGTTCGCGGTGTGCGACAGGAACCCCTGCCCCAGTATCTTCAGCGCCTCCTGAAAGCCGGCGCTGAGGCGGTCGCGGGCCTGCGTTCCCTCCTGCCGGGCCGCCTCCCGCCACAACTCCAGCGGGCAGGTCACGGACGGCGCGTCCGCCCCGCTGCGCGCCCCCCCCCCCGCCCCTCCCCCCGCCACAACTCCAGCGGGCAGGTCACGGACGGAGCGTCCGCGCTGCCGAAGCGGGACTCGTGCACAAGCAGCCAGAAGGCGGCGAAGTCCGGGTACAGGTCCTCGGTAAAGATTCGGGCCAGGTCGGCTTCGATCCACGCTGGGCGCGTGAGACTGGCGTTGTCGCGCGCGACCCGTAGCGAGAGCCCGTCCGACGCGATGCCCCACAACGCCGCGTCGGAGGCGTTCAGCATCTCCTGCAGCAAGCCGAACGCGGTGCGGCGCCGCTGGTCGTCTCCCAGTTCGGGTACGCGGGTGTCCAGGCCCGCTCCCGCCGGCGCAGCTACCACAGGAACCCGGTCGCCGAGGGCAAAGAACCGAACCGGATACGCGCGGTCGCCGATGGTAACCGGCGCCGTGCGGGTGAGGGATGCGAAGCCCAGCGCGTCGCAGAGAAGAACCTGCAGGAACTCCTCTGCCAGCACGCGCGCGTTGCCGCCGACGGCCCGGCCGGCCTCCATCTCCTGGAAGCACGCCTGGGCGATACGCCAGCCGCGGGCAATCTCGTCGCGAATCTCGAGCCCCTTGGGAATGCGGTAGTCGGCCGGTTCCTGGGCCGCGGCCTGGAGCTGCGCCACTCTTCCGAGCCACTCGGCGCCGATGATGCCGCCCTCGATCGACAGGGCATCGAAGGCGAGCCGAGGCCCGCTCAGGCTGCTGCGGCGAGGCGCCACCGGTCAGTCCAACCTCGGAAGGAGCACGTACACGCCGATCACGTCGGGACGCGGGAGTGCCTGCACGGTGGTCCTCCCGGTCGCCCTGCCGGCTTCGCGCACGCGCAGATGGTCTTCGAGCAAGGCGTCGGCGCGTGCCGTCGCGCACGTCTCAAACAGTGCCGCCCGCTCCCGGAGCAGGGCAAGCGCTCGTGCGACCTCCCGTTCTCGCACATGCCGCGGCGGATCGCCGGCAGGAGCGTGGGCGAGCAGCCCGATGGCATCGGACTCGGGAACCGGGTCCGCGGTTGCGGCGCCGATCCAGGCCAGTGCGGCCGCCTCCTCAACCATCAGGGTCGTTTCCGCGTGCCGGGTACGTGTCACGAGCTGGTGGCGCAGCCGGAGCAGCACCACCGTCGAGCGGGCGCGCACTCCCTCGGATATCCAGCATCCAACCCGTCCGAGCACCGACGGATCCCTGGCAATGGAGCCATTGCCTGCGACCGAGAGGGTGCGCGCGAGCAGTGTCTCGGCGAGGACCGCGATGAGCGGATGGCTGCGCTGAACAGGACGGCATCCCGGCGCCGAGGGATAGGCGAAGTCAATGGCAACCGTGCCTGCGATGTCCTCCGTCTCCAGGCGCTCGCGAACCTCTGCCGGCAGTGGCGCAGTGGGGACCTTGAACCCCCGGCCGGTCGGTTCGAGCCCGGAACCGAGCCGGGCAAGGGCGCGGCCGGCGAACCGCTCCACGTCTTCGCGGCTGCCGACGGCGGCGCGGCTCTTGTGCCACTCCGGCAGCACCTCGTCGGGCCGGATGCGGCGCTGGGCGAACACGGTACGATTCCTTATCGCCTTCCTTCTCGTATCCCGCCATTGGTCCTCGAACAACTCGAGCTGTTGCCCCTCGGCTTCTGCTGAGCGGCCGCGCCGCCGCAGGAGTACGGCTTTCAACAGCGCCTGCGTCAGCGAGTGGCCCTCGTCCGGCACCGGCACGGGGACCCCCAGCTCCTCCCGGATGCGGGCAGCCTTGCGCAGGATCACCTGCAGTACCGCGCCGTCGATCGGGTTGTCGCCGTACAGGAGCGTGGCGCGCACCGTTTTGCTCGGTTGGCCGAAGCGGTCCACTCGGCCCTCGCGCTGCTCGTGGCGCGTGGGGTTCCACGACAGGTCGTAGTGCACCACGGCGTCGAAGTAGTCCTGCAGGTTCACTCCCTCCGACAGGCAGTCGGTGGTGACCAGCACCCTGGAGCCCTCCGTTGCACCGATCTCGGCGACGCGCGTCGCGCGCTCGTCGGGGGGCAGTTCGCCGGTCACGACACCCACGGCAACTCCTTTGAGGCGGTCGCGCAGGTGGCGGGCCACGTAGTGGGCGGTTGCAATGAAGCGGCAGAACACCACCACGTTGAACCCTTCGTTGACCAGCTCCGTGACATGCAACGAGGCGGTCCGGAGCTTCGGATCGCCGCTCTGGCCGGCGAGGCTCTCGGCCTGCCCGATCAGCCGTGCCAGGGTCGGGCTGTCGCCACCAGCCGGGGGCTCGACGTCGTCCGCTACCAGTGCGTCCGAGTCGCCGTCGAAAATGCGATCGAGCAGATCCTCGCGGGCCTCGTCGCCCAGATCCTCTCCAGCACGGGTGCGCAACGCCAGCACGGCCGCAACCGGGCTCGAACCGGTGCAACGCAGGAGCGCGAGCGTTCCCCAGAAGTTGAGGCGCTGCCGTTGCTCGTTTCCGGCGTCTGTCTCCACGACCTCGGCGCAGTAGTCGAGCACGTCGTTGAAGAAGGCTTCCCACCTTCCCGTGAGGTTGTAGGTGAGTTCCCGCGTTTCGCGGCGCGGGAAGATGTCGCCGTCGCGCCACTCGGCGATGTCGGGGCGCCGTCTCTGCACGAAATGACTCGCCAGACGCCTGCGCAGACGCTCGCGCTCGGCATCCTCAACCTCGGCCAGGCGCTCGAAGTCCGGCGCGAGCAGGCCGAGCAACCGGTAGAACGCGTCGTCGTCGCCGCTGTGCGGAGTCGCCGTGAGCAGAACGAGGTGCCGCGTAGGGCTGGCGGCCAGGCCCTGCAGCAGTTCGCGCCGCTGATGCCGGCGCTGCCCGCCGGCGGCGCACGTGTGGGCCTCGTCCACGATCACGAAGTCGGGACACGCCTGCAGGAAGTGGTCTCGCCGCTCGCTGGTTTTCACGTAGTCGAGGCTGACCACCGTGTGCGGGAACTGCGAGAAGATGCTCGCCCCGGGCGGGATGCCCCGCTCCAGGCGCCGCGTGCTCTGGGCGGTCACGGCCACGGCGTGGATATGGAAGCGAACCTCCAGCTCAGTGACCCACTGGTCCACGAGGTGCGGCGGACACAGGACGACGGTGCGATCGATGTCGCCGCGGTCGAGCAACTCGCGGGCAATCAGCAGGGCCTCGATCGTCTTGCCCACGCCGACATCGTCGGCGATCAGCAAGCGCACCGGATCGAGCTTGAGGGCCATCAGCAGCGGCACGAGTTGGTAGGCGCGCGGCTCGACCGAGATCTGCCCGAAACTGCGGAACGGTCCGGCGCCGCGCCGCAGCGACAGCAGTAGTGCGTCGCGCAGCAGCAGGGCGGAATCGTGCCCGCCGAACTGGTGCACATTCGGCAACGGGAAGCGCGCCTCGCGCACCGGCTCTGCCTCCAGCGGCAGGTAAATCAGCGTGCGATCTTCGTCCGTTCCCGTGATGGGACGGACCCGCAACGTGTCCGCCGAACTTCCGGTCAGCACCACCCATTCGCGCCCGCGTGCGCTGACCAGGCTCCCCGGCGCATAGGCGAGACCGCTCACGGCGCTTGCCCCAGAGCGGAAGCGAGCATCGCGAAGCTTGTGTTCCAGCCGGCAGGATCCTCGAAATGAATCACCTCGAATCCGAGATCCTCCATAGCCTGTTGGGCTGGAAGGTCGGTGTTGTCGATGACAGCAGCAACGTAGTGCCTGCGCCAAACGTAGCGCACGGACCGGTCGCCCGCCGAGAGCGGCTCCGGATCCGGCGCCGGAATTCCGCGCCGCGTTGCTTCCTTGAGCCACAGGGGCTCGAACGACAGGGTGGCGGTTGCACCAATACTACCACCGAGCCTACCACTGAGTACGTCTTCGGCAGGGCTCGGGGGAAGTGTACGGGCGTGCGCCAGGCGCACCAGCATGGCCCGAGCGTCCTCATCGCGACGGTCGAGCAGTTCGTGGTCGGGCTGGTTGTAGTATGACATCAGGCACCGGTAGCAGGCCGCCACGCAGGCCGTGTCCGGAACATCGGCAAGCTCTTCCGGAGAGTCGGGCACACGGTCCTCGCTGACCGAGAGATGCATGATCTGGAGCGCCGTTCGGGCCACGCTGGCGAGGCTGTCTTCCTGGCTCACGAGCCGGGTCAGCACGCCGGCTCCGCCTTCGGTGGCCTCGTACCACAGGGAGCCGTTGGGGCCACGCTGGGGAGCGTGTCTTCCTGAGTCCGGAGCCGGGTCAGCACGCCGGCTCCGCCTTCGGTGGCCTCGTACAGCAGGAAGCCGTTGCGGACGTCGCGGGTCGGCATCGGCTCGGCGAGCATCTCGCCTTCCTCCAGTTGGAACGCCGCTTCGATGCCGCGCAGGAGGGCATGCTGGACGGTGGCCATGGTGACCTCGGAATGGGTGTCGTCGGCGGGTCGAAACAGCAGCGCGTTGCGGCGGTCCTGAACGCTGGGGACGATCCATTGCCGCGGCGAGGCGGTCGGATCGAGCGGGTTTTCGTCCGCGTCGTCCTCGTTCTTGGCCCAGTAACCCGACACCGGATCGATGCGGAAGCCGAGGATCTTCTTGTTGGCCCTTCGGCGCAAGCCCTTGTTGAGGCGCGTGATCGTTGCCCCGGCGCCGTAGGCCAAGTGGACGATCTCGCCGGCGCCGTCCGAGGCGGTCGCGCGGCGTACGTCGATCGCCTGGTCGCGAATCGCCCATTCGAAGGTTGTCTGCAGATCGAAGCCCTGGCGCTGGCGCTCCTCGTCGTTGGCGGTGATCTGCTCGGCCGGCTGTGTGGCGACGTTCTCGATGCGGTAGGTGTTGCCCACCACCTCGGCGTCGCCGAGCGAGTCCCCGCACGCGTGGCACATGGAAAGTTCATCGTCGAAGTGACCCGCGCCGCAGCTTGCGCAGATGCGCACCGGCTTGGTGGGAAGTTCCGCATCGGGCGTCGCGGAATCGCGGTGACCGAGCGACAGGAGCGCGCGTACGACCCGGTGGGCCTGCCCTTCGTGATACACGAGGCTGCGGGGGCCGAACTCGGCGAGCGCGAGGAAGCGCGGCCGCTGCAGGTAGGTCTGCCGTCCGCGGCCATTGCGGCCCGCCGGGATGTAGGCGAGCAGGGGGAGCCTGGGGAAGTTGTACCCCGGCAGGAAGCCTTCGGTGGCGAGGTAGCGGTAGGTGTAGAAGTCGCTCGACAGCGCATTGGTTCCACGCTGCAGCAGGGTGAGCTGGTCCACCGCCTGCGCGTGGCGCGTCTGCGCGGCGCGCTTCTCCTGGTAGGGAGTGGAATAGTCGTCCATGGTCCGGCGCGCGGCGTCGCGCTGTTCCTCGGCGGCGGCGAACAGGTCTCGCCAGCGATGAAACGCCTCGTCGAAACGCTCCGTTGCCAAAGCCACGATGGTGTCCGAATAGGCATCCCGGCCCGTGTACCAGGGAGCGATCTCGGGCGTGAGTTCGGCTTCCACCAGGTCGAGGACGCGCCGAATCCGTTGCCCTGCGCGGTCGGCGGCGCGGCTTTCTTCCAGCGCGGCCTTGAGGTCCGGGTCCAGCGGACGGGCGGGGTCATTCAGAACCAGCAGTTCCGCAATGCAGGGGTCGAGCGGCTGTTCGACGCACGACAGCCAGACCGCCTGCAGGTGGCTGTCTACCAGATCCCGGTTCGCAAGCTCCAGCACCGGCGCACGCACCTCGCCGTGGACCATCTCCTTGGGCTCGTGGAAGAAGTGCTGGTCGTGCGGACTCTGCGACGACGCGTAGGTAACCACCAGGGCGGCCTGTCCGTTGCGGCCCGCGCGCCCGCCGCGCTGAGCGTAGTTCGCCGGTGTGGGCGGTACGTTGCGCATGTGGACCGCGTTGAGCGCCGCGATGTCGACGCCAAGCTCCATCGTCGGGGAGCAGAACAGGACCGGCAGGAAGCGATTGGCCTCGCCGACCTCCCGGAGCCGCTGCCCGTCCTCGCCAAGCTCCTGGCGTTCCCGCTCGCCGAAGCGGAACCGTTTCTCCCGGATTTCCCGGTTGTCGGGATCCACCTGAGCGGTGTGCTCGCGTGCCTCGAACCCGAACAGCGGATGCATCGGCGCGCGCAGCATTCTCGCCAGGTTCTCGTACAGGTCGCGGAAGAACGCGTTCCGCCTGGAATCGCCGCTCTCCGCCGACGCGCCGCCCAATTGGAAAAGCACGCACGCGTCGTTGAGGCGCCACCCGGGCTGGTCGAACGGGGTGCTCTCCTCCGCAACCAGGCCGTGCGTCGCGCCCACGCGGAGCAGGTCGCCGACGAGCCGGTCGAAACCCTTTGAGTCAAGGTCGCGGACCAATGGCTCCCCGCCCCAAAGCTTCCTGGAGCGCAGCTTGCGCCCCAGACCACTGCGTGAGCCGCCGCGCATGATCAAATCCATGTCGCGCAGCGTGCTCGCCCGGCGCGTCGGCGCCACGATCATCAACCAGCGCGCACCTCTCGGTTTCTCGTCGCGGCCGAATCCCCAGGGCGGCCGGAGGCGGCTGTGCGACTTCGCGACCAACTGCTCGATCACGGCGGTGTCCAGCACCTGGCTGCGGATCGCCATCCACTCACGCATGTGGTCGAGCAGCGCCCCATACACTTCTTTGCGGACCGTGTGGCTGGCCTGCTGCAGCAGCGGGTGCGCATCCGCGAACAACTCGTCGTCGGAGGCCAGCTCGTCGATGCCGAGGTACGCCACCCGGACCATGTCGAGTTGCTCCAGGTTGGGGTTCGTGTACCGCCAGCCGCGCCGTTGGTCGAACCAGACGCGGTAGCTCAGTACCTGCCGGAGGGTGCCCTCCGCCTCTTGCAGGTTGAAACCGCGCAGCGACGGCTCCAGCAGCCACTCGGCGCGGATCTGCTCTTTCGGTTGGTCGAACCCAAGCGTGCGCTGCATGGCGATGCCCAGTTGGTCGCTGCGCAGCCCCGTGGAGCCGGCCTCTTGCAGCGCACCGAAAAAGCCTGCGCGAACGAGGCTGACAAACAGGAAGTCGTTGAAGTGACCGGCCTGCAGCGCCGCGTCCTGACGGTTGTCGGTGAAGCCGAGCAGCTTGCGCGTGTACGGGTCCATCGACTCGGCGCCGTGCATCCAGCGCAGTGCGCTGGCCACGAGCACGGTGGTCGCGGAGCTGCGGCCCTCTGCCGAGAGCGACGCCAGCCGGGTGCGGTCGCGTGCGGCACCGCCCTGGGTATTCCCGCAGCGCAGACAGAGCCGGAACTTGCCCGGCAAGAACCATACCCTCGTTCCCGAACCGATTCGCCCGTCGGGGGCGACCGTGAAGCGACGCGCACGCGCTTCGCGGTAGTAGCGCTTGAGCCGTGGGCGGCCGGCGGCGTCGAACTCGAGCCAGGCCTCCGGGTAGTCCTCGTCGCGGTCGTCGAACGTGAAATCGGTGTCGCCGGGCGGGTGCGGTGTCAGGAAGCCGAAGAGTTCGCCCTCGGGCTGCGCCTCTTGCCCATCGCCTTCGGACCCGTCCTGCGCGGGGGGAGGCACGTCATCAATGTCGCGTGCGAGGAACGACGCCTCCCCCTCCTGGTGCACGAGCCGCACCGGGTGGTATTCGTGCCCGCACTCGCGGCAGAAGTGTACGGAGTACAGGCGCTTTTCTTCTTGGCCGGGATGGAACTGCTGGCCATCCACCGTCACGGTGCGGGTGCCGGCCGGCTCGATCGTCAGGTAAGCGTGGCCGGCGCCAGAGATGAACTGGTGCAGCTTGAACGAGTAGAAGCTGTTCTCGTTCGTGGAAGGATCCCCGCTGCGTTCCCGCTCGGGGACACTCGACACGAGCAGAAGGTCGCGCAGCGCGTTGCCGCAGGCGGCCTTGGATCGACCGGATTCTGCGGCGAGCTGGTTCACCGCTTCGGTCACGGTCATGGGCTTGGCACGGACCCAGCGCTGATCGACCTCGGCGAACGAGATGCCGAGACGGGTCTCCACCCAAACCGCGAGCGGGTGCTGGCGAAGCGCGGCGTCTGAGATGTCGGGCGCAACGCCGGCATCGATGGCGACACCGAGCTCTGCCCGTACCGAATCGGCGGTGGCGGTCGAATCCGTGGTGCGTTCGAGGGTTTGGGGGTGGTGTTTGTGTCGGGGGTCGGGGTTCCGGACAGGTTTGGGGGGGAGGCCGCGGCCCCCCCGGCCCTTGCCCTTTGGGATCCTTTGCTTGGCATTCCGAACAGCTTGGAGGCGACGCCGGCGACCACCCGGCCCTTGTCCTTCTGCGATCCTTCGCTGGCCATCGTGGCCGATGTCCCGATGCACAAGAGCTTCTCCGGCTGCAGGCGCTCCCGGACCCGGCGCACCAGCAGCGCCACGTCCGCACCCTGGCGGCCGCGGTAGGTGTGCAGCTCGTCCAGGACCAGGAACCGGAGGCCGGCGCAGTTGCCGATGACGCGGCGGTCGAGCTCCTCCTGCCGCGTCATCAGCAGCTCCAGCATCATGAAGTTGGTCAGGAGAATGTCCGGCGGATGGTCGGCAACCCGCCTGCGCTCGTCCTTGTCCTCCTGCCCCGTGTAGCGGGCGAACGTGATGGGCCGGTCCCCGGGCACCTGGCCGATGAACTTGCGCAGCTCGTCCATCTGCGAGTTCGCGAGCGCGTTCATCGGGTAGACGACGATGGCTTCGGTACGCCGTTGTGCGCTGGTCCGCCGCGCGGCCAGCACATGGTTGACGATGGGGATAAAGAAGCACAGTGACTTGCCGGACCCGGTACCCGTTGTGACCACGAAGCTCTCGTCCTCGGCTGCAAGCGCGATCGCCTGCTCCTGGTGCTTGTAGAGAGACAGCGGCTCCCTGTCCGCGCGGAATATGTCGGCGCAGCCCGGGTGCAGCACGCCGCTCGCAACCAGGGAACCGACGTCCGTGGTGCGCTTGTAGCTGGGATTGATCTGGATCAGCGGCTCCGGCCAGTAACGACTCTCAGCGTAGATGGCGTCGACCTGCTGGCGAATGTCCGGCGCGTGGATCGTCGTGAACGACGTAGCGAAGCGCTGGTACTCGCCGACGACGCTGTCGCGGAGCGCAAAGACATCAAGCGCAGGCGCGCTGCCGGCATTCGCACCGCCCGAACTCTGCGCCGGTGATTGGGTCAGCTTCACGGTGACCTGCGGCCCCTCATGGGGCGCGATCCTACCACGTAGCCCCCTTTGCTGACTGATCTTGACCTTGACCGAGTACGAATGTAGTCTCATCAAGTGCGGGTGGTGGTTGCGGATGCCAGCTCGTTGATACTGCTCGCCAAGTGCGGGGTGCTGCGTGACTATTCCCGGAGAGTCGATCTCCAGGTGCCGCATCAAGTAATCGATGAGGTGGCTTCGGCGCCGCTCGTGCTCCGCTACGCCGATGCGGCCCTGGTTGCGAGACTTGTCGATCAAGGCTCGGTACGTGTCGTCGAGGTCGTCTCCCGCCGGAGTCTGCCGCTGGCACTTGGCGACGGAGAAGCCGCTGCTATCCGACTACTGTTGCAGGTCGACGCGGATTTGCTGCTATCCGATGACGGTCGCGCTATTCGAACGTGCCGAATCCTGGGATTGCCGTTCACCACCTCGCCGCGGGTAGTTGTCGACCTTTATCGGCAGGGAGTATTCCGCCTGGCCAAGGCGCGGACGGCCCTGGAGACATTGTCGGTGGCGGGAAGATATGGCCGTGATGTGATAGCTGCCGCATTGGTAGCGTTGCAGGAGGAACAGACAGATGACCAGACCAACGACCATCCGGCTTCCTGAGGATGTTTTGAGCGAACTCGACCGGCGCGCTCGGGCGCGCGGTAAGGACCGGGCGACGCTGGTGAGGGAGTTGCTTCGGGCTGCACTGGACCGAGACCAGGAAGATGAGGTCATAGCCGCCTATGGTTCCGGTCAGCAGTCGCTGTCGCAGGCCGCCGCGCGCCTCGGCACCGACGTATGGTCGTTGTTCGATACCCTGGCGCGGAGGGGTGAGACGGTGAGCGTGTCGCTGGAAGACTGGAGGGACTCCGAATCGTCGCTGTCCCCCTGACGACCGCACGCCGCTCGTGCTGCTGTGGCGTGTGTTGGAGCTACATAGTGAGGTGGCAGGGTGAAAGCAGTCAGTATCCGCGAGCTGAAGAACAACCCGGCAGCGGCACTTCGCGAGGCGCGTGAACACCCGGTTATGGTGCTCAACCGACATCAACCGGAGGCGCTGCTGGTGCATCTCGATGACGACTCGCTGCTCGCGGAGCCGGGCATCCGGCTCGCCCTTGCGGCAGCGCTGTTTCGCGAGCGCAGCCTGTCGCTGGGGCAGGCCGCGCGGTTCTCGCGCCTCGGGATTGCCAAGTTCATCGAGCGGGTGTCCCAGCTTGGCATTCCGGTCGTCGACGGCACCTCCGCCACGGTGCGTGAAGATACCCAGGCAGTCGAGGCATGGCGGAGCGACTCGTCGCGGCCGACGCAAGCCCACTGATCGGGCTGGCCGCCGCGGGGGGATCCGATCTGCTTCGCAGCCTGTTCGGCCAGAGGGCGAGCTTGGTGGACAGCGTCATGCCCTTCTTTGAGCGACTGGCTGCGCGGGATTTCAGACTCTGGACCAACTCGTTCAGGTCATCCTCGAACAAGCAGGCGAAACGTGATGCGACCGTGCGCGCTACGGGACCGCCGCGCCTTGAAGCTGTGTAGATTGCCAGGTACCCTTGTACACAATCTTGGCCGCCCGGAGGGACTCGGAGATGGCGCATGACGCACCCTTGCACGTGAAGATTGATCCTGCCACCAACGACCAGCTTGCCCGCCTCGCGGCAGCGCCCAAGACCAGCAAGGGGCAACTCGTGCGCGACGCTATCTTCGCGTGCTACCAGGTGCCGGTAAACGACTTGCCCCTCCGGCAGCGTCACGCGCTGGCGGCGTTCGCAGGAGGCTTCATCAGCATCGGGAAGCTGGCGGAAGCGTTTGGCATGCATGTCCTCGATCTCCGGCGGTGGCTGTCCGAGCACGGTATTGACCAGTACACCGCGATGTCGGCTGATGATCATCTGAGTGCCTGATCGGGCTGCGAGGCGATTCTTCTTCGCTCCGTAACGCTGGGCAACTTTGCCCTCGCTGGAGCGCTCGTGTTCGAGTGACGTTTCGCGGCGGCGCGTGACACGGTGTCCGATGGCCACCCGCGCGTCGGGGTGCAAGGTGGACTGAGCGATAGAGAGGTCACCGATCTGCGAGCTTGCGTCGACGTAAAGGCTACGAGCAAGGACGTGCAGCCGGCTGCCGTATTGCCCGACGAACGCGGGTGCTTCGAGCGTCCGGCGCCGGTCAGGTCATGGGCCCGCCAATTCGCGGAACGTGTGGGCGATGGCGGATTTGTCCTTCTCGCCACGGGCGACCGCCATCATGAGTGGGTAGAGCCTGCCTTCGTGGTCGTTGAGGTGTACTCCGTTGAGGTCGAGAAACACGAGCGCCGCCGCCAGTGCCACGCGCTTGTTGCCATCAATGAACGAATGGTTCTGACACAGGTGAAACGCGTACGCGGCCGCCATCTCCAGCAGGTCCCCGTGAAGATATTGCCCGCCAAACGAAGCCTGCGGGACCGCGATCGCAGAGCTGACCAATCCCAGATCGCGTACGCCGAACTCACCTCCGTACCGCGTCGTCTGATCGCGCAGGATCGACAGGACCTCCGCGAGCGTTAGGAATCGAGGCGTTTCCATTCATTCGGCGAGGCGCCTCAGCGTCGGCGCGAACGTCCGGTTGATACGCTCCAGGGACGTGCGGAACTCATCCTCGGAATGCGCAATCGTTGGCGAAATCACCAGACTCCGGCCATCGGTCGTTATCTCGAGCGGGGTGTCCATTGTGACGTTGAGCAGCTCCAGGATCGGCTTGTCGAGGATCAGGGCAGCGCTGTTCCCATGCCGCACGAGCCTTTTGGTCATGCCGTGACTGTATATACGCCGTATGTCCGCGTCAAGGTCAACGGAAGTGAAGTGCCACGTCCAACTCCTCGCCCCATTGAGACCCGGTCAGCGTTCGCGGGCGGAGGGGAAGAGGTCGTAGGAGTTGGCCTGCCAGGCGTTTTCGGACGCCAGGGAGTCGCCGGTCGCGCGCATGCGGGCAACCAGGCGCGCTTTCATGCGGCGCAGGACGTGGCCGTAGGCGACCATGGCTGCCAGGTTGTGCAGCTCGCCGGGGTCGGAGCGCAGGTCGTACAGTTCGTCTTCGGTGGCCGGGTTGTAGACGTACTTCCAGTCGGCGGTGCGGATCATGCGCGCGCTGTACAGGGTGGATTCGTAGCCGTGGAACTCGGCGAACACGTCGTCCGGCCAGTCGGGCGGCGTGCTTCCGGCGAGCAGCGGCGCCAGGGAGCGCCCGTCGGCGCCGGACAGCGGCTCGGCGGCGGCCTGCTCCAGCAGCGTGGGGGCCAGGTCGACCAGATTGGCGAAGGCCGTAGGTGTAGAGCTCCACTCGGCATACCACCGGTGCTGCGGCGGCATGTGATCGGGCAGCGTGGTGTAGCCGCCGGGACGGCGATGGCGCTGGCCTCCACGTAGGTCAGTTCGCTGGCCTCGAGCGGGGTGTCCATCGTGATGTTGAGCAGTTCCAGGATCGGCTTGTCGAGGATCAGGGCAGCACTGTGGTCATGCCCCGACCGTATATACGCCGTATGTCCGCGTTAAGGTCGACGGACGTGCATCCCGTCAACGGTTATCGTTCGGAAGACCGGGCGCGGTAGAGTCGCGCGCGATTCTCGCACGGAGCAGCGCTACTGCATCCATCACCTCCGCAGGAAGTGGTTCAAGCTCTTCACCCAACTCTGCCCGGACGGCATGCCAGAGAGGCTCCATCGAGTCGACCAGCCCGGTGTTCTGCATGATCTGCCTGACTCGCGCGCCATGACCCGCCGCGACCGCTCGGGTCAAAGAAACCACGATTGCTTTTCCCGAAATCACGTTCGGTTGTCCTTCATCTGACTGAAGAGTTTGGTCGAGACGATCCAAGGCTTCCAGCCAGTTGTCTTTCTCGGCCAGAGCGTCGGAAAGAGTGTCTATCGCGACTCGGCTATCGGATTTCAACTCGACCGCCCGCTCGGCGACCGTCGTTCTCGAGCAGGTTGGACCGAAGAGATCGTGAAGGAACTCGACGAGCCGTTCGAGGCGGCCACGTCCTGAGTGTGAGAAGCGCAACAGGTAGTAGATGTTGTAGAATCGATCGCTGACATCGTAACGCGTCCGCGTACTGCGAGGTAGTTGCACTTCACGCGCATAGCCTTTGTCTACCAGCTGCTTGAGCTGGGCGCTGGCGTGAGAGGAACTCAACCTCGCTGCAGCCGCTACCTCCTTGGCAAGAAGCGGTTTCCATCCCTCTGACAGACAGTGGAAGACCTTGCGCGCTTGGCCGGGCAAGTCTTCGATTCGCGCCTTGAAATAGGGGGTTTGCTCATCGATCAATCGTTCGAGGTCTTCGATGGCTGAACCAAGTGGCGACTCAATCAGCAAGCGGCAGGCAAGCGACAACAGCCGTGGGTTGCCACCTGTCAGGCGCCGGATGGTCTCCAGCCGAGCCTGCTCCAAGTGTATCGCGTTGGCGACCTCCGGTCGGCCCTCGGAACGTGCTGCTGCTTCCAAGATCCGGCGGGCTTCCTGTTTGCCGATACCCTCCAACTTGATCACGCGGAAGAATTCGTAGAGTGGCTCGCCATAACCGCCGATGGCTTCGAAGTACGCATTTGCCGAACCCAGCAGCAGAATCTCGGGACGCTCGATCAGCGTAGCCCGCAGGCTGTGGATCTCTCGCTCATCGCGGATCTGTGCAATGACTGAGTCGAGATTCTCGACAAACAAGATCAGCCGCTTCCCACTCTCCCGGCTGCAGTCGGTGAGCTCGGCGAGCGCATACGCGGCGACCCGTTCCTGGTCTCCTTCGTCCGTGATCGCTACCGCCCTCTCCTCCCACCGAGACTCCCCGGTGGCACGGGTCAAGTGACGTAGAGCGTGGATCCAGAAATCGGCCAGGTTGACGATTCCATAGCTCTCCTCGTGGAAGGCCACAGGCTGCCAGCGCTCGCTGAGCTCGGAGTCATCCTCGATCGCGTACAGGAACCGCAGCCCGAGCGTTGTCTTTCCCATGCCGCGGGGTCCGATGAGCATCATGTGCTGGCATGGATGGCCCGGCGTCTGCTCACCGATCACCCGGAGCATCTCCGCGAGGGTGTCCTGCCGTGCGACGAATGAGTCCTTCAGTTCAGCGGGAGTCAGATGGGCCGGGTTGTAAAGCCGTCTTCGGATCATCGATTATCACCTCGGACGTGGTGTTTTCGCCACCAAACGCGCAAGAGATTCGACCGAAACACCACACGGCGTCCCATCTCCCGCACATAGCCGTCGGCCTTCAGATCGCGCAGCACCGAACGGATTATCTGCTCGCGCCCCCGCCTCATGGCGCCGATGGCTGCCAGGCGCGCACCGGCTCGGCTCGTGCAGGCGGATTCGAGGATCGCGTGCGCCAGTTCCAACTCTTGCCCGTCAAAGGCGAATTCAAGGCGCGTATAGTAGTGGTCCAGGTGGGCAGTTCCGCTTTCGCCGGCGAGTTGCTCCTCAAAACAGCGATCGATGACGTCCCGAGAAACGCGCGAGGGATCTCCTCTGCACGCATCACGGAGCGACGAATAGAAGAGCTGTATGTGATACGGAACGGGATCCATCAGCAAGTCCAGGATCCGGATGATCGACTCGTCATCAAGACCGAAGCCGACATCGCGCCCCAGCCTTTCGAGGAATCGAATGGCGATGGACCGCTCCCACGGATCCACGCGGAATGGCACGAGGTCATTGATCGATGCCGAGAGCCCCACACGCCGCAATAGTCCTTCGAGTCCTATCGAGCCGCCGACGAGCGTGTGGACCCTGCCTCGCAATTCAGGCGCTTGGCGCCACTGCCGAAGTCGGGCCAGTAGCAGATCGGCATTGCTCTTGCCGCCGCCCGATCGAAGCATTCGTGAGATCAGGATTGGCAACTCGTCCAGAATGACCAGCAACCGTTCGGCAGAGTCCGGCAGATTCGTCAGCCGTGCCTGCAGTTGCGCCGCGACCCGGTCCCACTCGCTGCCGATCGCCCGCTTGAGCTCGACGCGCAGGACACCGACGTCGACGTTGGCCGACATGCCTTCGACGACTCTCTTGATTGTGCTCGAAAATGGAATCGCCTCGAAGCGAGTCCGGTACCGGGAGTCAGCTGCGAGCTTGGCGAGTATCGCCGCGAAGCAGTCTTCTGGACCCTCGCCGCCCTGAACGTCGACGTTGATGACGTCCCAACCCGCCCGTGGCGCATTTTCGAGTTCCAGCATCAGGCTGGTCTTGCCTACACGCCGCGGCGCGAGCATCAGAATATGCTCGCCCTGTTCGAGTTGTTCCCAGAGGCGGTCGAGTTCGTACTCACGGCCATAGAGATCGTCGCCTGCCACTGGCTGCCCGATAATGTTCCGCATGCGAGGCTGCCCCAACAGTAAACGACAATAGATATTTTGGCAATAGATATCTTGGCAAAATATCTATTGTGTCCTGGTGGGCCGCGCTGTCGCTGCGTCTCCTGGCCTGCGACGGGTGGGCGGTCAGCATTCGCGGGCGGAGAGGAAGAGGTCGTAGGAGTTGGCCTGCCAGGCGTTTTCGGCTGCCAGACTGTCTCCCGTTGCGCGCATGCGGGCAACCAGGCGCGCCTTCATGCGGCGCAGGACGTGGCCGTAGGCGACCATGGCTGCCAGGTTGTGCAGCTCGCCGGGGTCGGAGCGCAGGTCGTACAGCTCGTCCTCGGTGGCCGGGTTGTAGACGTACTTCCAGTCGGCGGTGCGGATCATGCGCGCGCTGTACAGGGTGGTCTCGTAGCCGTGGAACTCGGCGAACACGTCGTCCGGCCAGTCGGGCGGCGTGCTGCCGGCGAGCAGCGGCGCCAGGGAGCGCCCGTCGGCGCCGGACAGCGGCTCGGCGGCGGCCTGCTCCAGCAGGGTGGGGGCCAGGTCGACCAGGTTGGCGAAGGCCTCGGCGGCGGCGCCGCGTTCGACGCCGGGGCCGGCGACCAACAGCGGTATGCGGTGGGTCTCCTCGTACATGTGGAAGCCTTTGTTGAACAGCCGGTGGCTGCCGACCATGTCGCCGTGGTCGGCGGTCACCACCACGATGGTGTCGTCGCGCAGCCCGGAGCGCTCCAGCGCTTCGAGCACGCGGCCCATCTGGTGGTCGACGAAGCTGCAGTAGCCCCAGTAGGCGGCGAGCACCCGCTGCCAGTCGGGCCAGGTGAGGTGGGCGGCGTTCCAGCGCAGCAGTTCCTTCTGCTGGATGAGCGGCTTGCCGGCGAACCGCTCGTCGAAGTTGGCCGGGCGCGGTACGTCGGCTGGGTCGTACCGGGTGTCCCACGGCGCCGGCACCGCGTACGGGAAGTGGGGGCCGAAGAAGGAGGCGAACACCAGGAACGGCGCGTCACCGCCGCCGAACGCATCGACCATCTCGATGGCGCGGTCCGCCGTCCACGCTTCCTGGGTGCGCTCGGCGGGCAGCGTGTTGCGCCCGGCGAACGGCGCGGCCCCGCCCCACTCCAGGCGCTGCACCTCGTTGCGGGCGAAGTCGTAGCCGTCCTGCGCCAGCGGGCGGGACCACTCGCCGGGCGTATGCCAGCGCTCCACCCCCCACATGGCGCCGTCGCCTTCGCGCGGCAGGTGCCACTTGCCGGCGTAGCCGACGCGGTAGCCGGCGCCGGCGAGCCGCGACAGCAGCGTGGGCTGACCGATGAGCCGGTCGTCGAACACGCCGTTGAAGTTGCCGATGTTGGACAGTTGCAGGTGGTTGTGCGGATAGCGCCCGGTCAGCAGCGAGGCGCGCGCCGGCGTGCACAGCGCAATCGGCGTGAAGGCGCTGCTGAACCGCACTCCCGCCGCGGCCACCGCGTCCATGGCCGGGGTGCGGCACACCGGGGCGCCGTTGCAGCTCAACGCATCGTAGCGGAGCTGGTCGGCGAGCAGTACGAGAATATTCGGTTGCTTCGGCATCGAGGGTCACTGATACCACGGCCGCCCGCCGCCGTCGACAGCCGCGGCCACACCTGCACCGGAGGCGGATCGGACGTTACCCGCGCCGCGCGTGCATCCCGGCCACCTGCCGCGGTTCCGGAACCGCGGCGCAGCAGTGTTCGTGGCAAACCTGCGCGACCGGCAGGCCACCGGCATCTGCAAGAATGCCATGCTCAACAGCGAACCGCACAAACCGGTGGCGGCGCAGTTCAGCCGGCAATTCGAGCAACATCCCCGCATCGCGAGAGGCTCGCGCCCAATCCAGGAGCAAGTCGAACTGCCACTGTTCCTGGAGGCCTCCCAACCACTGCAGCCCCTTGGGCGAGACGACACAGACGACATTGGCCAGATCGCACGGACCCAGGCACCCGGAGATCGTCAGTTGCACCGACTTGTTGAGCTTCTCGTCTTTCCACTGCTGCTTGATCCAGTCGCGGGGGACCGGCGCGAACCCCTTGTCCGTCCGACCGCAGCAACAGCCTTCGCACACCAAGACCTGCCCGAGAACGCGCCCTCGGGCCGTAGCCATTGGTTCGCATCTGCCGAGCGTCTCGCGGATGCGTTTGGTCTGAGCATTCATGCGCGTGCCATCACCTGCCAAACCGTCGCGCCACCCTGAGCGTCGAGTGCAGCAAGCGCGTGTCCATCTGGCCGCCAGTACACGTCGCCGACCACATCCGCCACAGGCGCAGCTCCTATCGCATCGCCCTTCCCACCGCGCCCAAGCGACCACACCGCGACGACGCCGTCCCTGCCTCCCGAGGCCAGGCGCATCCCGCGGCGAGCGAAGGAGAGCGTGGTAACGGTTTCAGCATGAAGGTCCAGAACGCCGGGCCGGGTGCCTTCGGGACCACGTCCCTGGAAGCTCCAGACCGTCACCGCCTCCCCGCCGCCGGTGGCCAAGAGGGTGCCGGTGCCGTCGAAGGCCAGGGCCGACGGCTTGGCGGGATATCCCGACATCATCGAGTCCTGCTCCGTGGAGCGGCGCCAGAAATGCACCGAGTTGTCCTGGCTTCCGCAGGCCACGATATCCCCGTCCGGGCTCAGCACCATCGACACCAGGGAACCCGTCCACTCCAGCTTCTGGCCAGGCTTTCCGCCGGACGCGTCGAAGAACGTCACCCGACCGTAACAGGCCGACGCGAGTTCCTCCGGGCTGGACCACGCGATAGCGCTGACGGTACTCGGATGATCATCAGATCGCCAGATTTTCGCGCCGTCCGCGCCATAGGCGTGAACCTGCCGGGCGCAGGATACCGCCAGCCGCTTTCCGTCCGGCGACCATGCCACGTTCTCCACCCAACCGCTCCCGACGTCGACAGCCAGGCTTGTCCGACCTTCCGCGGCACTCCAGAGCAGGACCCGGCCGTCCTGTCCGCCCGTAGCGAACACCGGTTGGCTTGGGTGAATCGCCACCGCGAGCACTCCGCCTTCATGGACTCCGCGCTGCGCCCAGATGGTCGCGCCGGACTTGCCGTCGAACGCGTAGACGCCACCCGCGGCATCACCGACCACAAGCGCCTCACCGCGCAGGGTCCAGCCACCGGCGATGGGGTAGTCGTCGACGCGCGCAGACCAGCCCGGGCGAAGAACACCCTCGGGGCTGTCCGCGGTCAAATCAGACATGCCTCGAAACCCTGCCGCATGGACTGCTCGTGGAGGTTGCGGCCAATGAATACGAGCTGATTGCGGCGGGGCGCGTCCCCCCACGGACGATCCGGCTGGCCGTCGAAGAGCATGTGAACGCCCTGGAAAACGAAGCGCCGCGACTCGCCCGCAAGACTGATGAAGCCCTTCATTCGGAAGATGTCCACCCCGCGTTCAAAGAGCAGTTCGGAAAGCCATTTGTTGAGCTTGTTGGGATCGACGTCGCCCTCCGTCTCGATTGCGATCGAGCCCACCTCGTCGTCGTGCTCATGCTGCGCGACCCAGGTTCGCTCCACCTCGGCGGGAACCGCCTCGCCGTTCGCCCTGGTCAACTGCAGATCGAATTCCTCCGCGCTGTGCTGGGCGTAGAGGCCGACCCTCGCCTGCGTATCGACCGCCAGGAAGAACGACTTGCGCCCCGGGGAGTCGAGCTGCAGGCTCAGGTGCCTTCCGGCGGCAATTTCGCCCGCCGGGGAAACGACATCCGCAGGTTCGGCGTACCGGCGCACACACCACTCCGCACTCTCGCGCAGTGCCGCGTCATCCGTGCCCTGGCCGGGCACAATGACGAGAGACATCGCCGGATCAGGTCCATCTGCCAGGCTGAGTTCGTAGCGGCCGGCGTCGAGCGAATAGACGCCAGTCCATTCGAACGGGTATTCCGGCTCGAGGAAGGTGGGACGACGCTCGAGCACCTGGTCCAGGTCGAAGGCGCCGAGGTTGAGTACCGTATCGACCGACACGTCCGCCCGCTCGCTACGGATGACTCGCGCCATTCGGTTCATGTCCCGGACGCGAGCCTCGATCCTGTCGATCGCGTCGCCGTCGACGAGGTCAGTCTTGTTGAGAACCAGGACGTCCGCGAACGCGATCTGTTCCGCGCTCTCGTCGTTTCGGCCGATCTGCTGCTCCACGTGCGCCGCGTCGACCAGCGTGACGATCCCGTCCAGCGCGAACTCCGCGCGAATCTCGTCGTCCATGAAGAAGGTTTGAGCCACCGGACCGGGGTCGGCGAGCCCGGTGGTCTCCACCAACACGTAGTCGAACTTGTCGCGACGCTTCATCAGGTTGCCAAGCACGCGAATCAGGTCTCCGCGCACCGTGCAGCAGATGCATCCGTTCGACATCTCGAAGATCTCCTCGTCCGCGTTGATGACGAGCGCCTGGTCGATGCCGACCTCTCCGAATTCGTTTTCGATCACGGCGATGCGTTTGCCGTGCTCCTCACTCAAGATCCGGTTCAGCAGAGTCGTCTTGCCGGAACCGAGGAAGCCGGTAAGGATCGTTACCGGTATGTTTCGGGGCTTGTCCAAATTGTCCTCCTGGAGCAGCGGTGCGAGCACCGGGCCGTTCGATTAATGATAATTGAATATCATTTATTGTCAAGCCTTTCCCGGCACCGGCGGCCCCGGCACCGGCACCGGCTCCTTAACTGCTACTCGTTGATGGCGCCGGCGGCGATGCCGGACATGATCTGCTCCTGCAGGACGACGTACAGGATGATCGACGGCACCACGTAGATTACCAGGGCGGCGAACATGGCCGAGAAGTCGAAGGTGAACTGCTGCATGAAGTAGCGCATCGCCAGCGGCAGGGTGCGGTTGTGCTCGGAGGAGGTGAGCAGGAGCGCGTACAGCAGCTCGTTCCACGAACCCAGGAAGGTGAGCACCGCCGAACTGACCAGCGCCGGCTGGGTCAACGGCAGCATGATCTGCCAGAAGGTGCGCGGCACGCTCGCCCCCTCCAGGTAGGCGGACTCCTCCATCTCGTAGGGCAGGTGCATCATGTAACTGCGCAGCACGAACAGGCACAGCGGCATCGAGAACCCGGTGTACACCAGGATCAGCGCCGCCTTGGTGTCGTACAGGCCCAGCCGCAGCACCATTTCGTACACCGGCTGCACCATGGTGTTGACCGGGATCAGGATCGACGAAATCAGCAGCGTGAACACCAGCGTGCGCAGGCGGAAGCGGAAGCGCGACAGGGCATACGCGGCCAGCGAGTAGATCAGCAGGGAGACGGTGGTGGTGGACACGGCCACGATCAGCGAGGTGACGAACTTCAGGTCCAGGCGCGCGAAGCGGAACGCCGTCGCATAGCCCTTGAGCGATGGCGCCGCCGGCAGGTTGAGCGCCGACGACAGGATCTCGGCGTTGGTTTCCAGCGACGAGATTACCACCCATACCAGGGGCAGCACCGAGATGGCGACCACGAATCCTATTACCGCGTAGCGGAACAGGGCGGCTGCGCCGGCCGCGATGCGTTGACCCGGCGTGGCAATGCCGACGCGGGCGGCGGCTCCGCTACTCACGGTAGCCTGCGCCAAGCCGAATCCGTAACGGCGCGGGCAAGGTAATTGCCGTGCCGGCGGGTGCCGGCGGTCTACTGATCACGATAGCCTCTGCCGAGGCGGAACAGCCATTGCACCAGCAGGATCGCCGCCATGCCCATGAGCAGCAGCACCACCGCCAGCGCGTTGGCGTAGCCATACTCCTGGCTGTTGAGCAGCCGGTTCACCATGATCACCGAGATGTTGATGGTGCGGTCACCGGGCCCGCCGCCGGTGGTGAGGAAGATGATCTCGAACGCCTTCAGCACCGAGGTCACGGCGATGATGATACCGGTGCCGACAATTGGCCAGATGATCGGCAGGTTGATGTACAGGTCGATCTGCAGCGGGCTCGCGCCGTCGATGCGCGCCGAATCGGCCAGCGACTCCGGAATCGCCATCAGCTCCGACATCGTGATCAGGGTGATCACGGCGGCGAAGAACAGCCAGATCAGCGTCACCGCGGTGAACGCGCTGCCCGGCTCGTACAGCCAGTTGCGGTTGAAGTCGCTGAACCCGAGCGACTGGATGAGCCCGTTCAGGATGCCGGCGTCGGGCAGGTAGATGAACATGAACAGGATCGACAGGGCGGTCCATCCGAGCACGTTCGGAATCATGAACACGGCGCGCGTAAAGCGCCAGCCGCGCGGGCGCTTGAACAGCACCAGCGCCACCAGCACGCCGAACGGCACGTGGATGAACGCCGCCGCCAGCACCCACTTGATGGTGTTGCCGAACGCCGCCTGGAACTTGGCGCTGGCGGCCAGCCGCAGGTAGTTGTCCAGGCCGATGAAGCGCGGCGCCTGCATCCCGTTCCACTTGGTGAAGCTGGTGGTTACCGCCGTGGCCAGCGGTCCCAGGTAGACCAGCAGGAACATCGCCAGCGCCGGCAGCAGGAACAGGACAATCCACAGGCGTCCGGGCTTGATCATCGGTCAATCAAGGCGTTGGTGCGCCCACCGCGCCCGCCGCCGGTCCGTGCCACGCCGGTACCGGGCGCGGCACGGGTACCGGCGCGGCTACACCGCGAACGGGCAGGCTGTACGGCAGGCTACAACGATGCCCGGTACTCCTTTGCCGATTCCGCGAGCTTGGCGGCGTACTCCTCTGCCGTGATCTCGCCGTACAGCAGCGCGGGGAGCTGACTCACGATGGTCTCGCCCTGGTTGATCGGGTCCCATTGCGCCTGGAACCAGGGAATGGTCAGTTTTACCCCCTCGACCGCGTTGAAGTACTCCACGTTGACCGGCCCGAGGCCCGCCTTTTCGTCGTCGTTCAGCGGCACCAGGTGGGTCAGGTGGCCGAGCGCGATTGCCTGTTGGGCGATGTTGTCGCGGCTGGCCAGGAACTTGATCCACTCCACGGCGCCCTCGCGCACCGCCAGGTCGTGGTCCATCGACACGCCGCGGCCATACTCGCGGCCCAGGTTGGAAATCATCAGGTCGTTCGGGAACCGCCCGTAGCCCACCTTGTTCTCGAAGCCCTCCGGCGAGTACTGGGTGTCGCTGAAGCTGGAGATCATCCACGGGCCGTTGGCAATCATCGCCGTGTCGGAGATGGAGAAGTGGTTGGCCGCGAGCGCGTAGGTGCCGCCGATCGCGTCCGCGGTGGTGTACTCGTACAGGCGCTCGACCATGCGCACGGCGTCGACGAAGATCTCCGAGGTGAATTCGTCGGTCGGGTAGCGGATGTCCATGAAGTCACGGCCCTCCTGGGTGCGGCCCAGGTAGGTGGTGAGCAGCAGATTGGTAATCCAGCCAGTCTCCGTGGTGTGCAGCGACAGCGGCGTGAAACCGGCCGCCTGCAGCGCTTCGCACGCCGCGAAGAAGTCATCCCAGGTGGTCGGGAACTGGTCGATGCCCGCCTCGGCGAACATCTCCTTGTTGTAGTAGATGCCGATGTAGGGCGCGCCGGTGGACGGCGAGGTGAACATCCTGCCCTCGGCGTCGGTGTTGAATTCCACGCTTTCCGGGAACACCACCTTCTGCCACTCCGGGTCGGCATCGAGGTACGGCTTCTGGTCCATCAGCCGGCCGTCGCGCATCAGCGCCTCGGCGAACGCCGCCTCCGGGGCAAGGTTGGTAACCACCGCGGGCAGGTTGCGCGCCGAGTTCAGCGCCTTCAGCTTCAGCCGGATCTCCTCCGCCATGCCGGGTACCCACTCGATGTCCAGCTCGTATTGGCCGTCGTACTGCTCGTTGAAACCGTCAATGAAGCCGCGGTACATCACCGTGTTGGCGTCGTTGCCGCCCTCCCGGAACAGCATCGGGATCTTGATTTCTTCCGCCGCCGCCGTCTCGCCCTCGGCGCCGCCGAACGCCGGCAGCGCCGCCAACAGGGCCGCCAGCGCGGCGATCAGCGTGACCGCGGCGCGGTCCTTCCTTGTTTGCATGTCCAATTTCCTCCTTGGAGTCACAAGTGCGGTGATGATAGTGCCCGCACCCCCAGCGGCGCAATCACACAACCCTAATGGAGGCCTAACAGAAGCCTAAGCGCCGCTGCGCAGGCTGTTGGTCCAAAGGGAGTCCCGTGCAGTCTGATTTTCGTCCCGATGCGCTCCTGGCGGAGGTGGTGGGCACCTTCGCGCTCGTGTTCGCGGCCACCGGCTCGATCATGGTCAACGACCTGTCCGGCGGCGTGGTTACCCACATCGGCGTGGCCGCGGCGCCGGGCCTGGTGGTGGCGGCGATGATCTACGCGGTGGGCGACATCTCCGCCGCCCACTTCAACCCCGCCGTGACCATCGGCTTCTGGAGCGTCGGCCGCCTGCCGGGCCGCCTGGTGGCGCCCTACATCGGCAGCCAGGTCGCCGGTGCGGTGCTGGCCAGCTTCGCCCTGTGGCTGCTGCTGCCGGAGGACCGCGGCCTGATGGGCGCCCACGTGCCGGCCATCCCGGCGGCGCCGTCGGTGGCGATGGAGGTGATCCTCACCTTCTTCCTGATGTTCGTGATCCTGGGCGTGATCGGCTTCCTGAACGCCGCCCCCGGCGCTGAGCGCATCAACCGGCAGCCCTCCTCCGGCCTGGCGGTCGGCGCGGTCGTGGCGCTGGCAATCTGGTTCGCCGGCCCCACCAGCGGCGCCTCCATGAACCCGGCGCGCTCCCTGGCCCCGGCGCTGTTCGCCGTCGAACCGCTCCAATACCTGTGGATCTACCTCGTCGGCCCCGTCGGCGGCGCGCTGCTCGCCGGCCTCACCGGCCGCCTCATCCGCCACACCAGCCGTAGTTGACCGTCGGCCCGTGGACTATTCCAAGTCGCTGCGCAGGGTGGCGGCGAAGGCGGCGAGCTGGTCGCGGGTGGTGCGGAAGGCGGCACGGATTTGGTCTTCGGTGCCGGTGGCCCGGGCGGGGTCGGGAAAGCTGCGGTGCAGGTGGCGGCGGGCGCCGGGCAGTACCGGGCAGCGTTCGCGGGCGTCGTCGCACACCGTCACCACCAGGTCGAACGGCTGGCCGCGGTACTCGTCGATGTGGTTGGAGGTGTGGTGGGAGATGTCGATGTCGACCTCCGCCATGGCGGCCACGGCGCCGGGGTTGAGGCCGTGCGGGTCGACGCCGGCGGACGCCACCTCAAGCGACCGATCCTGGGCCAGGTAGCCGTGCAGCATCTGCGAACGGCACGAGTTGCCGGTGCACAGCACCAGTACGCGCTTCATCGGGGCGCCGCAGCCCCGCCGCGGGCCCTGGGAGGGGGGGGCGCGGGGCGGGGGAGGGGCGGCCGCGGGCCGGGGCGTCAATCGATGGGCTCCCGGAAGAGCCATGCCTGCTGCTAATTTCCGGCGGCCACGGCGTCGAGCCAGGCCTGCTTGGCGGCGTCGAGCGCGGCCTGGTTGGCCGGGAAGTAGCCGACGTCGATCACTTCCTCGTTGACGTAAGTCAGGTAGAAGTTCACGAACGCGGCCACCTGCGGTTTCTCCATCATGATGTCTGCGGTGGTGTAGATGAACAGCGGACGGGCGAGCGGGTAGGAGGCATCGTCGACGCTCTCGGTGCTCGCCTCGACGCCGTCGATGTTGAGCACGTTCAGCTTGTCGGCGTTCTCGGCGTAGTAGGCGTAGCCGAAGAATCCGACCGAGTAGGGGCCGCCGAGGACGCCCTGCACCAGGATGTTGTCATCCTCGCTCATCTGCAGGTTGCCGGCGCTCAGGATCGGCTCCTCGTCCTCGTCGAACACCTCTTCCACGAAGTAGTCGAAGGTGCCGCTGTCGGTGCCGGGAATGAAGCGCTGGATCGGCTCGGCCGGCCAGTCGGGATTGATGTCGCTCCAGTTGGCGGCGGTGCTGAACAGGGCGTTCAGTTGCTCCATGCTGACGTTGTCGGCAAAGGTGTTGTCACGGCTGACCACGACGGCGAGCGCATCGGTGCCGACGCGAATCTCGATCGGCTCGCGGCCGATTGCCTGGCAGTTGGTCACCTCGGCGCCCTTGATCGGACGGCTGGCGTTGGAGATGTCGGTCTCGCCGCTGGAGCAGAACCGCTCGAAGCCGGCGCCGCTGCCGATGCTGTCGACGCTGATGTTGCCGGCGAAGCCTTCATCCTTGAACCGCTCCACCATGCGTTCGGACAGCGGGAACACGGTGGAACTGCCGGCGGTGACGATGTTGCCGGGAACGTCGAGCGGGTTGATGCCGGGCAGCATCGGGTCGTCGGATTCCTCGGTGATGAACGACCAGGCGGCGCCGCCGTCCTCGCCGGCCGCGTTGGCCACCGCCAGGGTGCCGGTCGCCAGGAACGCCAGCGCCAGCAACAGGCCGGCGCTGCGCGCGAACAGAGTTGAGTGAGACAAGAGTTGTCCTCCTTCGAATTGGATGCCTCGAAGGTGGGCCGGGCTGTTTAGCGTTTCAACAGGTAACCGTTAGAGTTCTGTAAGAGGTTACCGGGTCAAAGTGCTCGGCGCGTCCGCCTCGATGTTGAGGTCGGCGATGGCCTTTGCGACCACATCCGGCTTCACCTCGCCGTCGGCAGCCAGGGCACTGAGCGCGGACACCGCGATGTGGCGGGCGTCGACCTGGAAGAAGTCGCGCAGCGCCTCGCGCGTCTCGCTGCGCCCGAAGCCGTCGGTGCCCAGCGCCGCCAGCGGCCCCGGCAGGTGCGGCGCCAGCGCGCGCGGCAGGATCTTCAGGTAGTCGGAGGCCGCCACGCACACGCCGCGCTCGCCGGCGAACGCCTGCTGCAGGAAGCTCTGCCGCTGCTCGCCCGGATGCAGCGCGTTCCAGCGCTCCACCTCGTTGATGTCGTTGTACAGCTCCTTGTAGCTGGTCACGCTCCATACGTCGGCCGCAACGCCGTAGCCCGCCAGCAATTCGGCGGCGGCGCGCGCCTCGTTCAGGATGGTGCCGCTGCCGAGCAGGTGCGCGCGCGGTTTGTCCGCGCCGGCGGACGAGCGCGCCAGCCGGTAGATGCCGCGCAGGATCCCTTCCTCGGCACCTTCCGGCATCGCCGGCATGGCGTAGTTCTCGTTCATCACGGTCAGGTAGTAGAACAGGCTTTCCTGCTTCACGAACATGCGCTCGATGCCGTCGCGGATGATCACCGCCAGCTCGAACGCGTAGGCGGGATCGTACGCTTTCAGGTTGGGGACGCTCAGGGCGGCGACGTGGCTGTGGCCGTCCTGGTGCTGCAGCCCCTCCCCGTTCAGGGTGGTGCGCCCGGCGGTGCCGCCGAGGAAGAACCCCTTGGCGCGCATGTCGGCGGCCGCCCAGATCAGGTCGCCCACGCGCTGGAAGCCGAACATCGAGTAGAAGATGTAGAACGGGATGACGTTGATGCCGTGGGTGGCGTAGGCGGTGCCGGCGGCGATAAAGCTGGAGAACGAGCCCGCCTCGGTGATGCCCTCTTCGAGCACCTGGCCGTCGGTGGCCTCGCGGTAGTAGAGCAGGTTCTCGCGGTCCACCGGTTCATACAACTGGCCGAGGCTGCTGTAGATGCCCACCTGGCGGAACAGCGCCTCCATGCCGAAGGTGCGCGCCTCGTCCGGCACGATGGGCACCAGCAGCTTGCCCAGCTCCTTGTCGCGCAGCAGCTTGGAGAGGATGCGCACGAACACCATGGTGGTCGATACCTTGCGCTCGTCGGTGCCGGCGTAGAACTCGTCGAACAGCTCCGCCGGCGGCGCGGGCAGCGGCGGCGCCTGCGGCTCGCGGTGCGGCAGGTAGCCGCCGAGGGCGTGGCGCCGCTGGTGCAGGTACTGCATCTCCTCGCTGTCGTCGGGCGGCCGGTAGAACGGCGCCTTGGCCACCTGGTCGTCGGAAATCGGAATGCCGAAGCGGGTGCGGAAGGTGGCCAGCTCGTCCTCGTTCAGCTTCTTCTGCTGGTGGGTGACGTTCTTGCCCTCGCCGCCTTCGCCGAGGCCGTAGCCCTTGATGGTCTGCGCCAGGATCACCGTCGGGGCGCCGCGATGCTGCACCGCGGCCTGGTAGGCGGCATACACCTTCTCGGGATCGTGGCCGCCGCGGCGCAGCTTGCGGAGCTGGTCGTCGGAGTGGTTTCGGACCATCTCCAGCAGCCGCGGATCGGCGCCGAAGAAGTCCTGGCGGATGTAGTCGCCGCTGGCCACCGTGTACTTCTGGTATTGGCCGTCCACCGTCTCGTTCATGCGCCGCACCAGCACGCCGTCGGTGTCGCTCTCCAGCAGCGGATCCCAGTCTTCGCCCCAGATCACCTTGATCACGTTCCAGCCGGCGCCGCGGAACGCCGCCTCCAGCTCCTGGATGATCTTGCCGTTGCCGCGCACCGGTCCGTCGAGCCGCTGCAGGTTGCAGTTGATCACCCAGACCAGGTTGTCCAGCTTCTCGCGCGCGGCAAGCGTGATCGAACCGAGCGACTCCGGCTCGTCCATCTCGCCGTCGCCGAGAAACGCCCACACCTTCTGCGCCGAGGTGTCGTGCAGGCGGCGGTCGTGCAGGTAGCGGTTGAAGCGCGCCTGGTAGATCGACATGATCGGCGTCAGCCCCATCGACACCGACGGCGAGAACCAGAAATTGGGCATCAGCCACGGGTGCGGATAGGAGGACAGCCCGCCGCCGTCGCCGAGTTCGCGGCGGAAGTTCTCCAGTTGCCGTTCGCTGAGGCGGCCCTCCAGGTAGGCGCGCGCATACATGCCGGGCGCCGAGTGGCCCTGGAAGTAGACAATGTCGCCGCCGCCGGGCGCATCCGGGCCGCGCAGGAAATGGTTCTGGGCAACCTCGATCAGGGTGGCGCCGGAGGCGAACGAGGAGATGTGGCCGCCAATGTTGTCGGAGGCCTTGTTGGCGCGCACCACCATTGCCATGGCGTTCCAGCGGATGATCGACTTGATGCGGCGCTCGATCTCGCGGCGGCCGGGAAACGCCGGCTGCCGGGAGCGTGGAATGGTGTTCACGTACGGGGTGTTGGCGGAGAACGGCACTGCCATGCCGCGTTGGTGGGCGTATCGCTCCAGCTCGTTCAGCAGAAAGTGAGCGCTGGCCGAGCCGCCGGAGCGGATCACGTATTCGAACGACTCGATCCACTCGTTCAGTTCTTCCGCCGGCATCGGCGTTGCGGCGGCGCCGCTGCCGTTGCGGTTGTCCACGGCGGCCGGCACGCCGGCGGCCGGCGCTTGCCCGTTGCCGGTTCCGGTCTCGATGCCGGCGTCGATCTTGCCTTCGTTCTCGTGCAACACGTCGGGACTCATCTGCATACCCACCTTGCGCGTTTCCTGTTCACGCGGATTCCAGTTCCAGGGCGGCCATCTCGTTCGCCGTCAGGTTCAACTCGGCGGCCTGCGCGCTGGCGGCGAACTCCTCTGCGGTACGCGCCCCCACCAGCGGAAACACGTTCAGACCGGTGCCGAACAGGTAGCCGAGCGCCACCTGAGCCACGCTGACGCCGCGCGCCCCGGCGATCTCCCTGGCCGCATCGTAGCGGCGGAAGTTGTCTTCGGTGCCGTAGGTGTCGGCACTCAGTTTCATGAAGTAATCGTCGAACGTGTCCAGGTTGTCGCGGCGCAGGGCGCCGGAGAAGAAACCCCCGGCCAGGCTGGACCACACCAGGAGCGGCATCTGGGTGAGGCGGTACCAGTCGCGATCCTGGGCGCCGTCCGGGCCGCTTATCGAAATGCACTCCGGCCACGGCTCCTGGCGCTGCACCGCCAGGCTGAAGTTGGGACTGCTGGCGCGCATCTGCGGCAGGCCGCGCTCGTCGGCGTAGGCGTTGGCCTCCAGGATACGCTTCGGGGTCCAGTTGGAGCCGCCGAACGCGCGGATGCGGCCCGCCTCCTGGTGGTCGGCGAAGGCGTCCATGATCGGCCCCACCGGCACACTCGGATCGTCGCGGTGCAGCAAGTACAGGTCGACGTGATCGGTTCGCAGGCGCGCCAGGGAATCCATCAGGTCAGAAGCGAGATCATACGGCGTTACGCGGCGGCGGTCCATGTTGTGGTGGCAGCCCTTGCCGACAATCACCACCTGGTCGCGATTGCCGCGCGCCTCCATCCACAGGCCCAGCACCCGGTCGGCGTCGCCGCCGCCGTAGCCGTGCGCCGTATCGAACGTGGTCCCGCCCTGCTCAAACACGCCGTCGAGCAGTGCGAAGCCCGCCTCGAGCCGGTCGCGGCTGAGCATGATGGTGCCCTGAATGACTCGCGCCAGGGGTTTGTCCAGTCCGTCTATTTTTTGGTAGATCATGCAGCGTCTCTCAATCAGGTGGCTCTCTCTTCGAACGGATAGCGCAGGCCGATGCAGCGGCGCGCCGCGTCGAGCGTTTCGCTGATGGCGATCGACTCGGCCAGCGGCATCAGCGGCGACTCGCGGGCGCCGGCCCGGATCAACTCCATGAAGTGCTCCGCCTCATAGTTGAAGCCGTTGCCGGTTATCGGGTAGCTGCGCTCATCCGGGTCCGCGCCGCCGCGGTACACGGTGAGCTGGTCGCCGTGCCAGAATGGCGGCCCCACCGTCACGTAGCCGTCGCCGCCGGTCACGCATGCCAGGTGCGGCGAGCTGGTAGTGATCGAGCAGGTGAGCGCGGCGACCGCGCCGCTCGGGTAACTTAATGATACCGCGGTGCGCTCGTCGACGCCGGTGGTCCCGATGTGGGCGCTGGCGGTGACGTTCGCCGGCGAGCCGAGCAGCATGGACGCGAATGCCACGCCGTACACGCCGATGTCGAGCAGGGCGCCGCCGGCCAGTTCCGGGGCGTACAGTCGGCTGGCCGGGTCGGGCGTGCTGGCAAAGCCAATGTCGGCGTGCATGACCTGCGGTGCGCCGATCTCGCCCGCCGCGATCAGTTCGCGCAGCGCCACCGTGGCGGGAATGAACCGCGTCCACATGCCTTCCATGAGCAGGATGCCGCAGTCGCGCGCGCGGGCGGCGACGGCGCGCGCTTCGGCGGCGTTGACGGTAAGCGGCTTTTCGCACAGCACGGGCTTGCCCGCCTCCAGGCACAGGAGGCAGGCGGCGGCGTGCTGCGGGTGGGGCGTCGCCACGTACACCGCATCCACGCCCGCATCGGCCGCCAGCGCCTCGTAGCCGGCGTGTGCGCGCGCCGCCCCGTGCTGCGCCGCGAACCGCTCGGCGCGCTCGGCGGAGCGCGATCCCACCGCCGCCAGGCGCGCCCCGGCCGCGTGACCCAGTCCCTCGGCAAACCGGTGGGCTATGCGGCCCGGTCCCAGAATGCCCCAGTTGACCGCCTCAGGCTTCGGCATCGGCGCAGCTTAGCCGCTGTCGCCGCCGCGCGCCAAGCCACGACTACGAGGATTGCCGGCATCCCCGGACAACGCCGCGATTTCGCTGACCCTGCCCTGACCTGGGTCAAGCCGAATATAGTAGGTCATGCACATACCGCGTACCTTTACCGGCGGGCAGGCGTTGGCCTACGGGGCCGCGCGCGCCGGGGTTGGCTGCGTTGCCGGCTACCCGGGCTCGCCGAGTTCGGCGACCATGGCGGCGCTGATCGAGTGGCGCCGCGCCGGAGCCGGAGCCGGCTGCCACCTGGAGTGGTCCGCCAACGAACGCGTCGCGCTGGAAGTTGCCATCGGTGCCAGCCTCGGCGGCCGGCGCTCCCTGGTGTGCACCAAGAGCGTCGGCATGAACGTGATGGTGGACCCGCTGATGGCGCTGAACCTGACCCCGCTGACCGCCGGCCTGGTCATCGTCCTCGGCGACGACCCCGGCGCCTACGGCTCGCAGAACGACCAGGACACGCGCGCGCTCGCCGACCTGCTGGAACTGCCGATGGTGGAGCCGGACACGCCGCGCGCCGGCCTGCGCATGGTGGAGGCGGCGTTCGCGGCGTCGGAACGGTACGCGATGCCGGTGGTGGTGCGGGTCACACGCAGCTTCGACACCTGCCGGGCGGATGCCGGCGACCTTGCCGAAGCTCCTCTGGACTGGCAGGTGCGCAAGGGCGCGGTGGTGCGCGAGCCGCTGCGCTACGTGCCCTATCCCGGCAACGCGGTGGCCAAGCACCACGATTTGCACCGCCGTCTGCGGCAGGCCGCGGCCTGGGTGGCGGACGCCGCCTTCAATCGCGCCACCCCGGCGGCTCCGGGCGCCGCGCGCGCCGGCGCGGCCGGCGGTGAGCAGACCCATGTGCGGCGCGGCATCGTCAGCGCCGGGTTCTGCACCAGCAAGCTGAACGACGTGATCGGGAATGCAGCGGACGCGGCCGGAAGCGCCGGAAGCGCCGGCGGCGTCGGTGACGTTGGCGGCGTTGGCCGGCTGGCGCTTGGCGGCATCTATCCGCTCCCCGCGGCGCCGCTGCGCGCCTTCCTGGCGGCGCACGACGAAGTGCTGGTGGTGGAGGAAAACGAGCCGTGGCTGGAGGAGCGCATCGCCGCCCTGGCGCACGCCGAGCGGCTCAATGTGCGCATCCGCGGCAAGCTGAGCGGCGACGTGGCGCGCTGCGGCGAGCTGTATCGCTGGCAGATCGCGGCTGCCGTGGCTGGCTTTGCGCCGCGGATCGAGGTGTCGGCACGATTCACCGAGGCCGGCGAAGCGGAAGAACGCCCGCCGCGGCGCAACCACTGCGCGGGCTGTCCGTTCGGCGCGCTGATCGATGCCGTGCAGGCATGGCTGGCGAACCGCGGACGCGACGCCTGGCTGGTGGCCGACCCCGGGTGCCTGGCGGCCGAGTCGCCGCGCCTGGGCGCCAAGTACGCGCTCGGCTCGGCGGCGGCGGTGGCGCACGGACTGCTGCACGCCGGCCAGGACGCGGTGGCGTTGTTCGGCGACTCGGCATTCTTCCACGCCGCGCTGCCGGCGCTGTGCAACGCTTACGCGCAGGGCGCCGACCTGGCCGTGATCGTGGCGGACAATGCCGGGGCGGTGACCACCGGGCGGCAGCCCCACCCCGGCAGCGGACGCTCCGCGCTCGGCACGCCGGCGCCGCGGTTGGACATGCTTGCCCTGGCGCGCGCCTGCGGCGCCAGCCACGCCGCGCGCGCCGGCCTGGCGGATCTGGCCGCCGCGCTGCCGGCGGCGCTCGACGGCCCGGGCCTCCGCGTGCTGGTCGTCGACGCACCGTGCCGGGAGGTTTGACTGCACCTGCACAGGTCCAAGGACGGCGCGCCCGCGACCAGCTACCGGGCCCACCGCGGCCCGGAGGTCGACATTCCGTTGCGCCTTCCCTGAGCCGCCCGATCGCGGAATTGTTGGCGATTCCCGCTCGGGTCCGCGATATTGGCTAAGTGATGTACAGCGCGATCCTGACCGTGCACTCCTACTTGCGCTACGCGGTGCTGGGGCTGGTGCTCCTGGTGCTGCTCCGCTACGCGGCGGCCCTGCTGAGCGGCCGCCCCTGGAACGACGGTGACGAGGGCATCGGACGGTGGATGATCCGGGTGTGGGACCTGCAGTTTCTGCTCGGACTGGTCCTCTACTTTCTCAGCCCCATCGTGCAGTTCGGGTTCGCCAACTTCGGCGAGGCAATGGGCGACAGCCAGGTGCGGCAGTTCCTTGTCGAGCATCCGGTGCTCAACCTGCTGGCCATCGGCGTCCTGCATGCCGGCTGGATCCGCGCGCGCAAGGCCGGCGGCGGCCGCGGCCGGATGCTGCGCGCGCTGCTGTTCATCGCCGTCGCCGCGGCGCTGGTGGCGGTGTCCATCCCGTGGGAGGGCCGTCCGCTGCTGCGCACCACCATAGCGCCGCCGCAACTGTACTGACTGCCGCGCGCATGCCGGCGTTGTGTCTGCTCGTGCTGTTCGTCACCGCAGGCGGTGACCGGCGTCAGCTGCCGCTTACGGAGGTGACGCCGGCGAACAGGCGCCCGATGTGGGCGCGGGCGCCGGCGGACAGCGGGCCGCGGGCGAACGAGGCTACGTTGGCGCGCAGGTGGTCGACGTTGCCGGTGCCCGACAGCACGGTGCTGACGCCCGGCTCGTCGATGCAGTAGCGGTAGGCGGCGTCGGCGAGATCGTCGGACTCGGCGGCCAGGAATCGGAACGGATCGGCGGCGCCGGCGAGTTCCCGGTCCACTTCGCCGCGCGCGGCCAGTTCCGCGAGCAGCTCGCGCAGGCGCTCGGGACGGCTGAAGGCGCGCCGTACGGCGAACATGATCATGGTCCCGATGTCCCGGTCGGCCGCCACGCGCAGCACGCCGCCGCGGGCGCTGTGGTTGAGCATGTTGAAGCCCACCATGAGCACGTCGAAGTGGCCGTCGGCGAGGGCGTCGCGCAGCATGCGGTGCCCGGTGTCGGTGCCGAACCGCTCGGTGATGCCGAGGAAGCGCACCTTGCCCGCATCCCGCATGCGCTGCAGCGCCGGCACCATTTCGTCGCGGGCGTGCGCGTACTGTTCCGCGCTGACGCCGTGCAGGTGGTAGACGTCAATGTAGTCGGTGTCGAGACGCCGCAGGCTGGCCTCCACCGCCTCCTCCAACTCGGCGCCGGTCAGCAGGCGGTCGCCGGCGCGCAACCCTCGCTTGCTCGACAGCACCACCTGGTCGCGGCGGCAGCCGCGCAGGCCGGCAGCCACCAGCGGCTCGGTACGGTAGGCGGTGGCGGTGTCGATGAAGTTCACCCCGGCGTCGAGCGCCGCCCGCACCACGGCCGCGGACTGTTCGGTGGTGCGTCCGGTGCTCAGCCCCAGCCGGCTCGGCCCCCCGCAGCCGAGCGACATCACGCTCACCTCAAGGCCGGTGCGTCCCAGTCGCCGGTACTCCATTCGTCACCCCCATTGCGGCGCACGGTCCGCCCCGATACTGTGCCGTGGGCGCCCTGCCGTCGCGGTCGCATTGTGCACCGCCGCGCCCCCCCCGGTCGTGGCGCCGGGCCCCCCCGCCCGGCGCGGCCCCTTGGCCCCCCCCCGCCCCCGCCGCTACTACCCGCAATCAAGGAGCCGAACATGAGTACCGATACCGCCGTCCTGCAATACCGCGCCGAGATGCTGCGCGTCCACTCCATCAACATGACCTCCGCCTCCGCCTCCGGACATCCCACCACCTGCATGTCCGCCGCCGAAATCATGAGCGTCCTGTTCTTCGACGAGATGCGCTACGATCCGCGCGATCCCGATTCGCTCGCCAACGACGAATTCGTGCTTTCCAAGGGCCACGCCGCGCCGGTGCTGTACGCCGCCTACGCGGAGGCGGGCACCATTCCGGTAGCCGAGCTGGCCGAATTGCGCAACTTCGACAGCCGCCTCGAGGGCCATCCCATCCCCGGACGCGCACCGGGGGTGCGGGTAGCCACCGGCTCGCTGGGCCAGGGGTTGGCCGCCGCCATCGGCATGGCGCTGGCGATCAACCACGACGGCGGAAGCCAGCGCGTGTACGCGCTGCTCGGCGACGGCGAGATGGCGGAGGGCTCGGTGTGGGAGGCGATGAACCTGGCGCCCCACCTCGGGGTGAGCAACCTGTGCGCGATCCTGGACATGAACCGGCTCGGGCAGAGCGACCCGACGCTGTTCGGCTGGGACGGCGCCGGTTACGCCGCCAAGGCGGCCGCGTTTGGCTGGGATGTGCACGAGTGCGATGGCCACGACGTGGCGGCGCTGCAGGCCGCCCTGGCCGCGGCACGCGCCGCGGACCGGCCGAGCTTCATCGTGGCGCGCACCGTCAAGGGCAAGGGCGTCAGCTTCCTGGAGGACCACGAGGCGATGCACGGCAAGGCAGTGCCGGACAATCAGCAGGACGCCGCGCTTGCCGAGGTGCAGGCGCGCATCGCGGCCATCGGCACGCCGGAGCTGCCCGCCGTCGGCGGCGCGCCGGCCGCGGCTCCGAACGGTCCCGCCGCGGGCGGCCCGCTCACGCTGACCACCAGCTACGAGAAGGGCGCCAAGATCGCCACCCGCAAGGCGTACGGCGCCGCCCTGGCCAAGCTCGGCGCCGCTGCCCCGGACCTGTTCGTGCTCGACGCCGACGTCAAGAACTCCACCTTTACCGACGCCTTCTTCGCCGCGTTCCCGGAGCGCAGCGTGGAGTGCTACATCGCCGAGCAGAACATGATCGGCATCGCCACCGGCCTGCAGGCGCGCGGCAAGCGCGCGTTCGCGGCCACCTTCGCCGCCTTCCTGTCGCGCGCCTACGACCAGATCCGCATGGCCGCCCACTCGCACGCCAACCTGAAGCTGGCCGGGTCGCACACCGGCGTCTCCATTGGCGAGGACGGCGCCTCGCAGATGGGCCTGGAGGACGTGTCGATGCTGCGCGCGGTGCTCGGCAGCGCCGTGCTGTGCCCGGCCGACGGCGTGGCGGCGGAGAAGCTGACCTGCCTCAGCGCCAACCACGACGGCGTCTCCTACGTGCGCACCGCGCGCCCCGACGTGGCGGTGATCTACGGCAACGACGAAGAGTTCGCGCTCGGCGGCAGCAAGGTGCTGCGCAGTTCGCTGGCCGACCGGGTAACCCTGGTCGGGGCCGGCGTCACCCTGCACGAGGCGCTGGCCGCGGCCGACCTGCTGGCGGCGGAGGGCATCGCGGCGCGGGTAATCGACTGCTACTCGATCAAGCCGCTCGACGAGGCGGGGCTGCGCGCAGCGGCCGCCGCCACCGAGGCGATCGTCACCGCCGAGGACCACTTCCCCGAGGGCGGTCTTGGCGAAGCGGTCGCCGTCGCCGTCAGCGGCACCGCCACCCCGGTGCACGTGCTGGCGGTGCGCCGCACGCCGCACTCCGGCAAGGGCGCCGAGCTGCTCGCCGAGCAGGGCCTGGACGCCGCCGGCATCGCCGCCGCCGCCCGCAGCGCACTCGTGTAGCTCGTCGGTCAGCCGTCGCCCAGGACCGCGCGGCTGGCGATGTAACGCCGCTTGGGATCGTGCAGCCCGGTGCCCACCTCGCGCACGAGTCCGCGAGACACCAGCTTGACCAGACGGGTCCTGGCAGATTGTGCCGCGCCAGAGTCCGCGCCGGGGCGAACGACTCGGAAGCGGCTCGGAAGTCGACCGCTTCCGAGTCGAGCGCGGGTAGTGGTCCCTCGTCGAACGACTCGCCGGTGGCATAGCGGCGCATCTCCGCGACCAATGCCGCGTCGGCTAGCCGGTTGGATGATCCAACCCGCGCGTAGGTACCGCGTTGCAGCCCGGCGCGCGCCAAGTAGTGCGGACGCGCCGGGCTGGGAAATACCTCTACCGCTACAACCTGGAGATTGCGGTAGTTCAGCAGCTCCACGTCCGGGAGAAGCCGAGGCTTGATCGAATCGCTGATCAGGTTGACCACGCGCTCCTCCAGATCGAGAGGGTCGGCGACTCCGCGGATGTCCCTGGTGCGATCCTGGACGCCGATGAGAATGACACCGCCGGCGGTATTGGCAAAGGCGACGACAGTGCGGAGAAACCCGGCGGGCGAGGAGAGATCGCGTTTGAACTCCAGCGTCTTCCCTTCGCTCCGGCGCAGAATCTCGGTGAGTTTCATTACTCGGAAGCCGATCTCCGCGCCATGCTTCCGAGTTCGCCGGCTGTGGCTGTGGCTGTGGTACGGGTTGCCAGCTAACCCGCGGCGGGCGGGATGGAGGGGATGGCAATGTCGGGGTCGGCGTCGGCGGCGTAGTCGATTCCGGGCAGGCCGAAGCCGAACAGGCGCAGGAACTCGTTGCGGTAGCCGTCCAGGTCGGCCAGTTCCGCGATCCGGTCTGCGCCGCCGCCGTCCGCAAACGCCGTGAAGCGCCGCTCCACCTCCTGCTGCACCTCCGCATCCATCTCCCGGTCATCAATTCGCACCCGTCCGTCGGCGTCGGTGGGAATCTCCGCGCCGGTGTACAGGCGGTCGGCGAACAGGCGATGGATCTGCTCGATCGCGCCCTCGTGGGAGCCGCGCTCCTTCATGACCCGGAACAGGAGCATCAGGTAGAGCGGGATCACCGGGATGGCGGCGCTCGCCTGGGTGACCAGCGCCTTGTTGACCGACACCAGCGAGCGCGCCGGCAGTTCGCGGTCCAGCGCGCCGGCCGTCTGCTCCAGGTGCTGCTTGGCGCGGCCGATGGTGCCGGCGCGGTAGATGGCGTGCGTGTAGGAGGGGCCGGCGTAAGTGTAGGCAATGTTGCGGCAGCCCGGCGCCAGCAGGCCGGCCTCGTGCAGGGCGCCGCTCCACAGGCGCCAGTCGTCGCCGCCCATCACCGCCACCGTGTTGGCGATGTCGGTCTCGTCGGCCGGTTCGATCTGCACGGTCGAGACGGCGCCGCTGTTGGGGTCGATGGTGGTGCCGTCGTAGCGGGCGCCGATCGGCTTGAGCACGCTATTGAACGCCTCGCCGGTGTCGGGGTGGATGCGGCGCGGGGCCGCCACGCTGTACACCACCAGGTCCACCTGGCCGAGCTCCCTGGCGACCAGGTCGAGCGTCTGCTCGCGGATCTCGTTGGAGAACGCGTCGCCGTTGATGCTCCAGGCGCCGCGTCCGGCGGCGTGCGCGGCGCGTTCGAAGGCGGCGCTGTTATACCAGCCGGCCGACGCGGTGCGGCGCCGGGCGGCCGGGCGCTCGAAGAACACGCCCACGGTGTCGGCGGCGCAGCCAAACGCGGCCACGATGCGGGAGGCCAGACCGTAGCCGGTGGAGGCGCCGATGACCAGCACCCGGCGCGGCCCGCCGACCGCGGGCTGCCGCTGTACGTAGTCGATCTGTTCCGCCACGTGGGCGGCGCAACCGTCGGGATGCGCGGTCATGCAGATGAAGCCGCGAATTCTCGGTTCAATGATCATGTCAGGTGCGTTCCGCGCCGCGCACTGTAGGAGATGGCCGCGGGCGCTGTCAAATCGCCGGCTCCGGCGCTTGGTTGGCGAGGAACGTCCGGCAGGTGGTGCGCGACGGGCCGGCGTCGGCCATGGCGCCGCAGATGGCCGCCACTTCGGAACGGATGCGCGCCATGCTCGGGGCGCGGGTGCCGTCGGCGTTCCACGCTCGCAGGTAGTTCTCCAGGCGGTGCAGGTAGCGAGTGGTGCGCAGGTAGAACGCGTCTTGTGCCTTGCTCGCTTCCCGGAACAGGGCGATGACGGTGTCTTCGATGCGCGCCCCGGCGTCGGGGGTCAACTGGGCGAGCATGTGCACGTAGGCGGTGCCGCGCTCGAACCGGGTTGCCGGGCCGCGCGCCTCCCGCCAGGCCCGCTCCGCCCAGGACAGCGCTTCCGGCGGCAGCCCCTTCCACTGCGTCCAGCGGGCGAGCGCCAGCATGATGTAGTCCGGCGAGTGCGAGCGCTCCACTTCCCGGGTCATGAAGTCGTATGCCTCGTCGTACAGCCCGGCAGCCGACAACGCGTGGTACGCGACCGAGAACAACGTCATCCGTGCGTATGGGTCGTCGGTGGCGCGGTCCGCCTCGCGCACCTCCCGGTGCACCGCCCGGACCAGCGGTGCGGGGGGTGCGTGGTCGGGTTGGCGGGCGCCGAGCAGGCACAGGGTGCCGTACAGCGTCGCGATCCGGGTGACCGCGGACGATGCCGGATCTGCGCGCATGCCGGCGAGCACGGCTTCCCATGCGGCCGCCAGCGCCGCGGAGCCGGCGTCGGCCGGTTGGGCGACCATCGCGAAAGCCCAGTGGGCGCCGTACACGACCGCCAGCGAATTGGCCTCGATCAATGCCGGGTCATGCAGGATCTCGCGCAGGCGCACTCGAGCCCAGGGCAGCTCGTCGCCGCTCAGCAGCGCGGTCTTCCCCTGATTCGCGGCGGCCACGGCGTGGGCGGCGAGGAAGGCCATGAACAGGCGCGACTTCTCCACCGCCAAGTGCGGCGGGTAGGCGGCTTCCAGGGCCTTCAGCGCGGCCGACAGTTGCGGCTCGGCGACCAACCGCTCCCTGTCCTGGCTCCACGAGTAGTAGGCCAGCAGGCGCAGGTCGGCATCGGTGGCTGCACCGCCGAGCACGGCGGCGTAGGCGGCGGACGCCGGTCGGCTGGCGGCCAGGGCGAGATCGAGCGCGTGCACGTACTGCGCCGTCTCCATGGTGGTCGCGATGCGGGTAATCTCTTCCCGGTCGGGCGACAGCACGACAACGGTGGGATAGCCGTAGACGTCGAATTGCTCGCCGAGTCGTTGCGCGCCCGGCTCGTCGCCGTCCAGGTGAACCGCCACAAACAGCTTGGTGCGTGCGACGAACTCCGGGCTTCGGAACACCGTCGCCTTGAGCCGGCTGCACGGCGGGCACCAGTCAGCGCTCCAGTACAACAGCACCGGCTTGCCCGCCGCGCGCGCCGCCGCGAACGCCGAGTCGACGTCGCCGGCGTGCCACACGATCTCGTCGTGAGCGGCAGTTGCAGCAGCCGCCCCGGATTCGAACGCCCGCCCGCCGCATCCGATCAGCACGATGCCGATTACGGCGAGCGATGGAACAACCGTGCGCGATCGGACGCAACCCGTCGCCCCGACCATGCGTTGCACGTTACCCGGCCCCGAGCGCAAATGCAAATCGGCCGCCCGCACCGGGCGCACGGATCCCCGGGCCGCGTTGCCCTCCGGTTGGCAGTTGAGCGGGAGCGAGCGCCGAGTGACTGCGCCCGGTGCCGTGTGCACCGGCCAGGGCGTCGCCAAAGCAATCGTTGCGGAGCGGGTGCCGTATCTCCGGGTCAGTGCTCGGATCAGAGCGTAGCGGGCGGCGGCTGCGTACCGAGGGCGCCGCCGCGGCGCAGCAGGCTGGCCGCGTGCGGCTGCGCGGCGAGGTAGTAGTGCGCGGTGAGGAGCAGCCGCTGCGCAGCCGTCGGCTGCCAGTTGCTCGTTTCGCGCGGCAGGCGGTCGCGCAGGTGAGCGAGCACCACGGCCGCGGCCACGCTGACGTTGAAGCTGCGGCTGAACCCGTGCATCGGCACGGTGACCAGTTCGTCCGCCTCGGCCGCCAGGGACTTGCTCACGCCGCGGTGCTCGTTGCCGAAAGCGATGGCCACCGGCGTGCCGAGGTCGAGCAATGCCAGCGGGATGCTGCGACCTCCCGGCATGGTGGCGGCGATTCGGTAGCCGGCGGCGCGCAGGCCGGCGACGCAGGCCGCCGGGCTGTCCCAGGAGCGGGTCAGCAGCCACTTGTCGGCACCCTGCGTTACCCGGTTGGGCGGCCGTTCGCGACCGCCGGTGGCCGCCGGCACGAGGTGCACGCCGCCGAACCCCAGTCCCTCCACGCTGCGCAGCACCGCGGCGATGTTGCCGGCGTCGGCGACCTGTTCCAGGATCGGCGCCACGGCGAACGTGCGCGCCGCCACCACCTCGTCGATACGCCGCCGGCGCTCGGGCGTAAGCGTGGGGCCGACGGCGGCCACCACCTCGGCCGCGGCCACCGGGTTACCGTCCACGGACAGTGGATCGGCGAGCCGAAACGGCCACGGCGCCTGCACATGGGCCATCGTTCAGGGTACCTCGGACCCGACGCGGTAAATCTCGTCCACCGGGTAGGCCGGCAGCGGCCTGCTTCCCGACGCGGTGCGCAGGGTGACGCCGCTGCCGCCGTGTGCGGCGCCGATCACGGCGGCCGGGATACCGGCTTCACGCAGTGCCGCTGCCGCGCGCTCCGCCTCCTCCGGAGCCGCGCTGAACAGCAGCGCCCCGGAAGCGAGCAGGCCGAGCGCGTCGATGCGCAGCGTGCGGCACAAGCGCCGTGTCGCTTCCCGAATCGGCACCGCCGCGGCGTCGACCTCGATGGCTACCCCGGAACAGGACGCCAGCTCGTGCAGTCCCGCGGCGACGCCGCCCTCGGTGGGATCATGGGCGGCGTGGACCTCGAACGCGCGCAGGACGCGGCCCTCCGCCACCACGCTGATGCCGGGGGCGTCGAGCCAGCGGGCCGCGGCGGCGTGCCGGTCGCCGAGCAGGGCGGCCGCGTCGCGGCGTTCGCGGGCGAGCAGGGTGGTGCCCTCCAGCGCCACCCACTTGGTGAGCACGATGGCGTCGCCCGGCCGCACCCGGGTGCTCGACCACGGCTCGCCTTCCAGCATGCCGACCGCGGCGGCGGCCACCACCGGCCGGGTCACGGCGCCGGTAATCTCGGTGTGGCCGCCCACCCACGCGACCCCGGCGCTGTTCGCTGCCGCCGCGAGCTCCGCGAACAGTTCCTCCAGTGCGCCGCGGGTAGTGCCCGGCGGCAGCAGAACGGTGGTGGTGAGGTAGCGCGGCTCGGCGCCCATGGCGACCAGGTCGTTACAGTTGACCGCCACCGCGTACCGCCCGATTGCATCGCCGGCCAGGGTAATCGGATCGCCGGTCATCACCAGGCGCGGGGCTCCCGCAACCACCGCCGCATCTTCGCCGATGGCGGCGCCGACCAGAACGTCCGGGCGCGCGCCGCCGTCCGGCAGCAGGCCGGCGAGCACGGCCGCATCGATCTTGCCCTCCGGCAGCGCCGGCTCCAGCCCCGGCCCCGGCGGCGGGCCGCTCAGCCTCTCCATGCCGCACATTTGGTGGCACAAACCGCCGGCGGTGCAACCCGGCGCCGCGGCCAATGTGCGGCACCTGGTCCAGGGCTGTCGGGTCAGAGGGTACAGAGGGTACCGGCCATCTGCTTGCCGTCACTGGTCCGCGGTGCCCCGGCGCGCACCGGGCCCAAAGCGGTACGGAGCCGGCGCCCTTTGTAAGTGGTATGGACAACGTCGCTCCCGATCCCACGCTCTTCGATCCCACCCTCCCCGATGGCGCCGTGCACGATGCCGCGCCCGATCCGCTCAACGAGCTGGCGCGCCGCCGCCTGGGGATGTCGTACCTGTTCCCGTACCAGCGGCTGGTAATCGCTAACCTGCTCGACGGGCGCCACCAGATCGTGGTGCTGCCCACCGGCGCCGGCAAGTCGGTGTGCTTCATGTTCCCGGCGGTGGTGCTGGAGGGGGTCACCCTGGTGGTGCTGCCGCTGCTCGCGCTGCTTGAGGACCTGTACCGCCGCATGACCGCGGCCGGCCTGCCGGTGGTGGTGCTGCGCGGCGGCCAGAGCCGGGACGAACGAGCCGCCATTCTGCAGCGGGTGGCAAGCCGTGACGCGCGGCTGGTGCTGGTGACCCCGGAGGCGGCGCTTGGCGAGCGGTTGCTGGCCGCGCTGGCGGCCGCCGGCACCATCGAGCACCTGGTGGTGGACGAAGCGCACTGCATCAGCCAGTGGGGCGACACCTTCCGGCCCACCTATCTGCGCCTGAACGAGCTGGTGGAAGCGCTGCGCCCGCGCGTGGTCAGCGCCTTTACCGCCACCGCGACGCCCGCGGTACTGCACCGGGTACGCGAGGTGCTGTACCCGGACGGCGGCGCGCACCTGGTCGCCGGCAACCCGGACCGGCCCAATATCCGTTACGCGGTGGCGCCCACGGCCGGCCCGCTGCACTGCATCGCCGGGCTGGTGGCGGCATGCCCGCGGCCGCTGATCGTGTTTGCGCGCAGCCGCCGCGGCGTGGAGGAGATCTGCTGGCAGCTCCGGCGCCGGCTGCCGGAGGTAAGCTGCCGGTTCTACCACGCCGGTCTGAACGCCGCCGAGCGCAAGCGGCTGGAAGCGTGGTTCCTGACCAGCGACGACGGTGTGCTCATCGCCACCTCCGCCTACGGCATGGGGGTGGACAAGCCCAACATCCGCACCGTCGTGCACCGCGAAATGCCGGAGTCGGTGGAGGCTTACCTGCAGGAGACCGGCCGCGCCGGACGTGACGGAAAACCCTCACAAGCGATCCTGCTGTGGTACCAGCCGGCCGCCGCGGTGGCCGCCCCGACGGCGCGGGCGGCGTCGTCCTGGCGCTGCCTGTTGCCGTGGCGGCCGGGGCGCGCTGAATCGCCGGCATCCGCGCGCGCGGCCGCCCGCCGGGCGCCGCGTGCGCCGCGCCGGTGCCTGCGCTGGATGTCGCGCCGCACCGGCACGCCTCCTGCTGCGCCGGCGGCGGGCGCGGTTTCTCCGCCGCCGAATCGGGCCGTCGGGGCGTCGCGCCGGGCAGCGGAGCCCGGCTGGCAAGGCGCAGCAGCGGCCGCCCGCGCCGGCCTGAGCAGCTACGCGGCAAATGCCGCGACCTGCAGGCGCGCCCAGTTGCTGCGCTTCTTCGAGCGCGACGACGTAACGTGCAGCGGCTGCGACGTGTGCGACGGCGAGGTGGCCGGGCTGCCGGCGGCGGAGCAGGCGATGCTGCGGGCGCTGCGGCGCGGGTCGCGGCGCTTCACGAAGGGTCAGTGGCGGCACATCCTGGCCGGCGGACGATCGCACGCCATCGAAGCCGGCGGGCTGCGCCGCGCACCGGGATTCGGCCTGCTTGCCGGCTGGCGCCCGGAGGAGATCGACGATGCCTGCACCGCCTTGATTGCCGCGCGGCTGGCGCGCGTGCCGGCGCGTGGGCCGTGGCGCGGGCTATTGGTAACGGCCCGGCGTCCGCGGCATGCGCGGGCGCCCGCCAACGCGCCGCCGTCCCCAGCCAGTGGTGCGTCCTCCGCCGACCAGCCGCCGGGCGCTGCCGGATCGGCCGTTCCGATCATTTGACACCGCACGGGGTAGGTGGCTACAATCGCCTCAATCTGGCTAGGTGGATAGGACGTACTTGCTTACGGTGTATAAATTTGCATGTCGTTGTACGGATCCGTGCGGCGACCGGTCCGGGGCATCCCGGTGAGTGACGCGCTCGACCGGCGCCGCGAGACGCGGCAAAAGATGCTCGAGGCGGGCGGTCAGGCGCGTATCGACGCGCAGCACGCCAAGGGCAAGCTGACCGCCCGCGAGCGGCTCGCCCTGCTGCTCGACGAGCACTCCTTTATCGAGCAGCAACCGTACGTCATGGTGCGCGCCACCGACTTTGGCCTCGACCGCCGCCGTACGCTCGGCGACGGCGTGGTCAGTGGCAGCGGGATGGTCGAAGGGCGCCAGGTATTCACGGCGGCGCAAGACTTTACCGTGAATGGCGGCTCGCTCGGCGAGATGCACGCCGCGCGCATCGTCGCCGCCCAGAACGACGCGCTCACCAACCGCGTGCCGTTCATCCAGATCAACGACTCCGGCGGCGCCCGCATCCAGGAAGGCGTGCTGTCCCTGAACGGCTACGCGCAGATATTCCGCGCCAACACCGCGTCGTCCGGCGTCATCCCGCAGATTTCCGTGATCCTCGGACCATGTGCCGGCGGCGCGGTGTACTCGCCGGCGATCACCGACTTCATCTTCATGGTGGACGGGGTGAGCAACATGTTCATCACCGGGCCGCAGGTGATCGCCACCGTGACCGGCGAGAAGATCAGTTCCGAAGACCTTGGCGGCTCGGCCGCGCACTGCAGCCGCAGCGGGGTGGCCCATTTCCGCTACGCCAGCGAGCAGGACTGCCTGGCGGGCGTGCGCACCCTGCTCAGCTACCTGCCGGCGCACAACGGCGAGGATCCGCCGCTCGTTGCAACCGGCGACGACGTCGACCGCCCGACGCCGGAGCTGCTCGACGTGGTGCCGGAGGACGCGCGCCGCGGCTACGACGTGAAGCAGGTGATCGCCGCGCTCGCCGACCAGGGCAGCTTCTTCGAGGTGCACGCCGAGTACGCGCCCAACGTGGTGGTGGGCTTCGCCCGGCTGGCGGGCCGCACCGTCGGCTTCTTCGCCAACCAGCCGCAGGTGTACGCGGCCTCGCTGGACATCAACTCGTCCGACAAGGGGGCCCGCTTCCTGCGCTTCTGCGATGCCTTCAATGTGCCGATCATCTCCCTGGTCGACGTTCCGGGGTTCCTGCCGGGGGTGGCGCAGGAGCACGGCGGCATTATCCGCCACGGCGCCAAGATCCTGTACGCCATCGCCGAGGCCACGGTGCCCAAGGTGGCGCTGATCCTGCGCAAGGCGTACGGCGGAGCGTTCATCGCCATGGCCTGCAAGTCGCTCGGCTACGACCGCACGCTCGCGCTGCCGGGCGCCGAGGTGGCGGTGATGGGCGCGGCCGGCGCCGCCAACATCATCTTCTCGCGCGACATCAAGGCGGCCGACGATCCGGCCGAGATGCGGAAACAGAAGATCGCCGAGTTTCAGGAGAGCGTGATGAACCCGTTTAGCGCCGCCGGGCTGGGGATGGTGGACGACGTGATCGATCCGGCGGCGGCGCGCGCCGAGCTGGTGCGCTCCATCGAGATGTACTCCCGCAAGCAGGAGTCGCGGCCGGCCAAGAAGCATGGCAACATCCCGCTGTAGCGGCAGGGCGCACTGATGGATCAGACGCCAATCGCCTTCGCGGGCACGGTAACCATCCTTGGCATGGGGGTGGTGTTCTTCTTCCTCGCCCTGTTGAGCCTGGGCATGGCCGGGCTGCGCCGCGGGTACGGCGGCGACGGCCAACCCTCCGCGGCCGCTGCCGCGCCGGCACAGGCGGACTCGGCAGCGGCGGCGCCGGGCCGGCACGACGCCCGCTGGGTGGCGGCAGCGGTTGCCGCCTGGCTGGCCGGGCAGGGTCAGTTCGACGAGGTGAGCGCGGCACCCTGGGACCCGACGCGGAGGGACCGGTGAAGCAGCAGGTCACGTTCGAGTACGAGGGCAATTCCTACACCGTCGAGGTGGAGCGCCGCGGCGATACCCTGGTGATCGAGAGCGACGGCCACAGCTACGAGGTCACGCTCAGCGGCGCCGTGCGCCCGCGACCCACTCTCGCGGCGGCCGGTGCCGCGGCATCGGCCACCGGTGGCGCGCAACCGTCCACGGTGGCGGCCGCAAGTGGCACGCCCCCAGCCGCCGCGCCCGCGCCCGCCCCGGCGGCCGCGCCCGCCGCATCTGCCGGGCCGGCGGCCGGCAGCGCCGCACCGGGCGACGTGGTAGCTCCCATGACCGGCACCATCCGGGAAATCCGCACCTCGGTGGGCGCGGCGGTGACCGAAGGGCAGGTGCTGTTCGTAATGGAGGCGATGAAGATGGACCTGGAGGTGCCGGTGGCGGTGGCCGGCACGGTGTCCGAGATTGCGGTCGCCGCGGGCGACAGCGTGGTCGAGGCGCAACTCCTCGCCCGCGTCTCGGGCTAGCCATGGGCCTGCTCGGCCTGATCGGCGAATTCCTCGCCAACACCGGCATCGCCGGCTTCATTGCGCTCGGAGCCGGCTGGTGGCGCCCGCTGGTGATGCTGGCCGTGGGCGGTCTGCTGATCTACCTGGCCATTGCCAAGGAATACGAACCGCTGCTGCTGATCCCGATCGGGTTCGCCTGCATCCTGGTCAACCTGCCGCTCACCGAGCTGTTCCACACCACCGAGGAACTCCTCGGGGGTGCCGAGCGCGGCCTGCTGGACTTCATATTCACCGGCCTCGCCACCGGCGTGTTCCCGCCGCTGATCTTTCTGGGCCTGGGCGCGATGACCGACTTCAGCCCGCTGCTGGCCAAGCCGCAGACCTTCCTGCTCGGCGCGGCGGCGCAGTTCGGCATCTTCGGCACCCTGCTGGCCGCGCAGGCGCTGGGCTTCACCTTCCCGGAAGCCGCCTCGATTGCCATCATCGGCGGCGCCGACGGACCCACCGCCATCTTCCTCACCTCGCGCCTCGCCGACCACCTGCTCGGCGCGGTGGCGGTGGCCGCCTACTCCTACATGGCGCTGGTGCCGATCATCCAGCCGCCGATCATTCGCCTGCTCACCACGAAAAAGGAGCGCTCGGTGGTGATGAGCGAGGTGCCCCCGGTGCCGCGCTCGGTCCGCATCATGTTCCCGATCGCCATTACCCTGACCGCCGCCTTGCTGGTGCCGCCCTCCACGCCGCTCATCGGCATGCTGATGTTCGGCAACCTGCTGCGCGAGGCGGGCGTGGTCGACCGGCTGTCCAAGGCGGCCCAGAACGAGCTGACCAACATCATCACCATCTTCCTGGGCCTGGCGGTCGGCGCCAAGCTCACCGCCGCCGAGTTCCTGACCACCGACACGCTGCTGATCATCGCCCTCGGGCTGGCCGCGTTTTCGGTCGGCACCGCCTCCGGGGTGCTGCTCGGCAAGCTGCTCTACCTGATCTCCGGCGGCAAGGTGAACCCGATGATCGGCGCCGCCGGGGTATCCGCGGTGCCGATGGCGGCGCGCGTGGTGCAGCGCATGGGGCAGCGCGAGAACCCGAACAACTTCCTGCTGATGAACGCCATCGGCCCCAACTACGCCGGCGTAATAGGCTCCGCCGTTGCCGCCGGCGTCCTCATGGCCATGGCCTGACCCGAGGGAGCGGTACGGTGCCCCTCGATCCACGCGCCATCATTGCCGGGGGCGAGAACGCCAAGACCGAATTCAAGCGCGACGACCGAAACTTGCGCCCCGAGCACCTGGCTCGAGAGATCGTCGCGTTCGCCAACATGAATGGCGGCGCGATCGTGATTGGTGTCGAAGACGACGGTGCCGTAACGGGTGTCACCAGGCCCAACCTGCAGGCCTGGCTCATGGACACCGTGATCGGGCGCTTCATCGATCCCCAGATCGTTCCCGACTACGATGAATTCCGCCTCGACGACAAGCAAGTTGCAATCGTCACCGTGCCCGCCGGCAGTGCGAAACCGTACGCAGTGCGGCGGCAGGAGCGCACCGACTACTACATCCGCCTCGGTGACACCGTGCAGCGCGCCGGCCGCGAGCAAATGGCGCGCCTGTTTCAATCCGGCGGGCTGGTCTCGGCGGAGAAGATGCCGGTGCACGGCAGTTCCCTGACCGATCTGGACATGCGCCGATTGGAGGACTACTTCCTCGACGTGCTGGGCGAGGAGGCGGTGGCGGACTGGCGGCGCACCCTGCTCAATCGCGAGTTGCTGGTCGCCGACGAGTGGCGCCCGGAGGTGCGCACCTGCTCCCATGCCGGCGTCGTGCTGTTCGCCCGTGAGCCGCGGCGCCGCATGCCGCAGGCCGGGATCAGGCTACTGGTGTTCCCCGGCACCGACATGGACTACGACGCCAACCTCGACGAGGTGCTCGACATCCCCTTCGTCGGCCTCAAGGAGCGCCGGGAGCGGGAGTTCATTGAGCAGTCGCTCCCGAACCGGGTGCTCAGCTACCTGCAGGCGCACATCAGCCGGGAACGCCTGGAAGGTGTGTACCGGCGCAGGCACTGGGATTATCCCAGGGAGGTGATCCGCGAGCTGCTGGTGAACGCTTTCGCGCACCGCGACTGGACCCGCCCCACCGACGTGCAGCTCACCCTGTTCGCCGACCGACTCGAAGTGCAAAGCCCCGGCGCCCTGCCAAACGGCGTTACCGTCGAAAAGGCCAAGGAAGGGCTTCGCGTGCCGAGGAATCCCAACATCGTCAACATCCTGCGCGACTACGAATTCATGGAACACAGAGGAATGGGAATCCGCCGCAAGGTGATTCCCCTGACCCGAGCCCACAACGGCACCGACCCCGAATTCGACGCCACCGAAGACTACTTCAAGGTCACCCTCCGCAAGGGTAGCAAAGCTACTCCAGGCTCCCGGTAGCGGCGCACGGGCAAGTCAGGTAACCTTCCAGTCGCTGGCGGAACCATGAAATTTCGATTCAAGAACCTCGGACCGATCAAGGACGCCGACCTCGAACTCGGCGACCTCACCATCATCGCCGGCCGCAACAACACCGGCAAAACCTACCTCGCCTACGCCCTCTATGGCTTCGTCAAGCATTTGAAGCGTTGGTCGACGAGCCCCCATGACACCCGTCGACTAGAAAAACCAGTGCACATCACATCAATCGTCTCGGCAGCCGCAGCTGTTGGCCATGCGGAGACGCCCGTCAGTCGTGATCAACTTGAGCACCACAGATCGGACTTTGCCATGGACGCTGCCCGCCAGTTCACAGAGTCTGGATTGACCCAGGTGTTCAGTACGCAACAGAGTGAGTTCGACGGCGCTTCGGTGGAATTGATATCAGCCTTGCAACAGCATTTGGAGCCGGTGAATATCCGATTGGATTTCGGAGAGCGCTACCGAGTGAGCTTGCGGGACGATCGGTTAGTCATGTGCGTCGATGTGCAGGACGGCCAACCTATCAATGCGCATCGTACCAGGTCTATTTTGCGGAGCATGTACGTCAGATTTCTGTTTCCGGAACTTGACCTTGAACCGTTCGTGCTGACCTCAGAACGATTCGGGATATCCTTGTTTTATCGGGAGCTTGACTTCACAAAGAACAGTTTGGTTGATTTCCTACAGAAGATGAATGAGGAGACCACACGGAACGATGCAGATCCATTCCTTGTAATAGATAGAATGACCAGCCGGTATGCGTTGCCTGTGAAGGACAACATCGACTATACTCGAAGTATTCCCGATCTCGGAGGCCAAAGCAGCGAGCTTTCGGAGCACAAGTTGCCGTCCAAACTGAGGCGCTTGACTAGCGCCTACTACAAGAACTCCGGTGACAGTATCGCACTCACTTCGATCGCTCGTGGTGTGCGACGGTTCACCATCCCGCTGCACCTTGCATCCTCTTCCGCGCGCGGGCTGTCGGACCTGTATTTCTTTCTGCAGCACGTTGCCGGACCCAATCATCTGCTGATCATTGATGAGCCAGAGAGTCATCTCGATACACACAATCAGATTCTGATGGCACGTTTGCTGGTCCGGTGCGTACAAGCAGGTTTGAAGGTCTTGATCACTACGCACAGTGACTACCTCGTGAAGGAACTCAACAACCTGATCATGCTGAGCCGCGACTTCGACGGCAAGGAGGAGTTGCTCAAGAAGCTCAAGTACGAGCCCGAAGATGCTCTCGATCCAGATCAGATTCGTGCGTATGTTGCAAAGAACGGTACCTTGACCGCCTGCGGCATCGACAAGTACGGTATGGAGATGCCGAATTTCGATAGCACAATAGATGAAATCAATCGTGCCACCAATGAAATCTCGTCGCGGATCTATGAGAACGAGGGAGCGTGAACTCCAGTCTGAACGATCAACTGGAGGAGATCGTACGCTCCGATCGGCTGCGACCTGTCGCGTCTGGTCGCGTAACTCTGCGCGAACGCGCAGCGAACATGTCGGTCGACGTAACGGGTATTTCCGGTAGAGTGACGACGATCCGCATCCACAGACTCGGGCGCCTTGCGGGGCTGAAGGAAGGTGACTGGGATCAGCGGTGTGACTTTCTCATTGTTGTTGACAGGGGCGGCGCCACCTACGGCGCTTCGTTCGTCGAGCTGAAGAAACACCTGACTGATGAAGAAAAACCGCTGGAGCAATTGCGCCATTCACTGCCTCTCCTTGAGCACCTGTGCTCGGCCCGCATGCAGGACCTGATCGGGCGCTTCCTGGCGCCTCCGCCGGGAGTGGTGCTGGATGTCGGCGGCGGTCCCGGCCGCTATGGTTGCTGGCTCGCCGCCGAGGGTTACCAGGTGCACCTTGTCGACCCGGTACCGAAGCTCGTGGAGCAGGCGCGCGCGGCGTCGGCGGCACAGCCGGACTGCCCACTGGCGAGTGCCGCCGTCGGTGATGCCCGTTCCCTGCCCCACGGCCCGGACAGCGCCGATGCCGTGCTGCTGATGGGGCCGCTCTACCACCTCCCCGAGCGCGAGCAGCGGCTGGCGGCGCTGCGCGAGGCGCACCGCGCGCTGAAGCCCGGTGGCATCCTGGTCGCCAAGGCGGTCAACCGGTTCGCCTCCTTGCTGGACGGGATCTGCCGTGGTTTCGTGGACGACTTGGCGTTCGTGGACATCATCCGCCGCGACCTTGCGGACGGACGGCACCGCGGCGTGCCCGGCACTACCCGGTACTTCACGACCGCGTACTTCCACCGCCCGGATCAACTCGCCGCCGAGATTTGCGAGTCGGGGTTCCACCAGGAGGAGCTGTTCACGGTACAGGGGCCGGCCCAGTTCGCGCCGGATCTGGATTCGCGCATGGCGGACCCCGCCCGCCGCGCCCAACTGCTCGACCTGATCCGCCAGGTGGAGCGGGAATCGACACTTCTCGGCGCCGCCTCCCACATCGCCTGCATCGCAGAGAAACCGACGCAAGACACCTGATCGGTGGCTCTGCCCTCATGGACACCGGCCGCCCCGATCTGCCGCGTTGCCGATCCGAGCGCAAGGAAAGTATGCTGGCGCCGGGAGTCGGGTGGAACACACCCGCTCATGCATGGGACGCATCGTTACCTCCGTAGCCGGTGGCACGAGTGCCGCTTAACGTGACAACGGAGGCCGTGCGCACGTTCAACACCGCCGGGCCGGTGCGGGCGCACCGGCACTACCAGATTGCGCCGTTGTCGCGGATCGACCTCGAGGACGTGCTCGGCCTGATCCGCGACGAGAAGTACTTCGTGCTGCACGCGCCGCGGCAGACCGGCAAGACATCGGCGTTGCTGGCACTGCGCGACCTGTTGAACGGCGGTGAGGCCGGCGACTTTCGCTGCGTGTACACCAACGTCGAAAACGGTCAGGCGATGCGCGAGAACGTGGCCGAAGCGATGCGTACCGTGCTTGCCGAACTGGCGTTCCAAGCGAGCGTGACGCTGGGCGACGACACCCTGGAGGAGATGTGGCCCGAGTTGCTGGAACGGGTCGGGCCGGCCCAGGCGTTGCGCCAGGCGCTGGCGCGCTGGTGCATGGCGGACCCGCGCCCGCTGGTGCTCCTGATCGACGAGATCGACGCGCTGATCGGCGACTCCCTGTTGTCGGTACTGCGACAACTGCGCACCGGCTACGTCGACCGTCCGCAAGGCTTTCCGCACAGCATCGTCCTGTGCGGGTTGCGCGACGTGCGCGACTATCGCATCCACTCGTCGGCGGAGAATCGCCTGGTGCTCGGCGGCAGCGCGTTCAACATCAAGTCGGAGTCGCTGCGGCTCGGCGACTTCAGCGAGCAGGAGACGCGCGCCCTCACCGCGCAGCACATGGAACAGACCGGGCAGGCGTTCACGGAAGAAGCGCTGGCGTCGATCTGGGAGCGCACCGCCGGCCAGCCGTGGCTGGTGAACGCGCTGTGCTACGACGCCTGCTTCCGCCACAAGCCGGGGCGCGACCGTACGCGACCGGTCACCGCGGGCGCGATCGTGGCGGCGCAGGAGCGGCTCATCCTGCGCCGTGACACCCATATCGACGACTTGGCAAACAAGCTGCGCGAGGAGCGTGTGCGGCGCGTGGTGCAGCCGATCTTGACCGGCGCACGCCAGCAGGAGTGGTCCACCGAAGACATCGCGTACGTCCATGACCTGGGATTGGTGGCGTGGGATGCCGACGGGCCGCTACGAATCGCGAACCCGATCTACGCGGAGGTGGTGCCGCGTCACCTGAACTACGCGGTGCAGGCAGGGCTGCCGCAGGAGATGGCGTGGTACGTGGGCGCAGACGGCGGGCTGGACGTGGAGGGGCTGATCGCGGCGTTCCAGGCCTTCTTCCGAGAGCACTCCGAGCACTGGGTGCAGCGCTTCGAGCAGTACCACGAGGCGGGGCCGCAGTTGCTGCTGCAGGCGCACTTGCAGCGGGTGGTGAACGGCGGTGGGCGGATCGAGCGGGAGTACGCGCTCGGGCGCGGCAGGACCGACCTGCTGATCGTGTGGCCGCAGGGCGGGCGCGAGCGCCGCTACGTGGTGGAGTGCAAGGTGCTGCGCGGCGACCTGGAGCGAACCATTGCGGATGGGGTGGCGCAGACGCGCGCCTACGCGGACCGGTGCGCCGCGGAGGCCGGCCACCTGATCGTGTTCGACCGCTCGCCGGGGCAAACCTGGGAGCAGAAGATCTTCCGCCGCGCGGCGCCCGGCAAGGGTGCCCCGGTCACGGTATGGGGCATGTAGCGCCAGCACCGCGCGCAGCAGGCCGCGGCGGCGCCTACCAGAGGCGGCTGACGGCGTAGTCGTCGAACGCCTCGTCGACGCTGACGATGGGCAGATTCTCGACCGAGCAGGAGCGTCACTTACCGGTAAGCGGCGAAGTCGTCGAGCGGCGCATCGAAGTCGGGCGCAATGTAGGTGAACGTCCCCTTGGCGAACCCGGCCCGGCGCGCCCGGCCAGGCGGTGCGACGGGCCGGAGCTCCGCGATCCGCTTCCCGTGGCGTGTCAGATAGAAGCTCCTGCCCTCCAGAACCTGGTTCAACAGCGCGGAAAGGTTGGTCTTCGCCTCCAGAGTGCCGACCTCTTCAATTTCCATCCGTTCCAATGTAGTCAGAGTGGTGACCAATCGGGCACCGCGGCTGCCTACGCCTGGGCGGCGAGGTGGGGGGCGATGCGTTCTTCGTCGAGTTCGTAGCCGAGGCCGGGGGCGGTCGGGGGGATGATGTGGCCGTCCTGCCAGACGATCGGTTCGGTGAGGATGTCGCGGTGGAACTCGGAGAAGGTTTCGATGCCCTCCTGGATGAGGAAGTTGGGCGAGCACACGTCGACGTGGATCGCCGCGGCCGCGGCGAACGGGCCGCCCCACACGTGCGGGGCGATGTGCGCGTAGTGGGTCTCGGCCATGGTGGCGATCTTGCGGGTCTCCGAGATGCCGCCGGTAATCGACAGGTCCATCTGGATGATCGAGGCGGCCTGCTTCTGCAGCAGCGGCAGGAACTCGTAGCGGGTCATGAGCCGCTCGCCGGTGGCTACCGGGATGGAGGTGGCCTGTGCCACGCGCGCCATCTCGTCGACGTTGCCGGGCGCGACCGGCTCCTCGAACCACAGCGGCTCGTACGGTTCGAGGCGCTTGGCGAGCCGGATGGCGGCGTGGGTGGTCAACTGGCCGTGGGTACCGATCAGAATGTCGCAGCGGTCGCCGGCCGCCTCCCGCATTGCCCGTACCACCGCCTCGACGTAGGTGAGGGTCTCCAGGCGGTGCGGTTCCAGCGCACCCACGGGGTCGAGTTTCACCGCGGTGAACCCGCGGTCGATGTAGCGCAGGATGTCCTCCGCGGCCTTTTCGGGCGGGTCGCCCATCTTCCAGCCGTACAGGTAGGTGTAGGCGCGCAGCTTGTCGTGGAACAGGCCGCCGAGCAGGTTGTACACCGGCTCGCCGAGCGCCTTGCCGGCGATGTCCCAGCACGCCATGTCGATGGCGCTGAGCACCGGGGTGGCGATGGGGCCGGGGTGCAGCACGGCGTGGCGCCGGAACACGTCCCACCAGATGCGCTCGCGGCGCATCGGATCGGCCCCCTTGAGGATTTCCTCGAAGATCTCCTGCGCCACCTGCAGCGCGGACCGCCGGTGGGTGCCGTGCCAGGTGCATTCGCCGGTGCCCTCGATGCCGTCGTCGGTGATCAGCTTGATAAACAGCCAGTACCTGCCGCCCTTGCCCGGCGGCGGCACCGGCACGAAGTACCCCTTGAACCGCTCGATCTTCATGGCCCCCGACGGTAGCCGGATTGACCCGCCGCCGCAATCGCTCCCGTTGCTCCCGTGAGCTTCTGACGTTCAGCGGCTCCCTGCACTTCTGATGGCCCGCATCTTCGAGCTGCCAATCAGGTGCGGGGGCGGGCGCGGTCGAGGGAGTCGTTGCGGTAGTGGCAGCCGGTGCTGCGCGGGTTGCGCAGGGCGGCGTAGGTAATCAGCAGGGCGGTCTGCACGGCGTTGCGCAGCGCCAGGAGGCGCGGGGTGAGGGCGTTATCGGCGTAGAAGCCGTCGATCTCGCTCTTCAGCTCGCGCAGCAGGTTGCCGGCGCGGTCGAGACGCTTGGCGGTGCGCACCAGCCCGACGTAGTGCCACATGGTGTTGCGGATTACGCTCAGGTCCTGGGTGATCAGTTCTTCGTCGGGTTCGGCGGCCGCCATCACCCAGGGGCGCACCGCGGGCAGGTGAAAGTCGGCGTCGGCGGCGATTTCGGCGGCGTGCCGGCGGGCGGCCGTCGCGCCCATCACCACGCACTCCAGCAGCGAGGTGCTGGCCAGCCGGTTGGCGCCGTGCAGCCCGGTGCAGGCGGTCTCGCCGATGGCGCTCAGGTGGGCGATGTTGGTGTTGCCGGCCATGTCGGTGTGGATGCCGCCGCAGGAATAGTGCGCCGCCGGCACTACCGGGATCGGCTCGCGGGTCATGTCCACGCCGGCGGCCAGCAGGCGGGCGTTGATGGTCGGGAAGCGGGCGCGCGCATAGTCGGCGTCGACGCCGGACAGGTCGATGTACACGGTGTCGCTCGCCCCGCGCAGCAGCTCGGAGTGGATGGAGCGGGAAATCACGTCGCGCGGCGCCAGCGAGCCGTCGGGATGGTAGCGCTCCATGAACGCCTCGCCGCCGTGGTTGATCAGCACGCCGCCTTCGCCGCGCACCGCCTCCGAGATCAGGAACGGGCGCTCGCCGCGGCGGTGGAACACGGTGGGATGGAACTGCACGTATTCCATGTCGATGACGCGCGCCCCCACCCGGTACGCCATGGCCACGCCGTGGCCGTAGGCGCCGGCATCGTTGGTGCTGTGCAGGTAGAGCTGGCCGAGGCCGCCGGTGGCCAGCACCGTCTTCTTGGCCAGGAGCGGACGCGCCTCGCCGGCGGCCACGTCGAGCACATGCGCGCCGATGCAGCTCAGCGGCCGGTAGCGGTCCAGGAAGTCCACCGAACTGTGCGACAGGGTGAGCAGGTCGACCGCGAAGCAGCCGGTGGCCACGGTCAGGCTGCCGCCGCCGGGCAGGGCGCCGGCGTCCGCGAGCTCGGCGAGCCGCTCGTGCAGGGCGGTCAGGATGGCGCGCCCGGTGTGGTCCTTGGCGTAGATGATGCGGTGCCGGGAGTGCGACGCCTCGCGGGTGAACCGGAGCGCACCCTCCGCGTCGCGGTCGAAGCCGACCTGCAGGTCGGCGATCAGCAGTTCGCGCACCAGGCGCGGCCCGTCGCGCACGATCGCGTCCACGGCCGCGGGGTTGGCGGAATGGCCGCTGGCGGCGTCGATGTCGGCGCGCAGCAGGTCGCCGTCGCCTTCGTCGTAGATGATGCCGCCCTGCGCCCACAGGCTGTTGCTGGCGTGCAGTTCGCGGGCGCCGGTGATCAAGGTCACGTGCAGGCCGGCGCGGGCCGCCTGCAGGGCGTACACCGCCCCGGCGGCGCCGGCGCCGATTACCAGGCAGTCGGTACGGTCGCCGGTCATTGCTGGCCCAGGAAGTCGAGCCCCAGGTCAGGGCGGCGCGGCGCCGCGGTAATGGCGCTGGTGGACAGCACGTCCGCCCCGGCGGCGGCGTAGGCGGCCAGCGACTCCGCGGTAACCCCTCCGGACACCTCCACGATCGCCCGACCGGCGATAACCTCGACCGCGTCGTGTACCTGTTCGGGGGTCATGTTGTCGAGCAGGATCACGTCGGCGCCGGCGTCGGCTGCCTCGCGCGCCTGGTCCAGGGTATCGGCCTCCACCTCGATGCGCGCCACGTGCGGCGCCTGCGCGCGGGCGCGCTGTACCGCGGCGGCCACGCCGCCGGCTACCGCGACGTGGTTGTCCTTTATCATCACACAGTCGGCCAGCGATGCGCGGTGGTTGCGGCCGCCGCCGCAGCGGACGGCGTATTTCTCCAGTTCGCGCAGGCCGGGGGTGGTCTTGCGCGTGTCGCACACCACCGCCGCGCTGCCGCGCAGCCGGTCGACGTAAGCGCGGGTGGCGGTGGCGATGCCGGACAGGTGCTGCAACAGGTTGAGCGCGGTGCGTTCGGCGGCCAGGATGGGCCGCGTCGGCCCCGACACGTACAGCACGCGCCCGCCCGCCTCGGCGGCGGCGCCGTCGGCCAGCGCCAACTCCACGTTCAGGTCGGTATCGAGGCGCCAGAACACGTGCGCGGCAATTTCGGCGCCGCACACCACCAACGCCTCGCGCGCCACCACCGCCACCCGGCACCGGCTGCCGGCCGGCACCACGGCGCTGCCGGTGACATCGCCCAGCCCCAGATCCTCCTCCAGGGCGGTTTCGATTACCCGCCGCGCCGAGAACGGTATCACGACAACTCGAACATCCGCTCGATGGAGCGCAGCGCCGCCACCCGCACGGACTCGTCGAGTTCGATGACCTGGTGCGGCCGCGGATCGACCAGCACGTCGCGGATCTTCTGCAGGCTGTTGAGCTTCATGTACGGGCACAGCCGGCAGGAGCCGACGAACTGCTTGCCGGGGTTTTCCACCTCGACGCGGCTCACCAGCCCGCACTCGGTAAGCAGCATGAAGTAGGCGGCGTCGGTGTCGCTCACGTACTCCATCATTTTGCCGGTGCTGCCGACGAAGTCGCTTGCCTCCGTCACTTCGGGGGTGCACTCCGGGTGGCTCACCACCTTGACCCCCGGGAAGCGGACGCGCGCCTCGGCAATGGCGCCGGCGGTGAATTGGTCGTGCACCAGGCAGGTGCCGTCGGAGCTGTGGATTACCTTGTCGATGCCGCGCGCCGCCATCTCGCGGCCGATGTTGGCGGCCATCAGGCGGTCGGGCACGAACAGGATCTCGCGCTGTGGCAGCCGCTCGATGATGCGGTACACGTTGGCCGAGGTCACGCACACGTCGCTGACCGCCTTCACTTCCGCCGAACTGTTGATGTAGCACACCACCGCGGCCTCCGGGTGGCGCGCCTTGAGGGCGGCCAGCTCGGCGCCGGTGAGGGAGTCGGCGAGCGAGCAGCCGGAGCCGAGGTCGGGCACCAGCACCTGCGCGTCCGGGCACAGGATCTTGGCGGTCTCGGCCATGAACACCACGCCCGCGAACAAGATCACGTCGGCGTCGGAGTTGCGCGCCTCCAGGCTGAGCGCATAGGAGTCGCTCTTGAAGTCCGCCACCCCGTAGACGATCTCCGGGTCGACGTAGGAATGGGCCAGGATGATGGCGTTCTTTTCCGCCTTGAGGCGGTTGATCTCGCAGATCAGCGGGGCGACCTCGTGGCAGCGCTCCAGGGTCCATTGCGCGCCCGGCTGACACTCCACGTGCAGCAGATTGGAGAACAGCCGTTCCGCTTCCTGTGCCACGGCGGTAGCCATCGCGGTTAACAGCCTAGATACTCACGCCTCTGCACCCGTGTCAACGGCGCGCAGCGCGAAACAACCCGAAACAGGCGCCGCCGCCGTGCCCCGGGAACCGCCGCTGCTCAGCTCACGGCGCGGCGGTAGAGGCGTACGGCCAGCGGCGCGGCCAGCACCAGGACGGCGAACGACCACAACACGGCGGCGGTGACCTCCCCGGCCACCGTAAGCGAGGGCGCCAGCGCCCCCTCGCCGAGGATCAGGCTGCGCACCGCGTTGGCGGTGCGGGTTACCGGCTGACGGTCGGCGAACACGCGCAGCCAGTCCGGCAGCGTTTCGGTCGGCACGAAAATCGAGCTCGCGAACACCATCGGAAAGATCGGAATCATCGCCGCCGGCTGCGCCGCCTCGGAGTTCTTCACGGCCAGACCGATGCAGGCCATCACCCAGGACAGGGCAAAGGCGAACATCATCGCCACCAGCACCCCGCCGGCCAGCGGCACGAACGAAGTCTGCGGCCGGAAGCCGAGCAGGTAGCCGAGCGCGAGCACCAGGGCGAGCACGAACAGGTTGCGGACCAGGTCGGCCATCGTACGCCCGGCGAGCACCGCCGAGCGCGCCATCGGCAGCGACCGGAAGCGGTCGATCACGCCATTGTTGAGGTCTTCGATCAGCCCCATCGCGGTCTGCGTGGAACCGAACGCGGCCATCTGCAGCAGTACCCCCGGCAGCAGCCAGTTGAGGTACTCGCCGCCGGCGGCGGGCGGAATCGCGCGGCCCACCGCGCCGCCGAACACGTAGTTGAACAGGACCAGGAACATCACCGGCTGCACGGTGGCGAACAGCAGGAGCTGCGGCATGCGGACCACGCGCAACAGGTTGCGCCGTGCGATTACCACCGTGTCCTTGAGGGCGTGGACGGGCGATACGTGGGCGCGCCGCGGTCGCGAATGGCTGCTCATGGCTGTCCTCCTGCGCGGCGCCGGCGGCCGCGTCTGCCCCGCCGCCGGCCGTTGCCGGGCTGCGTGGGTTCGGTGGCGTGTCCGGTCAAGGCGACGAACACGTCGTCCAGGGTGGGGCGGCGCAGCCCGATGTCGGTGGGGGTGATGCCGGCGGCGTCGAGCGTGCGCACGGCGGCAACCAGCGAAGCCGGGCCGTCCGGGGCAGGCAGGGTGATGGTGCCGGTCGCTCCCTGATCGACGGCGAGCGCCGCGCGGGACGCCTCCTGCGCCTCATCGGCCACGTCGACGTGGATTACCGCCCCGCCGAGGCGGTCCTTCAACTCGTTGCCGGTGCCCTCGCTGATCAGCTTGCCCTCGTGGATCACGCCGATGCGATCGGCGAGCTGGTCCGCTTCATCAAGGTACTGGGTGGTCAGCAGCACGGTGGTGCCGGAGCCCACCAGGTCGCGGATCAGTGCCCACACCTCCAGGCGGCTGCGCGGGTCGATGCCGGTTGTCGGCTCGTCCAGGAACAGCACGTCGGGCTGCCCGACCAGCGAGGCGGCCAGGTCGAGACGCCGCTTCATGCCGCCCGAGTAGGTGCGCACCAGGCGGTCGGCGTCCCCTGCCAGCGAGAACCGCTCCAGCACCTCCGCGGCGCGCTCGCGGGCGGTGCGCGCGTCCAGGTTGTACAGCCGCCCCACCATCTCCACCGCCTCGCGCCCGGTCAGGTACTCGTCGACGGCGGCGAACTGGCCGGCCAGCCCGATGCGGTTGCGCACCGCCACCGGGTCGTGCACCACGTCGATGCCGGCCACGGTCGCGCTGCCGGCGTCCGGCTTCAGCAGCGTCGCCAGCACCCGGATCAGCGTGGTCTTGCCGGCGCCGTTGGGCCCCAGCAGCGCGTAGATGATGCCGGCCTCGATTTCCAGGCTCACCCCGGCGAGCGCGTGTATGGTGCCGAACCGTTTCTCGACCTGCTCGGCGCGTACGATAGGTTGCATCCGATTGTCCTGCATCAAGATTGTCCTGCGCCAAGATAGCCCTGCGAGCGACGCGCTGACGCTGAACGCCGAATAAACGAGATCCGCCCGCTACCCGCTACACGCCCGCCACGACGTTGCCCCGGAACCTCTGTTCATGCATACTGGAGCATGAACGAAGCGAAAATGAGCACGGGCGGCAGGGGGCGGCGAAGCCACTTGGCGAATCTTGAAATGCTGATCAATGCAACCTGCCGGCATCCACGTTTGCGGCGCGCACCTCGTCGAGCAGGATTCCCCAGGTCTTGCCGGGATGGTCGCGGAGATCATGCACTACCAAGTCGAAAGTCAATTGCAGTACCCGGTCCGGAAGCACTTCGATATCGACCCGTGCCGGTGAGATCTCCAGCGGTACCTCGACCGCGTCGCCGGCCAGCACCACTCCGCGTGCCATGCTCTGCACCAGCAGTTCGGCCGCGTCGTAGCGTGCCGCCGGTGCCTCGCCGCGCAGCAACTCGTAGGTGGCGCCGTCCCGGTAGCGGGTCAAGTCTACCTCATGCGGTTGCGTGGCGAGCGTGATCCAGCCGTCGTCGGGGAGCCGGCCGCGCCGGTGCAGCCGCGCCCCTTCGACATACACCACCAGTGACGAGAAGTCGTCTATCGCCAAGCGGTGGTCGGTGATCAGCACCACCACTTCGCCAGTGATCGTTTCCGCCTCCGCGCCGCCACTCGCCGCCGCCGCCACCGCGCACGACAGCAACGCCGCCGCCGCGACCGTGTGCGCCATGCGGCGCAAGCGAGCATTCACGTCAGCCACCTCCGAGCACCGGCACTGTCGCACGCCGGCGCGAATCAAGATGGGAAGCCGAAAGCAGCCGGTCAACCAGAATCAATCCGGACCGGAGTCGAAGCAACGCCCGGCCCCTGGATCGCCCTTGCCGATTTCCGATCCATGCCGGTTCATTGGAGCCGTCTGACGATGGCTTCCATACACGCGAAAGAGACGCACACGATTACCTCCGGATCGCTGATAAGACAGGAGATCTGGACCGGTGAACTGCTTGGATTATCGGGGATTGCAGCGCTCGTATGGGTGACGCTCCTGGTCCTGACCGCGCCCGGGAGCTTCGATTACGCGTTGTCCCCGCTGCAACGGCTGGCGTTCTTCGGGGGAATGGGCGCGGTGTGCTGGCCTCTCGGCCACGCCCTGGCGGGATCGCTGCTCCAATGCGGACGCCTGCGTTCTCCCGCAGCGCTCGGTCTGACCGCGATCGTCGCCGGGGCGTTCCTGGCGGCCAATCTTTGCGCGGTGGCGCTTGCTCTTGAAGAGATGTTCTTTGCGCGAGCCCCGGACGAACTTACCACCGGCGCGATTTACCTGCTGTGCGCCGGGATCGCGATTCCCCATTTCGGGTTGCTCTATTTCATGGCTTGGCAACGCGCCAAGCTCAAGCTGTTACGCCACCGCTCGGACTCGGACGCGCGCGTTACGCGCCGGGCGGCACCATCTCCCGCGGCGCCGGAGTCGTTGCCGCTTGCCAGGTTCCTCGACCGCCTGCCGCAGGAATTAGGTCACGACCTCGTCCATATCAAGGGGATGGGCCACTACCTCAAGGTCGTCACCACCAAGGGTTCCGGAACGGTGCTGATGCGGTTTGCCGATGCGATACTGGAGCTCGGTGACATTGGCCTTCGCGTGCACCGGTCGTACTGGGTCGCTCACCGCCACATTTCGCGCCTCGAGCGCCGCAACGGGCACACCATGATTCGCCTGAGCAGCGGCGACGAGCTGCCGGTGAGCCGCACCTACCAGATCGCCGCGCGGGCGGCGGTGGCATCTCGATCGGCGGCGAACGGTGGTGCGGTGAGCCGCCAGTAGTACCTCATGGATTGAGATTGACGCGGTACCGGAGGCGATCGTATATTTCGAAATACGACCAGAAAAGTCGTATTTGAGCGGAGCATCGGATGATCAAGATCAGTCGCAAGGTCGAGTACGCGTTGATGGCGTTGCAGCACATGCACCGGCAGCCGCCGGAAGAGGTGGTGTCGGCCAAGGATCTGTGCGCCGCCTATCGGGTCGCCTTCCCGGTGCTGTCCAAGGTGTTGCAGAATCTCGCCGCGGCCGGGGTGCTGCGCTCGGCGCAGGGCGCCCACGGCGGCTATCAGCTTGCGCGTCCCCTTTCCGAGGTAACTTTCGGGGAGTTGAGCGAAGCGGTGGTCGGCCCGATGCAGTTCTCGTATTGTCTGCACCGCGACCGGGTACGCTGCCAGCTCGCCGAGTGCTGCAACGTGATTTCCCCCATCATCCGGCTTAGTGATCGCATCGAGGAGTTGTTTTACAGCATGAGCTTGGAAGAGTTGTTGCACGCGGAGGAGCCGCGGGAGGCGGCGATCCGTGCCCGCCATCGTGGGGCGGCCCGCCATCGTGCGGCGGCGAGCGTCGCCGCGCGCGCCGAGGAGCAGTTGGTATGGAAATAGCCGCCCACGACACCACCGCACCCGCCGCCACCGCACCCGCCGCGACGGCGATGACCCGCGAACAGGCCGAGCGCGAGCTGTCCGGTCGCGTCTACGAGCACGGGTTCTACACCGACATTGACGCCGAGCAGGCGCCCAAGGGTTTGAACGAAGACATCATCCGCCTGATCTCGCGCAAGAAGGACGAGCCCGAGTTCATGCTCGACTTCCGTCTCAAGGCATTCCGGCGCTGGCAGGAGATGGAGGATCCCTGGTGGCGGCCGGTCGACCATCCGGACATCGACTACCAGGACATCCGCTACTACTCGGCGCCCAAGAGCATGGACGAGAAGCAGGGCCCCGCCTCGCTGGACGAGGTCGATCCCGAGATCCTGCGCACCTTCGAGCGCCTCGGCGTGCCGCTGCTGGAGCAGAAGCGGGTGATGGGCGTTGCGGTGGACGCGGTATTCGACTCGGTGTCGGTGGGCACCACCAACCAGGAGCAGCTGACCAAGCTCGGCATCGTGTTCTGCTCCATCACCGAGGCGCTCAAGGAGCATCCCGAACTGGTGCAGCGCTATCTCGGTTCGGTGGTGCCGGCGGCCGACAACTTCTACTCCGCGCTCAATGCGGCGGTATTCACCGACGGGTCGTTCTGCTACATCCCGCCAGGGGTGCAGTGCCCGATCGACCTGTCCACCTACTTCCGCATCAACGCCGCCGAGACCGGCCAGTTCGAGCGCACCCTGATCGTGGCCGACCGCGGCAGCTCGGTGAACTACGTGGAGGGCTGCACCGCCCCGATGCGCGACGAGAACCAGTTGCACGCCGCCGTGGTGGAGATCGTGGCGCTCGACGACGCGGTGGTGAACTACTCCACGGTGCAGAACTGGTACGGCGGCGACGCCGACGGCAAGGGCGGCATCTACAACTTCGTGACCAAGCGCGGCAAGGCGGCCGGGCGCAATTCCAAGATCTCCTGGACGCAGGTGGAGGCGGGCGCGGCGATCACCTGGAAGTACCCGAGCGTGATCCTGTCCGGCGACGGCTCGGTGGGCGAGTTCTACTCGGTGGCGCTGACCAACAACCGCATGCAGGCGGACACCGGCACCAAGATGATTCACATCGGCCGCAACACCACCAGCACCATCGTGTCCAAGGGCATCTCCGCCGACCGCTCGCGCAACGCCTACCGCGGGCAGGTGCGCATCCAGCCGGGGGCCACCGGGGCGCGCAACTTCACCCAGTGCGACTCGATGTTGGTCGGCAACGAGTGCCACGCCAACACGTTCCCGTCGATCGAGGTGCGCAACGACTCCGCCACCGTGGAGCACGAGGCGTCCACCTCCCGGATCGGCGCCGAGCAGCTGTTCTACCTGGCCACCCGCGGGCTCGACATGGAGGCCTCCATTTCCTTGCTTATCAACGGGTTCTGCAAGGAAGTGTTCAAGCAGCTGCCGTTGGAGTTCTCGGTGGAGGCGGTCAAGCTGCTGGAAATGAAGCTGGAAGGGAGCGTCGGCTGATGATCACGATCAGCAACCTGAGCGCCGCCGTGGTGGCGGACAACGGCAGCCGCATTCCGATCCTGCGCGGCATCGACCTGGAGGTGCGGGCCGGCGAGGTGCACGCCATCATGGGGCCCAACGGCTCCGGCAAGAGCACCCTGGCGCGGGTGATCGGCGGCCACCCCTCCTACGCGGTGACCGGCGGCGGCGTGACCTACGAACTGAACCTGCGCCCGCGCGACCTGCTGGCCATGGATCCCGACGAGCGCGCCAAGAACGGCGTGTTCATCAGCTTCCAGTACCCGGTGGAGATTCCCGGCGTCAGCAACTCGATCTTCCTGCGCGCCGCCTACAACGAGATCGCGGTGTCGCAGGGGCTGCCGGAGTTGGACCCGATCGACTTCGAGGAGCTGCTGATGCAGAAGCTGCGCCTGCTGGGGATGGCGGAGGATTTCGCCACCCGCGAAGTGAACGTCGATTTCTCCGGCGGCGAGAAGAAGCGCAACGAGATTCTGCAACTGGCGCTGCTGGCGCCGCGCTTGGCAATCCTGGACGAGACCGACTCCGGGCTCGACATCGACTCACTGAAGGCGGTGGCGACCGGCATCGAACGGCTGCGCCACGCCGAGAACGCGTTCGTGCTCATTACCCACTACCAGCGCATGCTGAACTACGTCACCCCGGACCGCGTGCACGTGATCCACGACGGGCGCATTGTGCGCAGCGGCGACCGCGAACTGGCCCTGGAGATCGAGGAACGCGGCTACGACTGGCTGGTGGCGGGCTCGGCGGGCTCGGCGGGTGCGGCCGCGCCGGAGGGCGTGCGCTGATGGCCCCGGCTACCGCGGTGGCCGAGGCGGCTCCGGCAGCGACCGGGGCGCCCGCGGCGGCACCCCGCATGGAGCAGTTCCGGCGCCTGTTCGAGGAGCGCGCCGCGGGCAGGGTTGCCTCGCTGGACGAGGAGCTGCGCGCCGCATCGCTTGCCGAGCTGCTGGCGGTCGGCTTCCCGCTTCGCCACGACGAGGAGTGGGTCCACACCCCGCTGCGCGCCGTGGCCGAGGCACGCTACCGGCTCGGCAGTGCCGTACCGGCGGCGCCGGCCGCGGACGCCCGGGGCGCCAAACTGGTGCGCGAACTGGTTGCCGGCGAGCCGGTGGCACTGTTGACCTGCAACGGCGTCCCGGCGGCCCCGGCCGTGCTCGCCCCCCGTGCCGGCGGCGCCGCCCACCAACCCGACATTCCCGGCGTACGGGCTGCACGGGGGGATCTCTGGCCGCGTTGCCGTGAAGCATTCACGCGCCCGCTGACCACCGCCTTCACCCGGCTGGCACGCGCGTTCGGCGACCACACCGTGCTGCACTGCGACGCGGCCGCGGGCCTGGCGCCGCTGCACCTGGTTCATCTCGTCGAGTCAGGCGTGCTGGCGGCGCCGCGGGTCACCATCCGCATCGCGCCGGGCGCCCGCGTGACGCTCGTGGAGAGCTGCGTGGCGCTGGACGGGGTTGCGCAAGCAGGCGGTGCAGATCGCGGCGGCCATGGCGGGGCGAACGGGGCCGCGGCAAATGGACGGCGCGCACCGGGTGGACCGGCGCGCGCCGCCTCGCTGAGCTGCGCCGAGACCGAGATACGGCTCGGCGCGGGTGCCGTGCTCACCTACGTACGCGTACAGGCGGTCGGCGCGGATGCCTTCGACTTCGGCACCACCACCGTGGTGCAGGAGCGGGACAGCGAGTTGCACGGCCTGAGCATGGCGCTCGGTGGCCGCATCGCCCGCCACACCTGCAATGTACTGGCCGCGGCGCCGGGCACGACCAGCCGCCTCGGCGGCGCCACCGTGGCGGCCGGCGCCCAGTTGCTCGACCACCACACCTACCTGGAGCACGCCGCACCGGGCTGCGCGAGCCGCCAGTTATACAAGACCGTGCTCGGGCGCGGCGGCCACGGCGTGTTCTCGGGGCGCATCCTGGTGCGCCCGGTGGCGCAGCAGACCGACGCCTTCCAGCTCAACCAGAACCTGCTGCTCGGCGATGCCCGCGTGGACACCAAGCCGCAGCTCGAGATCGGCGCCGACGACGTGCGCTGCACCCACGGCGCCACCACCGGGCGGCTCAACAACGATCAACTATTCTACCTGCAGGCGCGCGCCATTCCGCGCGCCGCCGCGGTGCGGATGCTGGCACGCGGCTTCCTGGACGAAGTGGTCGGCGATCTGCCCGGCGGGGCGTTGCGCCCGCGCCTGCTGAACCTGCTGCATCGCCGCTTGGATCGCCTCGTGGAGAGCGGCACGTGATGCGTCGTGTCGCGAGCCGGGGATGTACCTCCGTCAGAACCAGGAGCACACGATGAGCACCGTTGTTTCTCGCACCTCTGATTCTCGGTCCGCGGCCGCGGGCCTGGACGTGGCGGCGATCCGGGCGCAGTTTCCGATTCTCGCGCAGCGGGTGCACGGCCAACCGCTGGTCTACCTGGACAACGCGGCTACCACCCTGAAGCCACGCGCCGTGATCGACCGCCTGCACCGCCACTACGCCGCCGAGACCGCCAACATCCACCGCGGTGTGCACTACCTCAGCGAGCAGGCAACCGAGGCCTACGAGCAGGTCCGTGAACGGGTGCGGGGATTCCTCGGTGCCGCGGCTCGCGAAGAGATAATCTTCACCAGCGGCACCACCGACTCGATCAACCTGGTCGCCCAGGGCTGGGCCACCGCCAACCTGGCGCGCGGCGACGAGGTGGTGATCACCCACATGGAGCACCACTCCAACATCGTGCCGTGGCAGATGCTGGCCGAGCGCACCGGTGCCGTGCTGCGCGTGGCGCCGATCAGCGACCGCGGCGAACTGGAGTGGGACCGCTTCCTGGACCTGCTCGGCCCGCGCACCCGGCTGGTGGCGGCCACCCACGTGTGCAACTCGCTCGGCACCATCGTGCCGGCGGCGGAACTGGTGCACGCCGCGCACGCGGTGGGCGCCCGCGTGCTGCTCGACGGCGCCCAGGCTGCCGCCCACCTGCCGCTGGACGTGACGGCGTTGGACGTGGATTTCTACTGCTGTTCCGGCCACAAGCTGTTCGGTCCCACCGGCACCGGCGTGCTGTACGGCAAGCGCGAGCTGCTGGAGGCAATGCCGCCGGTGCGCGGCGGCGGCGACATGATCAAGTCGGTCACTTTCGCTCGGACCACCTATGCCGACCTGCCCAACAAGCTGGAGGCGGGCACCCCGCACATCGCCGGCGTGATCGGGCTGGGCGCCGCTGTTGAATGGATCGAGAGGGTCGGCCTGGAGGCAATCGGGCGCCACGAAGAGCGGCTGCTGGACACCGCCACCGCCGCACTGTCCGCCATCGACGGGGTGCGCCTGATTGGCACCGCCGCCCACAAGTCGGCGATCCTCTCCTTCACGGTGGGCGACATTCACCCACACGACGTGGGCACCATCGCCGACCAGGAAGGGGTGGCGCTGCGCACCGGCCACCACTGCACGCAGCCGGTCATGGACCGGTTCGGGGTGCCGGCCACCGCGCGCGCGTCGTTCTCGGTGTACAACGACGAGAGTGACGTCGCCGCCCTGGTGCGGGCCATCGGGCGGGCGCAGGAGATGTTCGCGTGAGCGCGCCCAGCTCGGCGGCGCGCGAACTGTACCAGCAGGTGATTCTCGATCACAACCGCACGCCGCGCAACTGGGGGGCGCTGCAGCCGCACACCCACCACGCCGAGGGCCACAACCCGCTGTGCGGCGACCGCTACGAGGTGGCGGTGGCGCTGGCCGACGACGGCAGTATCGCCGACATTCGCTTCCAGGGCTCCGGCTGCGCCATCTCCAAGGCCTCCGCGAGCATGATGACCGAGGCGGTCAAGGGGTTGCCGCGGGCAGACGCCGACCGGCTGGGCGACCAGTGCGGCCGGCTGGTCGACCGCTTCCGCCGGCTGGCGCCGGGCGAGCTGGACCCGGCCCGCGACCAGCACGATCTCGGCAAGCTGCGCGTATTCAGCGGCATCTGGGAGTTCCCGGCGCGCGTCAAGTGCGCCACGCTGCCTTGGCATACCCTGCACAGCGCCCTCGACGGCTCCGGCCACGCCACCACCGAGGCGGGTACGGGGACAAAGGAGTAAACAGAGCAATGGCCGTAGCAATTCTGACCCAGTTCACCCCCAACCCGAACGCGATGAAGTTCATCCTGAACCGCGACGTGAAATCGACCGGCAAGGTGACCTTCCGCGGTGCCGACGAGGCGAACGGCATCGCGCTGGTGGAGGCGCTGTTCGCGCTGGTGGTAGTGGAGCAGGTGCACCTGTTCGAGAACGTGGTCACGGTGACCAAGGTCGATCAGGCGCCGTGGGAGGACGTGGCGGATTGGGTAAAGGAGGTGCTCACCAACCACGTCGAGGAGCACGACCCCGGCTTCGAGCTTGCCGACGCCGGCAGCGGCGGCCCGGTGAGCCACGTGCGCGACGACCAGCCGCCGGAGGTGCAGCGCATCGAGGAGGTGCTCGACCGCACCGTGCGCCCCTACCTGCAGGGCGACGGCGGCGACCTGGACGTGCTCGCCTACGAGAACAACCGCGTGCTGGTGAGCTACGCCGGCGCTTGCGGCACCTGCCCATCCGCCGTGGCCGGCACCCTGCAGGCGATCCAGAGCGTGCTGCGCGACGAAGTGAACCCCGAGATCGAGGTTATCTCCGCCGAAGGCGGCTGACCCCGATCCGCTATTCCTGTTCGGACCGCATTCGGGTGTGGTAGTGGGCTTCCAGGTCGCTCAGTTCCAGGCCGAGCAGATCCATGGTCTTGAACAGTTGCGGCAGGTCGCGTTCGACGAAGCTGCGCCGCTTCAGTTCGCGCGCCTGCCGATACGCGCCGTCGGCCACGAAGTAGCCGATGCCGCGCCGGTTGAAGATGATGCCCTGGTCCTGCAGGTAGGCGTAAGTGCGGGTTACGGTGTTCGGGTTTACCTGCACGTCGACCGCCAGCTCGCGAATCGACGGAATGCGGTCCCCGTCCCGCCACCGGCGCCGCAGGATGTGGTCGCAGATGAAGTCGCCGATCTGCAGGTAGATCGCCTGCGGCCGGGTAAACTCCATGGTCACACTTCCGCTGTGCGCAGGCGCAGGTAGGTCAGCAGCCAGAACAGCGGAGCCATCACCGCCCAGTAGAAGATTTTCGCACCCTGCACGATCGGCCCGGTCAGATGCGGTGCAATCTCGCTCAGGTTCAGATCCTGGTCGAGGGCGGCAAACAGCGCCGGAAACAGGAGCCAGACCAGCGCCGCGGCGAGCAGCATCAGCGCCAACCATAACGCGGCAACGGAAAGGACTACCTTGAAAGCCTGCCAGCGGCGGAAGTAGACCGCGCCGAACAGGAACAGGGAACTGGTCACCATGTATGAGAGCATCGAGCGCCAGGCATCGGCCCCGGGCACGAAGATCCCGTGCGCCCGGCCCCAGATCAGTTCGCTGATGCCGGCGGCAAGCAGGGTCACCAGGAAGTAGCCGGCCATGGCCGCGGCGGCGACCGCGATGGTGGACAGCAGCAACCGCACGGCCCAGCGTTCCAGCGTCGATACCGGCAGCGTCAGGTAGCCGTGCGCGCGCGCCTTGTCATGCAGATCGGTGAACAGTGAACTGGTAAACAGAATGCCGCCGAGCCCCATCACGGCCGGAAACAGGCCCGCGTGCATGTCCCCGCCATGCGCCTGGCGCGCCGTGATCACGTTGATGACCAGGACAAGGGCCGCCGCGGCCCCCGCCCCGGTCAGGACCGCCCGGTGGTGCTGTACCAGGTCGGCGCGCAGCGCGTACCACGCCCGCGCGATCGAGAATGTGTTGTTGGTGTGCATCGTCTCCTCCTGCTGATTTGCGGGCCTACTTATTCGCGGCGCCGGCCTCGGCGCCGGGCGTGAACGCCGCCGCCACGCGGCGGTGATCGGCAACGACCGAGTTGAACAGCAACTCAATGTCGACCGCCGTCTCGGCCCGCGCGGCGCTGCCGGCGGCAACCAGGGCGCGCCCGCTTGGCGCACCGCCCACTGCGGTGGCGGGCTCGACGTAGAGCGCCTCGCCATCGTCCGCCGGCCCCACCGCGGCAGCGTCGCGCACCGCCAGCGCGGCAGAGATCTCTTCCACCGAGTGCTGAAACACGATCCGCCCCTGCTCCAGGATCACGATCGGGTCGATCAGGTGCTCGAGGTCGCGCACCTGGTGAGTCGACACCACGATGACGCGGTCGTCCGCGGCGGCGCCGGCGAGCAGGCGGCGGAACTGGCCCTTGGCGGGAATGTCGAGCCCGTTGGTGGGCTCGTCCAGAATCAGCAACCGGCAGCCGGTGGCCACCGCGAAGGCGAGCAGCACCTTCTTCTTCTGGCCGTACGACATCGCGGTCATGGTGCGCTGCGCGTCCACCTCCAGGCCGGCCAGGTGGCGTGCCATGGCGTCGTGATCGAAGCGCGGATAGAACACGCCGTACAGCCGGGCCAGTTCCAGCGGCGTCAGCGCCGGGGTATGAAACTCCTCCGGCACGAAGTACAGCTCGCGCAGGAACGACGGCGTGCGGCGCCGCACCTCTTCGCCCGCCGCGCGTGCGCTGCCCTCCTTCGGGAACAGCAATCCCGCCATCAACCGCAGCAGCGTCGTCTTGCCGGCCCCGTTGCGCCCGAGCAGCCCGTACACGTTGCCGGGCGTGAGCGCGAGGTCGAGCCGGTCGAACAGCCGTTCTCGCTTGCCATACCCGAATGTGATGCCCTGAAGGTCAACCATGATCAGTCCTCCTCCCTCTATCTGGTGGATTAGTGTACTACGTCAATAGTACACTGGCAAGCTATTTCTGCGGGAGCGTGGGAGGGTTGCGCCGGGCTGGCCGCTGCCGCCGGCATTTGCGATATTCGCCTCCCGGCCTCGCTTCGGGGCAGGACGACCGAGACGTCCGTGCACGGCGCCGGGGCGCCCACCGGGGGATGGGCCGGGGAACACGACAAGGAGCAAGTGGAGGTCGCCATGGACTGCCGCGCTGCGCTGGAGCCGTTCGCGGAGGCGGGAATCGCTGCCCACCTGGTGGGCTGTTCGGCGCTCGACCGCTACTTCCGCGTGCCGGCGAACGGCGGCGGCGGGCTGCTGCACCTGGCGGTCGACGCGACGGTGGCGGAGATTGCGCCGCTGGTGGACGAGTTGCAGTTCGGCGTCGGGCCGCTGGTGGACGCGGTCGCCACCTACCGCGGAATCCGCCTGGTCATGCGCTGCCGCGACGGCGGCGAGGCGGTCCGTTATCCGTTTACCGTCCAGCACCTGCGCTTCGACCCGCACCGCGAGGTGTTTCTCGATCCGGATGCCGTCTACTACGACCTGCGCAAGTCCGAGCTGGCGCGCCGCGCCGCCGGCCTGGAATGGTGGCAGGTCATCGCCGAGGCCGCGCAACTCACCGCCCGTTACCACTATACCTTTCCCGCCGACACCTTTTCCCCCGCCGGGCCCCCCCACCCCCCCCCTCCTCCCCACTCCCCCTCCCCCGCCCCCCCTTTTCCCCCCGCCCGGCGGCGGCCGCCCCCGGCCCGCCCGCCGGTCAGTGTGCCGGCGGAGTCGGCGGAGTACCAGCGCAACCTGCTGGAGCAGATATTGACCGGGCGCGCACCCGAGAAGGGGCTGCGCCTGCTGCATGACGCCGGCATCGTGGCGAGTTGGTGGCCGGAGTTGGCGGCGATGGCCGGCGTGCCGCACGCCAAGGACCACCACCCGGAGGGCGACGTCTGGGAGCACACCCTGGCCACCTTCGCGCACCGCAAAGTGCCCGACCTGGTGCTGTCGCTCGGGCTGCTGCTGCACGACGCCGGCAAGCCGCGCGCCACGCCGCAGGACGGCAAACGGTTCTTCGCCCACGCCGAGATCGGCGCCCGCGTGGCAAGGCGCTTCCTCGGCCGGCTCGGTTTTGCGCCGCGGCTGATCGATGCGGTGGCGTTCCTGGGCCGCAACCACATGATGCCGGCCGCCCTCGGCCGGGTACGCCCCGAGCACGCCGAGGAACTGATGAGCTCCGACCTGTTCCCGCACCTGCTCGAGCTGTACCGCGCCGACATGATGTCCAGCTTCGCCAGCCCGGAGCCCTACTACCACGCCTGCCGCCTGTACCAGCGCCACCTGCGCGGCCGCCCCCTGCCGCAGCGCACCGCCACCCCCGGCCGCCGCCGCGGCCCCCGCCCCCGCGCCCGCCGCTTCCGGGGCTGATCGTCCGGCTACTTGTGGGGGTCGGCGGCGTCGCGCAGGCCGTCGCCGACGAAGTTGAAGGCCAGCACACTCACGATCACGAACAGGCCCGGGATCAGCAGCCACGGGTGCAGCGCCACCGACTGCACGTTCTGCGCCTCGTGCAACAGGACGCCCCAGCTCACCACCGGCGGGCGCAGGCCCAGGCCCAGGAAGCTCAAGGCGGTCTCACCCAGGATCATGTACGGGATGGCCAGCGTGAGATCGACAATCAGGTAGCTCATGAACGAGGGCAGCAGGTGGCGGGTGATAATGGCCAGGTCGCGGGCGCCGGCGACGCGCGCCGCCATGGTGAAGTCCTGCTCGCGCAGTTCCAGCAGCTTGCCGCGGACCACGCGTGCGAGCCGGGTCCAGCCGACGGTGGACAGGATGATGGTAATGAAGAAGTAGACCCGCAGCGCCGGCCAGTCCAACGGCAGCGCCGCGCTCAGGCCCATCCACAGCGGGATGGTGGGCAGTGCGATCAGGAACTCGATGACGCGCTGGATCATCGTGTCGATCGGGCCGCCGTAGAAGCCCGAGAGCCCGCCGAGCAGGCAGCCGATCACGAAGCTGAACGCCACGCCGAGCAGCCCCACGGTCAGCGATATGCGGATGGCGTGCAGATTGCGCGAGAACAGGTCGCGGCCGAGTTTGTCGGTGCCGAACAGGAATACCTGCCCCGGCTGCGGCACGCCGAACAGGTGCAGGCGAGTCTCGAACAGCCCCCAGAACCGATATGGTTCGCCGGTTACCAGGAATTGCAGATCGAGCTTCCGGGCCGGGTCGGGGTGGTAGTCCCACTCCCAGGTGGTGTCGTTGAAATGGCGCGCATGACCGTACACGAACGGGCGCAGCTGGACGCGGCCGCCATGCACGAAGCGCAGCCGTTGCGGCGGGGCGTAGGCGAATTCGGCTGCCACGGTGCGGGTGCCGTACGGGGCCAGGAACCCGGCGAACAACCCACCCGCGTAAATCACGCCGAGCACGGCCAGCGCCGCACGCGCCAGCAGGTGGCGGCCGAACTTGGCGCGTACCAGCCGCCAGTGGCTGGCGGTGTAGTAGCGTTCCTGCTCCGCCGCCGCTGCCGCCGCTGCCGCCGCCGAGGTGGTCGCGGTGCCGCTCACCGGTTGCTGCGCTCCATGCGGATGCGCGGATCGACGCCGGCCAGCACCAGGTCGGAGATCAGCGTGCCGACCACCGTCAGGGCGCCGATGATTACCACCACGCTGCCGGCCAGGCTCATGTCCTGGGTCAGCAGCGCGCTGAAGAATATCTGTCCGGTGGTGGGCAGCGACAGCACGATGGCGGTTACCGTCTCTCCCGAAAAGATCCCCGGCAGGATCCACGCCGCCGAGCTGATCACCGGGTTGAGCGCCACGCGCACCGGGTACTTGAACAGCAGCCGCGACTCCTGCATGCCCTTGGCCCGCGCCGTTACCACGTACTGCCTGCGCAGTTCGTCCAGCAGGCTCGCACGCACAATGCGGATCAGTTCGGCGGTGCCGGCGGTGCCGATGACCACGATGGGAATCGGCAGGTGCTTGAGCAGGTCCCACACCCGCCCGAGGCTCCACGGCGCCGCCACGTAGTCGGCCGAAAACAGTCCGGTCAGGCTGACTCCGAACCCCTTCAGAAACAGCCACATCAGCACGAGAGCGAGCAGGAAGTTGGGCGTGGCCAGACCGAAGAACCCGGTCAAGGTAAACAGGTAGTCGGTGAGGGAGTATTGGCGGGTAGCGGAGACGATTCCGACCGGGATCGAAACGGCGTAAATGAACAGCATGGTGACGGAGGACAGCAGGAGGGTGGCCGGCAGCCGCTCGGCGATGAGGTCGATCACCGCACGGTTATGCTGAAACGAGATACCCATGTCGCCGCCGAGGAACTTGCCGATCCACTTGAAGTAGCGCACCACGATGGGTGAGTCGAGGTTGTACAGGTGCATGAGGCGGTCCACTTCCGCCTGGTCGACGCGTACGCCGGTGTTGCGCAGGCGTGCGATATGCACGTCAAGATAGGTGCCGGGCGGGAGTTCGATGATCAGAAACCCCACCAGCGAAAGGGCGAACAGGAACAGCACCATGTAGAGCGCGCGCCGCGCGAGAAACGGGAGCACTTGGACGCCTGTAGGCCGGATCGTAGCACAACACCGCGCTTGCGGCCTGTCCCCGCGTGTCCCCGGCCATCGGCGCCGCGCAGGACGATGGCGCCGGCGGCACCGCGGCGCTACACTGCTCGCGCGATGGACGCACAAGCGCGCACGCCGGCGGGCCACGCACGGCGCGGACTGCATGGATGAGCGTACTGCGACTCGACTGCCGGCGCCGCGACCGTTCCGGCGTGCGCGTGGAAACCGTCGAAGTGGCCGCGGCGCGGGTCGGGGTGGTGGTAATCGACATGTGGAACGGCTACCCGTGCTGTACCGGACGCGGGCTGTTTGCCGCGCTGGTGCCGCGCATGAACCGGGCGCTCACCGGCATGCGCGCCCTGGGCGCCACGGTGATCCATGCGCCGAGCGACGTGAGCGACCAGTACGTGGGCTGGCCGCAGGCGGAACGGGTGGCGTCCCTGCCGCGCTACGAGCTGCCGCGGGTGCGCAGCATCGCCGCGCCGCGCTTTCCGTTCGACGGGCAGACCTGCCTGTGCGGGCCCGGCATCGCGTGCCCCTACATGCACCACTGGCATGCCGTGCACCCCGATCTCGAGATTGCCGAGCAGGACTTCCTGCTGGTCGGACCCGTGTACGGCAGCGCCGGTACGCAGCGGTTGCACGCGCTGTGCCGGCAGCGGCGCCTGACCCACCTGCTCTACCTCGGCATAGCCACCAACAACTGCGTGGTGAGCAAGGCCGCGGGCATGTTGTATCTGGCGCGCGCCGGCCTGGAGGTGATCCTGGCGCGCGACCTTACCGCCGCCTACGACCGCTACGACCCCGACGCCGGGTACACCAACGACGCCGCCACCGCGCGCGCCGTGGCCGCCCTGGAAGAACAGTTCTGTGCCACGGTGAATCTGGGCGCCGAGCTGGCGCGGGCCGGGTGCTGGGCCGCCGGTCCGCCGGTGGATGCCGTCCACATCATGCCATGGGGGCACGCCGATCAGCCCTACCTGTTCGAGGACCGGTTCGCGGCTACCCTCACGTTTCCGTCCGGTCCGCCCGGCGCCGCCATTCACTACACCCTGGATGGCGGCGCCCCGTCGCCCGCCGCGCCGCGCTACACCGCGCCGCTGACCATCCGCTCGTCGGGAGTGCTGCGCGCACGGCCATTCGCCGCCGGTGAAGCGCAGGGCGTGGAGAGCGCCAGTCACTTCTTCCGGCTGGCGCCGCCGCCGCCGGCGCCGGAGGTGCACCTGGCCGACCTGCAACCGTTGCGCGCCACCTCGCCCCGGCTGCTGGACGGCCACACCTACGACGCGGTGGCCCCGGAGGTGGGATTCGACGGCGCCGCCGGCGGCGGCCCGCTGCGCATCGGTGGCCGCCGCCATGAGCGCGGCGTCGCTACGCTCATCCCGTCCCACCTGGTATACGCCCTGGAGCCGGGCTGGCGCCGCTTCGTGGCGCTGGCGGGGCTGGACGACGCCCTGCTCGACGAGGACCACGGCATGCTGGCCGCGAGCCGGGTGGCGGTTTGTTTCCGCGTCCACGTGGACGGTGAGCGGGCGGCCGCCAGTCCCACGCTGCGCGCGGCGCAGGTGTGGCGCTTCGACGTGCCGCTGCCGGCTGGCGCCGCGGTGATCAGCCTGGTGGCGATGATCGCGCTTGCCGGCGGCCGCTGCGCCGCCGCGGACTGGGTCGCCGCCGGGTTCCTGGCGTCATGAACGCACCCCTGGCCGCTGCCGCGACGTTCGAACATGGCCCGCAGCGTCCGTCCCGGGTGCCGGTGCTGCCGGGCCTCAACGTTGGGCGCAGCTATTACGACTACCACAGCTACGGCGGCACGCCGAAGCGTTATCGCAGCGCCGGCCCCGACGCCATCGCCATTACCGACGGCCCCGATCTGTTCAACCAGGTGCTGATGGGCGACGGCGCCTGGTATCTGCTGGCCGGCGACCGCCCCGCGTTGCGTCTCGCTCACCGCCCCTACTGGCCCAACTCCTACATCAAGCCCGACCTGATTCCGGGGTTGGGCATTGCCGGGGACCTGTCCTTCACGGCGCTCACCGGTAGTGGCGAGGTGCCGCTGCACGTGCGCGCCCGGGTGGAGGCGCGGTTCAGTCCGGGCGAGGCGCAGTGGTGCTGCAGCATGCCGCCGCCGGGCGAGTCCGATGCGCGCCCGGCGTCGGCGGCCACACCGCTCGACACCCACATCCGGAGCACCGCTGAGGCAGGGTCCGAGCCCGCTGCGTCCGCATCATCCGATGCTCCACCGCTGGACCATCACCTCGTGTTGACAGCCCGCCCACTGGTCTCGACCACCGGCTGCGTCGTCCTGCTGGAAGGCAACGTGGCCGTGAAGGTGCGCATCGACCTGGCCGCGGGTCCGGCCATGCAGCGAGTGCGATCGGTACCGGCGCCGCGCCTTGGCACCGGCCACGCGGTGCTGGAGCATCCCGCCTTCCCCTACACGCGCGTGGTGGCGGGCACCACCGCCGGCGCGGCCGCCGCCATCGAGGTGCGCGGCGGCACCTGCGTCGACCTGACGTTGCAACCCGGCGCCGGCCTGCTGTTGGTCTCGGGCTACTGCGACCACGACCGCGACGGCGTGGCCGCGGCCGACCGCCGGTTTGCGCAGCGCTCGTTCGCGGCGCCGGCGTGGGCAGCGCAGATGCGCGACCGTTGGTTCGAACACTGGGTGGGGCGCTGCCTGCACCCGGAGCGCCGCTACCGGCAACTCATCGAACGGTTTGCCGACGCGGCCGCCGAAGCCGGCGCATTCTGGCACCCGGCCGGCCGCCTACGCATCGAGACGCCGGAGGCGGAGTTCGACACGGTGGTCAACCGCGCGGCGGTCGATCACCGGTACCAGTTCGAGTATCCGGCGTTCATTCACGGCATCCTGGGGTGGAACAAGTACGGCAAGATCAACTTCGGCTACTACGGCGCGGACGACGCCGGCATGCACCGCGAGGTGGCAGACTCGCTGCACTTCATTTCCGGAAGCCAGGACGAGACCGGGCGCCAGCGCTACCTGTCGGCCGCGTTGCACGCCATCAGTTGGGCCGAGGAGGTGGATTTCTACTTCGTCGAGCAGGTCTGGCACCACTACCGGTGGACGGCGGATCGCGCCTTCCTGGAGGCGCTGTACCCCGCTGCGCGGCGCTCGCTGGAGCACGCACTGGCGGCCAGCGACCCGCACCGGAGCGGGATCATGACCGGCTACTACGAGTTCTGGCAGAACGACGCCCACTCGCGCGGCGGCAAGTGCGTGGTACACGGCGCATTGGCGTGGGGCGCGCTGACCGCCGCGGCCGGCATGGCGAAGGTGCTCGACCGCGGCGAGGATGCCGAGCGCTACCGTGAATACGCGGCTCGGGTACGCGAGCGGCTGCAGCGCGAGCTGTGGCAGGAGGAAATCGGCGCGTTCGGCTCGGCGGAGTGGAATGGCGACGTGCGCCCGCGTCCGGAGACGCAGGAGCAGTTCATGCCCGGCCTGCGCGGCCTCGGTTCGCCTCGGCAGCGGCGCCGGGCCAGCCGTTACCTGCGCGACCAGTTCGTCCTGCACCCCGCGCCGGGGGTTGCCCTGGAACTGATCAACGACTGGTGGCCGATCTTCTGGAGCCACCACTACGTCGCCAACGGCGATGCCTTGCTGAGCGTGCTCGCCGCGGCGCGCAGCGGCGACATTGACGGTTACTGGCCGCTGGTGCGTTCCATCGTGCGGGGCGCCCTGACCAGCAGCGACGGCAGCCTGCGCTCCACCCAGGACAACAGCGGTCGCGGCACCGGGCTGCGCCACACCGCGGAGTTGCAGGCGCCCCTGCTGCAGATGGTGGCCGAGGGGCTGTTCGGCATTCGCCCCGAACTGCACGACAACCGGCTGCTGGTGCGCCCCAACTTTCCCCGCCACTGGCGCCACGCACGGCTGCAGCGCCCCGGCCTGACGGTGCGCTACCGGCGCACCGATGTTCCCGCGGCGGCCATCACCATCGAAATCACCTGCGCCGCCGCCGCGGTCAAGCGGATCTCCGTGCACCTGCGGGTGCGCGGCGAGGTGGGCCGCATCACCGTGAACGGCACCGCCGCGACCGCGCGCTTCGCGCCCGACGTGGGGGGCGCGCGCCTGCTGCTGGACGCGGCACCCGCTGCCGGCAGCCGTCGCTGCGAAGTGGTGGTGGAGCTGGCCTCGGAGGCTCAGGTCACGGTCCCCGGGCGCCTGGTGGCGGGCGAGGAGGCGCCATGCCGGGTGAGGTGGCGCGGTCGCGCCGCGAGGCCGGTGCCCACCGAGCCGGGTGCCCCGCGGGTGATCGGTTGGCAGGAGAGCAGTGGCCGTGTCGCTGCCGCTGCTGTCGAGCCCGGCGGCGTGACGCTGCGGGCCGTGAGGCCGGGGCGGGTCACCGGCTTTCTGCGGCTGGGCGGCCGGCCGGGCGGGGGGGGGGGGGCGGGTCCGCGGCTTGCTGGGGCTGCGGGCGGGGGGGGCGGGGGGGGAGGAGCCGGTCGACGTCGAGGTGACGGCGCCCTGGGACGTGCCGGAGCGGCTGGCCCCGGCGCTGGTCAACGAGCACGCGCGGGTGGA
>MPNH01000050.1 GCA_002238925.1 Spirochaetaceae bacterium bin103 | reverse complement strand
GCACTGGAGCAGGTGCCGGCGAGCGCGGAGGGCGGCGAGTCCACGACTGCGCAGCGGCGGGCCGATGCGCTCGGGCTGGTGGCGGAGAGCGCGCTGGCCGGCGGGCTCGATCCGGGCAACTCCGCCGCCCCCTTCCCCGCGACCGGCCCCCGGCCGGCGCGGCGGGGGGCCGAGGCGCGGGGGCGGGGGGCGGAGAGCGCGCTGGCCGGCGGGCTCGATCCGGGCAACTCCGCCGACCGCTTCCAGGTGACCGTACACGTGCAGGCGGACACTTTCGCCGCCCGCGAGGCCGCCGGCGAGACGCGGCGCGGTTGCGCGGATACGCGGACGGCCGGCCCGGCGGCAACGACGCCGTCCCCCGCTGCTGCGGACGCGCCGCCGCACGTTGCCGCGGGAAGGCGGACCGTCAGCCCGGCGATGGAGCCGCCCGCCACTGCCGCGCACGCGGCGTCGCACGTTGCCGCGGAAACGCGGGACCATGGAGTTTGTCCGGACGCGAGCACCATGCCAAGTGTCGCGAAGGACCCGTCAACTCTGGGGCCGGCGACAGCCGCCACGGCTCACGTTTCCGCGAAAATTGCGCCGGACACGGATACGGACCTGGACGCCGGCCTCGGCGTTATCGAACAGGTGGGCGGGCTCCATCTCGGCAGGGAGACGGCCCGACGCGTGGGCTGCGATGCCGGCGTCGTGGTGCTGAGCCACGGAGTCGATGGCGAGGTTCTGGACGTCGGGCGCAGGACGCGCACCGTGCCGAGCGCCCTGCGCCGCGCCCTGCACAGCCGCGACCGCGGCCAGTGCCAGTTCCCGGGCTGCGAGTCGCGCCGCTGCGATGCTCACCACGTCGAACATTGGGCCGACGGCGGCGCAACGAGGCTGCAGAATCTCGTTCTCGCGTGCCGATTCCATCACCGCGCGCTGCATGAAGGGGGCTTTCGGGTGGTTCCTGGTGACGCGGATGGGCAGTTCCGGTTCCTGCGCCCGGACGGCGAGCCGCTGCCGGCGGAACCGCCGCTGCCGAGTTGGGCAGGGGCTCCGCTGGCGCCGATCGACGCGCGGCTGGCGGCGGCCGGCATCAGCATCGGCCCCCACACCGCCACCCCCGACTGGTACGGAGAGTCGCTGGACCTGACGGCGGCGCTCGACGTGCTGTGGGAGCCGCCGGCTGCCGCCGCGCGCGCAAGTTCCTGACTGCGCCGCCTGCGCGCATTCGTCCGGGTCCGGCCAAGCCGTCACCACGACAAGGAGTGCCGCGTGCGTCCGTGTGCTGTACAGCCCGGTGCGTCCGCAATACGCTGTCGAGGCTGCGGGCAGGATCGCCGGGCGGCGCAGAGACGGCATGGCTATACGAAGGCACTCCAAAGAGTTGCGCGCGTGGATCGACGGGGCGATCAGCCTGTCCGGCCACACGGACGGCGCGGTGCATGCCGCGGCCGGTGACACGCTGGCAGTAGCCATGCAGCAGGGTCCGCGCGCCGAGCAGCAGGACTGCGGCGCCGCGTTGCTGTGGATCCCCGCCTTCGGCTTCGCGCCGCGCTGCGCGGCGGTGATTGCCGACGGCATGGGCGGCATGCGGGGCGGCGGCTGGTCGAGCCGGCACACGGTCCGGGTGGTGGTCGAGCGCTGTCTCTCGGGCCGCCTCGATACACCGCGCGACATGCTCGCCAGCGCCCTCGCCGCCGCTCAGGACGAAGTGCTGCAGGCGCTGCACGGGAACGGCGGCACCACACTGACCGCCGCGGTGTGGGACCGGGGCGGCGGCATGCTCGTGCACATCGGCGATACGCGCGCCCATTTCATCGAGCCCGGACGCCCCTTTTGCTGCCTGACCACCGATCACACCGACGCCGGGCACGCCGACGCGATCGACCGCCTGACCACGGACCGTCCCGCCGAACCGTACCGGCCGACGCCGCCCGACAACAGCCTGATCGACGTCATCGGCGTGCCGGACGGCATCCTCGCCGAGCGCCACGTCCTGCACACCCCGAGCGGCGGCCGCTGCGTCATGACCTCGGACGGCGCCCACGACCCGATACTGCCGGCGCGGACCGCCGCCTTCGAGGAAGACGGCGATGAACCGCGCTGGACCGCTCGGCGCAGCGTCGAGGAAATCTGGACACGCCTCACCCACGAGCAGCTCACCGACAACGCCACGGTGGTGGCAATCGAGCCCGAACGGGCGCTCCGGCAAGCGGACCAGGAGTTGCGCCGCGGCGACGCCCTGCTAGTGGGCCCGACCGGGGCGCTCCGTTACGCCCTCAGATGACGCTCCATTATTTGATGGCGACCAGGCAGGGCAGGTGGCGCAGGTGGTAGGTGCTGGTGGAATCGAGGCCGTAGCCGCCGATCCAGGGGCTCTCGCCGTCGACCAGCGGGATCTCGAAGCCGACGAAGTCGGGGCTGGCCGCCTTGCGCTGCGCCAGCACCTCCTGGTCGGGGTCGTTCGGCAGTTTGTTGAACATGACGCAGGTCTTTATGTCCTTGGCTCCCCACTCGCGCAGCTTGCCCTTCAGCGTGGCCATGGTGGTTCCGCGGTCGAGCACGTCGTCGAGCAGCAGGACGCTCTTGCCGTGCACGCCGACCGGTTCCAACTGAATCCGAATCTCCTGTTGCGTCTTGCTCTCGTAGGAGGAGGCCTTGGTCAGGTCGTACTTGATGTTCAGTGAGCTGCTCCTGGCCAGGGCCCTGCCGATATCCGTGGCCAGGAAGACAGCGCCGGTCAGGATCGGCAGCAGGATGAGCTCTTCCTCCTCCGCGTAGATCCGGGCGATCTCTTCGGCAAGCTCGCCAACCCGGCGCTGTATCTCTTCTTCCGACAGCAGCACGTATGCTATCAGCTCCCGTACCTCGGGAGGCGGAACGATGCCGTAGTCTTCCAGCGTCACGCCATCCTTGGGCTTGGCGACCGGGATATTGCTCATGCCGCATCGTCACGCAACTTCACGATCAGCGCAACCGTCTGCAGCGTCTGCACCGTCTGCCGATCCCACGCATCGCTGGCGGCGGATGCCTCATGCGGCTCTCCGCGCGGTAGTCAGCCGACGATTGACGACACGTCGTACTGGTAGATCTGGCGGTGGCCGGCGGGGACGGCGTCGATGGTGAGGGAGTGGCCGTCGGGGTGCCAGCGCGGGTGCAGGTCGCAGCGTACGTCGCCGGTGAACACGGGCTCGGAGTACATGCCGCCGATGTCGACGCGGCGGCCGGTGGCCATCTCGTACAGCATCAGTTGTGATATCCGCTCGCTGCCTTGCGGGTAGGTGTCGCACGCCAGCCAACGGCCGTCGGGGGAGAAGCAGGCGTGGCCGTCCGCGGGCAGGACGCCGCCGCCGAACGGCGTGAAGTCGCCGCGGTCCACGGTGAAGGTGAGGAACTGCATGGTGCCGAGCAGATCGGTGGAGATCAGCAGGTGGTCGGGGTCGGGCCAAGCGAAGTGGGAGATTTTGTGCTCGAAGCCGATCTGCTGCGACAGCTCGCTGCCGTCGGGGCGCACCGTCCACAGCGAAGTGCGCAGGCCGCGGTCGCCGGGGCGGCGCATCCGGCACAGGAACATGACCCGCGAGCCGTCGGTGTTGAACATGACGTGGTTGAACCACACCAGGCCGGTCGGCGGCTCCGGCAGCGCCGCGGCGCGGATCACCTCGGCGTGCGAGACCAGCAGGTCTGCTCGACCGCTCGGCAGGTCGATGCGGTACAGGCCGTCGTCTTCGGGAGCGAGCGGCAGCGTGTCCGGGTCGATGGCGTTCGCATAGCCCACCACGGAACGGCAGTGGTACATGCGCGCGTAGTTGAGACCCAGCGCGGCGCGGCCGTCGGCGGTTACCGCTGCCACCGGCGCCTCCAGGGTGCGCGTGGCGCCGCCGTGCAGGGCGCGCGCGTGCGACACCACTCGCCCGCCGTGCCAGACGTTATAGGTCAGCTCATCGCCGTGGCCGGCGTCGATCCAGTGCAGCATGCTGCCCTGCTGCAGGTTGAAGGCACCGGTCTCGGCCAGCGCCGCGAACGAGCCGCTCTCCGTGTCCACCAAGCCGACGCGGGCACGGTCCTCGGGTGTCGGCGGCCGGCGGTGGAAGTCGGTTTCCAGCGCCAGGTGGTGGCGACCGCTACGGTCCCAGACGTTGATGCCGTAATAGCCGAAGAAATGGTGCGCCGGCCCCGAGGTGAAGCGGCTCGGCTCAACGCGCATGCCCCGAGAGTGTACGCGTCCTGCGTCCGGCCCGCTACCCGTACCTGCGGCGCGGTGCGGGAATGCGCTCGCCCGTAGGGCGCGGGATATCGGCCCAGTGGCCGGCGGTGTCGCGGCCGCGGCAGATCACGCTTCGCGTTGCCCAGTCCGGGTTCAGGGCGCGCACGTCGGCGGCGGTGAAACGAAGAGTGAGCCCGCAGCGCCGGCGCGACGAGCGGTTCGGCTCGGAGCCGTGTATCAGCCAGTCGGTGTGCAGCGACACCTGCCCGGCGCGCAGCGCGATCGTCACCGGAGGATCGCCCTGCTCTTCGGCGTCCAGCGTGGTCTGCGACAGCACGTTGTTCTCCTCTTCGGAACTTTGCTTGTAGGCGAGTTGGGCGTTGAGGTGGGAACGCGGGATCACCTGCATGGCGCCGTTGCCGGCGTCGGCGTCGTCGATGGCCAGCCATACGGTGACGGTCTTGCTCGGCGACAGCGGCCAGTAGGAGGCGTCCTGGTGCCAGCTCACGCGCTTGCTGGCGCCCGGCTCCTTGAGGAAGAAGTGGGTGCCCCACAGCACCAGGTCCGCGCCCAGCAGGTCCTGGACCGGATCCAGGATGCGCGGCTCGGTGCTCAGGTCGTAGAGGCCGGCGCAGTGGCAGTGCCAGCCGTTGATGGCGTAGCTGCCGTGCCCGGCGGCCACCGCCTTGGCGAACAGGTCATCGCAGTAGGCACGCATCGCCGTCACCTCCTGCGGCTCGAACACCTCCAGCGGGAACAGGTAACCCAGCTCGTTGAACTGCCGGATCCGCGCCGCGCTCAGCACCCGCGGATGCGGCACCCCGAGCGGAAAGAACTGCAATACCCGGTCATCCGTCGTTGCCTCCGACATCACGGTACTGAGCAGACACGGTTGTCTGCGCATGGTCAAGGCCGCCACGGTTCTGCTCGGCTCTGTTCAACGTGGCGGCTCAGATGGTATACTATCAAGGTAAGAATACTTATTTTCTCAGTATGAAAGAAAAGCGTCACCGAACCACCGTTTCGGAGAAGGGCCAGATCACGATCCCCAAGGCACTCAGAGAAACGCTCGGAATCCGTCCGGGGACCGTGCTCGAAGTCGCAGCGGTGCGAGGGAACCTGATGGCGCAGAAACAGGAAGTCGAGGACCCGCTGCTGAAGTGGCGCGGGCGTGGCCGATTGCCGGGTGGCGGGTCGGTGGACGCCTACCTGGCGCGCATCCGCGAGTAGATGACCACCGCGGTTGACACCTCCGTGGTGCTCGATGTCATTACGGACGACGCACTGCACGCCAACGCATCCGTGGAGGCATTGCGGCGCACCCGGCGGGAAGGCCGCCTCATCGTGTGCGAGAGCGTAGTCGCGGAAACCAGACCTGCACTGCAGTCCGACACGGAGCTGACCGAGATGCTGCACGATCTCGGCATCGAGTTCGTGCCCGGCAGTGAGGCAGCCGCGGTGTTGGCGGGGCAGCACTTTGCGCGGTATCTGGCACGCGGGGGAACCGCGGGGCGGGTCGTGCCGGACTTTCTCATCGGCGCCCACGCGCAGGTTCACGCCGACCGCCTGTTGGCCCGTGATCGTGGCTATCTGCGCGACCATTTCGACGAACTGACGGTCATGGAACCCTCCAGGGGTCGGCCGCCGGTGCCGGATTCACCGGAGTGATTCTGGCGTAGGTCGAAGCCTCGGATCACCGCCTTCGGCCAAGACTGCGGCGCCCAGGGACCTGGCGCACACGGTTTCGGGCGGTCTTGGGATCGCCTGTTGCTCAACCACCGCGCCGGTGGTAACTCTTGGCTGATGGCAGAGGCGCAGACGACACCACCGAGTTCACCGCCGGTGGCGCTGAACCGATAGACCGCCGACCAGCGCGACCACGGAGCGCTGGCCGACGGCTCGGAGATGGGACGAACTGTACGCCGACTGGCCGCCGGACGACCCGCTCAGGTACTACTGGCGGGATTTGCCGCTGCAGGTCCAACCCACCGTCCTTTCATAGCAAGGAGATCGACCATGATCATCGACAGTCATACCCACGTGAGCGTGCGCTGCGAGGCGGACTGGGACCTGGACAGCTCGGCCGCGACCATGAAGTAGGCGCTGGGCGTGGTGATGTACATCGGCGGCCCGTTCGGCAATGTCTACGATGAGTTCATCCCCAAGCTGGTGGCGGTGCTGCGGAAGTTCCCGGGCATCCGCGTGGTGCTGACCAACGGCGTGCTGGCTTTATACGTGGAGAACGGCATTCCCGAGGTGTTCGCGCGGGTGGTGAACGGCTACGACGTGCACACCGAAATCCTCACCAACATCGTCAACTACGGAGCGGGCGACGAGGTGATCCGGCTGCTCTACGACGCCTTCGGCCCGACCAAGCTGATCTGGGGGTCGGAGTTCGCGGCCTACAACCTCGTCGGGCCCCCGTTCACCCCGGAGCGTTACATCCCCGACTGAGCCGGCAGACCCGACATGCGCCCACATCGCCACGACACAACTGGAGGACACCGATGACGGACGAAGCCCATTCCAGAGACCTGCGCAACAGCCAGCTCTTCCTCGACGACCGCCTGATCGACGACCACGTACGGGTGCAGCGGGTGTGGCATCAGCCGCAGAAGTATCCCAAGCCGGTAATGGAGCGCAAATACCCGTGGGAGGGCGACTGCCCCTGCCTGTATGGGACGGTGCTGCGCGGTTCTACTACTCCGGCAGGGCCGGCGGTCACGGCGCGCAGTTCCCGGAGGCGTACGGGGCGATTGGCCTGGCCACGCTGCGCATCGACGGGTTCTGTTCCATGTACAGCGGTGAACAGCCCGGCGCGATACTGACCAAGCCGGTCACCTGGCCGGGCGGCGAACTGCTGGTGAACGCCGATCCGCGGCGCGACATCAGCGGCCACCACAGCGGCGACGACGGCACCTACGGCAGCATCCGGGTGGAACTGCGCGACGCCGACAACAAGCCGCTCGCCGGCTACCGCTTCGCCGACTGCAACCCGATCAACCGCAACACCCGCAACTTCAACGAGGAACCGGTAGATCTATATGGCTAAGCAGCACGTGTCGTCGGTCGAATCCAGATCCAGTACCCGCCACCGGCGACAATCTTCTGGCGCTACCCGGGCAGCACACCGTGGCGCGGCGTGGCAACTCTACTTGGCGGGGTTTGGCACCCCCCCGCCTGGCGGGCAACAAGATCGGCGTGCACCCCGCATGCGGGCTCTCTAAACCGCTCTGGCGGCTTCGGCACCAAGGCGTCCTCCACCACCCCGCAGCCTCGGGTCGAGCAGATCCCGCACCGCGTCGCCGAACATGTTTAGGCTGTAGACGGTAACAGTCAGGAACAGGCCAGGCCAGAGAGCCAGCCACGGCGCCATCTCCATATAGATGCGTCCTTCCCGACTGAGCAGACCACCCCAACTGGGGATCTGGGCTGGCAGACCGAATCCGAGGAAGCTCAAAGAAGCTTCAGACATGATCACCCCCCCGATGTTTATACTGAATATCGTAATCACGGGAGCCGCAATATTCGGCAGGACATGACGAACGAGCGTCTTCCCCTTTGGACTACCGATCGCTTCCGCGGCCTGAAAGTAGACATTCTCCTTGATGCCAATCACGGCGCTTCTGACGATCCTCGAGGCGCCGATGCCTCCTGATATCCCGAGGACAAGGATTATCTGTGGCACACCCCGCCCGACCAGGGACATGATCGTCAACAGTAGGAGCAACCCCGGGAAAGCCATCCAGGCATCGACAAATCTCTGCACAGCCAGGTCAAATTTACCGCCAAGGAATCCGGAAATACCGCCTACCAATACAGCGACGACGACGTTCAGGGCAGTCGCTGACAGACCGACCGCTATTGAAAGACGAGCACCGTAGAGAATGCGGCTCAAGAAATCTCGCCCCAACTGGTCGGTACCTAAGAGATATCGGGTCGACGACGCCTGCAGCGTATCTAGCGGGTGCACTTGATAGTATGGAAAAGGAGCCAATACATCGGCAAAGATAGCAACAAAAACCAGTATCAAAACGAAAATCCCGCAGGCAGTGCCCAACGGTTTGGTCTGCCACAGCCTGATGAGGAAATCATCCAGCCCGGTACGCCTTCTCAGCATACCCATTCCTGATCGTATTCCTGACGTGTCACGTACCCCCATTGTGCTCCTCCGTCTATTCGTAACGGACTCTTGGGTCAAGATAATGGTAGACCAAGTCTATCGCTAGATTAGCGCCTATGACAACGACACCAAAGAACAAGTTGATACCGGAAACCATCGGGTAGTCTCTCTGACTGAGCGCATCCAACATGAGACGACCCAGACCCGGCAGGTTGAAAATATTCTCCATGATGACGGAGCCACTCACCAGCAAAGGCAACTGCATTCCTACCAAGGTAACCACCGGTATGATGGCATTCTTGATGGCGTGTCTCACAATGACTGCCCTTTCCTTGAGACCCTTCGACCACGCCGTCCTAATGTAGTCCTGCCTGAGCACCTCCAGCATCATGGTGCGGGTCATTCGCATAGTGCCCGCAGACAGGGCCGTCCCCAGAATCACACTGGGAATAAGGAACATTCCTATATTTCCGAGCGGATCTTCCGTGAAAGGAATAAGCTTCATCGATGGCGACCAGCCCCACCAGATCGCCGGGAATATCATGACCATAATTCCTAGCCAAAAATTTGGCGTGGACAGACCTATTATGGCCACCGAGCGCCCCACGTAGTCGGCGAACGTATCGTGGCGAGTCGCGGAATAGATGCCCACTGGCAGCGCTATCACCAAGGCGATTCCAAGCGCCATAAGGCCAAGCTGAATGGTCGTTGGCAGCCTGTCTAGTATCTCCTTCTCGATGGTAGACCCGCCAAGCATGGATTCTCCAAGGGTTCCATGAAGAAGAATATCTCCCATCCAGCGTCCATACTGCATCCAGACAGGCACATCCAATCCCAGCATACGCTCAACAGCCTCACGATCTATCTCCTCCATACCCGCACTCATGTACTCCATGCTACCTTCGATTAGATCTACGATGTCGCCAGGTATGAAGCGTACCGAGAGAAAGACGAGGATCGTCAGAATAAAGAGCGTGGGGATAATCAGCAATAATCGTCTGATGATATAGGCGCTCATGTAATACAACGCATTGCGATTTCCGCGTCTTTGAGCAAAGGGGCTGCGAAGCGCGCTCGTGCGCGGCCTCGCAGCTCCCCTCCCCTATGGTCAGCCGGATAGGATGGACGCTCTAGTGACCCAGAGCTGCCTTTAGTTCGCTATCGATCCAGAGGTATTTGAATATGTGATAATTCGTCCCTCCTCCGAGGACGCCTTCGCCGTCGTAACCCATTACCCACGGCTGGACCACGTTATACTGTGGTGCTGAAGGTCCCCAGATGTCCCAATGCTGCTCTATCGCTCGCGTGTCCATCTGATTGATCAGCCGTTTTTGCTCTTCGATGTCGGTCGTGGCTAGCGCAGCTTCGTACCAGGCATCATATTGAGCGTCGACGACCGTGCGCGCGTGGGGGCCCTTTGAGTAAAAAATACCTATTTGCCACATTGGGTCAGCCTCGATGCCCGTAGATGTCGAAATCATGTCCCAATCCGCGGCATTCCTCCTGGCGTTGTATTCGGGTCGGGCAGGCGTCTGAATATCTACCTCAATGCCAATCTCGCGCCAGTACGCGGCCATGAGTTCCGTCCAGCTCAAAGCAAACCGATCGAAGTGCAGATAGGTAGTCTTGAATCTGATGCCGTCGGCGCCGCGCGGATAACCCGCCTCATCGAGGAGCTCCCCGGCTCCGACGGGGTCGTAGGCAAAGTATCCCTTGAGCTCATCTGACCACTCCTCATACGGGGTCGCGAACCCAGGGAATCTCCTGCCAACAATTCCCCGGGGAATCGTGTCCCCAAAGCCCTTGAAGTAGGAATCGTTCATCGTCTCGAGGTCCAGTGCCATCTGCAGGGCGTGGCGCACTCTGATGTCGTCAAATGGCGGCCTGGTTACGTTCATTGAAGCAGCATTATCCGATCGTTGTGACCAAGGGTACATCTTGAGTTCAGGGTTGGTCCGCTGAAGACTTAGCGCCTGGTTGATCTCGAACAGTTGCGTGGAGCCCGCGTGCCCGATATAATCGATCGTGCCGGCGCGCAGACCGGCCAGACGTGTTGCCGCTTCCGGGATAATGAGAGCCTCTACCTTGTCAACATAGGGCAGGCGGTTTTCCGGATATTTTGGGTCGAATCCCCAGTAGTTGGGGTTCCTGGTAAACTCGAGAGAGCTGCCCTTTACCCAGTCCGTCAGCTCATAAGGCCCGGTACCCACCAGATTCGTCCAATCGGAAATGTCGCCGTGTTCGGCAAGCACCTCGGGAGGATATACCATATTATGGTACCAGTCCAGGATGAGGCCCATCGCACGGATATTTGGTTCCTTCAGCTTCATTTCAAGGGTATACTTGCCAGTGGCCTCTATCGATTCCCAAGCCAAGGCTCCGAAGTCACCCGTATAGACGCCAGGTCCGGCGTCGGCGAAGTCCCAGAGGCCCAGATAGCGTTGAAAGGAGTGTTCTACATCCTCGGCGGTTAACTCCCGCCCGTTCATCGGTGGCTTGTCATGCCAGTGAACACCCGGGCGGATATTGAACACAAAAGTCGTGTCGTCGGGTTGCTCCCAGCTTTCCGCGAGCCCCCCCGTCATGGCCCATTCAGGTGTGAGGTACCCGCCGCTGAAATGATACGCTTCCCTATCGAGTGCCCAGTCCAGCATGCCGAGTTTCTCCACGACAATCTGGCTGACCAGGGAATGTGCTCCGATGAAAACATAGGGATCGACGGCGGCGCCGTCGTTAACTCTGACAGTGGTCAATGTCCCGCCATACTCTGGCGCTGTGTACACCTTGCCGGTGACCGGGTCGGTGACGTACTTCTTGTCGGCAGCGGTTGCCGGTGCCTCTTCCTCTGCGCCAGCGGCCCACAGGCCGGTCGCGGTCAGGGCGAGCCCGATCAGGATCGCCACGCTTTTTCTTACCATATTGCGCATGGTTCTCTACCTCATTTCAAATGACTGTATGAGAGCACTGAGTCCAGTGCCGGCCCCTCGCCACGTTCCCGTCGAGCGAGGGCGACACCCTGAAGTGCCGGCTAGTCGTATCCGGTCGGGTGTGTCATCCCATGCCTCCTTTGATGCGCGCCGCCACGCCCGGCGGCGGTCGTACAGGTAACCCATCTGTGTGTGACTGCCGGCAGCTGCCGGCTGGGGCGGACTGGTGAAAGTGGCGGGTGTGCGCCACGCGCATCGGTGGTGTCGCGCTCAGCACCGCTATCCAACCTATGTAAACACTGCCCTGTTCGTTCGAGATGCGCAAGTCGCTGTTCGCTATGATTCTCACGGTCCCCGCTTGGACTACCTGGATTTGTCCCGGTTTGGTGGACAGGTTGCTGCGCGTGCCCACGGTACGCATGATGGGTGCTGCACGCGCGGGGGCGGCCCTTCGAGGAGCCGGGAACGGGACGGACACCGACCGCGCCGACCTGCGGCGGTTGGCGGTCGCACTAGCCGGAATCCACAGTCGGCCAGCCGGTTCCGACCTGGAACCCGAGTGCTGCAGCGACTTCCCGTTGCGGACCGTCGAGGGTAATGAATCCAATCTCCTTGGAGGGGTCAACTTTGGGAGCTGCGGGTCAGAGCCGAGGAAGGAATCGCCAGAGGGATCTACGTGACGGGTCACCGGATAGTGGCCCTCGATACCGGTTGAGTGTACGCGCCGGGCATCTGGACAGCAGCCGCGCGGCGCGCCACCATTGGGGGCCATGGATACGATTTCGTTCGGCGGCACCGGGCTGCCGGCTACCCCGGTGGGGTTCGGCGGTGCGCCGTTCGCCCTGCTCGGCACTCCCGCCTCCGAAACCGACACGCTGCTCGGCGCGCTGCTCGACCTGGGCGTCGGCCTGCTCGACACCGCCGCCTGCTACGGCGGCGGCGACTCGGAGGAGGCGATCGGACGCGCCATCAGCGAGCGGCGCGATGAGTACACGCTGGTGTCGAAGTGCGGCCACCAGGTGGACGACGGCGACGCCGAGGCTTGGTCGCCGGCGCTGATCGCGTCGAGCATCGACCGCTCGCTGCGCAGGATGTGCACCGACCGCGTCGACGTGATGCTGCTGCATTCCTGCGACCTGGAGGTCCTGGAGCGCGGCGAGGTGTTCGAGGCGCTGCGGCGGGCACGCGACGCCGGCAAGATTCGCTGTTTCGGCTACTCCGGCGACAACGAGGCAGCCACCTACGCCGCCCGCCAGCCGGACATGGCGGCGATCGAGACCTCGATCAGCATCGCCGACCAGTGCAACATCGACGGCGCGCTCGCGGTGGCGCGGGAGCGCAACCTGGGCGTACTCGCCAAGCGGCCAATCGCCAACGCCGCCTGGAAACAGGCCGAGCAGCAGCCCGGTTTCTACGGCGACTACGCGAGCACCTACCACGGGCGGCTGGCAGCCATGGGAGTCACGCCCGCCGACCTCGGCTACGACGGCGATCCGGCGGCGGTGTGGCCGGAGATCGCACTGCGCTTCACGCTCGCGCAGCCGGGCCTGCACTCGGCCATCATCGGCACCACCAACCCGGCGCACGTCAAGGCCAACATCGCCGCCGCTGAAAAGGGGCCGCTGTCAGACGGTCGGGTCGCCATTCTGCGCAACGCTTTCGCCGCTGCCCAGAGCGCCGCCGGAGAAGCGTGGACCGGGCAGACTTAGGGTGGTACCCCGGAAGCCAGTCTGCATTGCAAGCGGACGGCTGCAGCGCTGGTGCCGCCGGCGGAGCGCCGCGCAGGGAACTGGCCACGGCGGCAACAGGCCGGCGGCGCAGTCCCACGGCTACTTCGTCGGGTGGCGGGGCCGGGCAGCGGCACGCGGCGCGTGAGTAAGAACGTGCGGGACGCTACACCAGCAGCCGGCGGCGAAACATCGCCGCCGTACCGGGGCGGCGGCCGGTTGTTGGCACACCTGAGCGCGGCAGCGCGAGTGGGCTTGCCCGCCCGCCGTCGAACACGGCCGCCCATGGCGGGTGCCGCACTGGCGCTCGCGCTCCTGGCTGCGGCTGCACCCGCGCGTGCCGACACCCCGGTTACGGTAGAGAGCGCGCCATTCGCCGCCGATACGCGCGAATGCACGGGCAGCTTCGAGATGACGCCGCTGCCCCACTACACACGCGGCCCCGACGAGTGGGTGAGCTTCTTCGAGAGCAACGGCGCCGGGGTGGCGCTCGCCGACCTGAACGGCGACGGGCTTACCGACATCGTGTTCGCCGGCCTGCACGGCCCCACCTCGCTGCTGTGGAACGAGGGCGGCCTGCTGTTCCGGCGCGGCGACCTGACGGCGGAACTCACGCGCGCCGTGAACGCGGTGGACGTGGACGGCGACGGGCTCCTTGACCTGGTGTTCACACACTCCGGCGGCCTGCCGTCGTGGTGGCGCGCCATCCCGAACGAGGACTCCGACCGCCCCACCTTCGTGCGCAAGGAGGACGAGGAGTTCCGCGCCTGGTTCCCGGCCTACTCGATTGCCTGGGCGGACCTCGACACCGACGGCGACCTGGACCTGGTGGGCGCCTCCTACGACGCCGAGCTCGGCGCCCTGTCGGACGGCATGGTGGTGGGCGGCGGCGTGTTCTACTACGCCAACGACGGCAGCGGCCTGCTCACCTTCGAACGCCTGGGCAGGCGCTCCCACGCGCTGGCGATACGGCTCACCGACCTGGACGGCGACGGCCGCCGCGACATCCTGATCGGCAACGACTTTGCCCCGCCCGACGACGTGTTCCTGAACACCCCCGACGGCTGGACCCGGTCGGAGCCGTTCAGCCGCACCCCCACCAACACCATGAGCTTCGCCGAGGGCGACGTGGACAACGACGGCACCAGCGAACTGCTGGCCACCGACATGAAACCGGTGGAGCGCAACGAGACCGTCGATCAGGCCTGGCGCCCGTTCTGGACCGACACCGCCCACCTGCAGCCCAACGACGGTGTGCAGGTTACCGCCAACGTGTTCTTCTCGCTCACCGACAACGCCGCCGGGGCTCGCTTCGCCGACCGCGCCGAAGACGTGGGCGTCGCCGCCACCGGCTGGAGCTGGTCGGCGCAGTTCGGCGACCTGGACAACGACGGCTACCTGGACCTGTACGTGGTGAACGGCATGATCGCCGCCGAGCTGTTCTCGCACCTCCCCGGCGACGCCCTGATCGAAGAGAACCAGGCGCTGCGCAACACCGGCGGCGGGCGCTTTGCCGCGGCCCCGGAATGGGGCCTGAACGCCACCCAGAGCGGGCGCGGCATGAGCTTTGCCGACCTGGACAACGACGGCGACCTGGACGTGGTGGTGAACAACCTGTCCGCCGTCTCAATGCTGTTCGAGAACCGCCTGTGCACCGGCGCCGCGCTGGAAGTGGAGCTGCACTGGCAGGGCGTCGCCAATCACCGCGCCATTGGCGCCCATCTGCTGCTGCACAGCGCCGCCGGCACCCTGACCCGCGAGATGCGCGCCAGCAGCGGCTACCTGTCCAGCGACCCGCCGCGCGTGCACTTCGGCCTCGGCGACCCCGATACCGCGGGCCTCGGCGACCTGGAGATAGCCTGGCCGGACGGCGCAGTGTCGCGCATACCGGCGCCGGCGCCAGGACACCTGCTGCGCATCACCCGGCCGCTGCCCGGCACGCGGTAGCGCCGGCGCCACCGGCACCAGTCCGCCGCCTGGCAAGTGCAGCCGCCTGGCAGACCCGGTAGTCGCCGGCGGCAGCCACCGTCAGCGGACGCACCCGGCACCGGCGCCGGCGCGTGCGTGGTCGGGTCGCGGAACCTGTAGCAGCCGGTATGCGGTAATCCGACGCGCTCGCGGACCGGCGCCGCCGCCTTACCTGAACCGGTAGTCGGCGGCGTCGGCGGAGCGGGTCTGCTGCCAGTAGTCGAGCAGCCGGTACGGCCAGTTCTGCGTTACCCGCCCGCCGTCGTTCTTGTACCAGCTCCGCACCCCCGGCGCTCCCCACGCGGTGCGCGCGTTGCCGGCGTCGATCCACTCGTTGTAGGCGTCGTGCACCTGCTGCCGGCACTCCAGGCTGCGGCTGCCGGTGTCCAACAGCAGCCGCAGGCAGTGCAGGATGTAGTCCACCCCGCACTCCGACAGGATGACGATGCTGGTGTTCACCACCACGTTGGTGTTGGGGCCGTACAGGCAGAACAGGTTGGGGAAACCGGGGATGGTAACGCCGCGGTAGGCGCGCGGGCTGCCCTGCCAGGATTCGCGCAGGTCGGTGCCGCCGCGCCCGATCACCTGCATCGGGAACAGCATGTCGGTGGTGCGAAACCCGGTGGCGTAGATCACCACGTCCACGTCGAAGCACTCGCCGGCGGCGGTTACCGGCCCGCGCTCGCTCATGCGGGCGATCGGATCGGTAGTCAGGTGCACGTTGGGCCGCTTCAGGGTATCGAACCAGGTGCCGTCGTCGTACAGCATCCGCTTGCCGCCGGGCGCGTAGTCGGGGATGCACTTGGCCAGCAGCTCCGGATGCTCGCCGAGGTGCTTGCGGGCATGCCGCTCCAACATGCGCCGCAGCTTGCGGTTGGCCTTGCCGACGCTGCCCGGTTCGTCCCAGCCGTCGTCGGCGTAGATGTAGTCGAGTGCGCCCTCGGCCGACAGCCAGAACTGCAGCAAGCGGTACCAGCGCGCGTAATGGGGCACGTTGTTCAGCAGCCAGTGCTTGCCCGCCGGCACGTCGCGGTGGTATTCGGGGCGCGGGTTGACCCAGGGCGGGGAGCGCTGGAACAGGAACACCTCGGCGGCGCCGGGGGCGATGCGCGGCACTGCCTGGAACGCCGATGCGCCGGTGCCGATCACCGCGATGCGCTTGCCGGCCAGTGCCACACGGTGGTCCCAGCGCGCGGTATGAAACGACGGCCCGCGAAACGCATCGCGTCCCGGTATGTCCGGCAACCGGGGCCGGTTGAGCTGGCCGACCGCGCTGATCACGGCGTTCGCGCGCAGCGTGCCGGTCGTACCGCCGTCCACGGCGCGGGTGTGGACGGTCCACACCTGCTGCTCCTCGTCGAACACCAGCCGCTCCACCTCGGTCGAGAAACGGATGCGGTCGCGTATGCCGAACCTGGTGGCGCAATCCTGGAAGTAGTCGAGCAGCACCGGCTGCGCCGAGAAATACTGCGGCCAGTCGCGCGGCGCGAACGAGTAGGAGTAGGAGTGGTTGGGCGTGTCCACGCGGCAGCCGGGATAGGTGTTCTCCAGCCAGGTGCCGCCCACGTCGGCGTTCTTCTCGACCACCGTGTAGGAGATGCCCGCCTGGCCGAGCCGATGGGCGGCCACGATCCCGGACATGCCGGCGCCGACAATCACCACGTGGAAGGCAGCGCGCTGGTTCGCCGCGAAGCCCTCGAATCCGTCGGCGCCGGTTGGATGCGGCTTGAGGCCCACCTCGCGCAGCAGGAACTCCAGGTAGTCGTCGCCCACCGCCTGCCCGACCAGGAAGCTCGCCATGTCCCGGACCTGCTCCGGGGAGGGCCGGAACCGCGGCTGTTCGGCGCCATCCTCAAGCGCCGCGATCACCGGCACCGCGCGCGCCCGCACTTCGGCCCGCTGCTGTTCCGTCAGGCCCATCTGCGAATCGCCCCACACCTGGCGCGGACGGATCGGTCCGTCGAGCAGACCAAGATCCCCGGTCAGGTGGATCAGCGTGACCAGAAGGGCGGGGACGTTGGCATGTTCGAGCGCGGCGGCGATGGCCCCGCGGTCAGCGCTCATGGCGCGAGTATCGGCCGCGGGTCACGACAGATCAAGCAGCCTCCCGGTCGAGATCGGGCGAGATCGGCTGCCCGCGCAACGACGGATCTGTGCTAATCTCCGGCGCAGGAATTGCATGACATGGCACAAGAGACTCGCTATAGCTACGAAACGCTGCACGCGTTTTCCATCGCCGTACTGACCGCCGCCGGAGCACCCGACGGCCACGCCCGGGCGGTGGCAGACCACCTGATCGACGCCAACCTGGCCGGCCACGACTCGCACGGCGCGCACCGCCTGATGCAGTACACCGACGCCATCGACCAGGGCGGCATCGATCCGCAGGCATCGCCGCGCACCGTGAGCGAGGGCACCACTACCGCGGTACTCGACGCCACCGGCGTGTTCGGCCAGGTGGCCGGCCTCGCCGCTACCGAGCTGGCCATCGCCAAGGCGTCCGCGCACGGCACCGCCGTGGTCGGTGTACGCGGCGCCAACCACGTTGGCCGCGCCGGCGTGTATGCGCTGAAGACGGCGGAGGCGGGGCTGGTCGGGCAGGTGTTCTGCAGCGGGCGCGGCGCCGGCATCGTGGCGCCGTGGGGCGGCACCACGCCGCTGTTGTCCACCAACCCGATCGCGGTGGCAGTGCCGACCGCCGGCGAGCCGATCCTGGTCGACGTCACCACCAGCGTCACCGCCGAGGGCAAGGTGCGGGTGGCGCGCTACGCCGGCAAGGAACTGGCGCCGGGGCAGATCCTGGACCGCGACGGCAACCCGTCGACCACGCCCGACGACTTGTACAACGGCGGCTCGATGCTGCCGCTCGGCGGCCTGATGGGCCACAAGGGGTACGGCCTGTCGGTAGTTGTCGACCTGCTCGGCGCGCTGCTGGCCGGCGGGACCGCAGGCGGCAAACGCGGCAGCGGCTTCTCCAACAACTTCACCCTGTGGGCCGCCGATCCGGACGCGCTCGGCGGACGCGAGGCGATGGAGGAACTACAGGCCGAGTACTTCGCGATGCTCAGGTCGTCGAACCGGCAGCCGGGCGTGGAAGAGATCCTGCTGCCCGGCGAGCCGGAGCAGCGCACCGCCGCCGCGCGGCGGCGCGACGGGCTGCCGTTGGACGACGGCTCCGTTTCCGGGCTCGACAAGCTCGCCGCCCGTCTTGAGCTGCCGTCGCTCAGCAGTCAGGCTCTCTGAAAATCGACGTAAGGTCTGCACACGCGGGCACGTCAATGTGGTCGATACGGGGCGCAGCGGTAGTTTGTGCCCATAATCTCAATATCAAGGGAGCATAAACCATGCCTCGCAAATTCCTTGTCCTTCTCGGATTGGCCGCCGTGCTGGCGGCCCAGCCGCTGTTCGCCGCCAAGTTCAAGGTGGACCACCCGCACACCAACATCGGCTTCAGCGTCAAGCACATGGTGGTGGCCAAGACCACGGGTTCGTTCAACGACTTCGACGCCAGCCTGGAACTCGATCCTGCCGATCTGTCGTCATTCAAGGTGATGGCAACCATCCAGGCGGCAAGCATCGATACCAACAACGATCAGCGTGACAACCATCTGCGCAGTGCGGACTTCCTGGACGTTGCCAACCATCCCACCATTACCTTCGTGAGTTCGAACCTGAGCACCATGGACGGCAAGCACGTGCTGCACGGTGACCTGACCATCCGCGGAGTCACCCAGAGCGTCGAGATTCCACTCGAACTCGTCGGCCCGGTGATGGCCATGGGCAACACGATTGTCGGCTTCGCCGGTACCCTCACCATCAACCGGCATGATTTCGGCGTGTCCTGGAGCCGGTCGCTCGACAACGGCGGCCTGGTGGTGGCCGAAGAGGTCAACATCGAGGTGAACGGCGAGTTCATCATGGAGAGCATGTAGCTCGCCGATTCGGCGATCTACCCGAGACGGCGTGACCGGGGCAACCGGCGCGCCGTTTTTTTGGGCCCACTGGTGCGCCGGACGGGCCGCCGCCGCGTGGGCGGTCAGCCGTGCCCGGATGCCAGGCGCCGCTCCAGCGGGGTACGGAAGCGCGGCCTGACCACCGTGCCGACCAGCCACTCCTGCAGGCGGGCGGCCTCGGCGGCGATCCGGTCGCGGGCCGGCGCCGCCAACGGTTCCAGCAGTTCCACCGCCACGCTCCCGTCGCGCCGCTGCCCCCAGCCGCCCACCACCCGGCCGTCCAACCACACCGTCGGCCCGGCGTTGCCGTTGCGGTCGAACAACTGCCCGCCGTGGTCGCCCAGGTACCAGGCGCGTTCCTTCCAGCCCATCACGGTCGAGTCGAGCGACGGCAGCAGCGCTACCCAGCTTGCGGCCGACGGCACCGGCTCGTGATCGCCGCAGGCGACGAACCCGGGGCCGCCGTCCAACTCCACCGGCTCCGCCCCGCAGGCGGCCAGCGCGTCGCGGGCCCGGCGCACGCTCCAGCCGCTCCACCAGGTGACGTCGGTCATGGTCACCGGGCCGAATGCGGTCAGCCAGCGGTGCAGGAGTTGGCCGCGCGCGGCGGCCGGTTCAAGGCCGGGGAATGCGGCGCCCAGCCAGTGCGCGGTCGACGCCCAGCGGTACTGGCTGGAGATCCAGGTTCCGCGCGGGCGCGCGCGCACGATGCGCCCCTCGCTGGCCAGCAGGAACAGCACGCGGGTGGAGACGCCCACCGTGCCGGCCCACGAGCGGCCGGCGCCGAAGCTCAGCTTTGCGGTCAGCTCCGGCACCTCGGCGCTCAGCTCTTTGGCGGTGGCCGCGCCGCGCGCCGCCAGGGCCGCGAGGGTGCGCTCCTGCACCTCGCGCAGCCATGCCTCGGGATCGGCGGTGATGCCCTGATCGCCCAGCAGCCGCAGCAGGCGGCGCCGTTCGGCCGGGGCCAGGGCGCGCGTGCAGGCGGCGTCGACCACCGCCGCCAGGTCGCACGGCAGCACGAACATGGTGCGCCGCATGCCCAGCACCCGCACCAGGCCGCGCGCTTCATACAGCGCGGCCTCCAGGTGCGCCACCCGGAACCCGCACACCCGGGCGCGGGCCGCCAGGTAGACTGACGCGGGGTCGCTGGAGTGCAGCCCCACCAGGGCGGCGCTGGCCTGCTCCACGGTGCCGGCGGGCACCGCCAGGTGGTGGCGCGCCGCCAGCCGGGCGCGCCGCTCGGCCACCGTGATACGGCGGATGTCAGCAGCCCGCGGTGGAACCGGGCGCCGCACCGGGAGCGCCACGCCTGCTGCGGCGCTCCGGCGTGCCGTTGCCGCCGACGCTCGGCGCCGTCCGCCCGGTCCGTCCCGTCCGCCCGTTCCGAATTGCAATGCCGTGCATTGAACGGTAGGGTAGTCGTGGGGTGTCCGCAGCGTCCACTCGGGCGCCCCGCGATAGTGCACTGAGGAGAGTCCGCCAGATGGCCAACGCAGCAACCGTCTTCGAACCCGACGCGGCGCCGGAATCCTGGGCCGCCAGCTACGCGGCGAACGGTTATCTCCTGGTCCGCGGCCTGCTCGATCCCGAACGCGCCATCGAGCCGCTCAAGGATTCCTATACCAGCCTGGTCGACGCGATGGGTTACGTGTTCCTCTCCGAGACCCTTCCCGATGCGCTCGGCGACTATGGCGGGCAGCCGTTTCCGCTGCGCTTCGCCACCATGCTCGGCGCCAGCGGCGGCCTGGCGCTGCACCATCTCGATCCGGTGCTGAACATCTTCGTGGACCACTTCCAGTACCGCCGCGACCTGCCGACGTCGCAGATTCCCGAGGTATTCGCGTGCATCCGCCACGCCCGCGTGCTCGACGTGCTCGAGGCGCTGCTCGGGCCCGAGGTCCTGGCCTCCCCGATCTACCACGTCAACGTGAAACTGGCGCAGCGCCACCTGCAGGAAGTGGAATCGGTGGCCAAGGCAAGCGGCCAGGACAATCCCACCGTGGAGCGGTTCTACAATTTCCAGGTGGGCAAGACCGACTGGCACATGGACGCCGTCTCCGGACTGTCCGACTCTCACCACAGCCGCATTGCGAATGCGTGGATCCCGATCACCGAGGCGACGCCGGAGAACGGCTGCCTGATGGTGGTGCCCGGCAGCCACACCGGCGAGGTGCGCGACCCGCAGCCGGAGCACGCGGATGTCCTGACCGAGCGCGCGGTGACGCTGCCGATGCGTCCGGGCGACGTGCTGTTCCTGGACAACAAGGTGTTGCACAGCTCGACGCCCAACACCAGCGACGCCGACTACCGGTTTGCTTTCAACTTCCGCTACGTACAGGCGGGGCAGACGGGCGGGCGTCCCTTCCTGCCCGGCTTCGTGGCGCGCAGCCGGTCGGCGCCCGAAAGCGAGTTGCACAATCCGTTTGTGTGGAGCACAATGTGGGACCGTGCGCTGACCTACCGCGTCAAGCACGGCGTACCCTACTCCTACGGCGCGCTGCGCGACGGGGACGTGAGCGAGGACCAGGCGCGGGCGATCACCGAGCACTGGCGGCGCCGCGCGCCCGATCCGCGCGGCTGGCTGCGCCTGGAGCAAACCGACGACGCCCCGCTGCCGGCCGTGAGCTGGTAGACGGACCAAAGGAGCGCGCCTTGTTCAACCCCGTTCTCAGGGCAGTGTCGGAGCGGCGCCTGGTGTACTCCACGTCGTCCGGCTTTCGCATCGTATTCGCGGTAATCGCGGGATTCCTGATCTTCAGTTCCCAGGGGCAGCCGGGAGTCATCCTGATCATTCTGATCGCGCTGAGCGCGCTCGGGGCGCTGTACCTGGAGCGCTGGGTGTTCGACAAGGATGACAACCTGTTCGAGAAGAACGTCGGCCTGCTGTTCCTGCACAGCCGCAAGCGGCAACCGCTCGATAATCTGGCCAAGATCGTGCTGCGCGAGGTAGGACCCTCCTACCAGGACCGCCCCAAGATGATGAAGGCGGTGTCGCGGCAGGCGGCGATTCTGGCGATCGTCGACCAGACCGGCACCAACCACGGCCTGGACATGATCAAGGGCGCCTCGCTGCGAGAGGCGCGCGGCTCCGCACAGAAGCTGGCGAAGTTCTGCGACATTCCGTTCGAGGACCTGGTGCCGCAGGACGAAGAGGAAGTGCCGCAGCCTCCCGAACCCCCGCCCGGCCCGACGGCCTGACCGGGCAACCGACCGCTTAACCTAACCGGGCAGCCAAGCTCCGGGGGCGATGCCGTCGAGGTGCGTCTTGACGTCTACCACGGCCGGCTGGCCGGAGGCGAACGCCGCGTCGAGGGCGCCGCGCAACTCGCTGATGCGGTTCACGGTGGCCCCGAAACAGCCCATCGAACGGGCAATGCCGGCAAAGTCGGCGTCCGGGAAAATCCACAGGTCGTCGGAACCGGGCGTCTGACCGCCGTAGACCGACTCGTTGCCGCCCTTCTCCTGGTTCAGGGAGTGGTTGTTGTTCACCACGGTCACCGTGTTGAGGCCGTACTTGAATGCCGTCTCCAACTCCGCGAGGTGATACCAGATGCCGCCGTCGCCGGTGAAGCACAGCACCGGGCGGTCGGGCACCGCGCACTTGGCGCCCATCGCCGCCGGCAGCCCCCAGCCGAGTGAGCCGGCGCAGCGGATGAAGCTCTGGCCGGCATGCGGCAGGTCGAGCATGGTGCCGGTCCACACGCCCGAGTGGCCGGTGTCGGACACCAGGATCGCATCCTCGGGCAGGTAGTCGGACAGCTCGCCGCACAGCCGCTCCGGGCGCATCGGTTCAATCTCGGACTCCCACTCGCCGCGCACCTGCTCCTTCCACGCCGCCACCAGTTCCTGCACGCGCGCGACCCACGCCGAGCGGTCGGGAGCGTCGGCACCGGCCTCGGCGGCCGTGATCATGCGGCGCAGGGAATTGCGCACGTCGCCCTGCAGGCCGACGTCGAGCGCGTAGTTGCGGCCCAGTTCCTCGGCGTTGATGTCGAGCTGCATGACCGGCGTGCCCTGCGGCGGAATCCGGTAGCCGTGGGTAAGCTGGCCGCCGCTGTGGCTGCCGATGAAGAACACCAGGTCCGCCTCGCACACGATGCGGTTGGAGCACTCGCGCGAGTAGTTGCCGGGCGTGCCCACCGCCAACGGGTGATCGGGCGGGAACATCGCCTTGGCGTTGAGCGCGGTGGCCACCGGAATTGACAGTTTCTCGGCAAACGCGATCAGCTCGGCGCGGGCATCGGAGGCGGTGACGCCGCCGCCGGCCACGATTACCGGGCGCTCGGCCCGGGCGAGCCGGTTCAGGGCCTGCGCGATCTGGTCGCTGTCCGCTTCCGGGCGAAACGCCGGTATGCGCGTGAACGGCTCCTCGACGATTACCTCCAGGTCGGCTTCGCGGTCGAACACCGCCTGCCCGGCGAGCCCGTCCAGGTCCAGGTGCGCCGGCCCCGGCGTGCCGGTGGTGGCGGCGCGGAACGCCTGCCGCAGACGGATGCCCAGCAGGTCCGGAGTACGCACCGAGGCACTGTACTTGGCCACCGTCGTGAACGGCCTGACGTGGTCCACCTCCTGGTAGGCGTGGCGCTGCTGGTTGATCGGCAGCTCGCGCCCGGTCATCGCGATGACCGGCGAGCAGGCCAGATAGGCGTCCTGCAGCCCCGCGGCCAGGTTCACGGCGCCCACCGACTGCGCCATGCACAGGCCCGGGGCGCGCTTCACGCGGGCGTAGGCGTCCGCCATGTAGGCGGCGGCCTTCTCGCCGTGCGTCTGGATGCGCTGCATGCCGAGCTTCTCCATCTCCATCAGCGTTCGCGGGCCAATGAACGGCATGAAGAACACATGCGTAATCCCATAGCCGTGTGCCATTTCGGCGGTGAATCGAGCACCAGTCATCGTTGCCATATCGTATGCGGCGACAGTAGCCGAACCGCCACAATCTGTAAACACGCCAGCCGCACCCACCTCATGACGAAAGAGCCGCCGACCCGAAGATCCTGCCGATCGGGAACTGGATCGCGGTCATGGCGTGCGTCGTCCCGAGTCGCCCGGATGCGCCGATCCGGGCGCAGTGACTCGCGTCCCCCGATGCCACGCTCTGCTCGCCTTGCCCGACTCGACCGCGGAGACCACAGCGCCCGGGCATCAGTCAGCGCACTCGCGGCGACGGTTGTGGCGCGAAGCAATGACGGAACCGGTGATGTGCTCCGCACCGGATTCTCAGGTTCCCCGGCTCGGTAGCGCCGCCGAGCGCGAACGGGACGATATGATCGATCTCCAGCCGATAACGGGAGCCGCAGCGCCGGCCGCTGTGCGGATCCACATAGCTGCAACAACCCTGGTCACGCCGCCACACCGCCCGCTTCACGGCAGCCGGAACGTACCGGGACCGGCGCCGATAATTGCCGACCACAGGTACTGCGTCCACCTGATCTGCGTCGTGTGGGGTATTCTGGCGGTGTGCATCGCCGCCGGCGGCAGCTTCGCCCGGCACCGCGCCGACGCGCCTCAACGCGGCAAGGTGCCGCTCCAGCACCGGCGAACGCCCCGCGCGCCCCAGCCGGCCATTCCCGGCGGAATACTGCAGCCACTTCGCCACCGAAGTCGTGCGCCGGTGGCAGCCTGGCGCTTGCGCCCGCGACGCGCTGTGCCCGCCGGCATCGAAACGCAGTTCCGCCGCGCCCGCTGCACGGCCGGGAACACCGCCCTTCCCCTCGCTACGCCCATCACCCGCGGCGCGCCGTTGCCACTTCGGCAGCGAAGCAGCCCGACCGCCGCCACCACCCATTGCCTTCGGTGGCCCGCACGCGTGCTCCATCTCGCGCCGGCGCCCCCCGCCCTCCGGCACCGCCGTGAGCGATACGTCATCCCGCGCTACCTCGCTCCTTTCGATCGTGCCGCCCCTCGCGCGGGCCATGCTCCGCTGCACCGCCTCGGCCTTCGCACTGCAGCGCTCAGCCTCCATGTGTTGCTTCGGCGCCGAAGCGGCCTCACCTTCGCCGGCCACCGCCTGCGACGCGCGCACGACCTCTGCTTCGGACCGGCACCCGCCGGCAGGGCCGTGGGGGCACCGCTCTTCGCTCCCGCCACGGGTGACTCGCTGCCTCGCTCGGCCTCCGAGGGGCGCTTCGGCGCCGAAAGACGGGGTGCGTTAGCCAACACCGCCCCGGACGATGCGAGATTATGCTCGACCTCGCTCCGGCGTTCGTCAGCGCCGCTCTTTGCGCGGGCCACTCTTCGCTGCACCGCGTCCTTATCGCGCCGCGCCTGCGTATTCGCGGACCGCTGGCCGGTTGCCGAGCCGCGGCTGCCGGAGCGCCGCGCGCGCCGTGGCCGCTCCGGGTCGTAGCGGTCCAGACCCTCCCGCACCAGCCGCGCCACCAGACTGCCCAGTGTCAGGTGCGGGTTCTGGTGCGACAGCAGCATCTGCAGCTTCTCCAGCCCATGCCGGCACTCCGCGTCGACCGCCGCCTTCAGTTCCCAGCGCCCGCCTCCGAGCGCACGCAGCCGGTCGCTCGGAGGCGCCAGTTCCGGGTCCACCTCCGCCAGCATCTGCTGCACTTCGCGGGTGCTCTTGCCCACCGCCTGCTTGACCAGCTTCTCCCGCGCCGCCGCGTCCAGCACCGGCCCGCCGCCCGGTGATAGGTCGCGCTCCCCGGCGCGCATCGGTGCTCCCGGTGCCGCTCCCCCGGCAACGTCACCCCGCGGCGCACCGCCTGCACCGCCATCCGCACCCTGACTGCTCGGCGGGCGGCCGTGGTTGCGCTCGTTGCGGTCGCTGCGTTCGAACAGGTTCTGCAGTTGCGCCGCGTTGCTCAGCTTCAGGGAGCCGTCGCGCAGCAATTCGCCGGCAACGCCGATCTGGGTGCTCAGCCGCATCGCCTTGATCCGCCGCCAGGCGGCGGCCGGGGTGTAGCCCAACTCGCGCACCACGTAGTCGTACAGGCTGCCGTACCCGCGGGTCAGGTGGAGCTGCCGCGCCTCGATCTCGCGCAGGTGGTCGAGGACCAGGATCTGCAGCGCCTGCTCGTGGCGTGCGAGCTGCCGAGTCTGCGATAGCAGCAGGTAATCGGGCAGCGCGGAGACGGTGGACCAGAGGCTGGGAGGGGGCGTGGAGATCATGACGTAAGTATACCACGGGATTGAAAATAGCAGCCTTCAAAGAGTCCTTGATGGCGGTGGAACGGCGCCCGGAAGGCCGCTCAGCGGGGTGCTGCCACGTCCACCGACGCCAAGTCGTTTTCGAAGAGTCGGAGGGGCCGCCGCGCGCCATGGAGAGCCGTTATGCGCCTCCAAAATCGTGTCAAGTGGTACGCCAACTTTTTCGCGATTTTGTTACCACTATCGGCCAGCGAAATCGCCTGCCGCGTTCGGCGCTCCCACCCGCCGCTGAGACGCCGCCCACGCTGACCGCTGTTACCAGCTGTGGGTGTGGCTGTGGCCGCCGTGGCCGCGGGCCGTTCCTTGACCTCGGTTCACCGTCCGGTGGATCATTCCCTCCCGATGAACGACAGCCGTTCCCCCGCCGCCGCCAACGGCCGCCCGCCGCTGGCCGGCATTCGCGTGGTCGACTTCGGCCACTACCTCGCCGGGCCGCTGTCCGGCATGCTGCTCGCCGACCAGGGCGCCGAGGTAATCAAGGTCGACCGGCCTGGACACCCCTCCTGCGCCACCCCCGCCGGCGCGGTGTTCAACCGCGGCAAGCAGGTGGTGGAACTGGACCTGAAGAGCGATGCCGGGCGCGCGGCGGCACACCGACTGGTGGCCGCGGCGGACGTGGTGGTGGAGAACTTCCGGCCCGGGGTGATGGATCGGCTGGGACTGGGCGCCGCGGCCATGACGGCAGCCCACCCGCGCCTGGTGTACCTCTCCCTGCCAGGTTTCGGGGCGGGCGAGCAGCACGCCTCGCTGCGCGCCTTCGAGAGCGTGCTGAACGCGGCCACCGGCGTGTTTACCGACCTGCATGCGATTCGCCGCGCACTGCACGCGCCGCCCCAGTACACGCCGATCCCGCTGGCCTCCGCATACGGCGCCGTGCACGGCGCGCTGGCGGTAACCCTGGCGCTATACGCGCGCGAGCAGAGCGGGCGCGGCGAGGCAATCGAGGTGCCGCTGGCGGGCGCCGCGATGTCGGCGATGGGCGCCTTCCTGCTGCGCGTGGCCGATGCGCCGGCGCGCTACGGCAAGCGGCCCAACCCGGCAAACGACGCGTTGCGCGAGCGCATGCAGCAGGCGGACGCGGACGAACGGCGCCGGCTGATCGACCAGCTCCGCCCCCTGCAGCCGGCGATGTTCGACAGCCACCAAGCCGGCGACGGCAACTGGGTGTTCGTGCTGGCCGGCAACAGCCGCCGCAACTCGGTGCAGCTGATCAAGGCGCTGGGGATCTATGACCGCCTGATCGGCGAGGGCATGGTGGACGTGCCGCCCTACGACGACCTGACCCGGCCTAACAACCTGCAGGACTACGACGGCATGTCACGGGAGTGGAAGCTGACGGTGCGCGAGCGGATGGCGGAGGCGTTCCGGCAGAAGCCGGCGGCCGACTGGACGCCGATCATGCGCGCGCACGGGGTGCCGTTCAGCGTGCACCGCAGCACCCAGGAGTGGCTGCACGCGCCGGAAACGGACGCCGCCGCGCTCACCGTGGAGGTGGACGACCCGGTACACGGCCCGATCCGCCAGTTCGGCGTGCAGACGTCGCTCGGCCGCACCGGGCGGCAGTGGCACGTACCGCGCCCGGCGCGCCGGGCCGACCTCGCGGCGCTGCTGCGGGATCTGCCGTCCGCGAACGGCAACGGAGCCGCGCCCACGGGCCCGGAACGCTCCACCGCGGGCATCCTCGCAGGGCTCAAGGTGCTGGACCTGTCCACCGTGCTCGCCGGCCCGTGCTGCGCCCGCACCCTGGCCGAGTATGGCGCCGACGTGATCAAGATCGATTCGCCCAACCCCTACTTCCTGCCGTCCACCTCGTGCATGCTGCACGTGGAGGTAGGCCAGGGCAAACGCAGCATGATCCTGGACCTCAAGCAGGCGGACGGCAAGCGCGTGTTCGAACAGCTCGCCGCTGGCGCCGACGTGATCGTGCACAACTTCCGTCCCGGCGTGGCGGAGCGGCTCGGCATCGACCAGGCCAGCCTGGCGCGCATCAATCCGGACATCGTGTACCTCAACCTGACCGCGTTCAACGGGCCGCGCCGAGGGCCGTGGACGGAGCTGCCCGGCTTCGACCCCGTGCTGCAGGCGGCCACCGGCATCATGACCCGCTATGGCGGCCCCGGCGAGCGTCCCGAGCTGCACGGCTTCGCCTCCTGCATCGACTACCTGACCGGCTACTCCGGCGCCTACGGCATCGCGCTGGCCCTGCTGCGCCGCACGCGCGAGGGCGGCGGCGACTTGGTGTTCACCTCCCTGGCACAGGGCGGGCAACTGGTACAGGCGCCCTTCGTCTGGGCGGCCGCCGACACCCTGCCCGCCGACGGCCCGCAGGGGCAGGAGGTACTGGGAACCCACTCCCTGGAGCACCTGTACCGCGCCGCCGACGGCTGGCTGGTGCTGACCGGCCTCCCGGAGGACCTGCCGCGGCTGCAAGAAGTCCCCGGCCTGGCGGCAATCCCGGTCGCCGCGGACCAGGATGCGGCGCGCATCGCCGCCCTGCAGGCAGCCATCGCCGGGCAGCCGGTGTCCCACTGGGAACAGGCATTCGGCGCCGCCGGGTTCGGCTGCCAGCGGGTCAACTACATTGAAGACGTGCGCCGCATCGGCCTGCGCGAGATGACCGACGCCGAGCGCGCCGCGTGGAGCGGCGGCGAGTCGATCTCGGTAATCCGCCTGCTCGACCACCCGGCCGGCAGCCCGGCCGACAACCCGGCGCCCACCTACGCGCGCTTCGCCGGTACCTCGCTGCGCCTCGCCAACCCGATGCCGAAGATTGGCGCCCACACCCGCGCCATCCTGAGCGAACTCGGCCACGACGACGCCCGCATCGACCGCTGGATCGCCCAAGGAGTCGCCGCCGAGCAACTCCACGACGCCTACCTCCCCCACTGACCGGCAGTATGGACGGCTACCGACACACGCAGGAAACCCGTGCGCTGCTCAAGATCCTGGCACTCGGCAACCGGCAGATCGCATCCGGCCGAGTGCGCCCTGCCGCCGAGGTGGTGGCACAGCTTCGAGAGCTTCGAGAGCACCGCCGCGGACCGCGCGATGTGGTAAGCTCCGCAGATGGCTGACGGACTCTGCGAGAAGCGGCTCACCCGGATTGAGCCGGTGCTGCGCCGTTACGTTGACGACGGCAAGCTGCCCGGGTACCTGCTGCTGATCTCCCGGCGCGGACAGGAGGCGCTGTTTCTGGCCGGCGGTCAGATGGACGTCGAACGCGGGCGGCCGTTCGAGCGCGACGCCATCGTGCGCATCTACTCAATGACCAAGCCGATCGCCAGCGTGGCCCTGATGCAGCTCTACGAGCAGGGCAGGTTCCAGTTGGACGATCCGGTGAGCCGCTACGTGCCCGGCTGGGACCGCCTGCAGGTGTTCGCCGGCGGCGACCGGCGCGAGTACCAGACGCGCAGGCCCGACCGTCCGATGATCATCAAGGACCTGCTCACCCACACCTCGGGGCTCACCTACGGGTTCATGCACAGCCACCCGGTGGACGCGCTATACCGGGAACTGGTCAGCAACACCGAACCGCTGGAAACGGTGGTGGCCACGCTCGCCGAGCTGCCGCTGCAGTTCTCGCCCGGTACGCGCTGGCAATACGGCATGTCCACCGACGTGGTCGGCTACCTGGTGCAGGTGCTGTCCGGGCGGCCGCTCGACGATTACGTCGCCGAATACATTACCCGCCCGCTGGGCATGAACGACAGCGGCTTCATGGTGCCGGCCGACCGCGCCGGCCGCCTTGCCTCCTGCTACGAGTGCGACGCCGGCGTGCCCGGCGCTCCCGCCTACCGGCTCACCGACGACCCGGCCACCAGCCGCTACCTGCGCCCGCCCGCCATGCTCTCCGGCGGCGGCGGCATGGTCGCCACCATCGACGACTACCGCCGCTTCGCCGACATGCTGCTCGGCAAGGGCGAACTGGACGGCGTCCGCGTGCTCGGCCGCAAGACCGTCGAGTACATGACCTGCAACCACCTGCCCGAGGGCCGCGACCTCGCCGCCATGGGCCAAGCGATGTTCAGCGAAACTCCGTTCGCCGGCGTCGGCTTCGGCCTCGGCTTCTCGGTGGCCCTCGATCCCGCCGCGGCCGACGTGATCGACTCCCCCGGCCAGTTCGCCTGGGGCGGCCTCGCCGGCACCTACTTCTGGGTCGACCCCGTCGAAGAGCTGAGCGTGGTCTTCTTCGCCCAGCTCGTCCACTCCAACGCCATCCCCACCAGCCCGCCCCGCGTGCTCCGCCGGCTCCTCAAACCCCTCGTCTACCAGGCCCTCATCGACTGACCACCGCACCGTTCGGCCCGCCGCACTTTCCTCACAACTTGTAATCTGATAGTCTATCTATCGATTTACAAGGTATGAACTATGTCCCTCGCGCGTTGGCCCATCGTCTGCGAACCTTTCTCGCGACCTTCCCGGTGATACTAATCGTCGGCCCGCGCCAGGTCGGCAAGAGCACGTTCGTTCGCCACGAGCTGGGCGGCCACGCGCACTACGACCTCGAGCGCCCGGCGGACGCGGCCCTGATCACTGCCGATCCGGAGTTATTCTTCCGCGACCACCCCGGTCCGATCTGCATCGACGAAGTGCAGCGGGCTCCCGATCTGTTCCCGGTGATCCGCTACGTCGTCGATCAGCAGCGTACTCCGGGCAGGCTGGTGCTGCTCGGCTCGGCCGCTCCGCCGCTCCTGCGGGTTGCCGCCGAAACTCTTACTGGACGCCTCGGAATCCTGGAGCTGAGCGGATTCTCGACCGCCGAACTCGCGCCGCGCAACTCATGGCCGGAGCGCTGGCTGTGGGGCGGGCTGCCGCCCATCTACGAATTGCCGCACGACGAGGCGCGTTCTCTGTGGCTGTCCAGCTATGTCACTACGCTCATCGAGCGTGATCTCCCGCAACTCGGGGTACGGGTACCGGCGGCGCGAATTCGCGCCTTGTGGACCATGCTCACCCACGTCAACGGCGGGTTGCTGAACCTGGCGGCACTGTCGCGCTCACTGCAGTTAAACGGAGCGTCGGTACGCCACTACCTCGACATCCTGGAAGGCGCGCTGATGCTGACCAGCCTGCGCCCCTACTTCGCCAACGTCGGCAAGCGGCTGACCCGCAGCCCCAAGATCTATTTCCGCGACACCGGAATCCTGCACGCTCTGGCCAACGTGGACGGCAGTGCCATGCTCGACACCTGGCCGGGACGAGGCGCGTCGTTCGAAACGCTCGTGCTGATGGAGTTGATGGCAGCCGCCCGCAGCCAGCTTCCCGACCCCCGGTTCTGGTTCTGGCGCACCCAGGCGGGAGCCGAAGTCGACCTGCTGATCGAGGCAGGCGGCGAACTGCTGCCGTTGGAGGTCAAGCACGCATCCACCGCGTCCCGCCACGACACCTCCGGCCTCGCCCAGGCAATGCGCGACCTGAACATGACGCGCGGATTCGTAGTCTACCGCGGAACCGAACGGCGCAAGATCGCCGCCAACATCTGGGCCCTGCCGTGGGACGAAGTAGCAAGCGGCTCGTTGTGGCCGTGGGACTTCTCCGGTTGACCGCACGGGCACCGCGTCGACAAGGCATAGAGCAGTGGGCGAACGGCGAACGTCCACGGACCGTCAGCCAAACAGGGAGCGCGCGTAGCGAACCGGCTTCTTCCCCTTCTCCTTTACCAAACTGGCTTCATCGACCAAGCAATTCAACCAATCTCTCGCCGTCTTCGCGGAAACGCCAAGTTCACGGGTAACCTCGTCCAAGGTTCTTGGCTCCGCGCAGATTTGCTGTACGTACGTCCTGGCATTCCCCAATAATGAGTCGGAAAGGGTACCGTCGGGGAACGAAACCGACGGACCCGGCCCTCCGATCGTGTGCGATTCCGATAGAACGCTGTTGTCCCGCGCTGAGACAACATAGCCTTGGCCCCGTATGTACTCCAACACGCCGCCGCGGACAAACTTTCTCAACCATGTCTGTGCCATCGTCTTGGGCACTCCCAGCGTGGAGGCTACCTGTTCGACCTTGCAAGGCTCGGCGCAGATGCTGCCGACGTACCAAGCAACGTCTTGTAGGAGTAATCGGGCGAAATCCGGCGTTCGGGGTGATGGAGGAACAGTCTCCGGGGCGGCTGGCATCTCGGTGCCACCGGCTTGCGCGGTGGCGATCAACTCAGCCGGGTCGGTAAGCTCGTACCGCGGGGTCGCTTGTGCAAGAACCCCGTCGATTGCGTCTGCGTCTTCCGGTTCTGGCCACGGGCGTGCTCCGCGTTGTTGTAGCGCCGCTAGGCCCGCCGAAGGGTCGCCGCTTGCGCGCACAAACACAGGCACGTGATACTTCTTCAACTGTTCGACGGCCCCGGCCCACGTACCCCCCCGATTCACGTCCGCGTTCACCACCAAGCCCGCTTCCGCGATGGCATAGATCACCCTGTTGCGCTGCATCGCTTGCGCAACCGTGAATCTCAGGCTGGGGTCGAATGGAGAAACCAGTACAAGCCGCTCCTCCAGGAGCAGATTGCGATGCTCACGGGTCATGGCCGTCCTCTCCAGGTCTCCGGGCAACACACCCACAACGCTGCCGCCAGCCTCCAAAGCGCCGTTCATGGCAGCACGATCAACACCCCGCGCACCGCCCGAGATCACGGTGAAGTCCGCTCGGGCGATCAGGGCTGCTGCCCTCTTCGTGTATTCGACGAGCGGTTCCGAAACGTCGCGTGAACCAACGATTGCGAAGCTCCGATTCTGCATGATGTCCTGCAATCCACACCCGTAGAGCACGCTCGGCGCATCGTTCTTCAATCGCTTCTTGAGTGATGGCGGGTATGCTCCATCGGCGCGGCTCACCACCCAGATCCCCCGCGCGTGCCATCGTTCGACCGCCTGGCTCAGCTGGAATCCTCTGTTCAGCAGGGCGGTCAGGCGGTTCTCATCGACAACCTCTCCGCACCGAGCGAGGAGCCGGTCAGCCCCAGCTTCCAGCAGGGCTGCCGGCTCGGATTGGTGCGAGGCCAGCAACGGGGCCAGCTTCCGGTACTCCCCGGCGGTGAGAATCGGCGCTTGGGACCGGCGGCTGCCGACGACCAAGGGAGCCGTAAGCAGCAGAATCGCCGTCGTGTTTGCAGACAGGCCGTCCGTTCCGTTCATCATCGCGCGCCGCCCGCGTCCGCCAGGGCAAGCGGCCACACCTCCCCGCAATGGCGGCGGCGAAGCTCCCAAGCGATCACGGTAAACGTCCAGCGTGAGTCTACCATGTCATCCACCAGAAGTACGGGACCAAAAAGCATCTGGGCCTGGTCGACGGCCAGCGATCGGAGGACGTTATGTGCCTGTTGGTAACTGTTCTCCATCGTCTTCTGCTCCGGGCGCTCTTCTTTCCGCTCAAGTACTTGTCTGAAAGGAAGTTGCAGTACCGCCGCCAGCCGTCTGGCGAAGTTGGACACCAGTTCCGGACGACGGAGGGACGGGACGGCAGTCACCCAGGGGGGGGAGGGGGCGGGGGGGGGCGGGGCCGGCAGAACCGCGTGTGGGATAGGGGGGGGGCGGCCACTCCCGAACCAGGGCCGCGCCCGCGTCGACAAGTTCGTCGGCGAAATAGTCGTCTCGGTACTTGCCCTTGTGCACGAGTCGTCCCCAGCCGGCGTCTCCCCAGCTGCAGAGCGCCCGGCCTGGCTGCGCACGATGCTCGCGAGCAATCGACTTCCCGTTCGGCCATCGCTTGCGAGCGACGGTCGCCAAGCTCGCGCTGCGGAGGAAGGAGATAGCATCCCTGATGCTGGCGGGGTGTACCGCTGTCGGCAGATCCCGAGTATCAGGCGGTCGGAAATCGCCAGGGTCTCCGTCCAGCGCCCGAATGAGAAACTCCATATGATCCGAGGAAAGGTCGACGTACTCCTGCATCTGGCGCTGTTCTGCTTGTCTGAGTGCAGTCAACCGCTCCGTTCGCTCCCAGAAAGCCTCGCCGAGTCTCGTCGCCGTGAGCTGCCACTTCCCACCCAGCATCGCGATCGGTGCCGGTGACTCCAGAGCCAGCAACTTGATCGTCTTCAGTATCGTCCCGTAGCTCAGGTTGACTCTGGATTCAATTTCACGCACCGACAGACCGTCAGTAGCGGCCTCCAACGCGCTGAGAACTTCAGCAACCTGGGAACGGGTCGGGAACGCGCTCGCTATGAAGAAGTCCGTGATGTCTGTTTCCTCGGCGCCGCTGAGCAGCACACCGTAGGCCGCATCGAGCGCCCTGCCGGCGCGTCCCACCTGCTGATAGTAGGCGACCACCGAGCCGGGCGTCTGGTAGTGGATGACAAACGCCAAGTCCGGCTTGTCGAAACCCATTCCCAGTGCCGTCGTCGCGACCAGCGCTTTCACCTGGTTGTCAAGGAGGGCCTGCTCCAGCACTGGACGGCGCTCACCTGACTGTCCGGTGTACGGCGCGGCGTCGATGCCCCGTGTCTGGAGCCATCGGGCCACCTGCTCCGCGTCACGGACGGTAAGCGTGTAGACGATTCCGCTGCCCGGGATCTCCAGCAGACGATCGGACAGCCAGGCGAGCCGCTCCGCCTGACCGGGCATTCGAATCGTCTGCAGTGCAAGAGAGGGACGAGCGAGATCGCCACGATGGGTCGTCAAGTGCGGGCCAAGTATGTCCCCGAGATCCTCCATGACCCGGTTGTTCGCTGTTGCCGTCGTTGCCAGCACGCGCAGGTTCGGCGGCAAGACGCGGAGGGTACGTTCGATTCTTCGATAGTCGGGGCGGAAATCGTGGCCCCAATCTGAGATACAGTGCGCTTCGTCAACAACGAGTAGCGCAACCGAACTGCCGATCTGAGACAACACTTGGTTGTTGAAGCGTTCGTTGGCAAAGCGCTCCGGCGCGACGAGCACGATGTCCACCTCGTCGCGGCGTATCGCGGCCTCTACCTCACGCCAACGCTCCGAGTTGTCCGAGTTGATGGTCTCGGCTCGCACACCCATGCGCTCCGCGGCAGCGATCTGGTTGCGCATGAGCGCCAGCAGAGGGCTGACGAGCAGCGCCGGGCCAGTGCCGGCCTCACGTAGCAGCTTGGTCGCGATGAAGTAAACGAAGCTCTTGCCCCAGCCCGTCTTCTGCACCACCAGCAGACGCCCGTCCCCTCGGAAGACATGCCGAATCGCTTCTTCCTGCCCAGCCCGAAACCGCACCTGCGGGTCTCCTACACCGGCTCGCAGCAGCGCCAACGCTCGTGCTGAAGGGAACCTTCCCGGTGCCAGATTCACGTTACGTAGGTCGGTGTTCGCGTGATGTTCGCCTATCCGCACTCACGATGGTGCAACCCCGTGCAGTATCTCCAGCGCCTCGGTGCGATCCAGGTGCGGATGGGCGAACTGATTCCGATAACTTCGCAGGCAGCCGTAGCAACTTGAATCGCATCCGCACATGCCGCTCACGCGGTCCCGGGCATGCCGCAGCACATCGCCGAACACATCTTCGTGCTCCAGCTGAGCAACCAGTCCCGCACCGCCGGGTACGTTGTCGTATAGCACTATCGAGGCGGTTGTCGACGCGATGGTTGCGGTCATGTCGACTCCGGCTATGGTAACGTTCAGGTCAGTGTCCGGCACGCCCAACCGTTCGGCAGCTCCCAACAGGAGAGCGTAACCCATGGAATAGGCCGTCCACTCGCCGTCCAGACGGGGCACCTGCAGCCGCACGACATCCGTAACCAGTTCGTGCCCCAGCGAGAAGTGCCGCAGCGTACCTGTGCACGGAGTATCGCCCGGGGTTCGGTGATCATGTTCCTGTTCAGTGAGGTGGCTGCCGCACGTGAGACAGATATAGAATCCCTGCCGGTTGTGCCCCTCGCAGAGTACGACGAGCGTACCCGGCGCGGCCTTCGTGACCGCGATGCCGAGCAGATTCTTCGTCTCCGGGACATCAGCGTCGAATCCCTTGAAGAAGGGGCGAGTCGTATAGAGCCGGCGCACGCGTCCGCGCGGCTCCTTCGGTGGCTGAAAGAGCGCCGTAACGAACCCGAACTGTGGGATGAGATACTGTCTCATCCCTGGAGGCCGCGGCCCCCCGTCTTCGATCTGTTCGAAGTTCCGCGCCTCGTTGTAGTCGTAGTATGGCGTCTGCAGAGCCTTGCCCGGTACGATCTTTACCCCCACCGACTCCCACTCTTGCTTGTCCGCGATCACCTTGCCACCGGGCGCGTACTCGGCGATCGCTTGCGACAGGTCCCTCTGCAGAGCCACACGGTTGGACCCGCGCGACTGACCGCTCCGGGTGTCGAGTTCCACCACGTCTACCGGAAATCCGTACTTCGGGATGGCCGCCTTGCGCGACAGAAAGCTCAGGGTCTGCTCCTCAGCAATGGTCTTCATGCGGCGCTCTATGTGTCCGATCCTGGTGGTCCAGCCCTTTGGCTGCTCACGTATGAGCGTATCCTTCGTGTTCTGCATCGCGCGATAGTCTGCGCACACCTCGGCCTCGACCTCGGCAAGGCGGCAATCCGGTCCGGCGACGTGATCGATCCAGCCATCACCGGTCAGTCCGGTGGATTCGTGGATGCGCTCGGGTACGATGTCGCGCAGTGCGGACTTCACCGCATCGACAGCACCACAGAAACGTCTCAGTTCGGAGATCGCGTCCGGGTTCTGCCAGTCGCCGACGAATCCCTCTACGTTCTTGAAGCGAGCACGATTATCGCTGTCCTTGAAGAACGAGGACAATGCGCAGGCTGCCATGTGACGTACCACGATCTTCGCATTGGTTACCTGCAGGCGCGGCGGCTGAACAACACTATCGATTATCCGGCCGACCGGATTCTCGTAGTGATAGAGATCGTGTGGATTGCGCCGGCAGTAGGTAACGGCGAGACCGGGAGTCTCCCGTCGACCGGCACGGCCGACTCGCTGCGTGTAGTTGAACGGTTCCGGCGGTACGTTACGAACGAATACCGCCTCCAGGTCGCCCAGGTCGACTCCCACCTCAAACGTGGTCGATGAACTGAGCAGGTGGATGTCGCCATTCTTGAACCGCTCCTGACGCTGCCGAGCTTCGTCGCTTGCGATCTGCGCCGTGTGTTCCTGGGCGTGCAGCGTCGGCGGCAGTGACGCGCTCTCATAGAGGATTCGGTAGTGGTTACTACACAGGCGTTCCTGATCAGCGGGACGCAACGTGCCGGGACAACGGTTTCGCGGACACACGGCGCGAATATTGTGCATGCTGATGCTCGCGCACGTGTCGCACTCCCAAATCTCGTCGCGGCGCGCGAGTCTGACCCGCAGCCAGCGCGAGTTGAGACGAAACGTGCCGTTCGCACTCCCGCGAGAAAGCACCTCATCGGCGGGTCGGGAGGTGCGGTCGCGGGTTCGGACGGCTTCCCACAGATTCCTCATAAGCCGGACGGACATGGACTGCTTTTCGCCATCCGACAACCGGCTGTCCGCCAGCAGCCGGTGCAGGAAGTGGGTAACGGCAGCAGACGCCCCAGAACCCCACTGCCTGACGTTCCTGCGTTTGCGAGGAGCCCCGACTCCGTATGATAGCTGCGGCCAGGACGAGACGTCGTTCCAGGCCGGCGCACCGGCCTCTGCAGGCAGTTCCAGCGCACCGCGCAGACGAAGCTCGTCGAGGAGATAACCAAGCAGTTGGCGAGTGTCTTGCTCCGACAGGTTCCACGGCGGCATCCCGGCGATCGCCGGCAGCGCGACATCGTCGGGAATCTTGACGCTCCACTCGACCAGTCCGACGCCGCTCAACGAGAGCCGCCGCTCGTCAGTCAACGCCTCGCGCAGAAGCGACTCCAACACCTTCCGGTACCTGCCTTCGGACGTGTCGGCAGCACTGAATAGCCCAGCGTGATCCCATTGGTTGAGCAGTCGGGACCTGAAGTCGTCGATGGAGAGCCCGTCGGGGGCGATCGGGCCAGCTTGCAGAGCACGCAACATGAGATTCCGGTCGCGCAGCTTGCGGTAGGAATCCTCTGCGTACCAAGCGAAGAATGCAGCTTCCTGACGGCTGTCCGCAAACGCCAACAGCTTGCGCCCCTCCTCCGGCAGAAGCTCATGCAGAGCGGTGGCGATAACCGCATTCGGTCCATCCGAACCGTGGACGATCTCCAGTACCGGATCACCCACGCCGCCGCGCTGATAGCCGCAGGTTGCACACTCCTTCAATTGATCGGCCTGATCCTTGTGCGACGCGCATTTCACAACGTAGACCACCGCAGAATCGTCGCACTTGCACGCCTGCGAGGCATTTGCGGCGACGGACAGACGGCCACAACGGCGACACAACACGTGCGAGGCGCCGGCACTCGACTCCAACGGCCGAAAATACTCAACTCCAAAGCCCGGCTGGCTCGGGTCTCGCACCGCCTCCTGCAGGCGGGCGCCGCGCTCCCGACCAACGTAATAGTGCTGTCCACATTCGCGACACAGTGCGATCTCCAGCGGCACGGATTCCATCCCGGCTGCGCACTCTCCCTTGCGGTTGAGAACCACCTGGTCGCGGCCCTCTTGGTGTACCAGGAACGCACCCTCAAGCGCGCGCAGGAACGCATGGTAACGCCGCGGCGACCGCCGTTCGCGCGACTGTGACGAGCCGAAGATGACGCCGGACGAGGAAAATGATTCTCCGAACAGCTCCTCAGCGAACTCCGCCACGGCGGTCTTGTCATCCTCGCCCTCGCCGGACGATAGCGTCGCGCTGGTGGCGATGCATCGGAATGGGTCGCTTCGTCCACCGGCGGTCAGCCGCTGCTTCAGGCGCCGAATCAACATGCCCATCTCCATGCCTTTGGCGCCTCGGTACTGATGCGCCTCGTCCAGCACAATGAACTGCCAACGCGTACCGCGTTCGCCATCGAACAGCGGGCTGTCATCGGGCCGAATGAGCAGGTACTCAAGCATGGAGTAGTTGGTCAGCAGAATATGTGGCGGCGTACTGCGCATTTCGTCTCGGAAGACCAACTCGCCGGATAGTCGTTCTTCCTCCCGATCTGCCGCGTTTCGCCATCTATCGCTTCTGTTGTTCGGCGTCTGGCCAATGTACTGCCCGAACGTGGGTCGGAATTCGGAACCGGCATCGTGCAAGAAGTTAGCTATCTCACCGAGTCGTTCCCGCTGATCGTTGGCAAGCGCATTCATTGGATACAGAATCATTGCACGCACGCCAGGTTCACCGAGCTCGCCGGAAAGATGTTGTCGGTACAGCTCAAACAGAATCGGATAGAGAAAGGTCTCCGTCTTACCGCTCGCGGTGCCGGTCGCCACGACGACGTTGCGTCGCTCCCCGTAGGCAGCCCGAATCGCGCGCTCCTGGTGTACGTACAGCGATCCCTTCCTCAGTCCCGGAAGCAGTTCGCCCGCCCCTCCCGGAAACGACTCTCGCGCCAACTCGTACGCCCCCGTACCTTGCTCGAAGCCGCGGTCGTATTCCTCGTACGGCCCCTTCAGCAAGCTCTCGCCCTCCCTCAGGGCCGACTCGAAGGAATCCCGCAGTCCGCGATCCTTGAAGAAGAACGATGTCTTCAGGTAACTCTCGTAGCGACTTCGTATGGTGTCAGTCCAACGTTGGACGTGTTCAGCTCGAGGCATGTGGTTACGCCCCCTTCAGAGCGTCAATATTTGAGCCGTATACGGTCCGACGTCGCCAATCGATCGGAATGCCTACTCGTTTCGCATCAATCTTCGTCAGGCCGGCAGCCCAGATCTCCCTTGGGCTAAATCCTTTTCCTCTCCGGCTGCCACGCCGTTTCCCCTTTTTCACGGTGGCACTCAATCGACGTTTACCGCGTGGACGAATCACGTCCACTACTGCGTGTCGCGGTTGCGGCAAGGACAACTCACCAAACTCCGTCATGATCGCTATCGTATACCTCGTTGTGCGTTCAGGGGTAACTTTGATGCTGCCGGTACGTGGAACCCTACCGATCGCCGGTCTGATGAATACCGACCCCGGCCCGGCTTTCCGGGTGGTCCAAAAAAGAGTTGCGCTCTCCCCGGGCCTCACAGCTACTGGCCGCGCACAGAACAAGACAATCTGTGGAGTAGGCGAATCTACCCTAGACCGAACCACACGGGATCGCGGCTCTCTGATCGGGTGAGCCACGGTCACAAGTACGGGTTGCGTCAATGGCTGGAGTTGCCCCGCTTTCGTGGACACATTAAGAGTGACGCGGGAGGAGGAGGCAACGATGCCGAATACACATCGACCGTACGCGCCTGAGTTTCGCCAGCAAATGGTCGAGCTGGTCCGGTCCGGGCGCACGCCTGAGGAGCTGGCGCTGGAGTACGAGCCGTCAGCGGGGGCGATC
>MPNH01000049.1 GCA_002238925.1 Spirochaetaceae bacterium bin103 | reverse complement strand
AGCGGCCCGCGCCAGCGCCGCCAGTTCGCCCTCGGCAACTGCCGGTACGCCGCCCGCCGACGCTCCGCCACCGGTGGCCGCTCCGCCGAAATCCGCGGGCCCGGTGGCCGCGGGTGCCCGGGCCGGGCCGCCGGAAGCGCGATGCAGGCGGCCTTCTCCCGCCGTGACCGGGCCGGGCGCTGCTTCGCCGCGGCCGCCCGGCGATCCTGCCGCACGCGCGCTCAGGTCGCCGCGGGTGGTAATCGTCAGCAGGCGCCAGCCAATTCCTGGATGGGTGGCGGCCAGCGCTTCGCCGACCAGCCGCGTCTGCGCCAGAGCCAGGTCACTCCCGCGGGTCGCCAGTATCAGTTCGCGTCGCGGTCCGCGCGGCGCCGCGTCCGCCGCGCCGCGTGCACCCTCCGGGTCGGATCCGGACCGCGCACCGTGCGACCAGCGCCGGGAGCGGTTCATCCCGGCGCCCCCGCCTGCGGTTCCATCACCGGCGGTGCCGGCGGCTGGCGCAGCACGCGCTCGTAGAGTGCCTCGAAGCGCGGGACCACTTCATCGCACCCGAAGCGCGCCGCCTGGCGACGGCCGGCCGCGGCGAAGCGGGCATGCAGGTCCGCGTCGGCGAGCAGTTGCACGACGCGCTCCGCCATCCCTTCCACCTCACCCGGCGGCAGCAGGTAGCCGGCTTCGCCGTCTGTCACCACCTCCGGCAGGCCTCCGGCGCGGCTCGCCACCACTGGCACGCCGCTGGCCATCGCCTCCAGAGCCACCAGTCCGAAGCTCTCCGAGGCGCTCGGCAGCAGCAGCAGGTCCGCCGCCTGCAGGAACGGCGCCACGTCGTCCACCACACCCACCGTGGTTACGTCGCCGGCCACCCCGCAGGCGCGCGCCAGGGCCAGCGCGCGGCTCAGGTCGGGGCCGTCGCCGACCAGCACCAGGCGTGCGTCGATGCGCTCGCGGGCGCGGGCGAACACCCGGATCACGTCGGTGGCGCGCTTGACCTCGCGGAAGTTGGAAATGTGCAGTACCACTTTCGTGCCGTCATCAATGCGCGCCGCGCGCAGGTAGTGATCGAGATCGACGCAGTTCGGAATTACCTCGATCGGGCGGACGATCTGGAATGTCTCGACGGTCTCGTTCCGCAGGTACTCGGAGACAGTGGTGACGGCGTCCGACTGTTCGATCGAGAAGCGTGTTACCGGGTGGAAGTAGGGCGCGGCGCCGACCAACGAGGTGTCGGTGCCGTGCAGGGTGGTCACTACCCTCAGGTTCAGTTCCGGCGCCATCTGCCGCGCCAGGATCGCGGCCGGCGAGAACGGAATGGCGTAGTGCACATGCAGCACCTGCAGCCGGTTCGCGGTTGCCACCTCCACCATCTTGGCGGCCAGCGCGAGCGTGTAGGGATACTGCTTGAGCAGCGGGTACTCGCCGGCTTCCACCTCGTGAAAGGTGACCCGCGGCGGCAGGTCGACCAGGCGCAACGGCGCCGAATAGCTGATGAACGACACGGTGTGGCCGCGCAGGGCGAGCTGCTTCCCGAGCTCGGTTGCGAACACCCCACTGCCGCCGTGGGTGGGGTAACAGGTAATGCCTAAGCGCAAGTCAGTTCGTCGTTCACGTCAGTCCGCACGTAAGTCCGCGGCGGCGGGGGTACGAAACACCAGGATTTCGTGGTCCGGCTCGGCCGGATCGCACGCCGCCAGCAGCGCCTCCGGCAGCGCCGGCCCGTAGTGGCTCACGAAGTGCGCAACTGGCAGCACGCGTTCCTGCAGCCGCCCGCGTGGCCACACCAGCCCGCGCAGCGCCTGTAGTTGCTGGCGGGCGGCGCCGCGCCGGCTCATCAATGCCCGTGCCGTGCGGTCCTCCAGACGGTCCAGAGCCAATCGGGCATGGCCCAGACTGCGCTCCCAGGTACGTGCCAGATTGGGGTCGACCGCCGCCACGTGGCCTTCCAGCGGCGACCACAGTTCACGGAGCCGATCACGCACCGCCGCGAATCGCGCCCGCTCGCTGGCCGGCACGGCATCGCTGAACGCGGCGCGCACCGAGAATTCGGGTCCGACAATCTGCGCCGGAACCAGGTCGTAGTGCTCCAGCGCGGCGGCCGAGGCGGCGTCGACCAGGGTGTAGCTCTTGCGTGCGGCGACCAGCGGTTGCGGCACGTCGAACAGCTCGTACAGCCCGCGCAGCATCGCCTGGTAGGCCACCTCGCCCGGGCCGAGCACCGTGGCCAGCGACGGCAGCGCCAGGTCGGCGAGTACCGGGCGCAGCGCGGCGTCGGTGGACAGTTCGCCCACCGGCGGGGTAACCGCGCCATCCGCGAGCCGTACCCGCGGCCCGCCGGAGGTGTGAAACAGCGTGCCGGCCCGCTCCGGATCGAGCGGCACCGGGTAGCCGTCGCCGGTCAGGGCGGCGGCGGCGGCACGCAGCTTGCGCCGCACGTCGCCGGCTGCGCCGACCGCCCGCGAGAAGAACTCCGGAAACAGCGGCCGCAACAGGTGCGGCTCCAGCACGACCAGACCCTGACTGCCGAACAGGCGTGTCAGGGCCGCCGCAATCGAGCGCGCAAAGCCGCCCCCGTGCGGGGCGAACAGTTTCGCGGCCGCGGCGGCGAACGGTGCGCCGCCCATGCGTGCGAAGTACTGCCGCGCGGCCTCCCGCACCTCGTCGGTCACCGCCAGGTCGCTGATCGGCCGGCCAGCGCCCGGCCATTGAAACCGCACCCGGCCAACGTTGCCGTCGCCGGCCAGGAAGTGGGCGTGGTCGATCTCGCCCAGATCGTGGTCCTCGGAGGCGAGCCAGAACACCGGTACGCAACGGCGCCCGAACTCCTCCTGGTAGCGCGCCGCGAGCCGGATCGCGGTAACGATCTTGTACAGCGTGTACGCGGGACCGCCCATGAAGCCCGCCTGCTGGCCGGTGTGTACGCACAGGGTGCCGGCTTCGCCGAGCGCGCGCGCCGCCGCCTGCGCCGCTTCCGGCGCGCCGATCGCCTGCTGGTACTCGCACAGCACGCCGGCCAGTTCGGCGCGCGGGCGGTCCGCCGCCTGCCGGCTGCGCAGCGCCGCGGCGGCATCGCCGGCCGGGTGGGTAAAATAGCGATCGGCCCGCCCGGCAAGGTAGTCCAGGTAGAAGCGGCTGCCGCCGTACACCTGGTCCACCGCCACGCGGTGCGATTCGATCAGTTGCACGGGTTCAGGCTGGCGCACCGGCACCCGGCGGCGGAGCCGTGAACTGCTCTAAAGGTGAGAGTGGGTGCCGTCGCAGAATGGGTCGTTGTCCGTCTGCTTACACTGACAGAGCGCGTAATTGCGCTTCTCTTCGATGGTGAACTGCAGCGGCTCGAACTCGGTGCCGTTGTGGGATCCGTCGCAAAACGGCTGGTTGCCGCTGTCTCCGCACCGGCACCACCAGTAGCTGCCCGGCTCCAGTTCCATCACCGCCGGCATCGGCTCGGCCACCTTGCCCTTGACTCCGTTACCTTCCGTCATCTCTGCCTTCCGTCATTTGTTCGTGAATGCTCCTGGCATGACTGTACCGAAGAACGAAGCCGGCCTGCAACGCGGGCGCGCCAACCATGCATCGCGGGACGCTCCGCGACCCGGCGCGGGGCGCCGCCGAGGTTGACTTTCGCGCAAAATATTAGCAGCTATTAGGCGTTAATCTCTAATATTCTACCCGCTTGCCGTCAGCGTGCCCTCTCCGAGCCGGGAGGCACCATTGTGCCTGCGGAAGCTGGAGCCTGCATGCTCATATTTGCCCCCAAGGAAACCGATCCGAACGAGCCACGCGCCGCCGTCACGCCGGACACCGCGGCGCGGCTGGTCAAGCTCGGCGCCACCGTGGCGGTGGAGAGCGGCATCGGCGGCGGCGCCTTCTACCCGGACGCCACCTACGAGAAGGCCGGCGCCGCGATACGCTCCGACCGCGAGGCCGCACTCCGGGAAGCGGACCTCGTACTGCGCGTCCGCAAGCCGCCGGCCGAGGAGGTCGCGCTGCTCAAGCAGGATGCAATACATATCAGCTTCCTGGACCCGTTCAACGAGACCGAACTGGTCGACAGCCTCGCCGGTCACGGCGTCAGCGCGCTCAGCATGGAACTGGTGCCACGCTCCACGCGCGCCCAGAAACTGGACGCGCTCAGTTCGCAGCACAGCATCGCCGGCTACGCGATGGTGCTGATGGCAGCCGACCAGCTCAAGCATATCCTGCCGATGATGGTAACCCCGTCCGGCACCCTGCAGCCGGCGCGCGTGTTCATAATCGGCGCCGGCGTGGCCGGCCTGCAGGCGATCGCCACCGCCAAGCGGCTCGGCGCCCGGGTGGAGGCGTTCGACACCCGACCCGACGTCGCGGAGCAGGTGGAGTCGCTCGGCGCGCGCTTCGTCAAGGTGGACCTCGGCGAGACCGGCCAGACCTCACAGGGCTACGCCAAGGCGCTCACCGACGAGCAGCTCGCCAAGCAGCGCGAAGCAATGGCCGACCGTTGCGCGCAGTCCGACATCGTGATTACCACCGCGCAGCTATTCGGGCGCAAGGCGCCGGTGGTGGTAACCGCCGACATGGTGCAGCGCATGAAGCCGGGCAGCATCATCGTCGACTACGCGGTGGAGTCGGGCGGCAACGTGGAGGGCTCCGAGCCCGGCAAGGACGTGGTCACCGGCAACGTCACCATCATCGGCTACCGCAACATTCCCGGGCGCCTGGCCAGCTCCGCCAGCCAGATGTACGCCAACAATCTGTTCAACTTCGTCGACGAGTTCTGGGATGCCGACAGCAAGGCATTCGTCCTGAACCGCGACGACGAGATCGTCTCCGGAAGCCTGGTCACGCACGGCGGCGCGATGGTAAACGAGATGGTCAAGAGCATCACCGGCGCCTGAGAGCGCCGCAGCCGCACGTAAAGACCACGTACGTAAAGGATTAGTCATGGAAGCGCTACAACAGTTCGAGTTCCTGTTCTTCATCTTCATTCTGGCCATGTTCCTGGGGCTGGAGCTGATCACCAAGGTGCCGTCGCAGTTGCACACGCCGTTGATGTCCGGCTCCAACGCCATCTCCGGCATCTCGCTGGTGGGCGCGTTGATTACGCTGAATGTCGAAAACGCCGACAGCACGCTGACCACCGTTCTGGGCGCGTGCGCCGTGGGTTTCGCCACCATCAACGTGGTCGGCGGCTACCTGGTCACCGACCGCATGCTGGAGATGTTCAAGGCACGGCCGGCGCCGGACAAGAAGGGAGGCGGCGCGTGATTTTCATCACCCCGATCCTGTACATCATTTCGGCGATCCTGTTCGTATTCGGCATCAAGCAGCTCTCCAAGGCCACCACCGCGCGGCGCGGCAACGCCACCAGCGCGCTCGGCATGCTGATCGCCATCATCGCAACCCTGGTAGGGCACGGCTTCCAGTTCCAATGGATCATCGTCGGCGCGCTGGCTGGCGCGATTATCGGCGTGCTCGCCTCCAAGCTGGTCAAGATGACCGCGATGCCGGAGATGGTGGCGCTGTTCAACGGCTTCGGCGGCCTGGCCAGTCTGCTGGTCGGCTGGGGTACCTACCAGGTGGTGGCCGACGCCATGGGCGTGGGCTGGGGTGTTCCGGCATTGGATGCCGCCAGCGCCGCCAAGTTCATGGACGATATCGGCGGCGGCTTTTCCGCGGCCACCATCTACCTGGCGATCCTGATCGGCGGCATCACGTTCACCGGCAGCATCATCGCGTGGGGCAAGCTGAGCGGGGTGGTCACCCAGAAACCGGTGCTGTTCACCGGCCAGAATGTGGTCAACTTTCTCATCGTCCTTGCCATCCTGGTGGGCGCCGTGTGGTTTACCGTCGATCCTGAACAGTACTGGATCGCGGTGGTGGCTACCGGGGTTGCACTGGTGCTCGGCATCATGGTGGTGATCCCGATCGGCGGTGCCGACATGCCGGTGGTGATCTCGCTGCTGAACAGCTACTCGGGACTGGCGGCGTGCGCGGCCGGCTTTGTGATCCGCAACAACCTGCTGATCATCACCGGCGCCCTGGTCGGCGCCAGCGGCATCATCCTGACCAGCATCATGTGCAAGGCGATGAACCGCTCGCTCGGCAACGTGCTGTTCAGCGGCTTCGGCGCCGCCGGCGGCTCGACCGGGGGCAGCGCCATCGAGGGCGAGGCAAAGCCGATGCAGCCGAGCGACGCCTACTACATCCTGGAGGCGGCCAGTTCGGTGGTGGTCGTTCCCGGCTACGGCATGGCGGTGGCGCAGGCGCAGCACGCGGTGCGCGAACTGGCCGAGATGCTGGAGCACAACGGCACCGAGGTGAAGTACGCCATCCACCCGGTGGCCGGGCGCATGCCCGGGCACATGAACGTGCTGCTCGCCGAGGCCAACGTCAGTTACGACCAGCTCGTGGAAATGGACTCGATCAACCCGACCATGGAGACGGTGGACGTGGCGATCGTGATCGGCGCCAACGACGTCGTGAACCCGGCGGCGCGCGAGGATGAGGGCAGCCCGATCTACGGCATGCCGATCATCGACGCCGACAAGGCGCGCACCTGCTTCATCCTCAAGCGCTCCATGGCCAGCGGCTTCGCCGGCATCGACAACCCGCTGTTCTTCCGCGACAACTCCTACATGATCTTCGGCGACGCCAAGTCCACCGTCGAAGGCCTGGTCACCGAGTTCAAGGAGTCCGCCGCCTAACGCTGACAGCGCGGGCAGTAGCAGGTGCTGCGGGCGGCGATGCGGACCAGTTTGAGCTTCGTGCCGCAGCGCAGGCAGGGCTGGCCGCCGCGCCCGTACACGGCCAGACTGGTAACGAAGTAGCCGGGGGTGCCGTCCGCGCCGCGGTAGTCGCGCAGGGTGGTACCGCCAGCCGCAATCGCCTCACCGAGCACTTCACGCAGCGCCGCCACCAGGGCCGCGTAGCGGCGCAGCGAGATGTTGCCGGCCGCGCGCAGGGGATGAATCGACGCCCGGAACAGCGCTTCGTTGGCGTAGATGTTGCCCACCCCGCACACGATGCGCGAGTCCATCAGCAGGTTCTTGACCGCCACCCGGCGTTGGCGCGCGACCCGGTACAGGTAGTCGCCGGTCAACGCGGCGCTCAGCGGTTCGACGCCGAGGTGGCGCAGCAGGGGATGCGGCGGGGGGGCCGCCCCGGGCCCCCAACACGACCCCCCCAGCCGCGGGGGGCCGGGGGGGGGGGGGGGCGCCCCCCCCGCCGAGATCCACAAGCACGCCCCGAAGCGGCGCGGGTCGGTAAGCCGCAGCGCGGCGCCGCCGTCGAGCACCAGGTCGACGTGATCGTGCTTCGCGGCCGGGGTGGCGGACGGAATGACGCGCAGGCGCCCCGACATGCCCAGGTGCAGCAGCACGGCGGCGGCCGGCTCGGTGTCCAGCAGCAGGTACTTGGCGCGCCGGCGCACGTCGCGGATGGTGCGGCCCGGCAACGCATTGTCGAGCGCATCCGGGACCGGCCAGCGCAGTTGCCGCTGGCGCACCACCACCGCCTCGACGCGTCGTCCCACCAGCAGCGGTCGGATGCCGCGCCGCGTGGTCTCTACTTCGGGAAGCTCAGGCATCGCGATCCGCCGCCGCCATCTCCCGCGCACCTTGCCACGGCGCCACGCCGCTGACAATGCCCGCAACCATCCGCGATTCCGAGTGCGTCGCGGCTCCGCGGACGCCCGCCCGTCGGTCGGCGACCGCCCGCGCTCTCCCTTGACGCCCGGCGTCTGGCGCTCTGCCCCCTACACCGCCAGCGGCCCGCCCGGGCGGCCTACGGGCGCGGGTGCCGTAGTCACGCTAAGATAGGGCTCATGTCTGACTCGAACGTTCCTGCTGCCCGCCATCGAGCGGTGCGGGTGGCCGCGCGGCGGCGCGAGCTGGCGCTCGACGAGCGCGGCTACCGCGACTGGCGCGTGCGCGAGCGGCCGGTGGAGCTGCAGCCGGCGCGCACCGCCCTGGTGCTGTGCGACGTGTGGGACCACCACTGGTGCCGCGGTGCCGAGGAGCGGCTGGAGCCGCTGGTGCCGGACATCGACCGCACCGCACGGGCTGCGCGCGGCATGGGCATGCTGGTGGTGCACGCCCCCTCCGACACCATGGAGTTTTACGCCGGCCATCCGGCGCGGGCGCGGGTACTGGCGGCGGCGGCGATCAAGCCGCCGGCCGAGCGCGACCACGCCGATCCCCCGCAGCCGGTCGACGGCAGCGATTCCTCGGACACCGACCCCGACCCCGTCGCCAAGCCCACCCGGCGCTGGTCGCGCCAGCACCCGGGGGTATGGATCGATGCCGAACGCGACGCCATCAGCGACGACGGCGCGGCGTTGCTCGGCCTGTACCGGCAGCGCGGCATCGGCACCGTGCTGATCGCCGGCGTGCACACCAACATGTGCGTACTGCACCGCAGCTTCGCCATCAAGCAACTGGTGCGCTGGGGAATCCCGGTCTACCTGCTCCGCGACCTTACCGATTGCATGTACAACCCGGCGCAGCCGCCCTACGTGAGCCACGCCGCCGCCACCGAGATGACCGTGCACTACATCGAGAAGTTCTGGTGCCCGAGCATCACCGGCCGCGAGCTGTGCGCGGGTGCGCCCGGTAGCCACCGTGCCGGTGGGGTGAGTACCTTTTGCCCATGGACGAAGGGAAACAGCTCGCACCGGCAGTCGTAGGCGGCACCCTCCTCGCCGGCACCGGCGTGGCGGTCCTGCTGGCCAACGTCATCCTGCTGAACCCCGTGTCGCGCACCATCCTGTCGGTGGCCGCGGCGGGCTGGGGCGTATGGGTGCTGATCGCCCAGCCGCACAACCGCCGCGCCGGCTGGACCGCACTCGCCTGCGGGGCCGGCATGTTCCTGTTCGGTTCGCTGCTGAAGGGCCTGGTCGGCTTCGCCGGCGCCGCCCTGATCGTGGCCGGCGGCATCTCCGCCCTCAGCGGCCTGTTCCGCCGTTCAGGCGCGCGCTGAACCGGCTGCCGGGGCGGCCCGGCAACTGGCGGCGTCCGTTACGGCATCAGGGAGTAGGGCCAGTCGGGCTTGGCGAGTAGCACCAGGGTGGTGCCGGCGAGGGCAAAGTTGCGCATCATGTTGATCATTTCCTGCTGCGCCGTATAGGCATTGTCGCCCGCCAGCGGGCGGTGCACCAGCAGCGCGGCGAGCAGGAGGAACACCACCACGGTAATTACGCCGGCGACCGGGTATACGCCCAGGCCGATCGACAGGGCGCCGCCGAACAGCGCCAGACCGGTTATCGGAACGGTCAGCAACGGTACCGGGGTGCGGCGGCCCTCGGCGTAGTCGATCAACTCCGGCAGGTGGACGAAGTGATTCACCCCCATCAGCAGGTACATCAGCGCCGCCAGCAGTCTGCCGACGAGAAACAACAAGTCCACGTCCACCGCGACATCCATCAGTCGAGCACCACGCTTGCCGTTGCCGCGGGCAGCAAACATTCGCGCGTGGCGCCGAACCAGCGGCGCCGGCGGCGCGCCACCGCGCCGTACAGCGCATCGCGCAGCGGCGCCGGCACCAGCCGCAACACCGCGGCGGCCCGATACCGGCCGCCGAGCGCGGCCACCGCGGCCAGCACCGCCGCCGAGCGCAGCAGCAGCGCCCCGTCCGGCGCGCGCCACACCACCGAGCCGGCTGCGCCGTCCATCGCCGCCTCGCGCAGGGCGCCCGGCAACAACCGCCGCGCAGTCTTCCCCTGCAGCGCGGCCAGCGCCACCCGCCCGCGGCGGTCGCGGCGCGCCACCCAGGCAGCGGCGCGCTGACACAGCACGCAGCAGCCATCCACGAACAGGATCGGCCGCCGCGCAGTGCCCGTTCCCGGCGCTCCCGGCGCTCCCGGCGCGGCGGCGGACTCCCGGCGCCGCGCGGCTTCCGTGCTTGCCGACATCATCTCATTATCGCCCAACTCCATGCTCCGCGACAACATTGCGCGCCGGATGCGGCGTACTCGGCAAGTACTCCACTGCGTCACCGGCGGGTTTGCTCATTCGGGGACAGGGGTCGTACACTGCCGGCCATGGCAGCATCCGAGCATCCCAACATCATCGTACTGATCACCGACACCTTCCGGCGCGACAACCTCGGCACGCGCGCCGTCCGCCCGGTGCGCACCCCGGCGCTCGACCGATTCGCCGCCAACCGCGCCACCGAGCTGACCGGGCTCACCATGAGCAGCTTCCCGACCATTCCGCACCGCACCGACTTCGCCAGCGGGCGGGTGGGGTGGCCGCACTACGGGTGGCAGCCGATCAGCCACAGCACCCCCAACCACATCGCGTCGCTGCTCGCCGAGCGCGGCTATTTCACGCAGCTCATCTGCGACTGCCCGCACCTGTTCAAGTCGGGATTCCAGGTCGGCTTCCACGGCAGCTACCAGCACCGCGGCCAGGAGGGAGACCTCACCCTGCTGCACATGAACGACCCGGTTCGCGAGGCGATGCCGCGCGCCAAGACGCGCCTGTCCCCGGAGACCCTCGGCGGCACGCTGATCGACCTGCACATGTGGCTGAACGACATCCGCGCCGAGGCCGACACCTTCTGCGCGCAGACCGCGCAGACTACCGCCACTTGGCTGGAGCGCAACTACCAGGCCGGCCCGTTCTTCCTGTGGGCGGACTTCTTCGATCCGCACGAGCCGTGGGACCCGCCCGAGTACCTGGTGCGGCGCTACGATCCCGACTACGACGGAGCGCCGATGCTGCACCCCAACTACGGCCCCGCCGACCGCTACACCGAGGCCGAACTGCGCAACCTGTGGGCGCACTACGCGGCCGAGTCGGAGCTGGTGGACCGCCACATCGGGCGCGTGCTGGAGAAAATCGACGACCTGGACCTGTGGCGCAACTCGCTGGTGGTGGTGATGGCTGACCACGGCATGGCGGTCGGCGAGCACAACTGCTGCGGCAAGAGCAACATCACCGACGACGACGGGCGTTTCTGGCCGCTGTACCCGGTGCTGAGCGACGAACTGTGCCTGATCGCCGGCAACGCGCAGGCGGGGCCGGTGCCGGCGGGCGCGCAACTCGACCTGCGCGCGCAGCCGTTCGACCTGCTGCCCACCTTGAGCGAGCTGGCCGGCGTCGAGATCGCACCGCCGCAGCCGCTGCAGGGACGCTCGTTCGCCAACCAGGTGATGACCGGCGGCGGCTCGTTGCGCGAGCACGTTATTACCGCCGCCCATGCGCGGCCGGCGGCGGCGACGCCGGACCAGCTCCCCGCCCGTGCCAGCACGCCGTTCCTGCGCACCGCCGAGTGGGGCTACGCGCCGGTCGGCCCGGACGGCGCCCCGCAACTGTTCGACCTGGCCGCCGACCCGCGCGCCGAGCGCGACGTGGCGGAGGCGAACCGCGGCACGGTGACCGAGTTGCACGAGCTGCTGCTGGCTTCGCTCAAGGAGTATGGCGCCGATGAAGCCGTGCAGGCGCTGTGGCGGGCGCCCGGCAGCGGAACGGCGGGCGGAAGCTGGGCGCGCGACTACCTGGACCGGTAATGGCAAAACCACCCAACATCATCCTGCTCGGCATCGACTCGCTGTCGGCGGGACACCTGAGCAGCTACGGCTACCATCGCCACACCAGCCCTCACCTGGACCGGTTCGCCGCCGACGCGGTGCTGTTCGAGCGCACCTTTTCGCCGGCGGTGCCTACCACTCCCGCGTACTGCTCGATGCTGTCCGGCCTGGACTGTTTCAGCACCCAGGTGGTGGCGCTGCGTCACCGCGGGCCGCTCGGAGCGGCGGTCACCACGCTGCCGGAGCTGCTGCGCGGCCACGGCTACACCAGCACCTGCGTCGGCTTCTCCGGCAACCCGTCGGCGCGCGGCTTCGACAGCTACCTGGACTACGAGGCGTGGAGCCCGGACGGCGACGGCCGCGCCCCCAAGGCGCACCTGCTCAACGAGACCGCGCTGCCGGAGCTGGACCGGCTGGTGGCGGGCGGCGATCCGTTCCTGCTGTTCCTGCGCCACATGGACCCGCACTCGCCCTACCTGCCGCCGCACCCCTACGAGCGCATGTTCTATCACGGCAACGAGTGCGATCCCGCCAACCGCTCCATGGACCCGGTAATGGCGTTCAAGCCGTTCCGCGACTACTTCGCCGCCTGGATGCCGCCGGGCATCAGCGACAAGGATTACGTGATTGCCCAGTACGACGGCGCCGTCGCCTACATGGACGCCGCCATCGCCGCGATCTTCAACGCGCTCGCCGCGCACGGCATCCTGGACGACACCATCGTGGTGGTGAACGGCGACCACGGCGAGACCCTGTACGACCACGAATGCTGGTTCGATCACCACGGCCTGTACGACAACGTGCTGCACGTGCCGCTGATTCTGCGCTACCCGCCGGCCCTGCCGAGCGGGCTGCGGGTGGCCGGCTACAACCAGCACCAGGACCTGGTGCCGACGCTGCTGGAGCTGGCCGGCCTGCCGGTCGACGCGGCGCGGTTCGACGGCGCCAGCCTGCTGCCGCTGGTGCGCGGCGAGCGCCACAGCCACGCCAGCGAGCTGTACCTGACCGAGTGCACCTGGATGCGCAAGCACGGCTGGCGCACCGCGCAGTGGAAGCTGATCGAGGCGCTGGAGCCGGACTTTCACTTCAAGCCGCCGGTGGAACTGTATCGGCTTACCGACGACCCCGACGAGTTGCACAACCTGGCGGAGGAGATGCCCGACGTGGCGGCGTTCCTGCGCGGGCGCATGCAGGCGTGGATCGAGCAGCGCTGCCGGGCCACCGGGCTGCCGGCGCCGATTTTCGACCAGGGCGACTGGCACGGCCACGCCGGGCTGGGCCCGTTCACCTCCTCGCAGCAGGCCTACGACACCCTGCACATCGGCGACCCGGGCGCCGCCCAACGCCTGCAGGCAGGAGCGGGGCAGTGACCGGCGAGCGCCCGCTGCCGTCCCGGCACGCCCACCCCGGTCAGTACCACTCGACCCGCACGCCGGCAGGGGGCCGGCGATGAACGGCGTGCGCGGCGCTGGGCCGGCCAACGGGCGCCCGGGCACAGGCAACGGTAACGGCGCTACCACCAGGCGGGTGGAGCTCGCCTACGGGCGCGAGGGGCTGACCATCGAGGTGCCGAAACATGCCGCCGTGGTGCGTCCGCGCGACGTGGCCGGGGGCGGGGACGAGGGCGCGGGGGGAGCCGATCGGCGCCGCGCCACTGGCCGAACTGGCCGCCGGCAAGCGCAGGGTGGTGGTGACGCACAGCGACATCACCCGCGCCACCCCCAACGACCGCATCCTGCCGGTGCTGCTGGCGGCGCTGGAGGAGGCAGGGGTGGCGCGCGGCGACATTACCCTGATCAACGCGCTCGGCACCCACCGCCGCCAGACCGCCGAGGAACTGCGCGGCATGCTCGGCGCTGACATCGTGGCCCGCTACCGCTGCCTGCAGCACGACGCCTGGGACGATGCAGGCCTGGTAACGGCGGGCACCACCAGACGCGGCAATGCGATCCGGGTCAACCGGCTGGTGATGGAGGCGGACCTGGTGATCTTCACCGGCTTCATCGAGCCGCACTTCTTTGCCGGGTTCAGCGGCGGGCCGAAGGGGGCGCTGCCGGCGCTGGCCGGCCACGAGAGCGTGCTCACCAACCACGGCTACGCCATGATCGGGGATCCGGGCGCCACTTGGGGCATCACCGAGGGCAACCCGATCTGGGAGGAGATGCGCGAGGCGGCGCTCCTGGTCGACCCCCTGTTCCTGCTCAACGTCACCCTGAACAACGCCGGCGAGATCAGCGGCGTGTTCGCCGGCGACGTGATCGAGGCGCACCGGAGCGGCTGCGCGTTCGTGCGCGACAGCGCCATGGTGGCGGTGGATGAACCGTTCGACGCCGTGGTCACCACCAACAGCGGCTACCCGCTCGACCAGAACCTGTACCAGACGGTGAAGGGCATGCAGGCCGCGAAGGGCATCGTGCGCTCGGGCGGCGCCATCATCATGGTGGCCGGCTGCGAGGATGGCCTGCCCGATCACGGCCGCTACGCCGAGCTGCTAACCGAGGCTGGCTCACCAAACGCGATTCTCAAGATGCTCCGGCAACCCGGCTTCTCCGCCCAGGACCAGTGGCAGGTGCAGATCCAGGCGCTCATCCAGCAACACGCCGACGTCTACGTGTACAGCGACGGCCTCAGCGACGCGCAGATCCGCGCCGCCCTGTTTCGCCCCACCCGCGACATCGAGTCGACCCTCGCCGACCTGGCCCCCGACCGGATCTGCGTGCTCCCCGACGGCCCCCTCACCATCGCCTACCTCAACCGCCGGTGAGCGCCCGCCGCCGGTCCGACCGGCCCGCCCCACATGGACCAGACTAGAAGAAATTGAACGGTGGGTAGCGGTCGGTGGTGAGCAGGAAGGCGTAGGCCGCTACCCGCAACCACCAGCGCATTACCCCTTCCAGGAACTCGAACGCCCACTTCGGCTGCTGCCCGGTCACCAGGATCGCGATCCAACTGAACACGGCGATAACCACGGCCACCGCGCTCAGCACCGACAGCACGATGTAGTGGGGGATTGCCAGCAGCCACTTGAACAGCGGCAGGACGCGGTTGAGCTCGGTGGCATCGGGATAGGCAATGTCGAGGTGCACCGCCTGGTGCTCGTCGGTGGAGGGATAGTCGTCGCGCAGCAGGAGCAGGTATGCGCCGATACGGGCGCTGAAGCGCGACAGCGCGAGCACGAAATCGAACCACCAGCGCGGGTATTTCTGGCGGAACAGGATCATCAGGGCGGTGGCGATCGCCAGGCCGGCACCTGCCAGACCCGCCTCGGGGCCGGCCATGCCGGTGCTCTCCTGGGGGAGTGCAGACGACCCCGAGAGCAGGCTGGCGATGATCAGGATCGGTATCGCGAGCAGGATGCGGACCAGCACCGAACCGCGGTCGCGCGGACCGTCGGGGTACTCGACGCGGAATTGAACCGGGTAGTCGCCGGATGGGTTGTTGGTCATGATCCCAGACAAATAGCATGACTGCGTCACGCACCGTCAACTTGGCGTGGTGCGTACGGAGCGTACGGATCCGACGACGACACGTCAGTCCAGGGGAGCCCGGTTGCAGGCCCACGGGCAGCGGCACCGGTGCGGGGCGGCGGAGGCTCAGTCCAGGGTGCCCGGCTGCAGGCCCAGCGGCAGCGGTGCGGGGCGCTCGCAGGTGGTGGTCAGCTCCACCTGGCGGCGCTCGGCCGCCGCTTCGTGCACGGCGTGCATGATATCGAGCACGTGCAGCGCCAGGGTGCCGGATGCGCGGTGCGGGCGGCTGCTGCGAATGGCATACGCCATGTCCGCGACGCCGATGCCGCGGCTGGTGGCCGTGTAGCCATACGTAAGCGGCACCTCCTGCCACTCGCTGCGCGCCTGGCCGACCGCCACCGGTCCCCCCGGCCCATTGGGATCGGGCACCGCCAGCGTCCGGTCGCTGCCGAACACCTCGATGCGCGGCAGGTGCGCCGCCTGCACGTCGAAGCTGGTCACGATCACCGCCTGCGCACCGCTGGCGAACTCCAGCAGACCCTGCACGTGGGTGGGCACGCGAACGCTGATGCGCTCGCCGCGGCGCGGCTCGCTGGTGATGAGGCGTTCGGGGCGGGTGATGCGGGTTAGGCCGGCGACGCTGCGCACCGGGCCGAGCAGGTGCACCAGGGCGGTCAGGTAGTAGGGGCCCATGTCGAACATCGGACCGCCGCCGGGCTGGTAGTAGAATGCCGGGTCGGGGTGCCAGCTCTCGTGGCCGGGCCCCGCCATGAACGCCGCCGCGTGCAGCGGCTCGCCGATCCAGCCGTCGTCGATCAGCTTGCGGCAGGTCTGGTGACCGCCGCCGAAGAAGGTGTCCGGCGCGCAGCCGAGCAGTACCCCGGCATCCGCCGCCGCGCGCACCAGGTCCACCCCCTCGGCGCGCTCCACCGCCAACGGCTTCTCGCACCACACGTGCTTGCCGGCATCGATCGCCGCCCGCGACACCGCGTGATGAGCGGCCGGGATGGTCAGGTTCACCACCAGATCTACGCCGTCGTCGGCCAGCAGCTCTGCCGGCGTGAGCGCGCGCGGAATGCCGAACTCCGCCGCCTGCGCCGCCGCGCGCTCGGCTACCAGATCGGCGCACGCCACCACGTCCAGAATCGGGAACTCCCGGCAGCCCTTGAAATAGGCCGCGCTGATCTTGCCGCACCCGACGATGCCGACCCGCAATCGCTCCATCAACCCTCCATCCGGCGTTACTCTACAGGCGCCGCAGAGCAGCCGGCAACCCGCGTACGCCGGGTCAGGAAGGCGGCTCGTCGAGTCCGGCGCGCCGCCGCGCCATCTCGCCTTGAACGCGCTCGACCTCGTGCTCGCTCCCGTGCCGACGCCAGATTTCCAATGCCTGTTCATACCGGTCCTGGCGTTCGAAAGTGCGGGCCATGCCAACCTCATCGCCAAGGGCCCGGAAACAGCGCAGGGCCTCGTCGAGGCACCTGCCGTCGCGGTAGATGTGGGCCGCCGTCGCCAGGTCGCCTGCCTCCTCGTACATCCTTCCGGCGCGCTCGTGGTCCTCATGGTCCATGCACACGGTTGCCGCCCGGTCGCGGTTTCCCTGCTGCAGGAGGAACTCTGCGGCGGCGGCAAAGTGCCGGCGGCTGCACGCGAACAGCATCACGTTGCGCGCGTTCGGCTGCATCGCCGCGAGTGCGGCATCGAACGCCGGACGATCTTCCAACAGCATGCAAAGCGCCAGCTCCGGATCCCGTTCCTGTGCCGCGGTACGCTTCAGGCGGGCATCGAAATAGTCTCGTCCCTCTTTGCGCAGCTGCGGGAACATCAGCCCGGTGTGGACGTCGATGATCACGTCGTAGCGGCGCAGATCGACGATAAGGTCGGTCAGCTCGTCCGGCAGCGGGCAAGTCAGGCCGTAGTGGTGAGGCAAGGAATCGAGCAGCGCGGCCACTCGCTCCCGGCGATCGGGTTCCGTGCCGCGGTACAGGCAGCCGTGCATGATCCGAAACAGTACGCCGTGCGCGCCCGCGTCATCACCTTCGAGACGGTCGAACCGCGAGCCTTCACCGGGGCCGCGCACCAGCGACTCCACGTCCGCCGGCGGCAGCCCCAGGTCGGGGCGCGCGTCAAGGTAGGCGGACGCCTCGGCGCTTCGACTGCTGTCCAGGCAGTACTCGATGGCCATTGCGTGCAGCTCCAGTCTGCCGCAGGCCGCGGTGACTCCCTCCATGTAGACGTCGCCGCGCGCCGCCCCCACCGCCAGGTAGTGGGCCAGCGCCAGCTTGTATTCGGCGCCGCGGAACAGGCGCCCCGCGGCACGGGTCAGTTCGCCGACCCGACCCGGCTCCGGGTGGCCGCCGGGGGTGAGATACTTGAGAAGGTAGTCGGCGGCCGCAAAGGGACTGGCGTCGGGGCGGCGGAGTACCTCGCGCGCCGCCTCCCGGTAGCGGCCGCACGCGTCCAGACAGCTGGCGGCGGATGCATGCTCCCCGGCGGCGCTGAACAGCTCCGCGGCCCGCTCCGGGTGGCCGTGTTCCCGGTAGATCGGCGCGGCCCGGGCCGGCTGCCCGACGGCGGCCATGCGAATGGCGGCGCGCATGCCGGTGTGGCGGACCGCAATGCGTTGCAACTCCCGCTCCAGCTCCTGCCGCGCCGCCGGCGAACTCGCGGCGTGGCGGAGAAAGCAGTCGGCGGCCTTTTCCAGGTCGCCGCGCTTCTCGTGCAGCAGCCCGGCATCGTGGAACATGCCGGCGCTCACCAGGCTGCGCAACAGCCCGTCGTTGTCGCCCAGCCGCCGGTACAGCACCGCGGCACGCTCGTGGTCGCCCGCCAACTCGTATTCTGCGGACGCCGAGGTCAGCATGCCGGCGCGGCGAAACTGCTCCGCCGCCTGGGCGTGGTCGCCGATCCGCTGCAGGTAGCGCGCCGCCTCGCTCGGTTCCTTCCGGTCCAGGTAAAACCGCGCCAGGTTGCCGAAATCGCCGCTCCGCTGCCAGTTGCGCAGCACACCCTCCTCGACGCCCAGCTGCTGCCAGCGCGCCGCCGCCGCCGCGTAGTCGCCGCCCGCCTCGGCCTGCTTCGCCTCGCAGGCCATCGCCCGCATCTCGTTGCCGGCGCGGCGCCACATGCGCGCCGCATCCGCGAACGCCCCGGCGCGCTCCAGCCCCTCCGCCGCCCGCGGCAACCGGCCCAGGCGGATGAACACGGCGGCGGCGGCCTGCAGCTCTCCCTCCCGCTCCAGCCGGTGGGCGCGCGCCAGCTCCTCCTCGGTGGCCGCCTGGGCGTTGCGATAGCACTCCTCGGCCGCCGCGAAGCGCTCGCGCTCCATGAAGTAGTCGCCCTGCGCGCGCCACTCGGCGGGCGTGGATACCCGCTGCCACAGGTTGTCGATGTCCGCGGCATCGGCGGACCGGTACACCTGTCCGGCGAGCCCATCAATGCCCCAGACCGGGCTGGCCTGCTCGCCGTCCCAGATCAGCAGGGTGTTGCGCGCCCGCGTCACCGCCACGTACAGCAGGTTCAGCTCATGGCGGATGTGCGGGGCGTCGGCCGCGCCTTGCACTCGGCCGGAGGCAATGCGCCGCCAGATCGCCGCCGAGCCCAACGCGGTCGGGAAGCGCCACAGCAGCACGGCGTCGAACTCCAGCCCCTTCGCCTCGCCGATGGTAAACACCAGCTCGGTTCGCAGGGCGGAGCGCACCCGGTCGCGCTCCGCTTCGGTGCGCACCAGCACCACCTGGCCCGCCCCGCCGCGGCGGATCGCTTCCAGCAGGCCGGCCTCGGCGAGGCCGTCGACCAGCAGCGGCGGGCGGCCGCGAAACGTCCAGCGCTCGGCGATCTCACCGCTCGCCACCCCGATCAGGCTGCGCTTCAACAGCAGCACCTCGTTGGCCAGGCTGACGATGTTGCCAACGCTGCGGAAGTTGATGCTGAGGTTGATTACCGGCGGCACCGGTAGGCCGCGCTCGTAGTAGCGGGCGCGCACCTCCTCCCAGCGGAACCCGCTCGGATTGATGATCTGCTTGGGGTCGCCGGTGAGCACGGTGCGGCGCGGGTCGTCGGCGAGGCGGAACAGCAGCGCGAGCTGCATGTCGGTGAAGTCCTGCACCTCGTCGCATACCACCAGGTCGTAGCGGAACTGGTCGCCGTGCCGTTCCAGGTACTGCAGCACGGCACGCGTCTGGTCGATCTCGTCGTAGCGCGCCTCCGCGTCCAGCCGCTTCTGGTAGTACTCGGCGATGCGGTGGATGTCGCGCCGGTCGAACGGGAAGTTCGGGGCGCGCTTGTGTCCGAGCCCCTCGTACTCGCGCAGGGTGAGCAGGGGCTGGTCGAGACGAGCTGACTGCTTGTCCAGGAAGCGCACGGCGGCGTCCAGCAGGAACAGCTGCTCGCCGCGGCGCAACGCCAGGCCGTCGCGCAGGCTGACGGCGAATTCCTCCAGTGACCCGAAAGCGGTCTTGCGCACGCGCACGCCGTCGAGTCTGGCGCCCGCCTCCAGGTTGGCCAGCCGCACCACGTATTCGGCCAGCTCCGCACGGTCGCGCGCCGCCGCCTGTGCGGCCACGAAGCGCGCCGCCAACTCCGCGAACCGGCGCCGGCTCACCGGCGGCTTGGCGCCCTTGATGATGGAGCGGATCTCCTCCCACACCAACTCGGTGTCGTAGCGGGCGGCGCCGGGGTGGTTGCGGAGGATGGCGCCGAACTCGGCCAGCCCGGCCGGCGGCGCCTGCCACTCGGGGCGCCCGGCATGGCCGAGGATTTCGCCGAGCAGTTCGCCCAGGGTCGCGAACCGCACCGCCTCGGGCGTGTGTTCCAGTTCGGTGGCCTTCACCAGTCCGCGGTAGATGCGCTCGGAAAACCGCTTCAGGTGAGCGCTGCAGGTAAGAAACAACGCCCGCTCGGCACCCGCCGGTCCGACACCCGCGTCGGGGAAGCCCACCCCGCGGGCGACCGGGCGGGAGGACCGTCCCTGGGCCGCTGACCGAGCGGTCGATCCTTCGGCGCCTGAACTCCCGGCGGTCGCCCTCCCGGCGGTTGAACCCCCGGAGCCTGCGCGCGGAAATGCTGCCGGCGCGTACGAGCCGCCCGGCGCTGCAGACCCGGGCGTGCCGTACGCTGGAGCGTACGCCGGAGCGTACGCCGGATCGTTCGCCGGAGTGTGCGCCGGGCCGCGCGCCGGGATGCCGCGCGCGCCGGGGTCGGCGGACACCGCCCGCGCGCCCGGGTCGGCCGGCGCGGTGGCGGCATCGGGCGCCGGGGTGAGCCGGCGCACCCGGTGGCGCAGCAGAAAGTACACCGCGATGGTGGTCTTGCCGCTGCCCGCGGTGCCGGACAGCAGCAGCGGCGGCTCGCTGTGCAGCAGCCGCGCCTGCTCGCGGGTCAGGAACAGGTACAGCTCGAGGTGGTCGCCGTCGTGGGCCGCGAGCAGGCGGCGCCACTCCTGGTCGTCCACCACCAGCCAGCGCTGCGGCCCCGCGTCCACCGCGGCATCGCCCACGACCGGCTGGTCCAGCGCCGGCGAGAAGTAATCGCCGCCCAGATCGTCGGCGACGAACTCCGGCAGCTCCTCGACCAGCGCCGGCTCGAAGTCCAGGAACGGTGCGTTGGCCGGCACGATGCGGCGCTCGGCGGCGGCGGTCACGTCGTCGTGCTGGACCACCGCCCACACGTAAATGCGGGTAACGCCGCCGCCGTTCGCGGCGCCGGCCGGCGGCTCATCCTTGGGCGGCTCGCCAAGCGTGAACAGGATGCGGTCGCCGCGGCTGAGGCGCGCCTCGAACACGGCCCGGCCGCTGCCCTTGAGCTTCTTGACCCGCACTCCCGTGTCCCACAGGCCCGCCTGCAGGAACTCCAGCTTCTCGCGCAGACGCTCCCGGCCACGAGCGTCCAGAGACACCATGTGGTCGCGCACCGCGTCGTGCAGAAGAAGGGCGTAATTGCGTGGCATTTGGGTAGAACCTGCCGCCGGCACCGGTCGCGGGCGACCGGGCCGGCAGCAGGCTGCAACAGGCGGCGGTTAGCCGCGGAAGAAGAACTGCTCCGGATGGTTGGGCTGGAAGCGAATGGCGTCGTAGCCGTGTGCGCCCTCGGTCGGCACGTTGAACAGGTTCTTGTTCACCAGCACCGGCTTCATCACGTCGCCGATCACCCCGATCACGAAGGCGTTCTCGGCGTGCGTGCGCAGCACGTTGTCGATCAGCCGGTCACGTTCGGCAACGTCCACGGTGGTGGTGTACTGCTCCCACCATTCGCGAATCTGCTTCACCTCGGCGATCGGCTCCTCGCCGCGCTCGCCGCCGGACAGGTACCAGTACAGCCACTGCGTGTACCAGACCGCCTCGTCCATGTCGCGCCACGGCACCCACACGCGCGGGTCGATCAGCATGGTCGTGGTAAAGCCCACCACGTTCCATTCGTTCATCTCGACCTGGTTCTGGCGCACCCGCTCCGCGTACAGCGCGCGGTCGTCCGCCTTCACCAGCACCTCGATCCCGACGTCCTTGGCGTAGTCCACCACCAGCTCCACCACCGGCGGCGCCCAGGTGTGCGTGTCGGGCGGATATTCCCAGGTCACCGACAGGCGGCGGCCATCCGGCATCAGCCGAAAGCCCTGTCCGTCGCGCTCGTCCAGGCCCATCGCGTCGAGCAGCCGGTTGGACTCGTCCGGGTCATACTCGACGTGCGCGTTGGCGTACTCCTCTTTGAACCACGGCGTCATGCGGTGCACGGTGGCCTGCATCGGCGTGGCCAGCCCGAACTGGGTGGCCTCGTTGATCTCGTCGCGGTCGATGGCGTGCGAAAAGGCGATCCGGAACCGCTTGTCTCGGAAAATCTCCCGCTTCACCGGATCGTCGATGGTCAGGTTGAACTGGATGCCCATCTGGTTGGCGTCGGTCACCAGCCAGTTGTATACGTTGTAACCGGCCTTGTCCTTGTTCTCCTGGTACACCGGGAAGTCGGCCAGCGCGCTGTTCTGCCCGAACAGGTCGAACTCGCCCTGGATCGCCTTCAGCACCAGCACCTCGGTATCCTGCACCACGTGGATGGTTACGCCGTCGATGTAGGGGAGCTGATTGCCGTCCGGATCGACCTTCCAGTAGTAGGGATTGCGCTCGAGCGTGTGGCTCTGCGGGTTGGTGGCGATGCGCACGTACGGTTGCATGGTGGGCTGCTCACCGCAGGAGATGACGCTGCACACCCGGTTCTTGTTGTTGAACAACTGGTGCCACTCGTCGAAGCCCGCCTCCTTGGTCATGTCCGCCAGCTTGTCGGCATCCTGGAAATCCTCGTGAAACTGCTCCAGATAGTCGCCCGGCACGTAGGAATAAGGGCCGCCGGAGTAGTGCGCATACTGCATCTCGATCAGCGGGTAGGGCGCCGCGAATTCGTAGCGGATGGTGTAGTCGTCCAGTTGGGTGAGCTTCATCAGCTCGCCGCCGGGCATCCAGCGTGAATGCGGATTCGGCGTCAGGGTCTCGTTCAGGGTGATGTTGTCGTACCACCACATCACCGAATCGGCCGTGAACGGCGACCCGTCCGACCACTTCGCGTCACGCACGAAGTGCATCACCACGGTCTTGCCGTCCGGCTCCCAATCCCATGAGCGCACGATGTTCGGCACCACTCCCGAGTAGTCGGTCTTGATACGCATCAGCGTCTCCGGACCGACCGCTGACTGCGGGTCGCCGAACCACGACCACGCGCTCCCGATGCCGACGCTCAGGTTGCCGCCGTACTCGCCCACCTCGGTGAGCGGACTGACCACCACCGGCTCGGCCGGCAGCCGCTCGTCCACCGGCGGCAGCTCTCCGGCCGCCACCTTGGCCGCCAGCATCGGCGCCTCGTTGTAGGCCCATGCCGAGGCCAGCGCCAGGGCGCCGACCACTATACTTGTCACCAGCTTTTTCAGCATTGTGACGCTCCTCTGAGGTCCCGGCTCACGCGCCTCGTACGAGGCCCGCACCCCGGCCGCCGTCAGGCCGCCGGCGATCCGCCGTGTTGTTACCTCACTCTTGCTCTCTCCGCTACCTCTTGTAGGGGTCGGCGGCATCGCGGAGGCCGTCGCCCACGAAATTGAACAGCAGCACGGCGGCGATCACGAACAGCACCGGGGTCATGAGCCACGGGTGCACCGCCATGGTGCGTACGTTCTGGGCGTTCTGCAGCAGCACGCCCCAGCTCAGCACCGGGCGCTGCAGGCCCAGCCCCAGGAAGCTCAGGCTGGTCTCGCCCAGGATCATGTTGGGAATGGCCAGGGTGGCGTTCACGATCAGGTAGCTCATGAACCCCGGCAGCATGTGGGTCAGGATAATCTTGGCGTCGGTGGCGCCCGCCAGCCGCCCGGCGGCCACGAAGTCGGCCTCGCGCAGTTCCAGGAACTTGCCGCGCACCACCCGCGCCAGGCTGGTCCAGGCCACCAGCGAGATGATCACGGTGATGCCGAAGTAGCGCTTCTGCATCGACCAGGCCGGCGGGATCGCCGCCGCCAGCCCCATCCACAGCGGGATGGTGGGCACCGATCGCAGCAGTTCGATGATGCGTTGGATGACGGTGTCGACCGCGCCTCCGAAGTAGCCGGAAATGGCGCCCAGCGACGCCCCCAGCAGGAAACTCAGCGCCACCCCCACCAAGCCGATGGACAGCGAGATGCGGCTCGCTTGGGTGATGCGCGAGAACATGTCGCGGCCCAGGTCGTCGGTGCCGAGCAGGTACACCGTGGCCGGCTCCTCCACCCCGAACAGGTGCAGGTCGCCCTCGAACAGGCCCCACATCCGGTACGGCGAACCGCGTTGCAACAGCCGGATCGGGTAGGGCTGGCTGGTATCCTCGGCGTAGTTGCGGCGCAGCGTCTGCATGTCCAGGGTCTGCTCGTAGCGGTACACGAACGGCCCGACGAAGCGGCCCTCGTGGAACAGGTGGATGCGGGTCGGCGGGTGGTGCAGCGCCTCGCGGTTGCGCTCGAACGGCTCGTACGGCCCCAGGAACTCCGCGAACGCCATCGACAGGTACAGGACCAGCAGCGCCAGCGAACTGATCAGGGCCAGGCGGTGGCGCTTGAACGCGCGCCAGATAAGCTGCCGCTGGGTGGCGATGAAGTAGCGTTCGTTCTCCTCGGGCGGCGCGGATTCGCCGGGCGGCGGCGCATCGTCGGCGGCTGCGACCTGGGCGATGGCGCGCACCACGGGGCGGTCCATCAACGTGCTTCCGTCACGATTCCATCCTGATGCGCGGGTCGATGAGCGCCAGCAGCAGGTCGGAAATCAGGGTGCCGATCACGGTAAGGAAGCTCAGCAGCAGGATCAGGCTGCCGGCCAGGTACATGTCCTGGGTGCGCAGCGCGCGCAGCAGGAGCTGGCCGGTGGTGGGCAGCGACAGCACCACCGACACGATGGCGGCACCGGAAATGATCTCCGGCAGCAGCCAGCCCACCGTGCTCACGATCGGGTTCAGCGCCACCCGCGCCGGGTACTTCAGGATCAGGTTGATCTCGCGCGAGCCCTTGGCGCGGGCGGTGATCACGTACTGCTTGCGCAACTCGTCGAGCAGGGTAGCGCGCATTACGCGGATGATGCCGGCGGTACCGGCGGTACCAAGCACAATGACCGGCACCCACAGGTGCTGCAGCAGGTCGACGAGCCGGGCCAGCGACCAGGGCGCGTTGACGAACTCGGTGGAGTACAGCCCGCCGACGTCGGCGTCGAACCACTGGAACCCGAGGTACATCAGCAGCAGGGCGAGCAGGAAGTTGGGCGTGGCCAGGCCGACGAAGCCGAACACCGTCACCGTGTAGTCGGTCAGCGAGTACTGGCGCACGGCGCTGATGATGCCGATCGGGATGGCGGCGGCGTACACGAAGATCAGGGTGGACAGGGAGATCACCAGGGTGAGCGCGATCCGCTCCCCGACCAGTTCGCTAACCGGAATCTGGTGGTCGAACGACCAGCCGAAGTCGCCGCGCACCACGCCGAAGAACCAGATCAGGTACTGCACGTAGAGCGGCTTGTCGAGGCCGTAGTTCTTGCGCAGGTTGTCGGCCATCTCCTTGTCCACCTCGGTGCCCGACGACTGCATGCGCGCCAGGTAGGCGTCCATGAAGTCGCCCGGCGGCAGGTTGATCACCACGAAACCGACGATGGAGACCAGCACCAGCATCAGGATCACGTAGAGACCGCGGCGTATCAGAAAATGCTGCATGGCTGACACAAATGCCCCCGCCGCACACCGGCAGCGAAGGCCGGCCCAGTGTAGGACCGCCGCCCCACCCTGTCAAAGGATCGCGCGTGCCCGCGTGCCCGAGCGTGCCCGGCGTGCCCGCGGCCGGGTGGTGGGGTTGGTGGGGGGTGGTGGGGTGGGAATGCGTGACAGCCGCGCCGTGCCGTGAAACAATGAACCCACGCTCATGCGCACGTTCAACACCGCCGGTCCGGTTCGAGCTGACCGGCACTATCAGGTCGCGCCGTTGTCGCGGATCGATCTTGACGAAGTTCTCGAGCTGATTCGCGAAGAGCGCTACTTCGTGCTGCACGCACCGCGCCAGACCGGCAAGACGTCGGCGCTGCTGGCGCTCCGCGATCTCCTGAACTCCGGCGAGGCGGGCGACTGGCGTTGCGTATACGCCAACTTCGAGGTGGGCCAGGCGGGGCGCGAGGATACGGCGCGGTCGATGCGCGCCATGCTGGGCGAACTCGCCCGGCGGGCACGGCGGACGCTGGGTGACGAGACCCCGAACCGCGTGCGGCAGGCCGCGCTCGAACAGGAGGGTGCCGACGGCGCGCTGATCGAAGTGCTCGCCCGCTGGGCGGAGGCCGACGCCGTGCCGCTGGTGCTGCTGATCGACGAGATCGACGCGCTGGTCGGCGACACCCTGCTGTCTGTTCTGCGCCAGCTTCGCGCCGGCTACGACCAACGCCCGGACGGCTTCCCGCACAGCATTATCCTGTGCGGGCTGCGGGACGTGCGCGACTACCGCATCCACTCCTCCGCCGAGGACCGGGTGGTGCTCGGCGGCAGCGCCTTCAACATCAAGTCCGAGTCGTTGCGGCTGGGCGACTTCTCCGAGCAGGAGACCGCCACGCTGACCGCGCAGCACACGGCGCAGACCGGGCAGGTGTTCACGGAAGATGCGCTGGAGTTGATTGTGACCCGCACCGCCGGCCAGCCATGGCTGGTGAACGCGCTCTGCTACGACGCCTGCTTCCGCCACAAGCCGGGGCGGGACCGCGGGCGTCCGATCACCGCGGCCGCCATCCTTGGTGCGCAGGAGCGGCTGATCGTGCGGCGAGACACGCATATCGACGACTTGGCAAACAAGCTGCGCGAGGAGCGCGTGCGGCGGGTGATCGAACCGATCCTGGCCGGTTCGGACGAGGCCTCCTGCTCCGCCGAAGACCTCGCCTACGTCCGCGACCTGGGCCTGGTGGCTCAGGACGCTACCGGCCCGCCGCGCATGCCGCGCATGGCCAACCCGATCTACGCGGAGGTGGTGCCACGCCACCTGAACTACGCAGTGCAGGAAACGCTGCCGCAGGAGATGGCGTGGTACGTGGACGCCGCCGGAAGTCTGGACGTCGCGGGACTGATTGCGGGGTTTCAGACGTTCTTCAGGGAGCACTCCGAGCACTGGGTGCAGCGCTTCGAGCAGTACCATGAAGCGGGACCGCAGTTGCTGCTGCAGGCGCACCTGCAGCGGATCGTGAACGGCGGCGGGCGGATCGAGCGGGAGTACGCGCTCGGTCGGGGCAGGACCGACCTGTTGATCGTGTGGCCGGGCGGTGGGCGCGAGCACCGCTGGGTGGTGGAGTGCAAGGTGCGGCACGGAGACCTGGAGCGCACCATCGCCGAGGGCATCGTACAGACACGAACGTACATGGATCGCTGCGCGGCCGAGGCCGGCCACCTGATCGTGTTCGACCGCGCGCCGGAGCGGAGTTGGGAGCAAAAGATCTTCCGCCGCACCGCGCCGCCCGGCACCGGCGCGCCGGTTACGGTGTGGGGCATGTGAACTTTGAGCGCCCGTGCTCGAGGTCGGCGGCGTACACGGCGCACTTCAGCCGTCCGATGCACAGGCCTGAAGACGCCAAGCAACGACCGATCACCGCTGGAGTCTCTGTCGTGGGCCAGGAGTCGGCTGGCGACGCGGGTGATCGATCTCGTCCACCGTAAACTGCTTTACCGGCAGACCGGGTTGGTTTTGTGGATCGTGCCCACCACGCAGATCTACCGGCAGACGCTGGCGGCCCTGAAGGACCGCGACCATCCCTACCGCCAGCAGCTGGACCTCGCATCCGCCGGCCGCACCATGGTCCTGGAGAAGACCAGCGGCTTCCGTCCGGCGGACGTGGCCGAAAGTCTTTGTATCCTGGTGTTGATGCTCCCGTCCGCGAACCGCGAGACCAGGGACAAACTCCGCATGTTCCGCGACAGCGGCGGGTTCGATCGCTTCTTCCCTGCGGATGACGACGCCGCCGGCCATCGCGCCTTGCTTGAGCGGGTGCCGAACCTCGACACCTTCGGGGGTAACGGCTTGTGGGGCCGGCAGGTCAAGACGTCGCTCGGCAACACCCTGCGCTTGCTGCGACCGATGATCGTGTTGGACGAGGGCCACAAGGCATACAGCCGCAATGCCAAGGTTACGTTGGAAGGGTTCAACCCAGCGCTGATCGTGGAGCTGTCGGCGACGCCGACCGCCGAGGCGAACGTGCTGATCGAGATCTACGGCCGCGACCTGAATGCGGAGGAGATGATCAAGCTCGACCTGCACATCAGGAACCGGTCGAGCACGAGTTGGAAGGACACCCTGTTGGCGGCCATCGAGCACCGCGCAAAGCTGGAGGAGCAGGCAAGGCGGCACGATGCCGCCACCGGCATGCACATCCGCCCGATCTGTCTGATCCAGGTGGAGCGCACCGGCCGCGACCAGCGGCTGCCCGGCGTCGTGCACGCCGAGGATGCGCGCGACTACCTGATGGAGCACCCCGACATCCGCGCGGAACAGATCGCGATCAAGACCAGCGCCCGCGACGACCTCAAGGAGGTGGATAACGCCGGCGGCTTGCTGGCGCGCGACTGCCAGATCCGGTTCATCATCACCAAACAGGCCCTGCAGGAGGGCTGGGACTGCGCCTTCGCCTACGTGCTGGCGATCCTCACCCGCCCCAGCTCGCGAAGCGCGCTCACCCAACTCGTCGGTCGCATCCTGCGCCAGCCCTACGCGCGCAAGACCGGCAACCGTTGGCTGGACGAGAGCTACGTGTTCTGCTTTCAGCGCGAAAGTGTCGAACTTCTGCGCGAAGTGCGGCGCGGATTCAGTCGCGAAGGGCTCGGCGACCTGCAGCCCAAGCTGGCCGATGACGGCGACAGCCCGATGGAGCCGGCGGAGTCCATCGTGCGCAGACAACGCGCACGGTTCCGGCGGGCGGCACGCGACCTGGTGCTGCCCGCGTTCATGATGCGCGACGGCAGCACGTGGCGTCCGGCGCACTACGAAGCCGATATTCTTTCACGCACGCCGTGGGACGAGGTGGACGTGTCGCCCCTCTACGATCTTCCGCTCGGCGAACGGCCGGGCGACGATATCGACGTGCAGGTCGGCGTGGACGGCCACGTTGCGGCGGCTTCCACGTATGCCGCTCGCGACCGTGCCGGCAGCGGCGGGCGCCTGGACCATGCATTCGCCGCCAGCCACCTGCTCGATGTCATGCCGAACCCGTGGCGCGGCAGCGAGGTGGCGCGGCGCCTGTTCGGCGCTCTCCTGCAGCGGCATGATCGTGCGCTGGTGGTGAGCAACTACGGTTTCATCCTGGAAGAGTTGCGCAAGCGGCTGGAGATTGAGCGTGACCGCTTGGCGCGCGGCGTGTTCACCGGCCTCCTCGAGACCGGCGAGATGCGCTTCATCGTGGCCGCCGAGGACCTGGGCTTCAACCGGCTGCCCCGGCAGATCAGGACCTCGCCTGCCCGGCAAGCCAACCGCGAGGACGGCGGCCAGTACCTGCTCAATCTGTTCGACCGCACGGACGAGAACGAACTGAACGCTCTGGAGAATCGCGTCGCGACCTTCCTCGACCAGCAGGAGCGCCTGTTCTTCTGGTACCGCAACCGCGCGCGCCACGACTTCTACGTGCAGGGCTGGAAGCGAGGCAAGATCTACGCCGACTTCATCTTCACCCTGAAACCGGACGACCCGAACGCCGCCGATCCGTTCCACCAGGTGTTCGTGGTCGAAACCAAGGGCCTCCACCTCAAAGAGGCCGCCGACACCGAATACAAGCGCTCCGTTTTCGACATCTGCTCCCAGCACGCAACCCGCCGCGACTGGGCCGACTTCGTCCCGGCCATGCGCGGCCGTGCCATGCGCTTCGAAGTAGTAGACGAAGCCGAGTGGCAGCGCCGCCTCACCGAGCTGCTTGCTCGCTGAATTCGTCTCAACCAGGTGTTCCTATCGCTCCAGAGTCAGTTCTCTGCGCTCCTTGTCAACGACCAAGCGCACCCCATCGAGCACATCCCGACCGAGGACAGACAAGACTTCTGGCTGGTTGGGAGCCTTCTGTGCAACTCCCATCGTGATCCGGAAGGCGTCCAGTACACCGTCCGAATCACGTAGTGAGATCGTGGCCTTCTCCAAGTAGGCGCCCGCGGCCCCGCCTGTGCCGCCTACTCGTTCCGCCCGACGGTTGTTGAAGCGCGCGTAATTGACGCCCAAGCGAATGGCATCCGCGAAAGACAGGAGGCTGATGTTCGCCGCAGTATCCACGAGAAAGCGGACCGACCCCGAAATGCCAAGCCGGGACAAATATATCGTTCCATCTACCAGTGGACGACCCTGGTCACCGAAACTGCCACGAACAACCAAGGTCTAAGTATGGAATCGCGGCTGCGCTGCCAGATAGCGGAGATAGGACTGCGCCAGCGGCATTGCACTTTCTTTGGCCTTCCGCGCTACCGTTTCGACATCCTGCCCGCTCACCACCGTGCGAACGCCAGCCCCATCGACCCACAGCGCGATCCATTTTTCGGGGAACTCGTCGAGCAACTCCTTATAGTGTTCGGAGAAATACACGGTGGATCGGCGAAAGGCGGCATAGTCCGCGTGGACTTGAGGCGTGTCCAGCTCGGGCGGCACGGGTATCACTTTCGCGGCCATAGCGGTTCACAAGAGATTCGTCGCGGATCGCGAAACGGTCTTGGGTGACTCCCGTCTGTCGAGCGGATAATCGTGATGGTCCATAGAGCCCTCCTGGCCGGCAGGGCGTAGCTCCCCCTTCACCGGCGCGGGAGGCTCGTTTCTGCTCACAGGACAGTTCAGAGCGTCTAGGGACGACGAAAGTAGGTCCACCATCCAGTCTGCCGGCCCGCTGGTGATCTGGTCAACCCCTTAACTGTTGCGCACTCGCGGTTTATCTGGGGGCTTGACACGGTTCCCAAAGCCACGTGCCGAGCAGCGTCGGCAGAATGTCCACCACGCCGAACGGAAACGAGAGGTGGCGGCCGCGGCCCGCCTGGTCCGAACAGCGCAGCAGAAACGGCACCCGGATCGACTCGTCGCAGGGATGCTGCTTGCGGGTCATCCCCTGCGACCCCAACATGTCGCCGTGGTCGGACGTGTAGACGAGGATGGTGTCGTTACGCAGCCCGGCCGCGTCGATGCGGGCCAGTTGCCGAGCGTCGGCCGGTCGGTGGCAAGCCGCACGTCGTTGAGGAACACGCCATTGGTGAGCGGGTACTGCCCGGTGAACAGCGCGGCGCGCCACGGCGTGCACACGGGAATGCTGGACACCGCCGTGTCGAACACCACCCCCTCCGCCGCCAGGCGGTCCACCGCCGGGGTCGCTACGGCGGCGCCCTCGTAGCCGGTCGTCCGCGCGCGGTGCTGGTCGGAGAAGACGAACACGATGTTCGGGCGGGCCGACACGGGCCCATAGTGTCTGTGCACTGCCGGTGGGGTCAATTCCTGTCCGGTCACCCGGCTCGTTCTCCCACGGGCGCGCTCGGGCCGGCCGATTCGCAGCAACGTGCTGGCGCACCGCGGCGCCGACTACCTCATGTCAGCGATGGCGGCGTGCATGGTCCATCTTCCGGGCGCCAGTATTTGCGCCGACAGCCGGCAATGCAACAGGCAGGTAGGACTCGATCGGGAGCGGTCGCACGGCGATCGGCGATGTCGGCTACTGCGCGCGGACGACGAGCCGGTTGCCGAATACGTTGGTGTTGTCGATGATGCCGAGGGCGGCGAGTTCGGCTTCCGGTGGGGGTTCGCAGGACCAGCGGCGGCTTGGTGTCCAGCCGCAGGTGCGCTTGAGGTTGGCGGCGTACTCGGCGCGCTTCAGGGCGGCGATCGACGGGTCGATTACGGGCACGCCGAGGGCCTGCGACAGGCGGTCGTGGAAGCCGGTCTCCAGGGTGCAGCCGAGGATGAGCGCCTCGGCGTAGTCTTCCTCGACCGCCTTGCGGCCCGCTTCGGTAAGGCGCCGCTCGGTCTCCTCGTGATCGGCCTGGAAGTCGTTCACGCCCAACTCCACCGCGTAGAAGCCGCTCAGGCGGTCGGCCATGCCGTTGTCGCGCACCGTGGCGTGCATCTGGTGCACCCACTTGCGGCGCCCGACGATGATGCCGAAGCGGTTGGCGAGGCTCGCCGCGATCTCCAGGGAGGCCGCGCACGGCGCCGTTACCACCATGTCGCCGGATACCTCGCGGGCGTCGAGCAGGGCGGTGTCGTAGAAGCAGCCGATGGCCAGCGCGTCGAACCCCTCCGCGGCCGCCGCGCGCGCCGCCCGCACGATGCCGCCCGACACCACCGCTTCGTAGGCGCGGTACTCGATGTGGGTGAAGGCGCCGTCGGCGGGCTTAAGCGAGGTGACGTGCACCTCGGTGCCGGGCAGCTTTACCTGCCGCGCCATGGCGCCGAACACCTCGTCGTAGTCGGACGTGCCGACCGGGTTCAGGTACATCACCTTCAGCGGACCCCCGTTCGCCATTTCAGCGTTTGCCATTGCAACTCCCCTCCGTTTCAACGCCGTATATGTCGCGTGCTCGCCGCGGCGACAGCAGGCCGTTGCGCACGTCGGCGCGCACCAGCTCGGGGTCGCGTTCACGCGGGTCGCCGCAACCGCCGCCGCTGCCGGTGAACACGCGGATCACGTCATCCTTGCCGGTGGCCAGTCCGGATACCGCGGCGAACCGCCGCCGCTCGCCCTGCCTGGGGATAAACTCGATGTAGTTCGGCGAACCGTCGCGCCCGCCGCCCACACCCCAGGGCGGGAACTTGGACCGGGTGTAGCCGGCAGTCAGGAAGCCCCTTTCGGAGCGCACCCGGTAGTCCAGCACGATGCCGCGGCCCCCGGCATGCCTGCCCTCGCCGCCGGGTGCCGTGTTCAACCGCATCTGGTCGACGATCAGCCCGTTGCGCGCCTCGGTGACCTCGGCGGGGCAATTGTAGGTCTCGCCGTGGAAGCCGCTGAACATCGCGGTGTTGCCGTCGCCGCTCATGCTCGCCCCCCAGCCGCCGAGCTGCGGCTCGATAACCGTATACTGCCGCCCGGTATCGGGATGGATGCCGCCGATAAAGGTGCCGCAGATCGACGCGAAGTGTCCGGCCGCCAGGCGGTCGGGCATGTGGCCCGCCAGGCAGCGCCACATCAGGTCGTACACGCGCAGCCCGATCTCGTAGTAGAAGCCGAGCGCGGCCGGCTCGCGCGCATCGAACACGGTGCCGTTACGCGTCAACAACTCGACCGGACGGAACGATCCGCCATTGGCCGGGGTGTACGGATCGGTCAGCGACTTGAAGATCATCTGCGCGGCCACCATGGCGCTGTCGCGGCTGGTGTTCAGGGGTCCGTCGAGCTGGTCGGGGTTGTTGCGCAGATCGACCGTGAACCGGTCCTTCGCAATGGTGATCCCGACGTGGTAGATCTGCCCGTGGTCCTGTTCTTCCGCCAGTTCGAAGGTGCCGCGGGGCAGCTTCGCGAGCGCGCTCAGGGACGCCTGCTCGCCGAACGCCATGAAACCCTCAAGCGCGGCCGTGAACGTGCTGGTGCCGTATTTCTCCGCCAGCGCCTCGATCCGTCTTGCCCCGACCCGCACCGAGGCGATGGCCGCCCACAGATCGCCTTCGAGCACCTCCGGCATGCGCGAATTGACCTTGATCACCTGCATCACCGGTTCGTTGGTGCGGCCCCGCGAGATGATCTTGATCGCCGGCAGCCGTACGCCCTCCTGGAAGATCGACGTGGCCTCTCCGGTCAGCGATCCCGGCGCCATGCCCCCCACGTCCGAGTGGTGCGCGATGTTGGCGGTCCAGGCGATATGCCGGCCGCCGTGGAACACCGGCATCATCACCACGATGTCGCTGAGGTGGGTAACGCCCCCGTAGTAGGGATCGTTGGTGGCGAAGATGTCACCCGGCTCGATGTCTCCCGGCTGGTCGAACCGGGCGGCGATGAACTTCACCGACTTGTCGAGCACGCCGATGAACGCCGGGATGCCGGCGCCGGAGGAAGCGATCTCGCCGTTGGCGTCCAGGATGCCGGTGCCCATGTCCAGCACTTCGTAGATGATCGAGCTCATCGCCGTCTTGCGCATCGCCGCGAACATCTCGTCGGCCGCCGCCTGCACCGAGTTCTGAATGATTTCGAGCGTAATCGGGTCATGCTGTCGCATTGTCATGGAACGGTCCTTTCGCCACCCGCCTGCTCCGAGCTGCGGACGGCTTCGCTAGTGATGGGATCATGCATGGATGTGAATGACGACGTTGCCGAACCCGTCGACCTGCGCCTCGTTGCCGCGCTGCACGACCACGGTCGACGCCGCATCCTCCACGATTGCCGGACCGGCGAACCGCATGCCCGGGCTGAGCTTGCCGCCGTCGTAGATCGCCGCTTCCCACACCCCCTCCGGCGCGAAGTCGACCCGGCGCGCACCCTTCCGGGCCCGTTCCGCGCTCTCGGGGCCGAGTTCCTGCCGCCTTATCTCCACGCGGCCAACCGAGGCCGTGGCGGTGACATGGATACCGACCATCTCCACCGGCGCATCCAGGCGGTACGTGTATTCGCGTTCGTACCCGGTTTCGAACGCGCTTCTGATTTCCCGGATGCGGTTCGCCGTCACCGCGCCGTCGCCGAGCGCCACCTCGGTGGTGTGCTCCTGGTTCTGGTAGCGGAACTTGCCGAACCTCCGGAACGATAGCCGCCCGGTGTCGACGCCTTCGCCGGCGAACTGCGCCCGTGCCGCGGCCTCGGTCTCGGCCAAGGTGCTCTCGATCGCCGCCGCGTTGTCCGCCACCAGGTCCAGCAGGTGGGTGGCGATGTAGTCGCGGCGCAGGTCGGACATCATCATGCCCCACGCCGAGAACACGGCCGCGTCCGCTGGAATCACCACCTTGGCGATGCCGAGTTCGGCGGCCAGCGCCACCGCGTGCATGCCGCCGCCGCCGCCGAACGCCACCAGCGTGAACTCGCGCGGGTCGAACCCCCGGTTCAGCGACACCAGCTTGAGCGCGTTGACCATGTTGTTGTTGGCGATGCGCACGATGCCGGCCGCCGCCTGGTCCGGCCCCAGGCCGAGCCGGTCGCCAACCTTGCGCAGCGCCGCCTCCACCGCCTCCATGTCCGCGAGCAGCTCCCCCCCCCGCCCCCCCCCCCCCGCCCCCCCGACCCCCCCCCCCCCCCCCCCCCAGGCCCGCGAGCAGCCCCCCGCCGCCACGGCCGCTGCCGGCGCCACCGCTCCTGGAGCCGCCAGAAAAACAGTCGCGGTTGATCCTGCCCAGCCACAGGTTGGCGTCGGTGGTGGTCGCGTCGGTACCGCCCATGCCGTACGCCGCCGGGCCCGGCACGGCGCCCGCCGAACGCGGCCCCACGTGCAGCTTGCGGAACTCGTCCACCCAGGCTATCGAACCGCCGCCGTTGCCGATCTCGACGATGTCCACCACCGGCACCATCACCGGGTAGCCGGCCGACCGCCCGTCCCGCCCGATCCAGTAATCGGTCACGATCCTGATGTTGCCCTGGTCGATGAGTGAGCACTTCGCCGTGGTGCCGCCGATGTCGAGGGCGATGATGTTGTGCTCGCCGATCAGCCTGCCAAGCTGCGCGGCGCCCCGGACGCCGGAGGCTGGCCCCGATTCGAGCATCGTGATCGGCGTCCGGGCCGCCGCCGCGAGCGAGTCGATGCCGCCATTGGACTGCATGACATAGGGGCTGCCGGCGAACCCCCGGCGGGCGAGGCCGTCGCTCAGGCGGCGCAGGTAGCGACCGGCGGTCGGCTGCACGTAGGCGGACAGTACCGTCGTGCTGGTGCGTTCGTACTCCCGCCACTCGCGCGCCACGCCGTGCGACGACACCGTGTGCACCTCCGGCCACAGGCGCCGCACCCCCGCTTCCGCGGCGCGTTCGTGCTCGTCGTTGGCGTAGGAATGCAGGAAGCAGATTGCCACCGCCTGCACGCCCTCGCGGCGGAAATCCTCGACAATCGCCGGCAGGGGAGACAGGTCGAGCGGCCGCAGCTCCGTGCCACGGTAGTTCATCCGGCCCGGCAGCTCGCGGCGCAGGTAGCGCGGTACGAACGGCTTCGGTTTCCGGTAGTGCAGATTGAACAGGTCGGGCCGGTTGCCGCGCGCGATCTCCAGCGTGTCGCGGAATCCCGCGGTGGTAACCAGCCCCACCTTCGCACCCGTGCGCTCGGTGAGCGCGTTGATCACCACGGTGGTGCCGTGGGCGAGAAAATCGATGTCGCCCAGCGCCACGCCGCCGCTGCGCAGCAGGTCGAGCACGCCGCGCTCGAAGTCGGGTGGGGTGGTCGCCGTCTTCGCCGTGGTCACCCGCGTCCGTCCGGTATCGGAATCGACGTCGAACCGGACCTGGTCCGTAAACGTACCCCCGACATCGGTCGCCACCCGGGTAATCCAACCGCTCATCGCTGTGTTACCGGCTGTCACTGGCGATCTTCCACACGCCCTTTTCGCGAAACGCCGGAATGGTCTGGCGGCGGGCGGCGTTGGTGACGGCGGGGGCCGACCGCCCCTCCTGCCTGATGTAGTTTGACAGCGTCACGATGCGCTGTCCCTGAAGGTAACTGAGCCGCTTGTGCAGCGACTCGATCAGCGCCAGCGCCAGGATCCGCTCCATGGTCGCGCTGCGCTGGCGGTCGGTGTACTCCCGGAACGCGCGGTAGTAGGTCTGTTTTTCCGAGTTGCGAACGATCAGCGGCGGCAGCCCCTGCTTCAACAGTTGGGCATTGATGATGACCCGGCCGACACGGCCATTGCCGTCGTAGAACGGATGAATTACTTCGAAATCCAGGTGGAATCGGGCGATCCTGTCCAGGAAATAGCAGTCGAGGTCACTCCCGTACTGCAGCAGCGCCTCATCGATCATGCCGTCGACCTGCTCCGGCGCCGGCGCGATATGGGAACCCACCCGCACGTACTCCCCACTGCGGCGGAAGCGGCCGGCAATGTCGTCGTCGATTGCTCCGATCAGCATCTGGTGCAACAGCAGGATCCGTTCCTTGCCCGGGTCCGTGTCGCCGGCCCTGTTCCGCTGGTACTCGATGACACGCGCCAAGTTGACCGCCTCGAACACTTCTCGCACCGACACGTTGCGGGACAGCATCTGCTCCAGCAGGATCTTCTCGGTTTCCTCCAGGGTGAGCGTCGAGTTCTCTATGGCATTGGAATTGTAGACGCTTTCGGGGATCTCCACCTCGTCGATCATCGCCAGGAGCGACTCCTTGCCCGGTCGCAGACTGGCGTACTCACGGTGCAACGCGTGGATGCGGTTTCTGGCGGCGAGGGAAGTTGCCATCCTGCCTCATCATCGCACCATTCACGGAAAATCACAACTTTGGCGTGAATGGGAGACGATAACTGGCCACCATTCACGGTTTCTTCATCACGCCGGCATGAGACATCCGGCCCGCGCCGGCGGTACCATGAGGCATCGCACGAACCACCTTCATAGTCGGGCCGGCAGCATCCGGAAAGACCGAGGCGCTGCTCCGGCGAACTGCCGACCGGTATCGCGCGGACCCGTTTGCCGCCACGCTGGTGCTGGTGCCCACTGTCCGCCACGGCGACCAATTCCGCCGCCGGCTGCTGGCGCTGTGCGGCGTCGCGCTGGATCTGCAGGTGGAAACGCCGCGCGGCCTCGCCCGCCGGTTGTGCGGGGAGCGGGTGCCGGCATCGCCCGGCGTCGCCCGTGAACTGCTGGCCGGCGTCATACGGCAGGAAGTCGCGGCCGGCTCCGCCAGCTACTTCGCATCCATCGCGGCGGCCCCCGGCCTGCACCAGATGCTGTGGGCCGCGATCGAGGAGTTGTCTGCCGAAGAGATAGACCGCCATCGCCTCGCCGCGGCGGCCGACGCTACCGGCGACCCGCAGCTTGCGGCGATTGCCGCCATCTACCGCGCTTACCACACCGCTCTCGACCGGCACCGCTGGCTGCACCCCGCGGCGCTGCCGGGTGCGGCCGCCGCCGCGGCTGCCGCGGCAAGCGACATCCCCGGCGTGATCGCCGTGGACGGATTCACGTTTTTCCATGAGGGAGAACTGCGCCTGCTTGCCGCGCTCGCCAGCGGCCGCGACTTTGCGCTCACCTTCGATCCGGACGCTGGGACGCGTGCCCGCCATTCATACCAGCTCCTGAGCGAGTTGTGCCCCGCTGCGACGGTCGAGCGCACCGCGGGCGGCATCCACCAGGCACCGGTACACGGTTTCGTTACCTCCGACCGCGAGGCGCAGCTGCGCGCAATCGCACGCTCCATCAAGCGACGGCTCACCGAGGACCGCACGCTGCGGCCATCCGACTGCGGCGTTGCCTTTCGGCGCCTCGGTCCCGCGCTCGGCCTGGCACGCCAGGTGTTCGCCGAATACGACCTGCCGCTCGATCCGGTGGCCGGGGAACCGCTCGCCAACCGGCCGCTCGGCATCTGGATTCGCCGCCTGCTGCGGATGCCGGAGGAAGGTTGGCGCCTGCGCGATCTGGTGGCGACGCTGTCGAGCGGTTTCATCGACGGCGATCGTTGGGGTCTCGACGCACAGTCCCTCGCCGCGGTTTCGCGCCGTGGGCGGAAGGAGAACCTGTGGGCGGGACGCGGCGCTCTTGATCGCTTGGCCGAGTTGACGGTGCGGGATGCCGCCGCAGCGACCGCCGGACAGCCGGACGCGGACGGGCAACCCGCCAGCCCGGCGCCGGCCCTGCCGGGGCTGGAGGAGCGTGGACTCGGCGCGGCGCTGACCGATCTGTATGGGCTGCTGGAGCCGCCGGCAGCGCCGGCCGCGGAGCACGCCAAACGATTGAACGCGGCGCTGTTCGGCGGTTCCCCGCTTATTCGCCCGCACGTGCGCCTGATCGCGGGACTCGCCGCCGAGCTCGACGCCCTGCGCCGCCACCTTGACGAGATCGCCACCGCCGATGCCGCGCTCGGCGCAGCCGCGATCGGGTTTCCCCTGTTCGCCGACCGGCTCCTGAGCCGCCTGGAGGCGCCGGCGGCGATCCTGCGCGAGGCGGGCGGGGTGTTGCTGGCGCCGATGACGGCGCTGGCCGGCCTGCGTCTGCACCACCTGGCCGTCGGTGGACTGGTGGAGGGTGAATTCCCGCTGGCGCGGACGGCGCCGCTTCTCCTGTCCGTGCAGGCGCGCACCAGCCTTGCGGGACAAGGAATCGCCCTGCCGCCCGAACCCGAGCCGACTGAGGATGAACTGTGGCGTACCGTGCGCAGCCGTGCCGACGGGTCGCTCACCGCATGGCGAACGCGGCTGGACGAGCGCGGGCGCCAAGTCGCCGCTTCGATCTATTTCGAGGATGCCGCCGGCGACGGCGGCGCCGGTGTGCGGCCGCCTGCCCCGCCCGAGACTGCATCCCGCCGCGAACTCGCCATCGCCTGCACCTCCGGCTGGGCCAACGGGGGCCGCAACCGGCCGGCGGACGCGGCGGCGTGGGAGGTGGTACGGCTGGCGGCGCACGTGGAGCAGCGCCGCCGCTCGTTCGCGTCGGCCGGCACGTTCGAGGGATCGGTTGCGGCCGACCTGCGCCGCGGGCTGAGCGACCGCGAGGCCGTCTGGAGCGCGTCACGCCTGGAGACCTATCAGACCTGCGCGTTCCAATTTTTCGGGCGCTACGCGCTGGACCTGTATGAATTGGAAGAGGAGCAGGAAACAGCGGACGCAGCGATCCGCGGCACCGTGATGCACGAGATTCTGCAGGACGCGCTGAGCGAACTGGTCAAGGCGGGGAAGCCGCTGGACTCGGACACGGTACCGGCCGCGGTCGAGCGGCTGCGGACCAGGGGGCGCACCATCTGGAACCGGGCGCCTGCCCAACATGGTTTCGGACGCGCCGGAATCTGGGAGCTGGAGTGCGATACGGTGTTGGATCGGCTGGCGGCCCTGCTGCACGCGGAGGCCGGGCGCTCCGAGCAGGCCGGCATCACCAGGGTACAGGGAACGGAGCTGGATCTCCGGGCAGACTTGCCGCTGGAGCCGCCGCTCACCGTACGGGCGAAGATCGACCGCTTCGACTCGGCGCCCGGCGTGGCGGTGATTGTAGACTACAAGTCGGGACGCTTCATCAGCCGCACTGACCTTGATGACCGCCGCGTCCAGTTGCAGTTGTACGCCTACCTGGCCCGCGACCATGTGGATGCCGCCCAGGTTGTTGCGCGCTACGCCTGGGTGAAGCCGCCGAGCAGGGAGTGGCAGCTCGACACGGCCGCTGACGCCGACCGGCAGCTGATCGACGATGTGGTCCGGCGCGCCGCCGCCGTACGCGAATCGGTGCGGGCCGGCGACTTCCGCGTCGACCCGAAGGTGCGCCCCTGCCCGAGCTACTGCGCGTACCAGCACGCGTGCCGCGTCAACGAGTTCAGCCGTTGGAAGGGCTGGCCATGAGCGCACACGGAGCGGCCACCGCCAGTCCGGGGGCGGATCTGACCGGCGAGCAGCGGGCGATTGTCGGCGACCGCAATGCGGACATGCTGGTCTCGGCGGGCGCCGGCAGCGGCAAGACCCGCGTTCTGGTGGAGCGCTACGTCGCTCTGCTGGCCACCTGCCGCATTCCGGAAATCGTCGCCGTCACCTTTACCGACGCAGCCGCCGCCGAGATGCGCGACCGGGTGCGGCGCGAAGTGCACCGGCGGCCGTCGCTGGCCGGCCACCGCGCGGAAATCGATCAGGCGGTCATCGGCACCATCCACTCGCTGTGCCTGCGCCTGCTGCGCGAGCACCCGGTGGCGGCGGGGCCGATTGCCCTGGCGCGAATCCTGCCCGACGACGAGGCCGAATACGAGCGGATCGGCGCCGCCATGGATGGCCCTGAAACGGGGGCCCAAGCCGGCGACGGACGCGCCGAGGCGGTGAGCGAAATCAGCGTGTACTGGCTGACCGAGCAGCTACCGCG
>MPNH01000048.1 GCA_002238925.1 Spirochaetaceae bacterium bin103 | reverse complement strand
GAGGACGGCGAGCGGGTGATCGGGGCCGGCGGCATTGACGTGTTGGTAGAAGCGACTGGCGATCCGCGCGTGGGGTTGCGCCACGCGGTGGCGGCGATCGACGCCGGGCTCAATGTGGTGATGGTCACGGTGGAGGCGGACGTGGTGGCCGGACCGCTGCTCGCCGAGCGCGCGGCCGCCGCCGGCGTGGTGTACAGCCTGGCGTACGGCGATCAGCCGGCGCTGATCTGCGAGCAGGTGGACTGGGCGCGCACCGCCGGCTTCCGCGTCACCGCGGCCGGCAAGGGCACTCGCTACCGGCCCTCATTCCATCAGTCAACTCCCGACACGGTATGGAATAATTTTGGCATTGACAAGGATGTGGCCACACGTGGCCGCATGGATCCAAAGATGTTCAACAGCTTCATCGACGGCAGCAAGTCGGCGATCGAGATGACCGCGGTGTGCAACGCCACCGGGCTGGTGCCGCAGCCGGACGGCCTGAGTTTCCCGCCGGTGGCGCGCGACCAGCTCGCCGAGCGCCTGCGTCCGCGCGCGCTGGGCGGGGTGCTGGCGGCGGAGCCCGGCGGCGCTGCCGTAACCGAGGTGGTGTCCAGCCTTAACCGGGACGGCAGCGCGGTGCCGCACGACCTGAAGATGGGTACTTACGTGGTGGTGGAGGCGGGCCAGGAGTACGTCGCGCAGTGCATCCGCGAATATGGCTTCCAGGCCGACGCCACCGGCTCTTACCTGGCGCTGTACCGGCCCGACCACCTGATCGGCCTGGAGCTGGGCGTGTCGATAGCATCGGTCGCCCTGCGCGGCGAACCGACCGGCGCGGCCACCGGCTTCCGCTCCGACGTGGCCGCCGTGGCCAAGCGCGACCTGGCCGCCGGCGAAGAGCTGGACGGGGAGGGCGGCTACACCGTCTGGGGCAGGCAACTCCCGGCCGCGCGTTCCGTGGAGCTGGGCGCGCTGCCGCTCGGCCTGGCCCACGGCGTCACCCTGCGCCGGGCACGCGCCGCCGGCGAGGTACTGCGCTGGGCTGACGTGACCGTCGACGAGACCGACCCGGCCGTGGTCCTGCGCCGCACGATGGAGGAGCGCTTCAGTCGTTGACGACGCTGTTCGCCCCTCTCGCTTTAGCGGCTGGGCCGGCGCGCAGTGCCGGAATCGTTATCCGGCAGCGACCGCGGCGGGCGATCCGGCGAGTTGGGAGAATTCGTCCGACTCCAGCACTTCCTGTTCCAGCAGGCGGGCGGCTACTGCCTTCAGGGCGTCACGCCGCTCGCGCAGCAAGTCCACGACGCGCCGGTAGCGGTCGCGGATGATGCGCGCGGTTTCCTCGTCGATGTACTGCTGAGTCGCCTCCGAATATTCGCGGTTGACCGCGTGGCCGTTGTGGCCGAGGAGCGGGCTCTCCTGCCGGTAGGGCAGGCGCATGTTGGCGAACTTCTCGCTCATGCCGAAGTCGGTGACCATGCGCTTGGCCATGTCGGTGGAGCGGTCCAGGTCGTTGGCCGCCCCGGTGGAGATCTCTCCGAACACCACCTGTTCGGCACCGCGGCCGCCGAGCAGCACGTCGATGCGGCCGAGGATTTCCTTTTCGGTGAGCAGGAAGCGCTCCTCGGCGGGGGTCTGCATGGTGTAGCCGAGGGCGCCGAGCCCGCGCGGCACAATGGAGATCTTGCGCACCGGGTCGGAACCCGGCGTGTGGTGCGCGACCAGGGCGTGCCCCGCCTCGTGGAAGGCGACGATCTCCTTCTCCTTGGGGCTGAGCACGCGGCTGCGCTTCTCGAGGCCGGCCACCACCTTGTCGATCGCTTCGCCGAAGTCGCGCTGCGACACCAGCTTGCGGCGTGCGCGCACCGCCAGCAACGCCGCCTCGTTGACCAGGTTGGCCAGGTCGGCGCCGGCGAAGCCGGGCGTGGCGCGCGCCACCTCCAGCAGGTCCACCTCCGGCTCCAGCTTCACCGTTGCGCTGTGGATCTTCAGGATCGCTTCGCGGCCGGTCAGGTCCGGTTTGTCGACCAACACCTGGCGGTCGAATCGCCCCGGTCGCAGCAACGCCGCGTCCAGCACCTCGGGGCGGTTGGTGGCGCCCAGGATGATCACCCCGGAGCGGGCGTCGAAACCGTCCATCTCCACCAGGAGCTGGTTGAGGGTTTGTTCGCGCTCGTCGTTGCCGCCGGTCATGGCGACGCCGCGACTCTTGCCGATGGCGTCGAGTTCGTCGATGAAGATAATGCACGGCGATTTCTCGCGCGCCTGCTTGAACAGGTCGCGGACCCGCGCCGCACCGACACCGACGAACATCTCCACGAAGTCGGCGCCGTTGAGGCGGAAGAAGGTCACGCTCGCCTCGCCGGCCACCGCTCGGGCGAGCAGCGTCTTGCCGGTGCCGGGCGCGCCGACCAGCAGCACGCCCTTGGGGATCTTGCCGCCGATCTCGACGTAGCGCTCGGGGCTCTTCAGGAAGTCGACCACCTCTTCCAGCTCCGCCTTCGCCTCATCGGCGCCCGCCACGTCGGCGAACCGCACCCCGGTTTCTCCCTCGGCCACCACCTGGGCGCGCGACTTGCCGAACGCCATCACGTTGGAGCCCATCGAGCCGAGCCGTTTGAACATGAGGCGCCACACCAGGAACATCAGCCCCAGCGGCACCACCCACTGCAGGATCAACCCGAGCAGCGGCCGGCCGCCCTGCGGGTCGGCAAAGTACTGGACGCCGTTGTCGTCGAGCAGCGCCACAAAGCCGGGATCCTCGACCCGTACCGTGCGCCACTCGCCCACCGCCGTCGTGGTCGTAGAGCCTGCCTCGCGCAGCCGGGACAGTTCCGCCTCGGTAGCGCCGAGCCCGACGTAGTAGTTGTCGGTAATGCGCACGCGCTTGATTTGGCCGTCGGTGACCAGGTTCTTGAAGGTGCTGTAGTCGACGGTGGTGGCCATCTGCCGGTTGCCGACCAGCGAGTTGACCAGGAGCAGGACCATGACGGCAAGCGCGATGAACCAGATCGAGAAGCGGAACTGGCCCCGGCTCGGCGGACGGATCAGCGGCGGCTGCTCGCGCGGCCCGCCGTCGGACTGCGGCGGCTGCAGGAACTGCCACTTGTCGTTGGAACCGTTGGAACCGTTGGCGTGGTGGCTGTGGTCAGCGTCGGGCATCTGTTGTGTGCCTCCACTGACAATGTAGCGGCGCGCGCGGCGGCACGGCCACGGCAAGCGGCGCTCAGGGGCGGTCGACGGTGAGCAGGTAGAGGTCGGCGACGTTGGTGTTGGTTGGGCCCGGCGCGAACAGCGTCCCGGCCGCGGCGCCGAAGCCGTACGAGTCGTTGGCAGCGAGCGCCGCGCGCGGGTCGAGGGCGGCCGCGGCGGCCACGGCGGCGGCGTCCGCGAATGCCCCCGCCGCGTCGTTGGGGCCGTCGTTGCCGTCGGTGCCGGCGGCCAGGAAGGTGGCGGTGCGCGGCGGGTCGGTGTCTTCCGCCATCTGGACCAGGTACGCCAGCGCCATCTCCTGGCAGCGCCCGCCAATGCCGGAGCCGGTGACCGTTACCGTGGTCTCGCCGCCGGCGACGATGCATGCCGGCAGGCGCAGCGCCAGGCGGCCGCTGCGCAGGTCGCGCGCCAGGGCATAGAACACGGCCGCGATCTCGCGCGCCTCGCCGGTGAGCTGGGTGGACAGGACCAGCGTGTCGTAGCCGGCGGCCCGGGCGGCGTCCGCCGCGGCGGTGACCGCGGCCTGCCCGGAGCCGAGCAGCAGGTTGTGGGTGGAGCCGAACGCGCGGTGCCCGGGTTTGGGCGTGTCCGGGATCGCGGCGGCGCGGCCCGCCTCGATGCGCGCCCGCACGGCGCCGGGGACGGCCGGCCACAGCCGGTAGCGCTGCAGGATCGCGGCCGCGTCCGCAAACGTGGTGGGATCGGGGGCGGTGAGGCCGGAGGCGATGGTGTCGAGCCGGTCGCCGACCACGTCGGACAGGATCAGGTTGAGCGAGGTGGCCGGATGGATCAGCTCCGCCATGCGCCCGCCCTTGAGCGCCGACAGGTGCTTGCGCACGCTGTTCACCTCGCCGATGGTGGCACCGGCCGCCAAAAGCAGACGGGTGGTTTCCTGCTTGTCGGCCAGGGTCAGGCCCTCGGCGGGTGCGGTCAGCAGCGCCGAGCCGCCTCCGGAGATCACGCCGATCAGGAGCGTGTCCTCTCCGGCACGCCGGCATTCGGCGGCGATGGCGCGTCCGGCCGCCGCGCTCAGCTCTCCGGGCACCGGGTGTTCGGCCTCCAGGAGCCGCGCGCGGCGCAGGCCGGCTCCGGCGTGGCCGAGCTTGGTTACCGCGACGCCGCCGCTCAGGCGCTCGCCGAGCACCTCTTCCACGCCGCCGCCCATCGGCGCGGCCGCCTTGCCGACGCCGATCAGCCGCACCTCGCGGTACCGGTCCAGGTCGATCCGCACCGGCTCGCCGTCGCCGACCGCAACCAGGGCGCCCCCTTCCACCGTAAGCCGGCCCGTCACCATGGCGTGCGGATCGACCCGCCGCAGGGCCGCGTCGTACAGCGCGACCAGGCGGTCCCGGTTGGCCGTCACCCGGTGCCTCGATGGCGGCGGGCGCGGACCCATGGCGGCATCACGGCACGCCCCCGGCGGCGATGGCGTCGCGGTACCAGAGGGCGCTGCGCCGGGGCGTGCGGGCACCGGTGCGGAAGTCGACGTGCACCAGCCCGAACCGCTTGCGGTAGCCGTGTTGCCACTCGAAGTTGTCGAGCAGCGACCATACGAAGTAGCCGCGCAACGGTGCGCCCGCCTCAAGAGCGGCGCCGGCCGCCTCCAGGTGGGCGTGCAGGTATGCCTGCCGGGCGCGGTCGTCGAAGTCGCCATCGGCTCCGGGATCGTCGTCGTACGCGGCGCCGTTCTCGGTGAGGTAGATTGCCGCGGGTGCGTAGTCGCGCGTTACCCGCAGCACCGCCTCGGTGAGCCCTTCCGGGTACACCTCCCAATTCATGGCGGTGCGTTCCCGCGACCCCGCGCCGCCCGCGTCCAGGACGCGAAATCCCAGCTCGCGCTGGCGCAGGCCGGTGCCGTCGCCGCCGTCAGCCGCCACCAGGTAGCGGAAATAGTAGTTGACCCCGACGAAGTCGACCGGCACGGCGATGGCGGCAAGGTCGTACTCGTGCACCTCCGGCAGCAGGTCCAGCTCGCGGTAGGCGTCGGTCAGATCTTCGGGGTAGGCGCCGCGCAATAGCGGGTCGAGATACCAGCGGTTGAAGTAGCCGTCGGCGCGCGCGGCCGCGGCCTGGTCGGCGTCGCCGTCTCCGGCGGCGTGTACCGGAGCGACGTTCACGGAGATGCCGACGCGCGCGCGCGGCGCCAGGTCGCGCAGCACCTCCACCGCCAGGCCGTGCGCCAGCAGCAGGTGGTGGGCCGCCTGCAGGGCGGTGCCCAGGCCGCGCAGCCCCGGGGCGTGCACACCGTGCTCATGCCCCAGGTGCGCGGCCACGTGCGGTTCGTTGAGCGTTGCCCACAGCGGCACCCGGTCGCCGAGGCGCCGCACCACCTGCTCGGCGAAGTCGGCGAAGTAGCGGGCGGTATCCCGCACCGGCCAGCCGCCGCGTTCCTGCAGGCCCTGCGGCAGGTCCCAATGGTAGAGGGTGGCCAGCGGCGTGATGGCGTGTTCCAGGAGCGTATCGGTCAGGCTGTCGTAGAAATCGAGACCGGTGCGGTTCACGGCGCCGTAGCCGCGCGGAATCACGCGCGGCCAGGCAATGGAGAAACGGTAGGCGCCGATGCCGAGGCGGGCCATCAACCGCACGTCGTCGCGGTAGCGGCGGAAGTGGTCGCAGGCGGTGGCGGGGGTGGCGCCGCCGGCAATCCTGCCGGGCCGGCGGGCGAACACGTCCCAGATGGAGTCGCCGCGGCCGCCCTCGGTTGCCGCGCCCTCGATCTGGCCGGCGGAGGTGGCCGCGCCAAACAGGAAATCGTCCGGCATCCGGGTCATGGCGCAGGAGTACCGCTGCTACTGATCGTCGCCGGGTACGATGAGGATGCGGCCATCCTCCTCCACCAGCTTCACGCGCCCGCCGATGCGGTAGGAATCGCGCATGTCGTCCGGGATCTGCAGCCGCCCGGCAGAGTCGAGCAGGGTGAAGTGCTCGTGGCTGGCCTCGTCGGTTGCCTGCGCGGCGTCTTCGCCGCCATCCTCATCGCCGCCTTCCGGGGCGCTGGTGGCGCTCTGCAGCGCGGCGATCGCCTCGGCGGTGCCCTGCTCGGTGTAGGTGACCCGCGTGCGGCGGATCGACTCGGTACTGGTCTTGCCGTCGCGGATCTGCACGTAGCGATCCAGCGCGCGCGCCATCGAGGTATCGTGGGTAACGATTACCACGGTCACACCGAGTTCGCGGCGCACCGTGTCGAACACCTCCAGCAACCGGATCGTGTTCTCGGTGTCCAGTGAGCCGGTCGGCTCGTCGGCGAGCAGCACCGGCGGTTGGTTGGCCAGCGCGATGGCGATCGCCACCCGCTGCTGCTCGCCCCCCGGCCTGGGCACCGGCCCGGGGCGGCGGCGGACATGGTCGCGGGCCGGTGGCGCAGGCGATGGCCGAGGCCGACCAGCCGCAGCAACCGCTCCGCGCGCCGGTGGTCGAAACGGCCCGACAGGATCATCGGCAGTTGCACGTTCTCGGTCGCGGTGAGGTAGGGAATCAGGTTGCGGCTCACGTTCTGCCACACGAAGCCGACGGTGCGGCGCCGGTAGCGCAGCCGCTGCCGGTCGGAAATGCGAATCAGGTCGGTGCCGTGGACCACCGCCTTGCCGGCCGAGGGCGCATCGAGCCCCCCGAGCACGTTCATCAGGGTGGTCTTGCCGCTGCCGCTCGGTCCGATGATGCCCATCACCTCGCCGCGCCGGATGGTCAGGTCCAGCCCCTGCAGCGCCACCACCTCGACATCCTCGATCTTGTAGATCTTGACCAGCCCCTCGCAGCGGATGAACTCGTCTGCCGCAACTTCCGCAACTTCCGCAACTGCCGCCATTGCCGCTTAGCCCTCCTCGCCGAGCCGCAGTGCGCTGGCCAGCCGCGCCCGTACCAGGAACAGCGCCAGGGCCACCACCCCGACCACGAACGCCGCCCCCACGATTGCCACCATGCGCGTCAGGTCGTCGAGATCGGTAACGATCAGAAACGGCGGCACCGGCTCCACCTCGCTCGCCCGGTCGCGCAGGAACGGCAGGAACAGGGTGGTGGCCGCGTTACCGCCGGCGATACCGATCAACAGGCCAATGCCGACGGTCAGCAACTGCTCCAGGCCGACCACGCCGAGGGTCTGCACCAGCGACAGGCCGTTGGCGCGCAGCGCGCCGAACTGGATCAGCCGCTGCCGGGTCGAGTAGATGGTGTACACCACGAAGGCCAGCACCGCCACCGCGGCCGCGGCCAGAAAGCCGATGGTGAGGATTCCGAAGAAGCCGCGCCGGTAGGGCTCGCGGTGCAGTTCGCGCAGGATCAACTCGGTGTCCACCCGCTTCCACTCCCACACGCCGATGTTGGTGAGCCGCTGTACGATGTTCGGAATCGCTTCCGGGCCGGTGATGTCGTACCACGAGTCGTATGGTTCGAGCGCGGTGAACTCCTGCACGTGGTCCAGGTTCATGATCACGAACGGGCGGTGATCGGGGTTGAGCGACGGCCAGTACGGCACCACCCCCACCACGTAGGAATCGATGCGCTGATTGTTGTAGTTGATGATGATCGGGTCGCCCGGCTCCAGCTTGCCGCGGCGCTTCAGCTCGGGGCTTACCAGGGCGCCCTGGCGATGGGTGCTCAACTGGGTCAGGTAGTCGTAGAAGTGCGGATTGAACAGGTCGGAGCGCGCCCAGGCGACCGCGGCGAACTCGTGCGGAACAATGGCCATCATGGTAACCGAGCCGGCGTGCAGCGAGGCGTTACGCGCCTCGGCACGGCGTACCAGTACCCGCGCCGTGGCCTCCACGCCCTCGATTTCCAGCCGCTTGAAGAACGGCGGTTCGGCACTCGCGGTGGGGCGCGGCTGGTCGTACGAGGTGGGCTGCACCGCGCCCGCCATCCCGGCCGCCTGCGTCTCTTCCGGCGGTTCCCAGGCCTCGCGGATCACCAGCTCGGCGCCGTTCATGTAGCGCACGCGATCCTCGAAGTTGACCAGCAGCGTGCGCGCCGCGGAGCCGTTGTAAATGCCCATGGAGACCGTGAGGATGAGCAGCACCAGCAGCGAAACGTACTGTCCGGAGCTGCGGCTCAGGCGGCGGAAGGTGAGTTGCAGCACGATGCCGCGGAACCGGTTGCTGAGCCAGCCGAGGCCGGCCATGGCAAACGGATACAGGCGCAGCGCCACCAGTCCGGCGCCAATGAAGAACGCCACCGGCACCAGGAACAGGATGGGGTCGGCGTCCACCGTGGCTTCGGTGGCGAGGCGCACCTGCTGCCAGCGCAGGGCGCTGTAGCCGTAGAACGCGAGGCCGAGCAGGATCAGGTCGAGGAAGTAGCGGTGCCAGAACGAGCGCCGCATGCCGCGCGCCTGCACCTGGCGCAGGGTAACCACCGAGAACCGGGAACTGGCGATTACCGGCGCCACCGCGGCCAGGATCGCCACCGCGGTGGCCAGCAGCGCGAACCGCCGCGACTGCTCGGTTACCACCACCGGCAGTGTCCGTTCCGTGCCCGCCGCGAGCAGCGGGTCCGCGCCTCCGTGGCGGCCTGCGCCGCGGCCTGCGCCGCCGCGCCGCCGGCGCTGAAATCGAGGAAGCCCTGCACGTTGCCGACCAGGCGTCCGATTGCCACGCCGAGGTAGGGGCCCACCAACGCGGCCACCGCGGCCAGGATCAGCCACTCCAGGGCGAAGCTGGCCAGGACCTGCATGCGGCCGGCGCCGCGGCTGTGCAGCACCGAGATTTCCGTGATGCGCCGTTCCACCGCCAGGGCGGCGATCAGCATCACGTACACCAGGATCATGCCGATGGTGGGCGCGGCCAGCGAAAACAGGAACAGCGCCACCTGGTCGAGCGTGGTCTTGAACTTGCCGAAGAACTCCAGCGGGGCCAGCCAGTACTTGGTGCCCGGTGCGATGCGCGCCGCCCGCTCCTCCACCGCGACAAGATCGCCAATCAGGCTGCCGAGCTGATCGACGCGAATCAGGCGGTCGTCGAACACCCACTGCAGGTCGTAGGTGGAGGTGCGCAGGCCGGCGGCCTGCATGCGTGCGAACTCGTCCGGCGGCATGAACAGGCGGCCCGGCAGCGGCGGGTACACCCACTCGCGCGTGGTCACGCCCTCCCGCGGCTTGAACATGCCGACCACCTCGATCGGCGTCAGGGCGAAGCGCTGGCGTTGATAATTCTCCACCGGCAGGTCGGTGATTTCTTCGTCCGGCAGCAACTGGTAGGCCCACACGTAGCGCCCGCCGACGATCAGCTCCAGGTCGTCGAGCGTCTTCTCGTCGGCCATCACCTCGACCACGCCGTCGTCGCGCGGCTCGTACCAGCGCCCGACGAGAGCGTTGGCGTGCTCGGCCAGGTTGCTCATGAAGGACAGTTCCGCCCGGGTCGCGCGTCCGGAGGGGTCTGCCTCGTTGCCGTGCAGCACGAAATCGCTGCCGAAACTGCCGTAGAACGAGGTGGCGATGGCCGCATGCCCGACCCGGCCCGGCAGGTCGCCGTCCAGGTAGCGGTGCAACCGGGTGAGCTGCTCGGCGGTCACCGGCTCCTTGCGGCGGCTGTTGCGGTGCGCCATGATCACCGCGAACGGTGGGCGGAACTCGTCCTGCTGGCGCCAGTGCTGGATGAAGCTGCGCTGCAGGCCGGCGGCGGTGTAGATCGGCACGGCGGCCGCCAGCCCGGCCACCAGCACCAGCCCGGCAAGCAGGGCGCCGAGCAGGCGCCAGTTGCGCGCCATGCGCTGCAGCGTGATCCACAGGACGGTGACGGGATAGAGGAGCACCGCGGCCGGGGCGAGGCCGCGTTCGCGGCGCGTCCTGACGCGCCCGAAGCTCAGCGCAGGGGCGGTTGCCGGTGCGGGCGGTGCGCCGCTCTCGTACCCGCCGCCGGCGCCGGCATCGCTCACTTGCCGATTACCAGCTGGCCTGGCTCGAGGCCGGTGAGGATTTCCACCTGGGTGTCGGTGCGGACGCCGACACGTACATCGACCTCCCGGCGCAGTTCGCCTTCGAGCACGCGCACGTAGGTGCGCTCGCGGAACTCGCGCAGCCCGGCGGCCGGAATTACCAGCGTCTGCGGGCGGCTTTCCACGATGATGCGCGCGGTGAGCCGCGCCTGGGCGCGCAGTTCGATGGAGGTGTCCTCGAGGGCGAGATGGGCGATGTACTCGTCGCGGCGCAGGGTGGGGTCGGTGGCCTGGTTGCGGCTGCTCACCGCCACTACCTCGCCGGCCGACCAGGTGCCGCGGCTGACCTCGATCATGACCGGCTGCCCCGGAATGACACGTTCGAATTCATCGATGTTGACCCGCATCTGCAGTTCCAGCTCGGTGGGGTCGGAGACCTCGATAATCGTCTTGTACTCCTGGACCAGCTCGCCCACCTTGCCGCGCACCGTCTTCACCGCGCCGTCGTAGGGGGAGCGGATCACGTAGGCGTCGACGCGGTCGCGCAGGTATTCGGTACGGACCTCCTGCTTGGCCAGCTCCAGTTCGTTGACGGCCCGCTCGGTGCGCGTCAGGTTGCCGGCCGCCATCGCCTGGTGCCGAAGCCGGGCAATCTCCAGGTCCATCTCGGCGAGGCGCAGCTCCTGCTCCAGGTCGGCGCTCTCCAGGCGCGCCAGAACCTGGTTTGCCTGCACATCGTCGCGCACCGAGACGTTGAGCACGGTCAGGCGCCCCGGTTCGCGGAAGTACAACTCCACTTCGCGGGTCGGGGTCACCACGGCGGTGCCGCGCACCTCGACTGCCAGGTCGATCTTTTCCACCGGGTAGGTGATCGCCCGCGAGCGCAACGGTATGGGCGGCAGTTCGCGCGGCAGATCCTCGTTCTCGTCGGGCAGTGCGCTGCAGGCGCCCAGCAGCATGGCCGCCAGGAACGCCGCCAACAGCGCGGCAGTCGGCAAGCGCATCGATTGGTGCAGCTTCACGCGGCGCTCCGTTCGGCGCTGAGCTGGCCATCCTTCATGGAATACACCTCGTCGGCAAAGTCGGAAGCGGATGGATCGTGGCTGGTCAGGCAGATCGCGATGCCGCGTTCATGGGCCAGACTGCGCAGCAGCGCGAGCACCCGATGGCCGGTGGTCTGGTCGAGCTCGCCGGTCGGCTCGTCGGCGAGCAGCACCTCCGGCTCCTTTACCAGGGCCCGCGCCACCGCCACCCGCTGCTGCTCGCCGCCGCTCAACTCGTAGATGCGGTGATGGGCGCGCGGCGCCAGCCCCACCATGTCCAGGTATTGGAGCGCACGCTTGCCGGCGTCGCGCGGGCTGATGCCGGCGATGCGCAGCGGCACGTCGACGTTCTCGGCTGCGGTGAGCCCGGGGATGAGCGCGAACGCCTGGAACACGAATGCGGCCTTGGTGCGCCGCCAGCGGGTCATTTCACGCTCCGAAAAGATGTGCAGGTCGCGCTCGTGGTAGAACACGACGCCGCTGGTGGGCCGGTCCAGACCGCCGATGATGTTCAGCAGCGTGGTCTTGCCCGAGCCCGACTTGCCGCGGATCAGCACCATGCGGGCGGGGCAAAGTTCCATGTCCACCGCGCGCACGGCCTGCACCCGTTCCTGGCCAAGCACAAACTCGCGGGACACGTTGGAAGCGCGCATGATCGGGGGTGTCGACGGCATGAGTCAGGATCGCGACGCGAGGCTGCGCCGGCGCAGCAGTATACCAGCCACGATCGCCGCGCTGCCAGCCACCAGCGGAAGCAGCGTGTAACTGTCCAGCGCCATGTGGCTAACGCCCACCGGCATCAGCCAGATCAGGACCCGGGTCAAGCCGACCCACGCCACCTGCACGCCGAACACGATGGCGAAGCGGGCGCCGAGCTGGACGCCGCTGCGCGCGCGCTCGTACGCGGACTGGATCACGATGATCAGCACGATCACGGCGATGCCCATCACGAACATGCCCACCATGTCGAGCGTGCGCAGGCCCGCGGAAACCTGGAATGCACTCATGTCGCGGTCCGTGGCCGCGCCGTACAGCACCGCAAACAGCGTTTGGTACAGATCGCGCGTGGCGATGAACACCAGCAGGAACAACCCGAAGTTGAGCAGGGTGAGGGCGTACGACATGACTTTACGCATGCGGCCCCAAAGATGACCATCCGGGCGCGCGAAAACAAGCGTGCGCACGAGATGGCGCCGGCGGCGTGACCCGATCCGGTCTGTTACCCTGCCGCCGCCGCCGCCCGTGGTTGTGCGCGGCGCTGATCGCGCCGGCAGGCCTCGTACCAGCCGCGCCACAGGGCGTCGAGTTCCTGCACCAGGTGCGGATGCCCGGCGGCCAGGTCGTTGGTTTCGCAGCGGTCGCGCTCCATGTCGTACAGCTCCCAGCCGTCGCGGCCGGGGGGAAACCGGTGGCCGGCGTACCAGCGCGGCGGCCCCATGCTCACCGCCTTCCAGCGTCCGCGGCGTACCGCCCGGCAGCCATTCAGCTCCCAGCACAGGTACGGATGGGAGCTGCGCGATTCGCCGCGCAGCAGCGGCGCCAGGCTGATGCCGTCGGCGGATGCGATCGGGCTGCCGCGGTAGTGGTCCGGGTAATCGGCGCCGGCCAGCTCGGCGAACGTGGGCAGGAAGTCGACCACGTGCCCTACCTCGTGATTGATGGCGCCGGCCTCGACGGCCGCCGGCCAGTGGGCAATGAGCGGGGTGGCAATGCCGCCCTCGTGGTCGAACACCTTGTACTTGCGGAACGGCGTGTTGCTGGCGTTGGCCCACGGCGCGTCGACGGTGGCGTAGGTATCCACCGTGCCCGGCATGCGGTCCGGGGAATTGTCGATATGCTCGCCGCAGCCGCCGTTGTCGGACAGGAACAGCACCAGGGTGTCCTGTTCCTTGCCGAGATCGCGGATCTTGTCGAGCACGCGCCCGATACCCTGGTCCATGCGGTCCACCATCGCCGCGTACACCGCCATCTTGCGGTCCCAGCGTTGCTTGTCGTGCGCTTCTTCCCAGGTGCCGCACCCCTCGTCGCGCTCCGACATGCCCCAGCGCTCCTCTACCAGGCCAAGCTCGCACAGGCGCTGGTGGCGGCGCCGGCGCAGCTCGTCCCAACCGATCCGGTAGCGGCCCTGGTAGCGGGCAATCTCTTCCGCCGGCGCGTGCAATGGAAAGTGCGGCGCCGTGTAGGCAAGGTAGAGCAGGAACGGGCGCTCGTCGCGGCCGTGGCCGTCGAGGAAGGAAACCGCCCGCTCGGAAAACGAATCGGTGATGTAGAAGTCGGGGTCGTCGGGCGTAAACGGGCGGGTCAGGCGCCGGTCGTCCCCCCACAGGCGGTAGTCGCCGGGCGCCTTGTGCACCGGTTCCGGTTCGCCGGGGCGGCGCACGCCGGGGTTGAAGTAGTTGCTGCCGCCGTCAATCAGCCCCCAGTAGCGGTCGAAACCGCGGTCGACGGGCAGTTCGCCGGGGTGCTGGCCGCTGTGCCACTTCCCGGACATCAGCGTACGGTAGCCGGCGTCGCGCAGCAGCTCGGCGAAGGTGACGTTGTTGGCGCCGGCGCGCAACCGGGCCCCGAGCCCCTGGCCAACCCGGTGGCAGTACTGGCCGGTGAGCAACGATGCGCGTGTGGCCACGCACACGGCGTTGTTGTAGAAGTGCGTGAAGCGCATGCCGCCGGCGGCGAGACGGTCCAGGTTCGGGGTGGCGATCTCGCCGCCGTAGCAGCCGAGGTCGCTGAAGCCAAGGTCGTCGGCCAGGATCAGGACGATGTTCGGGCGCCGCGCCACGGTCAGGTCTGCGCCCGGAGGGCGTCGTAGGCGATCGACTTGACGCTCCGGCTGAGCGGCGAAAACGGCATGAACTGGGTGAGCGTGATAATCACCAGCCCGGAGCGCGGCGAGATGGTGAACTCGGTGCTCGCGCCGCCGATCCAGCCGTACTCGCCGACCTCGGCGCCGGGCACGAAGCCGGACGGCGCCACGCGCACCGAGAAGCCAAGCCCGAACCCCAGCCCGTCGTAGCGTTCCTGCGGCGCCTTGCGGATCGGGATCAGCGACTCGGGGAGCTGGTTGCGGGTCATGTCCGCGACCGTCTCCGGCTGCAGCAGCCGCACGCCGCCGAGCGCGCCGCCGCCGCAGAGCATCAGGCAGAAGCGCAGGTAGTCGGTGCCGGTGGACACCAGGCCGCCGCCGCAGGACAGGAAGCGGGGCCGTTCGCGGAAGCTGAACCGGGACACGGTACCGCCCTGCGGCGCGTCCACCGGCATGATGCCGCCATCCGGAGCGGGGCCGTACATCTCGGCCAGCCGGCCGGCCTTCTCCGGCGGGCAGAAAAAGCCGGTGTCCACCATGCCGAGCGGTGCGAAGATGCGCCGCGCCAGGAACTCGTCGAACGTCTGCCCCGACACCACCTCCACCAGGCGGCCCACCACGTCGGCGGCCACGCTGTAGTACCAGCGGCTGCCGGGCTCGTAGAGCAGGGCAACCCGGTCGAGGTGATCGCAGATCTCCTCGAGCGTGCACTCGGCCAGCGGCGGCAGGCCGGTTTCCCGAAAGCGGTCGTTCACGGCCACGTTGCCGGGCAGCCCGGAGGTGTGGCGCAGCAGGTCGCGCACCGTCATGGCGCGCCGGGGCGCCTCCGCCTGTCCGTCGCCGGCATCCTCGGGGGCGACCCGCATCCGGCCCAGTGCCGGCAGGTAGTCGGCCGCCGGCGCGTCCAGCTCCAGCTTGCCTTCCTCACTCAGCATCATCGCCGCCACCGTACCCACCGCCTTGGTCATCGAGTAGATGCGGAAGATGGTGTCGTTCGCCATCGGCCTCTCGCGGGCAATGTCCATCATGCCGTGTACCCCGTAGTGGGCCACGGCGCCGCGGCGCGCCACTACCGTCACCGCCCCGGCAAGCTGCCGGCTGCCGATGAGGCGCCGCGCCGCGCCGTCCAGGCAATCACCAAGATCCGCCGCCAGCCCTACCTGCGCCGGTTCGCGGCTCGGCAACACGGGGTGTGCGTCCATGCTCTGTCGCATCGTCCGACCTTATCCCCGCAGCGTCTCACCGGCAAGCGAATCTGCGGCTCGACGCGGCGGCGGCGGTGGCATAGAGTCGGCGACGATGAGTTATCTGCCCGCTCGGATCGGCGACGCGGTCGCCGACGTGGAAACACCGGCCCTGCTGCTCGACCTGGAAGCCGCCGAGGCGAACATCGCCCGGCTGCAGGAGATCACCGCCGGCACGCCCGCGCGGCCGCGGCCGCATGCCAAGAGCCACAAGTGCCCGAACCTGGCACGCCTGCAGGTCGCCCACGGCGCCGTGGGAGTGTGCTGCCAGAAGGTGGGCGAGGCGGTGGCGCTGGTCGACGGCGGCATCGGCGACGTGCTGGTGGCCAACCAGATAGTGGACGCGGCCAAGATCCGGCGGCTGGCGGCACTCGCGCACCGGGCGCAGGTCGCAGTGTGCGTGGACCAGGCGGGCAACGTGGCCGACCTGAGCGCGGCGGCCGGGGCCGCCGGCTCGGGACTGGCGGGGCTGGGGGGGATCGAGGGGGGGGGGGCGGGCGGCGGCCGGGGCCGCCGGCTCGGAACTGGCGGTGCTGGTGGAAATCGAGGTGGGGATGCAGCGCTGCGGCGTGCTGCCCGGTGCGCCGGCGGTGGCGTTGGCGCAACGGGTGGCGGCGGCGCCTCACCTGCGCTTCGCCGGGCTGCAGGCGTACCACGGCTCGTCGCAGCACCTGGCCGCCGTGGAGGAACGGCGCGCCGCTGCGGCCAAGGTGGCCGAGACCGTGCGCGATACCATCGGGGCGCTGGCGGCGGCCGGCCTGCCGTGTCCGACGGTGTCCGGCAGCGGCAGCGGCACCTGCCGGTTCGACGCGGCCAGCGGCGCCTTTACCGAGATCCAGGCCGGCTCCTACGTGGTGATGGACGTTGGATACGGCGACTGCGACGTCGGTTTCGAGCACAGCCTGTTCCTGCTCGCCCAGGTGATGAGCGCGCCGCGTCCCGGCGTGGCGATCGTCGATGCCGGGCTGAAGGCGTTCACGGCAGAGAGCGGGCTGCCCCGGGTCGCGGCGGCGCCGGGCCGGGAGTGGCAGGGCGCGGCGGGGCGGGGGGGCGCGGGGCCGGGATGGGCGGGCGGCGACGGTGGGCGGCGCCTCGGACGAGCATGCCCCGCTTGACGTGTCCGGGGTGGCGCGCCCGCCGCGCATCGGCGACAAGGTGCGCCTCATCCCGCCGCACTGCGACCCGACCGTGAACCTGCACGATTGGCTGGTGTGCTTCCGCGGCGAGCGGGTGGTCGACCTGTGGCCGGTCAGTGCCCGCGGCCCCGGGTTCTGAGCCCAGCCGGGTACGCTACTGGGCGGTGTAGCCGCCGTCCACCGGCAGCGCCACGCCGGTAATGAAGGAGGCGTCGTCGGAGGCGAGGAACAGCGCGGCGCGGGCAACCTCCTCCGGTTGGCCGAGCCGGCCGAGCGGCTCCATAGCCTCCATCTGGCGCAGCCAATCGGGATCCTCGGTCAGAGTGCGGGTCATGTGCGTGTAGATGAAGCCCGGGCACAGCGCGTTGATGCGAATGCCGTGCTTGCCGAGGGCGTTGGCCATGTCCTTGGTCAGCGTGATGATGCCGCCCTTGGCGGGCGGGTAGGGGTCGTGCCCGGTGCCGAAGAAGGAGGGCCGCCCGACCAGGCCGTAGATGGAGGACAGGTTGACCACCGCGCCGCCGCCCTGCTGCTGCATGCGGGCGGTGGCGAAGCGCGACATCAGGTAGGTGCCCTTGAGGTTGACCGCGATCACCCAGTCCCAGGTCTGCTCGTAGTCCCACTCCGGCGGCGCATAGCGCGGCGTTACCCCGGCACAGTTGACCAGGATGTCGATGCGGCCCCAGCGCTCCGTCACCGCCTCAACCAGCCGTTCGGCGTCCGCCGCACTGGTCACGTCGCCGGCCAGCGCAAGCGCCGTGGCGCCGCCGGCGGCCAGCGCGGCCGCGTGCTTCTCGATCGGCTCCGCGTTGCGGTCTCCGAGCCCGACCGCCGCCCCCTCGGCGGCGAACAGCGCCGCCGTGGCTGCCCCGATCCCCGACCCGGCGCCGGTCACCAGCGCCACCTTGTTCCGCAATCTGTCTGCCATCGCGCGTTGCCTCCCCGTGCAGCCGCATGGTGCCAACCCGCCGCCGCCTCGCGCAACCGGCGTACCGCCGCGCCACGCCTGGTACGGCTGGTACGGTTGCCGCGCGGACGCCGGTTTGGCGATAATGCAGTTCCCGCCACGTTCCTGCAGCCACCGATCCATGACCGATCACCCTGAGATGCAACCGTGAAGCAGCCGACCCGCGGCGCCGCCTGGCTGGAACGCGCCGTCCAGTCCGGTATGCGGTCGGCGGCGCGCTACCCGGCGGTGGTGCTCGCGATTGTCGCCGCGCTGACCGCTGCCGCCGGCTGGTCCGCGGCGCGGGTGGGGGTGAGCGCCAACGTCGACGAGTTGTTGCCGCGCGACTCCGAGGTGGTCAGCCTGATGGAGGAACATGCACAGACCCGGGAGCAGATCGACTGGCTGATTCTGCTCGCGGAGGGCGAAGGGTTGTTCGCGCCGGCGTCACTGGCGGCGCTGCGCGGCGCCGTCGAGCGCATCGAGGCGCGCCCCGAGGTGACCGCCGTTATCGACCCGTACCGGTTTATCTCATACGTGCGCGCCGGTGGGCGGTTGCTGTTCGAACCCGCCGCGCCGGGCGGAACCGCCCCGGTGGACGCCGCCGCGGTCGAGCGGTTCAGGCAGCGCCTGGCGGCCGATCCGCTGGCGCGCGGCCTGGTGGTGTCCGATGACGGCGCCGCCCTGGGCGTACTGTTCAACGTACCGCTGCGCGCCGATTACCGCCCGCTGCTGGCTGCCGTCGACGCCGCCGTGCAACCGCTGCGCGACGCGGGGGTGGAGGTTGCGCTGGCCGGCATGCCGACCATCGACGCGGCCACGCGCGACCACCTGACCGGCGACTTGCCGCTGCTGCTGGTGGTGTCGGTGGCGGTAATCATGGCGACCTACTACGTGAGCTTCCGCTCGCTGGCCGCCATGATCCTGCCGGTGCTGGTGGTCGCCATCGCCACCGTGTGGACGGTGGGCACGATGAGCGCCCTGGGCCTCGACTTCACTATCGTGAGCATCACCACGCCGCCGTTCGTAATGACCCTCGGCAGCGCTTACAGCGTGCACATCCTGACCGCCTACCTGCTGCCCGCCGTTGGCGGCGGGCCGGGCGCCGGCGCCCGTGCGCCGCATGCCGAGCGAGCCGACCGGTTTGCCGGTTCGGTGGCCGGCCTCGGCCCGATCGGGGTTACGGTGGTGCTGGCCGCGGTAACCACGGCCGCCGGCTTCACTGGCCTGGCCACCGCGTCGATCGCCGCGGTGCGCGAGTTCGGCGTGATCACCGGACTCGGCATTGCCTACTGTGCGGTGCTCGCGCTGCTGTTCCTGCCGGCCTGCGTGCAGGTGTTGCGCGTGCGCCCGCGCCCGCCGCGCAGCGACGAATCGATGCGCCTGACCAAGGCGATGTTCGCGCTCTCCGGGCGGGTGCTGGCGCACCGGCGCAGCATTGCAATCGTGCTGCCGATCCTGTTCGCGCTGCTCGCGGTCGCCGCCCTCGGCCTGCGCTACGAGACCGACTTTACCCGCTTCTTCCGCGGCCGCGACACGGTGATGGACAGCAATCTGCACGTGCAGCGCCGGCTCGGCGGATTTGTCGACTTCAACGTGACCATTTCCGCCCCGCGCGACACCGCCGGCGAGCCGCAGGGCGGATACTTCCTCCGCCCCGAGGTGCTGCGCCAAGTGGCACGGTTCGAGCACGAGGTGCGCGCCCTGCCCGGCGTGAGCTGGAGCTATTCGTTCATCTCCGAGCTGGAGCGCATGAACCTGGCGCTGAGCGGCCGGCTCGAGGTGCCGGAACGGCGCGCCGCCCTGCTGCTGCTGGCGCGCGTGCTCGCCGCGATGCGGGACGCCGGCAGCGCCATGGGAGCCGCGCCCGTTTCCGCCGACGGCACCCAACTGCACCTGAACGCGCGCGTGTTCGACGTGCGCGAGGACACGTTCTTCCTGGAGGGGCGCCTGCGTGAACTGCTCGATCGCGTCGAGCACTTGGCGGGCGCGCATCTGCCGGCGGAGCTTGGCGTGCAGATCTGGAGCGGCAGCGTGGCTGCCCTGCGCCTCACCGAGGTGCTGGTGCGCGACCACCTGATCTCGATGGCCGTGGCGCTGGTGCTGGTGTTCGCGGTCGCTGCCGTCGGCTTCCGTTCGGCGGCGCTCGGCGTGCTGGCACTGCTGCCGATGGCGTTCGGCATTCTGGTGATTCTTGCCTTCCTCGCCATCACCCGCCGTTCGCTCGACACGCTGACCATGATGTTCTCGAGCGTCGCGGTGGGCGCCGGCGTGGATTACGCCGTGCACGTGATCGTCGGGTTCCTGCGCCGCGCGCGCGAGCGGCCGTCCGGCGACGCGGGACGCATGATCCGAGCAACGATGGTGACCTCCGGACGGGCGATCGTGATCAACACGGTGTCGCTGGCTGCCGGCCTGCTCGTCCTGGCACTGTCGAGCTTTACCCCGGTTGCGCGGCTCGGCGGCTTGCTGGCGGCCACCATTGCGGCGGCGGCGGTGGGTTCGCTGGCATTCGTACCCGCCATGCTCTGGTACATTCGGGGCCGGGCGCCCACCGCTGCGGGCGCCGCAACCGTCGTGAAAGGATCCCACTGATGGCCACCAGCCCGGCACGCCGCGATGCGATGCGCGCGTACCTGATTCTGGTGATGGCGTTTGCCGCGTTCGCCGCCGCCACTACCACGGTGGAGGTGAACTTCGCCAACTTCCTGCGCGAGCGCTTCGAGATCGGCGAATGGTACCGCGGGTTCCTGGAGTTCCCGCGCGAGTCGCAGGGCTTCGCGATGGTGTTCTACGTGGTGCTGCTCGGCACCCTGACCGAACGGCGCCTGTTCTCGCTCGCCGCGGTGGTGGCAGCCATCGGGGTGGCGGGGCTGGCGCTGCTGCCGGCGCGGGCGCTCGCCGACGGAATTGGCGGCATCGGTCCCGGCCTGCCGCTGATCCTGTTCCTGATGTGCTACTCGGCGGGACAGCACATGGGCATGCTGATCGAGCGCGCCATCGTGGTCGATCACGGCGACCTGGCGAGCGCCGGCAGCAGGCTCGGGCGGATCGGCTTCTGGAAAACGCTGGCCGGGCTGGCGATGGCCGGCATCGTATGGGGGCTGCACGCCGTCACGGAGCTGGACTTCGGGTTCTACTTCGCGGTGGCGGCGGGGCTGTTCCTGGCCTCGATGGCGCTCACCCGGCTGGCCATGCGCAATCAGCCCGAGGTGCGCATGCGAAGCCGCAAGCTGGTGCTGAAGCGCAAGTTCGCGCGCTACTACGCACTGTGCGCCCTGTTCGGCGTGCGCAAGCAGGTGTTCATCACCTTTGCCGTGTGGGTGCTGGTGGTAATCTACGAGCAGCCGGTGCAGACCATCGCCATACTGTGGGTGGCCACCGCGGCAACCAACCTGGTGGCGCAGCCCCTGATCGGACGGCTCATTGACCGCTACGGGCCGCGTGCGGTGCTGAGCACCGACGCGCTGCTGCTGTGCGGAGTGTGCCTGATGTACGGCTACGGGGCGCAGCTGTTCCCGCCGGCGATCGGCCTGATCGTGATCGGCGCCACCTACGTGGTCGACCACGTGCTGTTTTTCGTCGGCGCCGCGCGCGCGGTGTACGTGGGCCGGCTGTGCGCCGACCGCGACGAACTGTCCACGACGCTGTCGATGGGGGTGACGGTCGACCACATCTTCTCGATGACGGTGCCCCTGCTCGGCGGCATCATCTGGAAGGCGTCCGGCTACGAGGTGGTGTTCCTGCTCGCCGGCATGATCGCGGTGGTGACCGCCATTACCGCGTTCGGCATCCCACGCCCCACCGCTCCTGCGCCGCGGCCGGTGGCAGCCGCCACCAGTTGACCGTTACCGGCCGGTTGCGCGGTCCTGCCAGCGGGTGTCGCGGCCGGTGCCGGTGAAGCTGTTGTAGCGGTTCACGTAGTCCTCGCGCACCGGGCTGAAGATGTCGAGCACGCGGGCGGGCCCGGCGGTCACCACACCGGAGTGAACGACGTTGGCTGGAATCAGGAACGCGTCGCCCGGCTCCAGCTCGCGCTCGTCGTCGCCGATGCGCAGGCGCAGCGTTCCCTCCAGGACCAGGCCCGCCTGTTCATGCGGATGGCTGTGCTCCGGCACCACGCCGCCAGCGTCCATCTCCAGCGCCGACAGCATTACCCGCTTACCCGCTACCAGGGCGCTGCGAATGCCGGGAAACAGCTCCAGCTTCGGCAGCTCGTTCAGTGCAAAAAACGGCATCGTACCTCCCATCGTGCCGGTATCGTATCACCAAGTGCCGGCAGGTCCAGCCGCTACGTCGCACGCGCCTCCAGCCGCTCGTCCCACAGTGCCGCCACGCGCTCGCGCAGGCGGTCGATTCCGGCGCTGTTGTCTATTGCCACGTCGGCGTAGCGCAGCCGCTCCTCGGTGCTCGCCTGCGCCGCCATCACCGCCCGGATGCGCGCCTCCGTCATGCCGCGCGCCAGCAGGCGGTCGATCACTTGCCGTTCCGGGGCGGTGACCACCCAAACCTCGTCATACGTTCGTGTCCAGCCGCCGCCCGCCCTGATCGCCTCCACCAGGAGCGGCACTTCCACCACCACCACCCGCGCGCCACCGCGCCGGGCCTGCGCGATGCGATCGGCGAGCAGGCGGCGTACCCGCGGGTGGACGATAGCGTTCAGCTTGCCGCGGGCGTCGGCGTCGCTGAACACGATCCGGCCCAGGCGCGGACGCGAGATGGCGCCGGCCTCGTCCACGATCCCGTCGCCGAATGCCGCCACCACCGCGCGCCAGCCGTCGCTGCCCGGACGGTACACTTCGTGTGCGGCGGTGTCGGCATCGATCAACGCCGCGCCGCGCTCCGCGAGCAGGCCGGCGACCAGCGACTTGCCGCTGCCGATGCCGCCGGTGAGGCCGATCACCATTCCCATGGCCACCGCATCGCCGCTACGGCGTCATGCCGGGGCCACGTGGGCGCGGCTGATCTGTGCTACCGAGGTGCAGCCGATGAGCGCCATGGTACGGTGCATTTCCTCGGCCAGCAGCTCGATGGCGTAGTCAACGCCGGCCTCGCCGCCGGCGCCCAGCCCGTACAGGTAGGCGCGCCCGGCCATGCAGGCGTGGGCGCCCAGGGCCAGCGCCTTGACGATGTCGCCGCCGCGGCGCACGCCGCCGTCGCAAATCACGGCCACCCGGTCGCCCACCGCATCCGCCACCGGCGCCACCAGGTCGAGCGCGGGCGGGGCGCCGTCGAGCTGGCGGCCGCCGTGGTTGGACAGCACGATGGCGTCGCAGCCGTGGTCGGCAGCGATACGGGCGTCGGCGACCGTCTGGATGCCCTTGACGACCAGCGCTCCCTGCCACTCGCCGCGCAGCCACGCCACGTCCTGCCAGGAAAACCCGGGATCAAACTGCGTGTTGATGAAGTCGGCCAGGGCAACCGGCGTGTTGCCGTCGGCTGCCGAACGGCCAATCACGTTGGAGAACACGATCGGCTCCGAGCGAATGAAGCGCCAGGTCCAGCCGGGGTGGCGGATGCCGTCCAGTATCGTGCCCAGACCGATCTGCGGGGGCAGCGTGAAGCCGTGCCGCACGTCGCGCTCGCGGCGGCCGGAAACCGCCATGTCCACGGTGGGCATCATCGCCTGGTAGCCGGCGGCCGCGGCCCGCCGCACCAGGTCGCGGGTCAGGTCACGGTCGCGCAGCGGATAGAGTTGAAACCAGTTGCAGCCGTCCGCGGCGGCGGCCACCTCTTCGATCGAGCGCGTCGCCACGGTGGACAGACTGTACGGGAGCCCGGCGCGGGCGGCGGCGCGCGCCACCGCCAACTCGCCGTCCGGGTCGGGCATGCGGCTGAATCCGGCCGGCGCGAGCACCAGCGGAATCGGCAGCCGGCGTCCGAGCAGCGTGGTGGAGGTATCCACCTGCGACACGTCGCACAGCACACGCGGGGCGAAGTTCCAGCGCCGGAACGCCGCGCTGTTGGCGCGCATGGTCACCTCGTCCTCGGCGCCGCCGTCGATGTAGTTGAATACCCCGCTCGGCAGGCGGCGCAGCGCCAGGCTGCGCAAGTCGTCGATGTTCGCCGCTTGGGCGCGCAGCCGCTCGGCGCGCGTACGCGCCCGCCGCCGGAAGCGCAGCACCGAGCGCAGGGTCCGCAACATGGCTATTAGTATGGAACGGCGCGCCGGACCGTCAAGAACGGCGGCCGATTCTGCCCGATTTCTTCCTACCGGGTCGCGCCGGCTTCTTTCAGTGCCGCGACGGTAGCCTCGTCGACGGCATAGTAGAGCGGGGTGCGGCCATGGTTGTCGCGCGCGTTCACGTCCGGTTCGACCGACAGCAGCGCCACCACCACTTCCAGGTGCTCGTTGTGCAGGGTGGCACTGTGCAACGGGGTGCGGCCGTCGTCATCGCGCGCGTCCTTGTCGGCGCCCAGTTCGACCAGCAATCCGGCAAGCGCGGCACCCACTCTCCGCGCCCTTCGCTCCGACGAAAAAATCGCGAGCGCGTGCAGGGGGGTCTCGCCGTTATGGTTGCGTGCGCCAATGTCCAACCCGGCGCGGACCAGCGTGGTGAGCACGACGGGGAGGTAGCTGTTGGCCGCGGCCACGTGCAGGGGCGTGTTGCCGTAGTTGTTGCGCGGCTGCACACTGATGCCGGCGCTGCGATGGGCGTTCAGCAGCGCCTCGACCACGTCCGGATTCTCGCTTTCGGCGGCCGCGACGTGCAGCGCGGATTGTCCCCGGTCGTTGCGCAGTTCAAGATCTGCCCCCTCGGCCACCAACAGCATGATCACGGCGGGGGTGTCGGTGGCGGCCGCGGCGGGCCGCAGGGGGGGGCCCTCGGGCGCGGCGGCATGCAGGGGCGTGCCTTCGGACAGGTTCAGGTGGTTGATCTCGGCGCCGGCTTCCAGCAATGCAGTGAAGACCGCCGGGTTCTCGTTCAGTGCGGCGCTGTGCAGCGGTGTGAGCCCGGACAGGTTGAGTCCGATCGGATCCGCTCCGGCGGCGACCAGCACGCGAATCATCTCCGGGTTGCCGTTGAACGCGGCGGCCACGTGCAGTGCCGAGCCACGCAGGCCATGCTGGGCGTTCAGTTCCGCACCGGCGTCCAACAGGGCGGCCACCATCTCGGGAACGTCACTGTTGGCGGCACCGAAGTGCAGCGGCCTGAAGCCGATGTCGTTCCGGCCCTCCAGGTCGGCTCCGGCATCGACCAGGGTGGTGATCATGGCGGGATCGTCGTTGAATCCGACGGCGTAGTGCAGGGGAAAGGTGCCCGCATCGTTGCGCGCGTTCACGTCGGCGCCGGCGGCGAGCAGCCTGTCGAGAATGCGCGGATCGCTGGTGTACCCGGCGGCAAAGTGGAGCAGCGTATTGCCGTGTTCGCCACGGGCGTGGAGGTCGCCGTCGCCATGCACGCAGGTGGCCACATCGCGAATCGAAGCATCTTCGAAGAACTCCTCGGTGGCCCAGGTGTCGCAGTCGGCCGTGGGCACGGCGGCAGGTCCGCAACCGACCAACGCGACGACCGCAACGAGAGGCGCGACCGCCGCCAGCGGTCGGCAAATGCATCGCCCCGGAAATGTTGATGACATCATGGATTATAGCGATACTACCGGTCCAGATTGGGCGCGTCAATCGTACCGGTGTGGGCGCGCGCGGCTATCGGCTCAGCACTGGCGTTGCCGCATGTGTGCAAACGACCGGCCGATCAGCTCGGCGAGCACCTCCTGGTCGACACCGGCGAGCTTGTTGATATACAGGCAGGAGACGCTGGTGCGGTGTTTGCCGAGCCGTGCCAGCAGATCCTCGGAGCCGGCGAATCCCGGCATCACGTACACGGTCAGGCTCTGCTTGCGCGGCGAAAAGCCGGTCATCGGCATGTCCCCCTCCCGCCCCGAGTCGTAGCGGTAGTGGTAGGATCCGAAGCCGACGATGCTCGGCCCCCACATCTCCGGCTCCAGCCCGGTAATCCGCTTCATCATTGCCAGCAACGTCTGGCTGTCCGCCTTGCGGCGGGCATTGTCGACCCCGGCGAGGAATCCTTCCACGTCCGCGCCGGTCTTGCGAGTCTTGTTCTCGGCCATCGGCCGCGATTATCGCAGATTCCGGCGCGGCTGCCCGCGGGTCAGGCGTGGGACAGGGTGCGGGCGTCGGCCAGGGCTCGCTGTGCCTCCACCATGGCGAAGTATCGACCGCCGATTGCCATCAATTCCTGGTGGGTGCCGGACTCGGCGATGCGTCCGGCCTCCAACACCACCAGCCGCCGGGCGCGGCTCAGGGTGGCCAGCCGGTGAGCGATGGCAATCACCGTGCGCCCGCGGGTGAGGGCGGCGAGCGCGGCGTGGATGCGCTCCTCGGTTTCCAGGTCGAGCGCCGAGGTGGCCTCGTCGAGGATCAGGATGCGCGGATCGTGCAGGATGGCGCGGGCAATGGAGATGCGTTGGCGCTCGCCGCCCGACAGCCGCTGGCCGCGCTCGCCGACCAGCGTATCGAAGCCGTCGGCAAACCGCATCACGAAGTCGTCCGCCTGCGCGACGCGCGCGGCCCGCACCACCTCGGCATCGGTGGCGTCGGGCCTGGCGTAGCGGATGTTGTCCGCCACCGAGCCGGTGAACAGGAACGGATCCTGCAGCACCACCCCCACCTGGCTGCGCAGCGTTGCCGGTTCCAGGAGGCGCAGGTCGGTGCCGTCGAGCAGAATCTGCCCGCGGTCGACGTCGTAGAGGCGCAGCAGCAGGTTGATTACCGTCGACTTGCCGGCGCCGGAGGAGCCCACCAACCCGGTTGTCTCGCCGGCGGGCAGGTGCAGCGAGAAGTCATGCAGCACCGGTTCGCCCGGGCGGTAGGCGAACTCCACGTTGCGGAACTCCACTTCGCCTGACAACGTCCGGTGCACCGGACGCGCCGCGGTTTCGATTTCGGGCTCTTGGTCGATCGCTTCGAAGATGCGTTCCGCCGAGGTGAGCGTCTCGACCAGCCGCTGCGGCACCTCGCCGGCCCACGCCAGCGGTTCGGCGAGCAGCACCACGTAGGCCGCGAACTGCACCAGTTCACCGAGACTGATCTCGCCGGCCAGCACCAGGTAGCCGCCGGCCAGAAACACCAGCAGTTCGCCGAGCCGGGTGGCGAACTCCACCAGCGGTCCCATGACGCGCCAGATTTTCTGGTTGCGCACGTCGATTACGTACTTGCGCGCAGTCCAGCTCCGGTAGCGGTCCACCTCCGCCGCCTCGCGCCGGAACGCCTTGATCACGCGGATGCCGGCCAGCACGTCGAGCACGAAGGTGCCGATCTTGTCGTGCAGGCGGTGATGGGTGCGTTCCATCCAGCGCGCCAGCCGCCACACGATAACGGCGATCAGCAGGGCGAGCGGGATAGTGGATACGGTCAGCAGCGCCAGCCGCCAGTTCTGGCTGAAGGTGACGGCGCACAGCAGGCCGAACAGCAGCACCTGGCTGACGCCGTCGGTGCCCCAACTCTGCAGGAAGCGGCGCAGGTTGGTGGTGTCCACGGCGACCCGGTTGACGACGTCGCCGGGGGGCTTGGCGGAAATGAAGCGCAGCGACATGCGTTGCACGCTGTTGAAGACGGCGGTTCGCAGGTCGTACACCAGCCGCGAGCTGAGGCGTGCGACGGCGCGGTTGCGCAGCACGGTGACGCCCGCGCGCAGCACGTAAGCGGCCGCCATCGCGCCGAGCAGCAGCGCCACCAGCCCGGTCTCGACGGTGCGCGGCACCAGCGCGCGGTCGACCAGGATGCGCGTAAGCTGCGGGATCAGCAGGGTGAGCACGTTGGCCACGACGAACAGGAGCAGGCTGTACAGGAGGATTCCGCGCTGCGGGCGCAGAAACCGGGTCAGCCGGGCCAGGACGCCGCGCGGGTTGCGCAACGGTTCGGCTACCCAGTCGCGCGCGAAGCCGCCGCGTTGGTCGATGCTGGTGGCGCCGCTGTGCGGCTCGCCGGCGCCAGGCGCGGTGGCGGACTCCGGAGTGCCGAGGGCGGCCGCCAGGCGCAGGTAGGCGGTGGCGTGGCGGCGGCTGAACCAAGCCACCGCTTCGCTGGCCGCGCGGCTGTCGCCGCCGCCGGCGCGGGCCACGAGCAGTACGCCGGAGCCGGTCATCACGTGGGCCGCAAAGCGGTCGCCGGTGCGGCGCGGGTAGCGGTCCACCCGGCCGCCGGCGATGGCCAGGATGCTGCCCGAGGTAATCACGGTGTACCCGTCCTGGTAGCGCGCGTGCCGGTCCAGGTCCGCGGGCAGGCAGTGCAGCACCTCCTCACCGGCCGCCGCTTGCGCGGCGCGCGCTGCCACCTCCGGCGGCAGAGTCAAAACATTGCCTCCAGCTTGCGCCGGATGCGCGGCTCCAGCTCGGCGCGCGGCGCCAGCCGGTAGCGGTTGCCGTCCACGGCGATCAGCAGCAGGGTACCGTCGGGCAGGTCGCGCAGGTTGGCGTGCTCGTTCTGCACCGTGAACCGGGCGCGACCGGCGTCGGTCGATACCCGCCAGTGTGACTGGCCGAAGCGCTCGTCGAGCGCGTCGACGGAGACGATGCGCGGCGCGAAATAGCGCCGGTTCAGCTCCTCCAGCACGATCTCGCGGTCGGCCGCCGGGAACGCCGCCAGCGGGGCAAGCAGGCCCAGCTCCGTGCCGCCGCTGTCGCGCAAGGCGACCAGGTCGTCCGGGGCGGAGTAGGGGAAGGCGCGGTAGAAGTCGACCGGCTCGTGGTGGCCGCCGTCGGTCAGCACCGCCCGTACCAGGTAGCCGCCGGTGCGCTCGAACCGCACCCGCTCGGGTCCCAGCCGCGGCAGGCCGGCGCCGCCGCCGCGGGCTGCGTCTGCAGTGCCGTTCATTCTCCCACTCCAATGACGTGCAGCGCCTCGCGCTGGCGCTGCACGAGCCTGCGATAGTAGCCGTCCGCACGCATCAGCTCGTCGTGGGTGCCGCTCTCCACTACGCGGCCGCCGTCGAGCGCGTACAGCCGCGCCGCGCGCCGCAGGGTGGACAGGCGGTGCGCGATCACTACCACGGTGCGCCCGTGCACGAGCCGTTCGATGGCGCCCTGTATGCGTACCTCGGTCTCGGTGTCGACGCTCGCGGTGGCCTCGTCCATCAGCAGGATGGGCGGGTCGGCGAGCAGGGCGCGGGCTATGCCGAGCCGCTGCCGCTGGCCGCCGGACAGCCCCTGGCCGCCGGCGCTCAGTTCGGTGTCGTAGCCGTCCGGCAGCTCCAGGATGAACTGGTGCGCATCGGCGGCCACCGCGGCGGCGATGATCTGCTCACGCGCCGCATCCGGATTGGCGTAGCCGATGTTGGCGGCCACGCTGCCGATAAACAGGTAGGTGTCCTGCAGTACCACGCCAAGCTGTGCGGCAAGCTCCACGCCCGCCAGGTCGCGCACGTCGTGACCCGCCACCCGCACCACGCCGGCATCGGCGTCGTATAGCCGCGCGAGCAGGTTGATCACCGTCGACTTGCCGGCGCCGGTGGGCCCCACCAGGCCGATCATCTCGCCCGGCGCCGCGTGCAGGCTCACCTCGCGCAGCGCCGGCTGCCCCTCTTCGTAAGCGAATGTCACCTTCTCCAGGGCGACGCCGCCGCGCACGCCGGCGATGCGGTGCGGCTGCCGTGGTTCCGGCAGGTCGGGACGGGCGTCGATCAGCGCAAGCAGGCGGCGCGCGGCGGTGGCCACCCGGCCCCACTCCTCGGCCAGGTCGACCAAACCGCCCACCGGCCAGAAGAAGCGGCTCAGGTAGCCGGCGAAGGTAATCACCAGGCCTACCGTCACCTGGTCGCGTGCCACCGCCCATGCACCGGCCGCCCACACCCCGACCAGCACCAGCTCGGTGACCAGCTCCATCGGCGGCCGCGTGGTGCCGGTCATCGCCTCCGCCAGGAAGCCGAGGCGCGCCGCCTCGCGGTTGGGCGCCGCGAATCGCGCCAGTTCACGCTGTTGGCCGCCGAACGCGCGCACCACGCGGGCGCCGGTCACGGTGTCGGTGGCCACGGTGCGCAGCTCCGCCTCGGCACGGAACAGCCGGTCGAAGTATGAGCTGACCTCCGGCAGGATGCGCCGGAACGCGATCAGCAGCACCGGGAAGGGGAGGATGGCGACGATGGCGAGTTGCCAGTCGAGCAGCAGCATGGCGACCAGCGACCCAGCCAGGAAGATGCCGCCGTGCAGCGCAGAAGGCGCGATAATGTGGAACAGCAGGGCGACGTCGGAGGCGTCCTGCTCCAGCCGGGTCATCATTTCGCCGCTGTGGCGCGCGGTGTGGAAGCGCATCGACAGCCGCTGCAGCGATTGAAAGGCGGTGCGCTTGAGGGTGATCTCCAGGTCGTGAATGAAGGCGGCGTTGACCCATCCCCAAGCAATGCGGAAGCCCACCTCGGCCAGGCGCGCAAGCAGGATCAGCCCCACTGCCAGCAGCACCATGCCGGCGAACCGGCCCTGCGGCGACAGTACCTCGTCGAACAGGAAGCGCCCGGCCAGAAACGGCGCGACCACGGCTGCACCGGCGCCGCCGGCCAGCGCCAGGCAGAACACCGGCAGCCGCCAGTACTTACTGCCCGGCATCATCGCCACCAGCCGCGGCAGCACCCGCCGCGTGCCGGCGGCTTCGCTGATGTCGGGCGGCAGACTCACGAGCCGGCAACCTATGACCGCGGACAACCCGTCGTCAAGCGTCCGGCGTCGGCTCGTGTCGAAGCGCTCGGCGAGCGCCGCGGCGTGCCACGAAGGGTCGTGTGGGTACGTTCGACGAGCATGACCGGTGCGTGCCAACCGTTGACAGGACGCGCAGTCTGGTGCACTGATTGAGTCGCGTATGAGCGGGAGCGATCGTTCGTATCGTTGTGGAGGGATTCGTGGTGCAGGCAGTCCGTGGCTTGGTTCGAAGGCTGCATTCAGGTTCGGTTCGTTCGGCGCGGGTTCTCCCGTGGTTGGGCGCGGCGCTGACGCTGGCGCTGGCGGGGTGCTCGGCCGGGGCGCCGTCGGCGGCCAGCGGCGCCGAGCCGATCGTAACGGTAACGATTGCGGCTGGGGGTGACGAGCCGGGCTCGGACGCTACCGTCATAATCACGGTGACGGCAGATCCGGCACCGGTGGACGATCTGGAGGTAGCGGTACGGGTCACCGGGACCAGTGCCGATATGGATCCCGAGACCGTCACGGCAACCGTCGCAGCGGGGCAGTCCGAGGCGCAGTTCAGCGTACCGGTCGAGCGATCGCAAGAGCGGACGGTAACGGCCGAAGTATTGGCGGGCAGCGGCTACACCGTGGGCGGCGAATCGAGCGCGTCGGTGACGGTGGCGGCGGATCCGTTGCAGGTGGCGGCCCCGACGGTCATATCTACCGAAACCGGCTCCGAGAGCATCACCGTCACGTGGAAGGAGCCGGATACGAGCCTGATCGTTACCGGATACGCCGTGCGCTGGTGTGACGATACCGGGAGTTGCGATGAGCAGGACGATCTGGCGAGCGACGCGAGGAGCTATGCCATACCGGGCTTGATGCCGGAAACGGCATACACGGTGCAGGTCCGTGCCCTGTTCGGTGACGACGCCGGCTTGTGGTCGGAACCAATCGCCGCCACCACGAGGCCCTCGCGGGTGTCCCCGGTTGTTCTCCCGCTGGTGTCAATCTCCACTAACAAGGAAACCTACTCAGCGTATCTTGAGCAGGCGCCACTTTACGGTTCGATTGGACTTATCATCGATTCGGACCTCGCCGCGCCCTCAACCGACATGACGATCAGAATCAGGCTCGACGAGACCGGCCCGGACAGGGTGAATAAAATGTCAGGAGAGCACGATTATGTTCTTACTGCAGGCAACAGGTTCATTTACATTTTCCTCGTTCTGGGGCCGGCATTCAGCGCCGAGCCCACCACCGTGACGTTCACCCTCCTCGAAGACCCGGCGTACCGCCGCAACGAAAGCGCGTCCGAGGTAACGGTCACCGTAACCGACTGACCGACTGACCGGAAACGGTGGCGTTAGCCGGCGTAGGGGGTGGCGGGGAGGCCTTTGACGCCGGGGACCGTTTTGACCAGGGAGCCGGCGAGGGGTTCGGCGGAGCGCTCGCTTTCGCTCATGCGCAGGCAGGCGGAGGTGATGTACAGGTCGGTCAGGTCGTCGCCGCCGAATGCGCAGGAGGTGATCTGGCTCATCGGCAGGTCGATGGTGTCGAGCAACTCGCCGCTCTCCGGGTTGTAGCGGCGCACCGCGGAGCCGCCGAACAGGGCAATCCACACCGTGCCCTCCGCATCCATGGTCATGCCGTCGAAGTGTCCGCTGCCCTCGTTGGTTACGGTGACCCGTTCGTTGTCGATCGCCCCGCTCGCCGCGTCGTAGTCCCAGGCGCGGACGTTGTTGCGGCCGGTGTCGACGTAGTACATGGTGCGCTGGTCGAGGCTCCACACGATGCCGTTGGAGATGGTGACGTTGCCGAACTTGCGCGACACGGTGCCGTCGGTGTCCAGGCAGTACAGCGCTCCGCGGTCCGGTTCGCCGTCGAACTCCATGGTGCCGGCCCACAGCCGCCCGGCGGGGTCGCACTTGCCGTCGTTGAACCGGTTTGCCGGAATGTCGCGTTCCGGGTCCGCGATCGGCCGCATCAGGCCGCTGTCCGGGTCGAGGCTCGCGAAGCCATTGTGCAGGGCCACGACCAGTCCGCCCGAGGCGCGCGGCACCACGGTGCCCACCGCCTGCAGGGTATCGATTTCGCGGTTGCCGCCGGTGGCCGGATCGTACACGAACACCTTCTGGCCGATGATGTCCACCCAGTAGAGTACCCTGCGCCCGCTGTCCCAGATGGCGCCCTCACCGACCAGTGACGGACGCCGCACTACCGTTTCAATGTGCCGTTCCATGCGTGGCCATCGTACATCGGGAGCTGCCGGGAATGCCATACGCCGGGGTGTGGTGGTGTGGTACAGTCCGGTCCATGACCGCAACGAAGACCCTCAAGCAGCGCATCCGCGACGGCGAACAACTGTTCGGCGCTTCGCTCGCGATGCGCCCCGACGCCGACTGGCTGCGCGGCATCGTCGCCCGCAGGCCCTACGACTTCGTGTGGGTGGATGCCCAGCACTCGCCGTTCAGCGAACATCTCCTGGTGGAGTTCTGCGCGGCCGCGGCCGAGGTGGGGGTGCCGGTGGTGTTTCGCCTCAAGCACACGCGGCTCACCTGGCTGGTCGGCAACTTCCTGGATTTGGGCCCCGCCGGCATTGAGGTGCCGCAGGTGGAGACCGAGGCCACGGTCGACGAGGCGGTGGCCAACTTCTACTACCCGCCGTTCGGGGTGCGCAGCTGGGGCGGCGCGGCGCGCCTCGGTTGGGATGACCAAGCGCTGGACGAGTACGCCGCGTATTGGCAGCAAACCGGCACCCTGGCGATGCAGATCGAGTCGATCGCGGCCGCCACCAACGCGGCGCGCCGATTTGCCAAGGACGGCGTGGACTTCTTCACCATCGGTCCCGCCGACATGAACTTCGACATTCAGCGCCACCCCAACCACCCCTTGCAGAGCGTCGACGACTGCGTGCGCTACCTGGCGAACGACCTGCAGGGTACCGGCAAGCAGGTGTGCATGCGCATCACGGCCGGCGACGACCCCGCGCCCTACCACGACATGGGCGTGACCATGCTGCTCGAAGCCGGGGCAAGCTGAGCGCGCCGGTCAGGTCAAGTCAGGGCGGCGCCGCCGTCCACGGTGATCGCCGAGCCGGTGATCATCGCCGCCGCGTCGGAGGCCAGGAAGGCGAACGCCTCGGCGATCTCCTCCGGCTGATTGAGCCGCCCGAGCGCGGTCGCCCGGCGGCGGCGTTCGTAGTTGGCCGGGTTGTCGAGCGAGGTGGACCAGTCGTTGGGGCTGTAGTCGGTGGAGGCGCGCAGGAACGGCGTATCGACGTGGCCGGGGTTGACCTGGCAGCAGCGGATGCCGTCTTCGGCGTAGGCGCGGGCGGTGATGGCGGTCAGGGCGTTGACGCCAAACTTGCTGCACGCGTAGGCGGGCGCGCCGCCGCCGGCGCGCAGCGAGGCCAGCGAGCCGACAGTGAGGATGCAGCCGCCGCCGGCACGCCGCATCGCCGGCACCACCGCCTTGATGCCAATGAAAATGCCGGTCAGGTTCAGTTCGATGATGCGCCGGAACTGCGCCTCGGTCATGGCGTCGTAGCTGATGCGGTGGTTGCCGCCGGCCAGGTAGACCATGATGGTCAGCGACCCGAAGCGCGCCTCAACCTGCTCCACCGCCGCCTGCCAGGTATCCGCAGCGGCGGCATCGAGCGGCACCGCCACCGCCTCGTGGCCGGCCTCGGTCAGCTCACCGGCCACCGCCTCAACGGCAGCATGGCGAATATCGGCCACCGCCACCCGAGCCCCCGCGGCCGCCATCCGGCGCGCCGTGGCGGACCCCATCGCGCCGGCCCCGCCGGCGATCAGCGCCACCCGGCCATCCAGCCGCCACGCCTCATTCCCCTGCTGTGCCATCGTCACCTCCGCCGGCGAGCGTAGCAGGCAGCCGGTCATTCCGCCATCGGTGTCTTGCCTACGAGTAGGGGTCGGCAGCACCGCAACTCAGAGAACCCGGTGCCGCGTGATGAACAAGCGTGGCGCCGAAGCGGGCTGCCTACGAATAGGGGTCGGCGGCGTCGCGCAGGCCGTCGCCGAGGAAGTTGTACAGCAGCACGGTGACCACCACGAACAGGCACGGGATCAGCAGCCACGGCTGCCGCGACACCGCCTGGAAGTTCTGCGCGTCCTGCAGCAGCGTGCCCCAGCTTACCGCCGGCGGCTGGATGCCCAGGCCCAGGAAGCTGAGCGCGGTCTCGCCCAGGATCATCCCCGGCACCGCCAGCGTCAGCGACACGATCACGTAGCTCAGGAACGACGGCAGCAGGTGGCCGAAGATGATGGCGCGCTCGCTCGCCGCCGCCACCACCGCTGCCATCACGAAGTCCTGCTCGCGCAGCGACAGGAAGCTGCCGCGCACCACGCGGGCGAGGTGGGTCCAACCCACCAGCGACAGGATCAGGGTAATGGCGAAGTAGGTGGTGAGCACCGACCACTGCCGCGGCACCGCCGCCGCCAGACCCATCCACAGCGGAATGGTCGGAATGGAGGCGAGCAGGTCGACCAGGCGCATCACGACGCGGTCCACCACGCCGCCGAAGTAGCCGGCCACGCCGCCGAGCAGCACCCCCAGCACGGTGCTGATCAACACCCCCACCAGGCCGATCGACAGCGAGATGCGCGCCGCGTACAGCACGCGCGAGAACAGGTCGCGGCCGAGCCGGTCGGTGCCGAACAGGAACAGCGGGGCGCCCTCCTCGGCGGGCACGAACAGGTGGAGGCGGGTCTTGAACGTGCCCCAGAAGCGGTACTCGTCGCCGGCCGCCAGAAAGCGCACGCGGTAACGCAGGTCGCGGTCCGGTTCGTAGATCTTGCGCATCGTGTGCGGATGGCGCTCCACCCGCAGCCCGTACACGTACGGCCCGCCCGGCGCTTCGCCCCCGCCGCCGCCCGCGCCGAGCACGCGGATGCGGTTGGGCGGCGCGCTCAGGTAGTCCGGAAAGCGCGTGGTCGCGGTGTACGGGGCCACGAAGTCGGCGAACAGCGCCAGCAGGTAGATGACGGCCAGCAGCGGACCGGCCACCACCGCCAGCCGGTGGCGGCGGAACTTCCACCACATCATCTGCCACTGCGAGGCGACGTAGTAGCTCTCGTCGGCGGTGCGGCCGCGGGTTGTGGCGCTCATGTTTCTATCTCGTCGAACCGGATGCGTGGATCGACCCAGGCCAGCACGATGTCCGAGATCAGGTTGCCAACCAGCACCAGGGCGGACAGCACCATGATGAAGCTGCCGGCCAGGTACATGTCCTGCGCCACCAGCGCGCCGAGCAGCACCGGCCCGGTGGTGGGCAGGTTGAGCACGATGGAGGTGATGGTGGCGCCGGAGATAATGCTCGGCAGCAGCCAGCCGATGCCGCTGATGATCGGGTTGATCGCCAGCCGCACCGGGTACTTGAACAGCAGGTGGCGCTCGCTGACCCCCTTGGCGCGCGCCGTCACCACGTACTGCTTGCGCAGCTCATCGAGCAGGGTGGCGCGCATGATCCGGATCAGCGCCGCCATCCCCGCGGTACCCACCACCAGCACCGGCGCCCACAGCCGCTGCAGCATGTTCCACACCCGCGCCACGCTCCACGGCGCATCCACGAATTCGGGCCCGAACAGCCCGGTGATGGCGACGCCGAAGTAGCGGAACGAAATCCACAGCAGCACCAGGGCGAGCAGAAAGTTGGGTATGGCCAGCCCGGCGAACCCCCAGAAGGTCCAGAAGTAGTCGAAGAACGAGTACTGGCGCACCGCCGAGAACACCCCGATCGGCACCGCTACCAGGTAAGTGAAGATCAGGGTGGTGATCGCCACCAGCAGGGTCAGCCCCAGGCGTTCTCCGATAACCACCGACACCGGCCGATCGTGGGCGAACGACCAGCCCAGATTGCCGCGCGTGACGATGTTGCGCATCCACGTCAGGTAGCGGGCGTGAACCGGCTGGTCGAGTCCGTAATACGCGGCCAGGTTGGCGACCTGCGCCTCGCTGACCCGGTTGCCCTGCGCCTCCAGCGCGATGATGTAGGAGGTGAGATAGTCGCCCGGCGGCAGCTCAATGATCAAGAAGCTCACCGCCGAGACCAGCAGCAGGAGCGGCACGAACGCCGCAACCCGCCGCGCTATGTAAACCAGCACCGGTAACCGGCGGCGCGACGCCCTAGCGCCGCCGCGCCGCCGCAGCGGTGCACGCCGTCAGTTCCCGTAGAAGAGCTGCTCGGCGCTGTAGATCACCCACTGCGCCACCCCTTTGGTGAACACGTTGTCGAGATTCCCGTTGACGATCAGCACGGTGCCGGGATTGTAGGTCGCGTTGATCTGCGGGATGGTGTCGTAGAAGGTCTGCTGGTAGCGGTCGACAATCTCCTGGTCCCACGGGATGCCGGGGCCGATGGCGATGCCGAGATCGTACAGTTCCTGGAACCACTCGGGCGGCTCCTCGCCCGCGCTGCCGCCGGAGTTGTACCACTGGTTCCACACCGGAATGTGATGAATCAGGTGCTGGCGGGCGTGGCCGAACGCGTGCATCGTGGTGGCCTCGTTCCATACCGTGTCGATTTGCAGCTGGTTGGCGTTGCGGTGCTCGAACAGCAGGCCGATTTCCACCACCTTGAGGGTGGTGAAGATGCCCACCGCCTTGTAGTGCTCGGCGATCAGCTCGTTGGCCGGCACCGTGTCCGGCAGGTGCGCCGCCACTTCCAGGTTGATCTCGAAGCGCTCGCCGTCGGGGCGCAGGCGCCAGCCGTCGTTGTCGCGCTTGTCCAGGCCCACCTCGTCGAGCAGCCGGTTGGCTTCCTCGGGGTTGAATTCCGCGGGTATCCACACCGGCGGCGAGGCGAACCCGTAGTACACCGCCTCGATGATCTCGTCGCGGTTAATCGCTAGGTTGAGCGCGCTCCGGAAGCGCACGTCATCGGCGAGTTGGCGCCACACCGGATCCTCGTAGCCGAAGTTGAAGGCGTGCACGACCGGGTTGTACGGAACGCCGGAAGCGAGCGCCAGGTATCCGTTGCCCTCGTTCTCGCGGTACAGCGGCAGCGACGAAATCTTGGCCAGCTCGTCGGCCAGGTCCACCTCGCCGGCGATGATCTTCAGGTTGGCGCCCTCCGGCCCCTCCACCTTGGTGCTGACGATGCGGTCGATGTAGGGCAGCTGGTTGCCGGCGGCGTCCACCTTGAAGTAGTAGGGGTTGCGCTCGAACACGGTCTGCGTCGGCGAGCTGCTGGTTACCCGCCACGGGTGCAGCACCGGAATATCGATCACGTCCGGGGTCTTGCCCTCCCACGGGGTGAGCATCTTGAGGTTGAACAGGCGCGGCCACTCGTCGGCCAGCAGGTCGGCGGCGGCAACCTTGGCAGCCAGGTCGTCGGCGTCCGCGTAGTCGGCGTGGAATTGCGCCAGGTAATGCTTGGGCTGCAGGAACAGCGTGTAGTCCAGCCACGGCTTGTTCACCTCGTCCAGGAAGCCGGGCGTCGGCTCGCTGAACGTAATGCGCCACGTGTAGTCGTCGATTACCTCGAACTGGTAGACATCGCCGGTCGGGGCGAGCCCGGACCGGTAGCGGCTGGCGATGTTGGGGGTGAGCTGCTCGTTGTGCAGGATGTCCTCGTGGTAGAACGCCACGTCCTCGGTGGTGAGCGGCTCGCCGTCCGACCAGCGCATGCCGTGCCGCATGTGGAACGTGAAGGTGGTCTTGTCGGGGCTGATCTCGTAGCTCTCGAAGACGTTGCCGGTGAGCGGGTGTTCCATGCTGATCCAGCCGGGCCGCGACAGCATCGTCTCCAGCGTCATGAAGTACATCTCCGGCGCGAAATTGGGCGCCAGGTTGATCAGCCGCACGGTGCCGCCGTAGCTGCCGACCTTCAGTTCGTCCAGCATGCCGTCCGGCGCCGCGCTGCGCTCCAGCGTCAGCACCAGCGGACTCTCCGGCAGCCGCTCATTCACCGGCGGCAGCTCCCCGGCCGCAACGCGCTCGGCGAGCATCGGCGCCTCCAGGTAGCCGCCCGCTCCACTGGCCGCCATCGGCTCGCTGGCAGCGCCGGACGCGTCCTCCTGCCCGCTGGCCACCGCCAGCCCGGCGACCGCCGCCAGCAGCGCCACGATCATCAATACTCTCTTCAAAACGAAATCCTCCTCTGATTGTCGATCCGCATCTGAACTACACCAACGGGCGTGCTCCGTCAAGGAACGGGGGCGCGCCAGGCGCGCCAGTGCCGGCGAATAGCGATAGGAGGCGCCTGGCGGTCGGGTAGCGCGAGCAGTGCGGTGTCGCAAGCCGCGCTCTGTGGTAGATTGGCGCGGCATGGAACTCGGTGCGTTCTCGGTCAGCCTGGCGGTCAAGGACCTGCAGGCGGCGCAGGCATTCTACGAGAAACTCGGCTTTGCCCGCAGCGGCGGCGATGGCAAGGGCTACCTGATCATGGTCAACGGCGGCGCCACGGTCGGCCTGTTTCAAGGCATGTTCGAGGGTAACATTCTCACCTTCAACCCCGGTATGCGGCAGGACGGCTCACCGCTCGACAACTTCACCGACATCAGGGAAATCCGTGCGTCGCTGGCCGCCGCGGGTATCGAGTTGACCACCGATACCGATCCGGACGGCACCGGTCCCGCCCACATCGCCTTCCGCGACCCGGATGGCAACGCCATCCTGATCGACCAGTTCTTTCCCAAGCCGGGCACCGCCGCCGAGTAGTACGGGTTACCGTCGGGACGGCTCGACTTCGATCCACAGGTGCTCGACGCCGCGCAGAACGGCGCTTTCCCGGTGACGGGGCTCGGCGGCCAGGCGGATCGTGGCGAAGCGGTCGAGCAACGCGGCAAACGCTATACGCGCTTCCAGGAGGGCCAGCGGTGCCCCGATGCAGTAGTGGATGCCGCGCCCGAACGACAGGTGATTATTGTCCTGGCGTCCGATGTCCAGCACGTCGGGATCGGCGAACGCCTCGGGGTCGCGGTTCGCCGCGCCGATGATGGAGATTACCAACTGGCGGGCGCGGATCCGCTTTCCGCCGATCTCGATATCTTCCAGCGCCAGGCGGCCGTTGAGCTGGATCGGGCTGTCGTAGCGCAGCAACTCGTCGACGGCGGACTCCAGCAGCTCGGGTTGGTCTCTCAGGCGCCGAAGCTGGCCAGGATTCCTGAGTAGCGCCAGCATGCCGTTGCCGATAAGGTTGCGCGTGGTGTCGTTTCCCGCGACCAGGATCAACAGCATCACCGATAGCAGTTCCTCGTGGGTCAGCCGGTCGCCTTCCTCCTCGGCGGCTACCAGCGCGGTTACCAGGTCGTCTTGCGGAGCGCGGCGCCGCTCGGCGATGATCGTCTCGAAGTACTGGTATGCTTCCTCGGCCGCCGCCTTGACGCGCTGGATCTGGTCACGACCGAGCATCGGTTCGACACTGAGCGCCAGAGTACGGGACCACTTCTCGAATCGGTCCATGTCGCGCGGGCGCACGCCGAGCATCTCGGCGATCACGGTTACCGGCAGCGGGTAGGCGAGCGCCGCGATCAGGTCGAACCGTTCCTTCCCGGCCACGGCGTCCAGCAGGCCGGCGGTGACCTCCTCGACGTGCGTGCGCAGTTTGGCCACGGCTCTCGGGGTAAATGCCTTGGAGACCAGCGTGCGAAGCCTAGTGTGCTCGGGTGGATCGAGGTTGAGGAGGCTCAGCGATACCGTCTCGACCAGAACGCGTCCGGAATTGCCGAACCGCCGGTGATCGCGCAGAACGGCCGCTACGTCCCGGTGGCGCGACAGCACCCAGGCGTCGACCAGGCGCAAGCGGTGCACCGGATCGACCTCCTGCAAGCGGCGATACGTGTCGTACGGATCCTCGTGCACCGCCGGCGAAGTGAGGTCATAGGCGACGCCCGACTCTCGTCTCTCCCAGGCCAGCAGCATACGCACGACCGACGGTTTGACCAGCGACTCGACGGCCCGCGAGATCACGCTCATGCACGAATGTTACACACTGTCCGGCGCGCACTACAAATCCGGCCGCAGTCGGCTGCTCCGGGCCGTCATGCAGAACGGTGCTTCGCTGGAAGTCATTGCCGCAGCGTTGCGCGAGGCGAAGCAACCCGCGTCCGTCCCCGGCGGTGACGGTGGCCGACGCCCCTATTCCTCGGCGCCCCACAGTGCGCGCGCCGCGCGTTATCACCAGGTCCACCCACCGGTTGCCCGTTGCGCGCGGTGCTTCGTAGCCATGATCAACGTGCCGCCGTTCGCGGCGCGAGGGCACCGCGGTCTTCCTGCAACCTTGCCGAGTGTGCGTCGCGCTGAGCGTGGCGGTACCTGTGGTGGGCATTGCAGCGGATCCTGAGATTCCCCGGCTCCGCCCCGCCGCCGAGCGCGAACGGGACGATGTGGTCAATCTCCAGCCGGTAGCGGGAACCGCACCGCCGGCCACTGTCGCAGTCTACGTAGCTGCAACGCCCCCCGTCGCGCCGCCACACCTCCCGCCTCACCGCAGCCGGGATATACCGCGACCGCGATCCCGGCATCGCCGCCAGACACTCCATCGCGGCAAAATGCCGCTCCACGGACGAGAGTCGCCGTGCCGGCACCGCCCCGCCGCGGAAATCATGTCCGCCCGCGCTTGAAGTGCTGGGGTCCCTGCCTACGGGACGGCGCCGCGACGCCATGCGGTCATCGACATTGCGCTCCTCCGCCGCGAGCGCGCCGTTGCTGTCCTGGTTGCCGCCGTTCCGCCCGTCCGCGTGAGTTGCGTTGAGTGGGACGGAGTCGGAGCGCCGACTTGGCGTGTCGGCGACGCGATCCTGGTGGCTGCATGCCGCCGCGTCCTTTGCCCCAACGGCGTGTTCCCGGCGCTTCGCCGCCGAAGCGGTGTTACTGCCGCTGTTCCGCCCGTGCGCGCGAGATGTGCCGGGCATGCCGGTATCGACAGAGCGATCCTGGTCGCGGCGTGCTGCCGCGGGCGCGGGCTCCGAGCGCTTCGCTGCTGAAGTGGCGTGACCGCCGCCGCTGTCCCGCACCGCCGCGGGCCCCATTTGACCGTGCACCGCTTCGACAGGGCGCTTCGCCGCCGAAGCCGCTGCGCGCTGGACCCCTCCTGCGCTCGGCGTACGCGTAGATTGTCCGCCGTTGCTCGAGGCGGGACCGCCGGTGCGCCGCAAGCGCCTTGGATGCGCCGGGTCGTAGCGCTTCAGACCGTCCTGCACCAGGTGCGCCACCAAAGCGCCCAGCATAAGGTGCGGGTCCTTGTGCGAAAGCAGCATCTGAAGTTTCCCCAACCCATGCCGGCAATCCGCGCCGACCGTCGCCTTCAACTCCCAGCGCCCGTTGCCGAGCGCTGGTAGCGTCCATGCAAGTGGTGTAACTCTGGGATCTCCAGAATAGGCGCTAAGCCGCCTGCCCGTCCTCGATCATCAGCTTGGAGTCTGATGCCATGATCTTCGCCAGGCTGTCCTGGCTCATATAG
>MPNH01000047.1 GCA_002238925.1 Spirochaetaceae bacterium bin103 | reverse complement strand
GATCGCCCCCGCTGACGGCTCGTACTCCAGCGCCAGCTCCTCAGGCGTGCGCCCGGACCGGACCAGCTCGACCATTTGCTGGCGAAACTCAGGCGCGTACGGTCGATGTGTATTCGGCATCGTTGCCCTCCTCCTCCCGCGTCACTCTTAATGTGTCCACGAAAGCGGGGCAACTCCACTGGTACGGCATTAGCCAGAATCTGTACGAGTGGTACACGTAACGTACCACATTGAGCGTACAGTACCGCAGGCTCCCACGTTCGTTCCATCGGTGAGTCGTCCGCGAAGTCGATAAGCGGAAGCTCCGCGATTCTAGCTGCATCGTCCGTCAAAGCCGAGCGATAACTCCGGCTCAAGTCATGATTGAAACCTACGTCTAGCGCGTTGAAGTCCGATGGTAGACTGACCCGAATTGTAGCGTCAGCGTCAACGTGGTCACAGAACTCGCTCCGTGTCATCTTGATTGGAGTCGCGGACCACGCCGCTGACGCCTCGCTGTCGCGTCCAAGGCACCACCATATCCTCGGCAGCCGGATCATCAGGCTCACACTGCCCGATGGTGTCTCAATCGTGCAGGTGACCTCGTCGGCGGCCGGGTCGTGCCCTGCCACGATGGCCCCTTCCTCTTCGGCCCATTGATGGTGCGCGTTCGAATTCAGCGAGGGCCGAATGACGGCGCCGTCTTCGCCCATGAGCTGTATCTTGATTGGGCCGTAGCCGTCGTCCGCCGGCGGCAGCAGTGCTTCCGGGGTGTAGGGACTACCATCGACCAGGATCTCGCGGAGGCTGTCGACATAGCGGAACTCGCCGCTGTCGCATAGATTCGAAGCGCTGTCGTACACCCGCACGAAGAACCGCCCCTGACGGCGATCCAGCACGTCGGCCAGTGACCGTTCCGCGGGCAGGAAGTTCTCCCCGCGCCAGCCACCCTCCTTCTCTTCGCCGATACGCGCCCATGTGACCCCGCGACCAGGTCTCAGCTCCGGCGGGGCTCCGATAAACAACTTGCCCTCGGTGAAGTCGTCGTAAAGACTCTGGCCCATCAGAGTGAAGCCCGCGTGAGCCAACGCCAGGTTGCACTCCTCGAAGCCAACGAGATCGGCTGACGGGCCGCCGCCACGAAAGAAGTAGTGCGCTTGGAACGCTGAATCCGCAGTCGCTTCCGGTGCGACCGGCGGGCGCCCCTTTCGGTTCCACCCCACCGGCGCGATCACAATGAAGTGCCCACGACTGATGGCGTCCATTCTTCGACCGACACCGCTCCACTTGTCGGCCAACTTGAAGATCATCGGCGCCTGCACGGCGCCAAGCGCGATCTCGAATCTAGTACCGTCAGCTTGATCCACGACCAGGGTGCCCGCGAATGATGTAAGCCGGTACTCGACCCCAACCGCATGCAACGGATGTCCCTGGTACCGTACGCCGGCTACGTTGCACTCGTCGTGCGCCAACAAGAGCACCTCCCAATGCCATTCCCCTGGCGCTTTTCGGCAAATCAACTCCGGTCGAGGCGGCGGCGGGACCGGGCGTCTCACTACACTGCGACCGACGCCCGATGCCCGCGTGGCGCGTCGTGCGCCATGCCTGCGCGGTGCGCGCGGAATAGTCTCACTATTTGGAGAGGGCTCCGCGGCATCGGGCGAATGACAACGCTTAGCCGGCTGGAATTCCACCCTCCTAAATCGATTCCCGACGAATCCTTCGTCGAGGGCAAACGCGGTCGTCACGCCGAACTGAGACATCAGCGCACGGCTGGTTTGGAGGATCAGAGCTCCCGGATCTCGCCTACCACGGGCAAGCGTTCGGGCATGGAGCGCACTGTCGACCGTCAAAACCTCCACGCGCGGTCTCAACTCGCGGAGGAACGTCTGCACCTTGTCAAAGCCGAGACTTGCCTGGACGAGCGCAAGTAGCTCCGAGCAGACGTAGCTGGAAGTGAACAGTCGAGCGCCGCAACCCAGTAACTCAAACCATGCAGCGACAACTTGGTTATGCACCTCGTGCGCCGGATCGAGGAGCGCGTAGAACGCGGTCGTGTCTACAAATACCTTGTTTTCGTCCGGGAGCCCCATGGAATCCGAAACCGTGGCGATGATATACGCTTGGTACAATAAAGGCTATAGTCCGTGCTCTAAATGCGCCATTGGTGTGAGATCCACCCTCGGCGCCCTGTCGGCAAGCCTTACGCGCGTCTCCGTTTTCGGTAGGATAGCGGCGTGGTGCAGGGGTTCTTCGAACAGCCGATCCTGAATTCGCCGTACGAGTACCCGGGGCGGCACTGGGAGCTGGATGAGAACCGGCAGCCCACCAACCGCGTCGTGGATCGACGGCGCACGGTGTCGTTCATCACCCCGATCCCGGACGCTCGCAAGCAGCGCACGGGCCAGCCGGAGCTGGGTGTTGATGATGCCGGGCGGAAGCCGGACAAGGATGGCCAACAGTACGAGCTGATGCGGCTGATCGAGAGCGTGCGCCAGAGCGTGAACGATTGGCGCCGGCTGCCGCGCGCCCAGTGGCGGGTTACCCCGGAGACCGCCCGGCTGCTGCACCACTGGCGGCACCACCGGTTCAGCGGCCTGCGCCCGTTCTTCTGCCAGGTCGAAGCGGTGGAGACGGTGATCTGGCTGACCGAGGTGGCCCCCGGGCCGGGACGCGAAGGACGGCAGTTCCTGCAACGGCTGCAGGCGGCCAACGAAGAGGCCAATCCGGGGCTCTCCCGGCTGGCGCTGAAGCTGGCCACCGGCGCCGGCAAGACCACCGTGATGGCGATGCTGATCGCGTGGCAGACCATCAACGCGGTGCGGCATCCGAACAGCCGGCGGTTCACGCGCGGCTTCCTGGTGCTGACCCCCGGCCTGACCATTCGCGACCGGCTGCGGGTACTGCAGCCCAACGACCCGGACAGCTACTACGAAAGCCGCGAACTGGTGCCGCGCGACATGCTCGGCGACCTGCACCGCGCCACTATCGTTATCACCAACTTTCACGCCTTCATGCGGCGGGAGACGCAGGACCTCTCGAAGGGCGGGCGCGCGCTGCTGCAGGGCCGCGGCCCGGAGTTGCACACCCTCGAGACCGAGGGGCAGATGCTGCAGCGGGTGATGCCGGGCCTGATGGGCATGAAGAACGTGATGGCGTTCAACGACGAGGCCCATCACTGCTACCGCGAGAAGCCGGAGCAGGAGCGCGCCGAGGGCAAGCTCACCGGAGACGACCGCCAGGAGGCCAGGAAGAACAGCGAGGCGGCGCGGGTATGGATATCCGGCCTGGAGGTGGTGCAGCGCAGGCTCGGCCTGAGCCGGGTAATCGATCTGTCGGCCACGCCGTTCTTCCTGCGCGGCTCCGGCTATCGGGAGGGCACCCTGTTTCCGTGGACGATGAGCGACTTCTCGCTGATGGACGCCATCGAGTGCGGCATCGTCAAGCTGCCGCGGGTGCCGGTGGCCGACAACATCCCCGGCGCCGACATGCCCAAGTTCCGCAACCTGTGGGAGCACATCGGCAAGCGCATGCCGCGCAAGGGCCGCGCCAAGTCCGCCGCCCTGGACCCGCTGAGCATTCCGGTGGAGCTGCAGACCGCCCTGGAGGCACTCTACGGCCACTACGTGAAGGTCTTCGACCAGTGGCGCGACGCCGACATCGAGGTGCCGCCCTGCTTCATCGTGGTGTGCAACAACACGGCCACCTCAAAGCTGGTGTACGACTTCATCTCCGGGTTTCACCGCCAGCATGAGGACGGCTCCGCGTCGCTGGTGAACGGGCGGCTGGAGCTGTTCCGCAACTTCGACGACTACGGCAACCCGCTCGCCAAGCCGCACACGCTGCTGATCGACAGCGAGCAGCTCGACTCCGGCGAGGCGCTCGGCAAGGACTTCCGCGCCGCCGCCGGCGATGAAATCGCGCGCTTCCGCAAGGAGATCATCGCGCGCACCGGCGACCGCCGCCAGGCGGAGAGCCTGTCCGACCACGACCTGCTGCGCGAGGTAATGAACACCGTCGGGGTAGCGGGCCGGCTCGGGGGCGCCACCCGCTGCGTCGTGTCGGTGTCGATGCTCACCGAGGGCTGGGATGCGCGCACCGTTACGCACATCCTCGGCGTGCGCGCATTCGGCACCCAGCTTCTGTGCGAGCAGGTGGTGGGCCGCGCCCTGCGCCGCCAGTCCTACGACCTGAACGACGAGAACCTGTTCAACGTCGAGTATGCGGACGTGCTCGGCATCCCGTTCGACTTCACCGCCGAGCCGGTGGTGGCCAAGCACCACAAGCCGCGCGAAACGGTAGCGGTCCTGGCCGTCACCCCGGATCGGGATGGGTGCGAGATCCGCTTCCCGCGCGTGCAGGGCTACCGCGTCGAGCTGCCCGAAGAGCACGTCGACGCGAAGTTCGACCGGGACTCGACCCTGGTGCTCACCCCGGAAGTAGTCGGTCCTTCCATTACCCACAACGCCGGGATCATCGGCGAGGGCGTCGACCTGAACCTGGTGCACCGCCGCGACCTGCGCCCTTCCTCGCTGGTCTACCATCTCACCAAGATCCTGCTGGAAAAACACTGGCGCGACCGCAACGAGGATCCGAAGCTGCACCTGTTCGGCCAGCTCAAGCGGGTCACCCGCCGCTGGCTGGACCATCACCTGATCTGCAAGGGCGGCACCTACCCTGCCCAGCTCATGTACCAGGAGCTGGCCGACCAGGCCTGCACCCGCATCACGCGCGGCATCGTGGCGCGCCACCTCGGCGAGCGAGCGGTCACCGCGGTGCTCGACCCCTACAATCCAACCGGCTCGACCATGCACGTCAACTTCACCACCTCCAAGCAGACCCGCTGGCAAACCGACCCGCGCCGCTGCCACGTGAACTGGGTGGTGTGCGACAGCGGCTGGGAGGCCGAGTTCTGCCGCTTCATCGAATCGCAGCCGGAGGTCCGCGCCTACGTCAAGAACCACGGCCTGGGGCTGGAGGTCCCCTACCGCTACGGCTCCGAGGCGCGCACCTACCTCCCCGACTTCATCGTGCTGGTCGACGACGGCCGCGGCGGCGACGACCTGCTCCACCTCGTGGTGGAGATCAAGGGCTACCGCCGCGAGGACGCCAAGGACAAGAAGGACACCATGGACACCTACTGGATCCCCGGCATCAACCGCGCCGGCACCTACGGCCGCTGGGCCTTCGCCGAATTCACCGATGTATATACCCTGCAGGACGACTTCGCGGCCGCCGTCCGGACACAAACGCAAACGCGCACCGGCCAGCCGGCAGAAGGAGCCTTGCGAACGTCATGAGCGAAACTGCCGACCCGCGGCTGGTAACCAGGATCGCCCTGCGCAACTACAAGAGCATCGCCGCCTGTGACGTACCGTTGGCGCCGCTGTCCTTTCTGGTCGGCCCGAACGGATGCGGCAAGAGCAACTTCCTCGATGCGTTGCGCTTCGTGGCCGAGGCGCTCCGCTTCTCGCTCGACCACGCGCTGCGCGACCGCGGCGGCATTCAGGAGGTGCGGCGGCGGTCCGGCGGGCACCCCAACCACTTCGGAATCCGCCTTGATCTTCAGCTTCCGAGTGCGACCGGTTGGTATGCGTTCCGGGTCGCGGCGAAACCCGGCGGCAGGTACAGCGTGCAACGGGAGGAGTGCGTAGTGTTCGGTGCGGACGAGCGCGGCTCCTACCGAGTGGCGGACGGCAAAGTCATCGACAGCACGATACCCAATCCCCCGGCCTGCGCGAGCGACCGCCTCTATCTCGTCAACATGTCAGGATTCGATCTGTTTCGCCGGGTATACGACGCACTGTCCGGAATGGGCTTCTACAATCTCAATCCCGATGCAATCCGCGACCTGCAGGCACCTGATCCGGGCGATCTCCTGAAGCGGGATGGCAGCAACCTGGCGAGTGTGCTCGCCAACCTGGGAAGCCGCAAGACGGATGTCGAAGAGTATCTCGCAGCGATTACTCCCGGAGTCACCGGTGTCGACTCGCGGACGATGGGCACCAAACTCACCCTCGATTTCCGCCAGGAGGTACGCGGAGCCAAGCATCCATGGCGGTTCCTGGCCAGCAACATGTCCGATGGCACGCTGCGTGCGCTCGGCGTCCTGGTGGCGCTGTTTCAGGGTAATGGCGAAGTGATGGAACGCCGACACTTGGTAGGCATCGAAGAACCTGAGAGCGCCCTGCATCCCGCCGCCGCCGGCGTCCTGGTCGACAGCCTCACCGACGCCAGCCAGTTGGCCCAGGTTGTGGTTACCAGTCACAGCGCGGAGCTACTCGACAACGATGCCATACCCGACAGCTCAATCCTCGCGGTCCTGTCCGAGCACGCCGAGACCAGGATCGGCCCGCTCGACGATGCTGGCCGCTCGGCACTACGCGATCACCTGTTCACCGCCGGCGAATTGTTGCGGATGGACCAGTTGCACCCCGACCCGGCACAGTCAGCTCCCCGCCAGCTCGACCTATTCGAACGCGCGCACAGTGCTCCAGATGCTGTGACTTGCTTGGCCGAGCGAAGAGCAGAACTGATAGGATGACGCGATGCTGGGAGCTTCCATGAGAGCAGCGACAAGCAGCGGCGGTTCGAGTCGCAAGCCGCCGTCGCCGCTGCAGGCGATCGACGCAGACTGTTTGAACCGAGAACGGGTTGTCGCTCTTCTGCGCGAACACAAAGCGACCCTTGTGCAGCGGTTTGGAGTCACTGAACTGGCCCTGTTCGGCTCCTTCGCTCGCAACCAAGCTACGGACCAAAGCGACCTCGACATCCTGGTAACATTCCGCGGGCAGGCCGACTGGAAAGGGTACTTCGGCGCTCAGTTCTATCTCGAAGATCTGCTTGGCCGGTCTGTCGACCTGGTGACGGACAAGGCCCTGCGAGCCGAATTGCGACCGCTCGTCGAGCGGGAGGCAGTTTATGTCTGAATCCGACCGCCATCAACCGTGGCGCTTGCACGTGCAGGACATGATCGGGTTTTGCGAACGGGTGCGCAATTACACGGAAGGCCATGAACAAGCCACGTTCATCTCGGACGCGCGGACCTACGATGCCACGATACGCAACCTAGAACTGATCGGGGAGGCAGCCACCCACGTGCCTCAGTCGGTTCGCGACACGTCTCCAGACGTTCCTTGGCGTGCGATTGTCGGGCTGCGTAATCGCCTTATCCATGCCTATGGCGGCATCGACAACGACATTATCTGGACTCTTATCCAGGACGCGGTTCCGAATCTGCTGACTACGTTACACGACCTGTTGCGCACGACGAGCGAGGATTCTTCGTAAATGGCGAAACGAACCAGGGCCAAGAAGGTCGAGACTATCACCCATGGCGATGCGTCGCGCAGGAACATCCCCACGGCGGAGCACCAATCGGTGATGGAGAAGGCCGATCAGAGCCCCATCCAGGTGGCTTATCAGCGCCGCAACCGCGACCTCGATCCGCAACTTGTGTGGCGCGGCAAGGACGAGCAGGACTGGTCCGACCTCGTGGTGCAGGCGCCGCCGCTGTTCATCCAGGAGAAGGTCCACCCGAAGGTGTTGATCGACGACCTGCTGCGGCGCAGCAAGGAGGGCGAGCAGGCGGCGGACGACCAACTCGACCTGTTCGCCGACTTCAACGGCCTGCCGGACGACAACGCCCGCACCGAGTTCTACCGCCACGACGCCAACTGGTCCAACCGCATGATCCTCGGCGACAGCCTGCAGGTAATGGCCTCTCTGGCCGAGCGCGAAGGGTTGCGCGGCAAGGTGCAGTGCATCTACCTCGACCCGCCCTACGGCATCAAGTTCAACTCCAACTTCCAATGGTCCACCACCAGCCGCGACGTGCGCGACGGCAAAGCCGAGCACATCACCCGCGAACCCGAGCAAGTGAAGGCCTTCCGCGACACCTGGCGCGACGGAATTCACTCCTACCTCACCTACCTCCGCGACCGCCTGACCGTAGCCCGCGACCTGCTCACAGAAAGCGGCAGCATCTTCGTTCAAATCGGCGACGAAAACGTTCACCGCGTCAGCGCATTGATGGACGAGGTGTTTGGGAGGGAGAACTTCGTTCGGTTAGTCACTTTCGTAAAGACGACCGGTCAGACTGACAATTTCCTCGCATCCGTGTCCGACTATATTGTCTGGTACGCAAGAAATCGAACTAGCCTGAAGTTTAGGCGACCACTCAAACTAAAGAATCTGATGGGTGTTGGTGGAACTGCATACAGCAAATCTCGGTCAATCGGTGGTAGCACTCGCACACTTACAGATGAAGAGAGAGCCGGAGCAAAATTAGCGAGCGATCAACGGGTGTTCCGGATGGACAACCTTACCAGCCAGAGTCCGGGCACGCGTTACAACGTTGAGTTTCAGAGAGCCAAGTTTTTTCCGAAAGGTTATTGGAAGACCCAAGAATCCTCGATGATGCGCCTCCTTAGAGCGGATCGCGTTCAACGCGCTTCCAGGAATATCTACTATGTGCGCTATTTTGATGACTATCTTGCTTTTCCGATTGCGGACAACTGGGACGATACCAGCATTGCTGGCTTTGTCGCTGACAAGCGCTACGTAGTCGAGACGTCGTCCAAAGTCGTGGAACGATGTATCCTCATGGCAACGGACCCCGGTGACCTCGTACTGGACCCCACTTGCGGCTCGGGAACTACGGCATTTGTAGCGGAGCAGTGGGCGCGGCGCTGGATCACGATAGATACCTCCCGCGTCGCCTTGGCGTTGGCTCGTTCGCGCGCAATGGGGGCGCGCTATCCCTACTACCTGCTCGCCGACAGCCCGACGGGGCGGGAGAAGGAAGCCGAACTCACGCAGACTATACCCTCGGGCGCCCCGACCGGCGGCGATATCCGGCAGGGGTTCGTGTACGAGCGGGTGCCGCACATCACCCTCAAGGCGATCGCCAACAACGCGGAGATCGACGTGATCTGGGAGCGGTGGCAGGAGAAGCTGGAGCCGCTGCGGGCGGAATTGAACGGCGCGCTTGGCCGCACTTGGGAGGAATGGGAGATCCCGCGGCACGCCGGCGACTCGTGGCCTGAGCCGGCCGCGGCGGCGTGGAAGCGGTTGCAGTCGGTCCAGTCCGATGCACAGAAAGCCGACGCGCTGTTGGCTCTGAACAGCGCCCTGGGCCGCGACTACACACTTGGGGAGGTGCCGGACCAGCCGCGCGACCCATGGGACGCGGGCCCGACCGACCTGCACCGCCGCTGGTGGGAGGCTCGCATCGCGCGGCAGAAGGAGATCGACGCATCCATCGCCGCCAAGGCGGACTCCGAGTACCTGTACGACAAGCCGTACGAGGATCGCGGCATCGTCCGCGTTGCAGGTCCGTTCACGGTGGAAAGCCTGGCGCCGCACCGCACGCTCGGCGTCGGCGAGAACGACGAACTGATCGACCACCTCGCCGAGAGCAAGACCCGCTACAACGCGGCGCAAGACTTCGCGGCCATGATCCTGGAGCACCTGAAGACATCGGGCGTGCAGCAGGCACACCGGGACGACCGCATCTCATTCACCGCGCTCACCCCGTGGCCCGGCAACCTGATCTGCGCCGAGGGGCGCTACCTCGAAGGTGCGGCAGACACCGGTACCGAGCGCCGCGCCGGCGTTTTCGTCGGCCCCGAGTTCGGCACCGTCTCGCGTCCCGACTTGGTGGCCGCCGCCCGCGAAGCCGCCGACGCCGACTACGACGTGTTGATCGCCTGCGCGTTCAGCTACGACGCGCATGCCTCCGAGTTCAGCAAGCTCGGCCGCGTCCCGATCCTCAAGGCCCGCATGAACGCCGACCTGCACATGGCCGGCGACCTGAAGAACACCGGCAAGGGCAACCTGTTCGTGATCTTCGGCGAGCCCGACATCGAGATCATCCCGGTCCAGGACAACGGCGCCACCGCGGCCCAGATCCAGGTCAAGGTCAACGGCGTGGACGTATTCCATCCCAACACCGGCGAAATCCGCAGCGACGGCCCCGACGGCATCGCCTGCTGGTTCATCGACACCGACTACAACGAGGAGAGCTTCTTCGTCCGCCACGCCTACTTCCTCGGCGCCAACGACCCCTACAAATCGCTCAAGACCACCCTCAAGGCCGAAATCAACCGCGACGCCTGGGAGACCCTCCACAGCGACACCTCCCGCCCCTTCGACCGCCCCGCCTCCGGCCGCATCGCCGTCAAGGTAATCAACCACCTCGGCGACGAAGTAATGAAGGTCTTCCGGGCCTGAGGATGGACCGATGAATGACCCAATCGTGGCTGAAGTTCGCGCCATTAAGGACCAACTGGCAGCCCAGTGTGGATACGACCTCAATGAGATATTCCGTCAACTACGGAAACAACAAGCCAACTCCGGGAGAAAGTACGTAACCTACCCCGCCCGTCGAATAGATCCGGCTGAACACCTCCGATCACACGAACGAGAAACCTAACGTGTATGATCGATTCGATCCTCCCTGCGCGGGCCATCGACGCCAACTTCAACATCCTGATCGCCTGCGCCTCCGAGTTTAGCAAGCTCGGTAGCATAAGCAGAGGTCCATCGGACCGATGAGCACAACGTGTTCGCCGGTCCTCGTCCTTCTGACCACGTTCTCCCGGGGGCTCCAGGATGCCTTGCGCTCACGAGTAGTGCGGCTCATCGCCCATTGGCCGAAAGCGAAGAACAAGAGGTGCACACCATGGCCGACATCGGCACGGGACGCTACCAGGCGCACTTCTTTTTGCCCGATCTGGTGACTCCTGACCATGTGAGTGATCTGTTGCGCCAAGCCTCCGCCGCAGCCCGGAGACGGCAGTGCCATTTGAGTTCCTTGGACCGATTGGAAACGCTTGATAGGTGCCTGCAAGGCCGCAACCTCGGAATTGTGTCGGCACGTGCCACGGGTTGGCCGGCGGACGTACCCGCCAGAACGGCACCCTTCTCCCTTTCGATTAGTCCAGACCGGAGCCAGAACTCTCTATCAATGAAGAGTTTCCATGATCCATCGCTTCACTCCTATGACAAGTCGTGGTCCGGCCGACCGATGATTAGTAGGTTTGAACGATTCGGCTGGTCCACTATCGGTTGACGCTGGGACGTGTGTCTGCGTTATGATGGAAAGCATAGTGTATGTGATCGAGCTTGGTACAAGTCTGCCCGCCGGGTACGTCGCAGAATCGAAAAAGGCGACGGAGCCGGGAGATAGGGTTCTCGTATCCACCCGAGGATTCGCATCAACCGCGGATGGCCACATGTTTGTTCGACTGCTTGAACAATTCCCCACTGAAATACTATCGAAGCTGCCGCACGAACATCGCCCCTCACAGGTAGACACGCTCTTGGTAGTGATTTCGCCCTCCGGTACTACACACATCTACGTCAATGAAATCAATGCCATAATGACGACCAGGGTGAACACAGCGGTAAAAGCTGGCCAACCAGTCTCAATGGATGTCATCTCCGACATTCAGCGATTGGAATTCGACAAGGTAGAGATTCCAAACGATGCAGGAATGCTCCTGGTCTTCTCCATTGGTTGGAGACGGGGATTATATTACGATTTTGGGCCTCTCGCTCGCAGCGGACAGGAGCACCGTAAGTATGACCTTGCGAAGGTGTTGGGCGGCGTATATGCACAGGTACTGTTTCAGGAGAGATTCCTGATCTCGGATGCTGATTGGACGACACTGTTTGCTGCACAGTGGTTTCTCTTTATCGGATTGCCGCACTCCCTAATTGCCAAGATGATCATGCATGTTCAGGAGAACTGGAGCGTAGATGACTTGCTTGTAGAGATCGCCGCAGAAGTGAAGCGTAAAGCTCCGGAGATGCTTTCTACTTGGCGGAAGCAAGATGCCTTCGCACCACATCTCAGCATTGTAGAGACTGCAATTGATCGATTTCTGAACGGCGACTATATCAGTTGTACCGGTCTACTATATCCGAGAATTGAGGGGATCTTGCGTACATATCATAGGAGCCGGCACCCTGAGCAACAAAAATCGCTACCAAGATACTTAGCTTCATCAGCGGTGGCCACTAAGCGCGACGACCCTGATTTACAGTCGCTTGTGTTGCCGGAGCGGTTTGAAGCATATCTAAATTGCGTCTATTTTCGGACTTTCAATCCAGATGACGCAGATATCCCTGTATCCCGTCATAGCGTTTCTCACGGTGAAGCACCCCCCGACAAGTTCGATTTGAAGTCTTCAGTCATTAGTATTCTGATTCTTCATCAGTTGTTCTACTCTTTCGAGCCATGATCGGGTGCGCCCGTATCCACTCGCAGCACCACTAATGTGGTGGAGTCGTCGTTGGCGACATTCCGGTTGCGCACGGATGCGACGGAACGATTCGAAAGTCAGTGCCGAACACGCGCACTTCAAAGGTGCGTTCACCGGGCACAGGTACGTGGGGGTCGGCGTCCCGGTCCCAAGGCAGCCCGCGGTGAATGCCGAGGCAGTGGTTGGTCATGAGTACGCTGATCATCTTGATGTCGCCGAGTGCGCCGGTGCGGACCATCTGCTGCGCCGCGGGCTGCGTGGGCGATGCAGTGCCACGGCCCGCAGGAAATGAACGCCCCCGCGCTGCGCCAGGAACACCATCGCGCTCGCCTCAGGGTCACATACGGCCAGTTGGTTTCGATGTGGAGCGGAAGGACGCAAGCGTGTCGTCGGCACCGGTGTTGCCGGTAATGCCGAGACGCTGAAACATTTCGAGCGTGTCGCTCAGTGACAGATCCAGGCGGTGCGCAACATCACGCAGGGTGCGTCGTCCCGCCCGATACTGCTCGGTCAGCTTGATGAAGCAGTCCGCATCCATGACGACCCTAATCGCGTTCGATTGTACCAAGCCACGACGATCGCGGCTCATTCCTATCGGCGGTGCTGTATGAACTGTGTGACGGTCAGGCCGATGTCTCGGGCGATTCGGTGCAAGAGAATGGGTGAAATGTCGCGCCCGCGGTGGAATGGGACAGTAGTGGCGCGTCCATCTGCATGCCGAAACTGTTTGTGCGAACCACGCTGCCGCACCTCGTCAAATCCCAATGCGACGAGGATGGCGATCACTTCGCGGGGCTTGAGGACGGGCGGCATGCGCCGGCTCAGGTGACGACGATGGTTTGGGTGCCGATGTACTCGGCCTCCATGACCGGTTCCCCGTCGTCGAGGAGCATGGCAATAACCTCCTTGAGGTTCTCGGAGAGTTCTTCGAGCGTTTCGCCTTGGCTGTGCGCGCCGGGGAATCCGGGGACGTAGCCAACGTAGAAACCGGTTTCGGGGCATCGCTCGACGACTGCAGTGTAGGTGTGCATGGATCAGGTGATTGCAATCTACCACGTGGGCCGCTGTGTCGGAAGTGCTGTTGCGTTAGCTGGGCGGCGGTTGACAGGGTGGGAGGGGTGCTCAATGAATGGCGGCGACTATGGTTCCCAACAAGATTCTGCAGTGCATTCAGCGCGGTGAGACGGCGCTCGGGCTGACGCTCAGAGAGCCGTCCGGGCAACTGGTGGAGCTGGCCGGGCGGTGCGGGCTGGACTTCGTGAGCTTCGACGCCCAGCACGATACCTGGACGCCGGCCGAGATGGGGGCGATGTGCCGCATCGCCGACCCCTACGGTATGACCGTGTCCACGCGCATCCCGGACGGCGCGGAGAGCACCATCCTGAGCTACCTGGACCGCGGCGTGCGGGTGATCACGATTCCCAACCTGCTCACCGGCCAGGAGGCCAGGGACCTGGTCAAGTACAGCTTCTTCGCACCGCTCGGCCTGCGCAGCGCGACCAGCATCGCCACCATGCACGGCCAGGTGGGCGGCGACCACGTGCGCCTGTTCCAGGAGGTCAACGCCAACACGATTATCGTGCCGCAACTGGAAAGTATCGTGTCCCTGGAGAACATCGACGATATTCTCGCGGTGGACGGCATCGACTACTTCGGCGCCGGAGCCGAGGACATGGCGCAGAGCCTGGGCCTGCCGGGCGAACCGCAGCACCCGCGCGTGGCGGAGACCTACGACAAGATCAAAGCGAAGCTGCACGCCGCCGGCAAGCGGATGTTCGGCGAGGTGGCGGCGAGCATCTCGCCGTTCGACCTGACCAGGGATGCGATAGCCGACCTGCTGCAGCAGCACGGGCGGCACACCAAGCTCGGCTGGTAGCGCGGCGCCATGACCGACGAGCAGCGCGCGGCCGCGTGGCGCCGTGACGGGTACCTGGTGGTGCGCGGGGCGCTCGGCGCCGAGCACCTGGACCCGGTGCGCGCCTTCATCAGCGAGCGGGTGGACGCGTACGCCCGCGAACGGCACGCGGACGGCGACCTGGCAACGCTGCACGAGCACGAGCCGTTTGGCCGCCGCTATGCCGCCATCCACGAGGAGCTGTCGGGCCGGGAGCAGGAGCAGCAGGGGCGCAAGCCGCTGTTCGCCGTTGCCGACCTGTGCAACCGGGCGCTGTACGACCTCTACACCCACCCCGCCATCAAGGACGTGTTGCGGGTGATCATCGGGCCGGAGGTGACCCTGCACGGCATCTCGGTGATTCGGGTCAAGCTGCCGGAAGACTCCCAGACCGCGTTCCCGTGGCACCAGGACAGCCACTACTACAACGAGCACAAGACCGGCCGCTTCGAGGCCACCACCGAGCACATGCGGGTAGTCACCACCTGGATGCCGCTGGTGGACGTCGACACCGGCAACGGCTGCCTGTGGGTCATTCCCGGCAGCCACCGGTGGGGGTTCCTGTCCGGCGCCCGCTCGGCCGCAACCGGCCACGTGCTGATTCCGGAAGACGTGGAGCGGCGGGGCACCCCTACCCCGCTGCCGATGCAGGCCGGCGACGTGGTGTTTCTGACCAACCTGACGCTGCACGCGAGCAAGGTGAACGGCAGCGACCGGGTGCGCTGGAGCCACGACTTCCGCTATCACCCGACCGCGGCCTCGACGCCGCCCGGTAGCGCGGAGCGCGCGGCCACCGACTACCTGGACACCAAGTCGCACGACTACGGCACCGAGCCGTTGCGCGTGCTCAGCGCCGGCCCCACCCCATCCTGGGAGGAGTGGAGGCGGAGCAGCCGCGCACGCCGCGACGCAATCGCACAGCCGGCCTGACCGGCCTGAAGGAGAGACAATGGCGGACCGAATCGGATCCGGAGCGTTCACCTACGAGGTGGAGCCGGCGTGGGCGCAGCTGCCCGCCGGCTGGATTATCAAGGACACCCCGGACGTGCTGGTGGACGACGCGCACGACCGCGTGTACGTGTTCACACGCTGGAAGCACCCGGTGATGGTGTTCGACCGCGCCGGCACCTTCATCACCAGTTGGGGCTCCGACCTGTTCACCGTGCCGCACGGCCTGTCCATGGGCCCTGACGGACACCTGTACTGCGTGGACGCGTTCGGCCACTGCGTGCGCAAGTGCACTATCGGCGGCGAAGTGCTGCAGGTGTGGGGCACGCCGGACCGCAACTCCGGGCACTACAGCGGCAAGCCGTTCAACGGCCCTACCAAGGTGGCCTTCGATCCCGCCACCGGCGACATGTACGTGGCCGACGGCTACGGCAACGCGCGCGTGCACAAGTACTCCGCCGCCGGCGACTACCTGTTCTCATGGGGCGAGCCGGGCCAGGGACCGGGCCAGTTCAACCTCGTGCACAGCGTGCAGACCGACCGCGCCGGCAACGTCTACGTCGCTAGCCGCGAGGGCCACCGGGTGCAGGTGTTCGACAGCGCCGGCACCTACCTGAGCGAGTGGCGCACCGGCGTCCACCGCCCCAACGGCTTCTTCATCTCCGCGGCGGGCCGCGACCGGGAGCTGGTCTACGTCGGCGAGGCGGGCGCCGGCTTCGGCGAAAACCGCGGCATCCGCGGCTTCGGTGACTGCCTGGCCATCTTCGAGCTGGACGGCACCTGCCTGGCGCGCATCTACCACGACGCTCCGGTCATGCACGGGCCGCACGGCATCGGCGTGGACGCCGACGGCAACATCTACCTGACCCAGGTGCTGTGGGGCAACGGCCCCTGGATCGACCCCATGGACAAACAGATGATGCTCCGCCTGCGCCGGGTTTAGTTGGGTACGCTATCGGGCCGGTTCGGGGAAGTGGGTCTCTACGACCAGTTCCCGCCCCAACTCGTGGAGCGCTGCACCAATCCGGCTGGCGGCGGTACGGTGGCGCGGGTCGAGCATGCGGCGCACCACCTTGACGTCGACGCCGAGGCGGCGCGCGAGTGCGCTACGCGAAAGCCCGCTGTCTCGAAGTGCGAGCAACAGAGCAGCCTTAGCGGCGGTGTCTGCCGGAACGACGACATCATGCTCGTCCGCGCGCCGGGCACTCGGCACCGGAATCGGGTCGCCGTTCGCGGGCGGGTAGACGATGCGCCCGGCAATTGCCACGTCGAGGGCGTCGGCGGCTTCCGCCAGGGCCTCAATCTCGTCAGCGCCCGAGGTAAGGCACTCCGGTAGATCTCGGAACGAGACAACAACCTCGTCCGGGCCGGTGCGCTGCAGTCGTGCTGGATATACAAATCGCATGATGTTCCCCCTAACGGAACCTACCTGAAGTCACTTCGTTGCAACCCAAGCTGGCGAATCATGGCAGACAACAACCCGGCACCAAGCTCCTTTCGTCGATCCTTGATGATGGTCCGGTGACTGCCGCCGTACAGGAGGAGGATGTGGCTGCCTTCAGGGGGCTTGAGACGTTGCGCCTACATTCGTCAGTGTGCGGAACACGGTGAAGGTTCCTGTGCTTGCTCCAGCAGAGCAGTCGCCTGGTTGCGTTTGACCGTGGGGAAGTCGTCCAGGAATTCAGTCAGTGGACGACCAGCCTTCAGGTAGTCCAGCAAGGCTTGAATGGGGACGCGAGTACCGACGAAGACCATGGCACCCCCGAGAATGCCAGGATCGCTGTGAACGACTCTCCGTTCCTGTCCCATCTCACAACCGGTACGTCAGTGGATGGTGGCGTGTTGCTCGAAGATGGGCTGCATTGCCTGGTCGGCGAGCATGGCGGCCATCTCGGCGTCGGAGGGGCGCGGGGCCGGGGCTTCGGCGGCCTCCAGCACCATCGGCAGGAGGTCGAGGTCGGCCATGGTATTGATGAATGCGGGGGCGAAGCTCAGCGCGTAGGCCACCGCGCGGGCAATGTCCTGCGGTGAATCCAGCGGCTCGTACCAGGGGCCGCTGCCGTGCGCGCGCCCGCCCCAGGGACGGCGCGCCACCGCCTTGATGAGCTGCACCGCCACGCCGCGCTCGAAGCACAGCGCCTTGAGGCGCATGAAGTCGCCGTAGTAGTCGGGGTTGCTGGCGAGCACGTAGTTCATCGGCAGCAGCACGGCGTCGAACGGGAAGCGCCGCAGGCTGCGCAGGTGCATGCGCGGCGCCACCAGGCCGTGCCCGGTCACGCCGATGAAGCACACGACGCCCCGTTCGCGCGCCGCAACCAGCTCCTCCAGCGCGCCGCCGGGGCCCATGGCGGTTTCCCACTCCTCGTCGCCGGTGAGGTTGTGCATCTGGATCAGGTCGATGGTGTCGGAGCGCAGCCGGCGGCGCGACAGTTCCAACTCAGCGCGGGCGCCCTCGGCGGTGCGCTCGCCGGTCTTGGTGGCCAGGAAGAAGCGGTCGCGGTGCTGCTCCATCCACGGTCCGATCAACGTCTCGGAGTTGCCGCTGCCGTAGCTGTGCGCGGTGTCGAGGTGGTTGACGCCGTGGTGCAGGAGCAGTTCAAGGACGCGGTCTGCCTCCGCCGCGGTGGAATCGGGGCTGAATGCGGCCCCGCCGAACAGGGTAAGCGTACTGTGGTGGCCGGTGGAGCCGAACGGTTGGGTGGGAATCATGATCCTCCTATGATCGCAGCGAATTCCACGCGCGTCGAGCATGGCGGGGCCGATGTGGTAGGATTGGCGCCATATCATGGCGACGCGCAGACCGAACTTCGTTTTTGTACTTACCGACGATCAGGGCTACGGCGACCTGGGGTGCCACGGCAATAATGCCATCAACACCCCCAATCTGGACCGCTTCCACGGCGACGCGGTGCGCTTTACCGACTTCCACGTCGGCACCACCTGCGCCCCCACCCGCTCCGGCCTGCTGACCGGCCACTTCTGCAACAGCGCCGGCGTGTGGCACACCATCGGCGGGCGCTCGCTGCTGCGCGAGGACGAGTGGACCCTGGCCGACGCCCTGCGCGAGGCCGGCTACCGCACCGGCCAGTTCGGCAAGTGGCACCTGGGCGACAGCCAGCCGTTCCGCCCGCACGAACGCGGCTTCGAACGCGCCGTCTACCACAACGGCGGCGGCATCGGCAACATCGGCGACGCCTGGGGCAACGACTACTTCGACGACACCTACTTCGTGAACGGGGTGCCCACGAAATTCGAGGGCTACTGCACCGACGTGTTCTTCCGCGAGGGCCTGCGCTTCATCGAACAGCACCGCGATGAACCGTTCTACTGCCACATCTCCACCAACGCGCCGCACGGCCCGCTCAACGTCGAGCCGCACTACGCCGCCGCCTACGCCGGCTCCACCCCGCACGAGGACCGCGCCCGCTTCTACGGCATGATCACCAACATCGACGACAACTTCGGCCTCCTGTTGCGCCGCCTCGACGAGCTCGGGCTCGCCGACAACACCATCGTCGTGTTCATGACCGACAACGGCACCGCCACCGGGGTGGAGCTGGACGCGCACGGGTTCCCGCAGGAAGGGCCCGGCAGCTTCAACGCCGGCATGCGCGGCAAGAAGGGTTCCCCCTACGACGGCGGCCACCGCGTGCCGTTCCTGCTGCGCTACCCCGGCGCCGGCGCCAATGGCGGCCGCGACGTCGGGCAGCTCACCAGCTACGTGGACTTTATGCCCACCATTCTCGACCTGTGCGGCGTCACCCCGCCGGAGCACCGCTCGTTTCACGGCAGTAGCCTCACTCCGCTGCTGCGCGGCGACTACGACGGCGCCTGGGGAGAGCGCATCCTGGTGGCCGACACGCAGCGCATCGCCAACCCCGCCAAGTGGCGCCTGAGCTCGGTGATGCGCGGCCCCTGGCGGCTGGTGCACGGCCTGGAGCTGTACGACCTCCGCGGCGACCCCGGTCAGCGCAACGACATCGCCGCCGAACACCCCGACGTGGTGGCCGAACTGCGCGCCGGCTACGAGCAGTGGTGGGAGCTGGTCTCCGAGCAGTTCGACCGCGACGTGCCGATGGTGATCGGCCAGGACGCCGAGCCGGTGCGGCTCACCACCCACGACATGCGCAACGAGGCGTGCAACGGCGCCTGGAACCAGCGCCAGGTTCGGGAAGGCTACGTCGCCGGCGGCTACTGGGCGATCGACGTGCGCCGCGCCGGCAGTTACCGCATCGAATTGCGCCGCTGGCCGGAAGACGCCGGCTACGCCCTGGACGCCGGCATCGACGGCGACGACATCGAGTGGCGCCGCGACGCCATCCAGGAGCAGCACGCGCCGCACTACTCCGGCGGCGTGGCGCTGCCGATCGGCTGGGCCGCGCTGACGGTGGGCGGCCGCAGCTATCACGCGGAAACCCCGTCCGGCGACACCGCGGCCGCGTTCGAGGTCGACCTCCAGACCGGCCCCGACCGGCTCTCCGCCGCCTTCCACGACCGCATCGAGCGCACCATCGGCTCCTACTACGTCACCATCCACCCCACCGGCCGCTAAGCCGTATTACGACGGGCGCTTACCTTGGCCAGTGGCCTTCGGGTCTTGTTCGGCCTGCCCGCCGACGCCTGCGGTGCGGTCGAGGGCTACGATCGCCATGGTCTCGATCTCATCGAAGGACGTGAAATCGTCCCCATTCTCGGTGACCAGGGTGCGAATCCCGTGCGCAACCATGGTCGCCACGATGTTGGCGTCATGGAAGCGCTTGCCGCGCAGGCCCCGACTGAGGCCCAGGGAATCTGTCCGCTCGCTGCCAAGTGCAGCCCTCGCGGACCGGACTCGGCGATCAGCCGGTAGGCATCCCGGTGCTGCGAGCGCGACTCGTCGGTGGCTGACACCAGTACGTTGGTGTCGACGAACACCACCTCACCGACCGTCGGCGCCATATATTTCTTCACGGCTCCACGATCCCGTGTATCCGGTGCGTACCGTCACCAGCTTGAACTCGTCCTTGGCGGGGTCCGGCGGCGCCATTCTCGCCGCCCGCTCCAGAATGGCGCGTAGTTCGCCCTGCAGGGACCTGTGGTTGCTGCGCGCCAGCCGTTTTAGAGCGCTGACGGTCTCCGGGTGAACCTGAGATATGTGTACTGCACTCATACCACTATCATAATAATATAGGTCTGCGAAACCCTGGACCATGGTCCTTTTTTCGAATCGAAATATGGACTACGATCCTGTTTTCGAGTAGGATCGCACCATGTTTCGCCGCCTTCTGCAGGTCAGCCGCGGCAATTCGTTCTTTCTGTTTGGTGCACGTGGTACCGGCAAGACCACCCATATCGGGCAGGCGTTCGATCCGGAGGCGTCATGGTACGTGGATCTGCTGGACCCGGAGGCCGAGGACCGCTACCGGAGACGGCCCGGCCTGCTGGAGAGCGAGGTCAGGGCGCTGCCCGCGTCGGTGCAGTGGATTCTGATCGACGAGGTGCAGCGCGCGCCGCGGCTGTTGGACGTGGTCCATCGGCTGATCGAGAGCACCGGCAAGCGCTTCGTGCTTACCGGCTCGAGCGCCCGAAAGCTCAGGCGCGGGGCGTCCAATCTGCTGGCAGGCCGAGCGTTTGTGCACAACCTGTTCCCGCTTACCGTGCCGGAACTGCTGGACGCGTTCGTGCTCGAAAACGCCCTGCGCTGGGGCACGCTACCGAGGATCTACTCGCTGGCGAGCGCAGAGGACAAGAGCGCCTACCTTCGCGCGTATGCACTGACCTATGTGAAAGAGGAGATCGCCGCCGAGCAGATCATCAGACGGCTCGACCCGTTCCGGGAATTCCTCGAGGTGGCGGCCCAGTCGAACGGCACCATTATCAACTATGCAAACATCGCCCGCGACGTGGCCGCGGATCCAAAGACCGTCGTTTCCTACTTCAGCGTCCTGGAAGACACTCTGGTGGGCTTTCATCTGTCGGCCTATCACCGCTCGATCAGGAAACAGCAGCGTGCCAATCCGAAGTTCTATTTCTTCGACATCGGCGTGAAACGGTCGCTGGAACGGACGTTGGAAGTGCCGTTGCGCGCCGGGACCTACGAGTTCGGCAAGGCATTCGAACACTTCGTCATCACCCAGATACTTCACATCTCGCGGTACCGGTACCCGGACTGGAGACTGTTCTACCTGCAGACCGGAGCCGGAGCGGAGATCGACCTGGTGATCGAGCGGCCTGGCATGCCGGTGGCGTTAATCGAGATCAAGTCTTCCGACCGCATCGACGAACGCGATACGCGCGCCCTGGAGGGGTTTACCGGAGACTTTGCCCACCCACTGGCCCTGTGCGTCAGCAGAGATGCGACGCGCATGCAGATCGGCAGCGTGCTGTGCCTGCACTGGCGAGATGCCTTGCGGGAGCTGGGACTCGGGTGAGGCGGGCCGCGCTTGCCCGCCGAGGGCGGGGATGACAGAGTAGCGCCGTGGCAGCGATCGACGAACTGACGCGGCGAGCGATGGCGGCGGTGGCCGAGGCGGCGCCGCGGGCAGCGGCCGATCCGGCGCGGCCGGTGTACCACTTGCTGCCGCCGGCACAGTGGATGAACGACGTGCACGGCGCGTTCCACCATCGCGGCTGGTACCACGTGTTCTTCCAGTTCCTGCCGTGGAGCGACGACATCACCGCGGCCAAGGCGCGCGGCATCGGCTGGGGGCACGCGCGCAGCCGCGACCTGGTGTACTGGGAGTTCCTGCCGCCGGCGCTGCTGCCGCGCCCGGAGGACGGCGCGCGCGCATTGGCGTCCGGCAGTTCCTGGATCCGCACCGATGGCACGCCGATGCTGTTCTACACCCATACGCCGGTGGGGTTCCCGGAGCAGAAGCGCGAGCCGCGCGGTGCGCTGCCGGCGGACGACGACCTGCTTACCTGGCGGACGGTCGACCTCGGGCTCACACCCGGCAACAGCGGCGTACCGGCCGACATCCCTGCCATCTGGGCGGACATCTACCTGTTTGGCCACGGCGGACGCGTGTTCGCCACCTTCAAGCAGAGCGACGGGCTGGTGTGCGAAGCGCTCAACCCGGAGCTGACCGAGTGGCGGGCGGTCGGCCACCTCGGCGGCACCGCCTCGATCGCGGCGCACGAGGACGGCGTGGCCGGCGAGTGCCCGAACGTGTTCACGCTGCACGACCGGTACGTGCTGATCCGCTCCACCTACCCGATCAGCTACCTGCTCGGCGACTTCGACCCCGACGCGGTAACCTTCACGGCCGACGGCCCGCCGCGCATCCTGGACTACGGCTACGGCGGCGCCGAGCAGCCGGCCCTGCACTCGCGCGGCCTGTACGGCACCACCGCATTCGTGGACCCGCACGGACGCACCATCCTGGCCGGCTGGGTGAGCGGCTTCGCGAAGGGGCGCGGCTGGAACGGCTGCATGTCGCTGCCGCGCGTGCTGAGCATCGCCGACGGCCGGCTCATGCAGGCACCGCTGCCGGAATTGAACCGCCTGCGCCGGCGCCATACCCGCGTCGAGAACCTGGAACTGGACGACGGTGCGCGGCTCATTCCGGAAGTGCGCGGCAAGGCTGTGGAAATCGCCGCCGAGCTGGACCCGCGCGGTGCCGCGAGCTGCGGCCTGCGGGTGCGCTGCCGGGACGACGGCTCCGGCGGGCTGGAAATCCGCTACGCGCCGGGCACGCTGCACGTGGCCGGCACCCGCGTGCCCGTGCAACTCGCCGCCGGCGACACGCTGCGGCTGCACCTGTTCCTGGACCACTCGGTGATGGAACTGTTCATTCAGGACGGGTCGGCGTCGGTGACGCGGGTCTGCTACCCGCCCGCGGAGGACGTTGCGGCGGCCCTGTTTGCCTCCCGTGGTCCCGCGACGGCAATCTCACTCGAAGCCTGGGAGATTGCTTCCATCTGGTAGCCGGCAACGGAATGCCACTCGGGCGGCCCCAATTGCATGTCTCGCGGAACGAAGATCATCCCTTTGCCTTTCCAGACACATTAAAGCATAATTGCTATCGATTGGACAAACAGATGAGTGATATGAACGGGTCGTGGGCAATCGACATGGAAACGCTGCGCGGCGTCCGCAAGGGCACCCTCAAGCTTCAGGCCGACGGCGAGACCGCATCCGGCTCACTGATCGGCGAAAAGATGACCGTCGAGTTCGACGACGGCCAGGTGCGCGACAACGCGGTGCGCTGGAAGTCGGAGATCTCGATTCCGATGCTGCCCGGCAAACGCACCGTAACATTCACCGCCAGGGTGAATGGGGACGAGATCAGTGGCGCCATCGACGGCCCCAAGCAACGCCTCGCGACGTTCCAGGGCTCCCGTTCCGAGTAACAACCAAGACACCATGAACTCGCCGAAGCGGGAACACGCGGTCGCGATTGTCGGGTACAGCCACCGGCTGCCCGGCGGCATCGTTACCGACGACGACTTCTGGCGGCTGCTCAGCGAGCGGGACATCGTGCGCGAACCGATCGTCGACCGCTACAAGCGCGGCTTCCGCCCGATCGGCGAATTCTCCGGGCCCGGCCGGCTGGCCAGTCCCTACGAGGGGCTGATCCGCGACGGGCGCGAGATGCGGTTCGACCGCAACCTGTTCGGTATGTCGCACAACGAGATGCTGACCGCCGATCCGCACGTGCGCATGCTGCTGACCTGCACTTGGGAAACGTGCGAACGCGCCGGCTGGGACCTGCACGCGCTGCACAACAGCCGCACCGGCGTGTTCGTCGGCGCGCAGGTGCCTTCCCACTCCAACTGGCGGGCGCCGCTCGGCGCCAACGAATTCACCGTCCCGAGCATCAGCCTGGCCATGCTCGCCAACCGCATCTCCTACCACTTCAATCTGATGGGGCCGTCGCTGACGTGCTGTACGGCCTGCTCCGCGAGCCTGACCGCGCTGCACGATGCACTGAACGCGCTGCGCTCCGGCGACTGCGAGCAGGCTGTCGTCGCGACGGCCAGCTACCTGGGATCGTCCCGGCAAAGCGCCGGCTTCAATGCGCTGGGGGTAATCAGTCCGGATGGCAAGTGCCACTCGTTCGACGCGGACGCCAACGGCTACCTGCGCTCGGAAGGGGCTTTCGTGTTCGCCATCAAACCGCTCGCCGCGGCGGAGCGGGACGGCGATCCTATCCACGCCGTGGTGGAGGCGACCGCCGTGAACGCGGCCGGCGCCGCCGACGGCAGTGTCGGCCTGGCGCAGGGCCGCTACATCACCGCCCCCACCCGCCACGCACAGATGGGACTGATGAGGGAGGCGGCCGCGCGCGCCGGCCGCGCGCCGGCGGAATTCGACTACGTCGAAGCGCACGCCACGGGCACCGTGGTCGGCGACCGCATTGAGGGCAACGCCATCGGCGAGGCGTTCGGCGGCAGCGACCGGGACGTGCCGCTGCGGGTGTCCGGTGTCAAGAGCAACGTCGGCCACATGGAGGCCGCCGCGTTCGGCTGCGCCCTGCTCAAGGTGGTGCTTATGATGCAGCGGCGCACCTTCGCGCCGGTGTCGCAGAACCACTTGGTGCCGAACCCGGAGATCGACTTCGACGGTCTCGGCATGCAGGTGCAGACCGACTGCGAACCGTTCCCGGACCATCCGGTGGTGGTCGGCATCAACTCGTTCGGTTTCGGAGGCTCCAACGGACACTGCGTAGTGCGCGAGTACCGCCCGGAACAGCCGCGCCTGTGGTCGGTGCCGCTGGCCCCGCGTGCCGGCTACCTGGTGCCGCTGTCGGCGCGCACCACCGGCGCCCTGGTGGAGAGCGCGCGCGGGCTGGCAGCGGCGCTCGACGAGCCGCCAGCAGACCTGTACACGCTGGCCGCGAACCTGAGCCGCCGCCGCACCCGCTTCTCCACGCGGGCCGCGACCGTGACCCCCCGCCGCCCCCACTCCGCCGCGGGCGCGGCGTTCGCCGTGCATGACTTCGATCAGCTCAAGGCGGCGCTCGCCGCGTTCGCCGAGAACCCCGAACCGGTCGCCAACGTGGAAGAGGGCCGGCGCCGGCTGTTGATGGTGTTTACCGGACAGGGCACGCAGTGGGCCGGCTGCGGACGCGCGCTGTACGCCGCGCACCCGGTGTTCCGGCGCGCGGTCGACGCCATTGAGGAACACTGGCGCGAGCACTCGGATACGTCGTTGCGAGCGGCCGCCTTCGCGGCGCCCGAGGCCGAGCTCAACGAGTGCCGGCTGGCGCAGCCGGTCACCTTCATGCTGCAGTGCGCGCTGGTCGAGCTGTTCAAGACCTGGGGCGTGTATCCCGACTGCGTGGTCGGCCACAGCTCCGGCGAGGTGGCCGCCGCCTACGCATCCGGGGCGCTGTCGCTGGCCGACGCGACGCGCCTGGTGTACCACCGCGCCACGTTGCAGCAGCGCACCGCCGGCTCCGGCCGCATGCTGCCGATTGGCCTTGACCTGGCAGGCGTGGAACAACTGCTCGACGAGTTGGAGGTGCCCTTTCGCCCTGCGAACGGCGTCGCGCCGCCGGTCGAGATCGCGTGCGAGAATGCGCCGGCGAGCACGGTGATATGCGGCCAGGAAGAGGCGCTCCAGCCGGTGATGGAGGAGTTGGAGCGCCGCAACCTGCAGCACCGCCTGCTACCGGGCAACATTGCATTCCACTCGGCGGCCATGGATCAACTCAAGGAGGACGCCCACGATGCGCTCTCCTTCCTCAACGACATCGCCTGCGATTCTGCCGTGCCGTTCGTCTCCTCGGTCACTGGCGAGCACACCGAGCGGCTGGACAACGCCTACTGGTGGACCAATATCCGCCGCCGGGTGCGCTTCGCCTCCGCGCTGGACACCGCCGTACGCGAGTTCCGGCCCGACGTGGTGCTGGAACTCGCCCCGCACAGCGCCCTGCAGTCCGCGATCGTCCAGTGCCTGGAGAACAACGGCTCGCGCGCGGTGTGCATCCCGACGCTGCGCCGCGACGCCGACGTCTGCCTGCGCTTCCACGACGCGCTCGGAGCGCTGTTCCGCGCTGGAGTGGAACTGGACTTCGCGGCACAGTACCCGCGCCCCGAGCCGGTCGCCCACCTGCTGCCCGGCTATCCGCGCGACGAGCAGACCGCGGCCGACCAGATGAGCGACGACGAGATGTTCCTGCAGGCGGCGGAGTACGCCCACGGTCCGCTGATCGGCCACCGCGTGCCGTGCGACCACCTGCTGTTCGAGGGGCGGCTGTCGGAGCGCGACTTCCCGTGGCTGGCCGAACACCGCGTACATCATGCCTCGATCATGCCGGCGGCCGGGTATATCGAGTTGCTTCTGCAGGCGTTCGAGGGCGTGCCGCTGTACGTGGACACGCTCGAATTCCAGCAGCCGTGCCCGATCCCGAAGACGCCGGTGCGGCTGCAGACCGAATTGTTCCCGGTGACCGGCGCGCCCGGCCACTACACCTTCACCATCTCGTCCCGCGCCTACGACGTGGACGCCAAGAGCGAGTTGCACTCGCGCGGCACGCTGCGGCTGGTAAGCGCCGACCATCCGGTTACCGGGCCGCAACGGCTGGCGGACATCGACAGCTCCCGCTTCGAACCCTACTACTACGTCGGTGAGACCGATTTCTATGATCGCCTCGAGGCCAGCCTCGGCGAGACCTTCCAGTACGGTCCCCACTTTCGCACCATCCAGCGCGTGCTGTGGGAGAACTCCACTGCCAACTACCTGTTCGACGTCGAGATGGACGAGCGGCTCTGGTCGGACGGCCGCGACGAGGGCTACGTCGTCAACCCCGCGATGCTCGACGGTGCCCTGCAGATCTTCCTCTACCACCTGCTGCATGCCACCGACATCTTCAGCATGCCGCGGCGTGCCGTGGGACTGACGTACCTGCGCCCGCCGACCGTGCCGCGGCTCACCTGCTACGTGGCGAAGGAGCCGGACTGGGCCGACATCAACGAGCTGGGCCAGTACACGGAGCGGCGCGGCGATCGTTCGGGGGGCAGCATCCGCCTGTATGACGGCGCCACCGGCGAGTTGGTGCTGTGCATCGACGCCTACCTCTCGTTCAACTCCAACCCGAGCTGGAACGACCGCCCGCACAGCAAGCATGTCGTCTCCTGGCAGCCCAAGTTCCTCCCGGAGGTGCGCTCTCTCCTGCCCCACCTGGCCGAGGGCAGCGACGACGCGCTCGAGCCGGCAGCACTGATCGCGGCGTTGGAACAGCCGGCCGTCGATGCCGGCCAACGGTACGCCTGCCACGTGGTCGAGGTCGCCGGCGCGCGAGCCCCCGAACAGACGGTTGTCAACCGATGCTTCGACTACCTGGGCAGTATCGGGGCGCAGACCGAATACTGGCTGTTAGGTGCTGCCGACGAGCAGGTGCGCGCCCACTACGATGCCTTCCATAACCGCGACGCTGCCATGCGCTTCGCCGCCCTGGACCTGGACGCGGAGCAGGCGCCGGAGTTGCATGCCGGCCTGCTGCGGCCGCACGCCGCCGAGATCCTCCTGTTGCACGACGAGGCAACCGCGTACCGCCCGGAGCAATGGGGCCTGTTGCGCCGGCTGGCGGTGCCCGGCGGCCTGGCGCTGGTGTGCCACGGCGCTGGCGCACGGAGCGAGCCTGGCTCCGGCTGGAACGCCGCCGGCTGGACCGAGGTGCGCCGCGGGCGCCGTGCTACCCTCCTGCAGGCTCCGCTCGCTGCGCCCGAAGACGCCGAGCCAGCGCTCGCCGCCCCGCGCTGGGTAATCGGCGAACCGGGCAGTCTGGCGGACGAATGGCTGGCGCGGCTTGACCAAGCCGGGAGTGCGGCGACCGCCATCCCGTACGCGGAACTGGCAGACGACCGCGTCGCCGAGCTGGCCGACTGGCCGCACGCCGCCGACCTGCGGGCGATCGACTTCCTGTGCGGCCAAGACCCGGACGACCCTACCGGCGAAAGACTCGCGTGGCGCCTGGTCGCCTTCGTCAAGGCGCTGATACCGTACCGGGTAGCACAGGCGCAGGAGCAGTGCCGCCTGACCGTGGTGACGCGCCGCGCCGTGTTCGAGGTGGCCGAGCCGCGTGCCAGTGCCGCGTGGGGGGCGTTGCGCGCCATCACCGAGGAGGTGGCCGCGGATGCGGGTACGGCGGCGCGGGTCGACCTCCGGCTGGTGGATCTGGGTGCGTGTGAGGACCTGGAGGCCATGGCCCGGCTCGAAGCCTGCGATCTACGGGAGCGCGAACTGGCGATACGGGGCAGCCGTTTCTGGGTGCCGCGGCTGGTCAGCCTCCGCGAACGGGTTCCGCACGTCCCGCGCGCGTCGGTGCGGAACGGGGATGCCGCCTACCGGCTGTCGCTGGACAATCCGGGCCAGATCGGCAGCCTGCAGATGAAGACCTACGCTCCGAGGCCCCTGGGATCGCACGACGTCGAGATCGAGGTGGCCGCGGCGGCACTCAACTTCCGCGACGTCATGGTAACGCTGGGGCTGCTGCCGTCGAGTTCGTTCGAGCACTCGTCGCTGGGACGGACGGTGGGGTTTGAAGCAAGCGGGATTGTGCGCCGCGCCGGCGCCGACGTGCGCACCTGCCGCGTCGGGGACGCGGTGGTGTTCACCGAAGGCGGGTGCATCGCCAACCGCTCCGTGGTCAAGGACTACCTGGTGTTCCGCAAACCCGACGCACTGTCCATGGAGCAGGCCGCCTCCGTGCTGTCGGTGTACGTCACCGCGTACTACTCGCTGATTCACCTGGCGCGCCTGCACAAAGGCCAGCGGGTGCTGATCCACTCCGCCATGGGCGGCGTCGGCCAGGCGGCGATCGCCCTGGCCAGGCACGCCGGCGCCGAGATCTACGCCACCGCAGGCAGCGAGAGCAAGCGCGAGCAGCTCCGTGCGCTGGGAGTGCGGGCGGCGTTCGATTCGCACAGCCTCGACTGGTACGACGAACTGGTGGCAGCGACCGGTGGAGAAGGCGTTGACGCCGTGCTGAACTCGCTGGCGGGGCGCCACGTCGCGCTGTGCTTGGAGGCGTTGCGGCCCGGCGGCTGGCACTGCGAGATCGGCAAGGTGGACATCTACGCCGACAACGCGCTCGGCCTGTCGGTATTCCGCAAGAACCTGCGCTTCGCGGCCATCGACGTGGACCGGCTGATGAACGACGACCCGTACCTGACGCGCGAGCTGTCGCAGCAGTGCCTGGACCTGCTGGACCAGGGCGCGGTGCCGCCGCTGCCGATCACTACCTTCCCGTACCGCGACTACGAGGAGCCGCTGCGGCTGATGACCACCGGCGGGCACACCGGCAAGCTGGTCCTGCAGGCCCCATCGGCGACCGGCGATGAGCCGCCGCCGGTCGCCGATCTGCGCCCCTTTCTCGACGCCGAGGCGACCTACCTGGTCACCGGCGCGTTCGGTGGCTTCGGAAGGCTGCTGCTGCCCTACCTGGCGACCGCCGGCGCCCGCCACATCACCCTGCTGGACCGCGATCCGCAGCGCCGCCGCAGCGCCGAATGGCTGCGCAGGACCAGTGCCCTGTGGTACCTGTCGGACGAAGTCGAACTCGACATCGTGGCCGGCGACGTGGCCGAGGAGGCGGACGTGCGGCGCTGTGTCGGCGCACTGGAGCGCCCGCTGAAGGGCGTGTTTCACCTCGCCGGCACGCTGGACGACAACCTGCTCGCCGATCTCACCTCCGAATCGTTGGCCAAGGTGTTCGCCCCCAAGGCGCGCGGCGCCCTCAACCTGCACCACGCAACCGCCGGCTGCGACCTCGACCACTTCGTGCTGTTCTCGTCGATCGCCTCGACGCTCGGCAACCCGGGTCAGGTCAACTACAGCGCCGCCAACGGGTTCGTGGACGGGCTGGCCGCCCTGCGCCGGCGCCGGGGGTTGCCGGTGCTGTCCTACAACCTCGCCGCCGTGGCCGAGGCCGGCATGGCCGCCCGCAACCTGCACGTGCTGCGCATGAGCCGGGCCGGCGGCGTACCGCCAATCAGCGCCGACTTCGCCATTACCAATCTCGACTACGCCATGCGCACCATGGGCGACCGCGACCACCTGGTCACCGCATTGTTCTCGCGACCGCCCTGGACCGTGGACTCGCCCGACTACCTTCGCACCGGCCGGATCCTCAGCAACCAGGACGCGTTCTCGGTGGACGCCGGCGGCCAGCTCACCCTGGACGCGGTGGTGGCGCAGATCACCGACAAGGTGGCCGAGCTGTGCGGCCATGACGAGGGCAGCCCGGAGGAACCGCTATCCAGCTTCGGCCTCACCTCCATCTCGGTTGCCGAGCTCGGCGCCTTCATCCGCATGCAGTTCAACCATCAGGTCAGCGCCCTGGAGTTGATGACCACCGCCACCTGCCTGTCGCTCGCCGAGGCGATCATGACCGGCGACCAGGGCGGCGACGAAGATGAATCCGAGGGCGAGGCCGACGGCGCCGAGCGCACCGTCTCCGAACCGCCGCCCGCCCGCCGCGTCCCCTCCGCCTTCGCCAGCACCCCCGCCGACCACTTCCCCAACGGCGCTGCGGCGACCGCGGACTCCTTGACCAAACCATCATGATGGGAGCATCGTCTTCCCAACGCCCGTTGCGAAGAGGTAGTGCCAAGTGAATGCCCGCGCCGATTTGGCTCTTTATAACTCCCATGGTCGATTGACCGCCGTCGTAGAGATCAAGAGCAAGATGCGTACGTCGGTCGAGTGGGCCAAGTTCACACGGCGGAACATCCTTGCCCACTGGGACATCGACGGTGTCGACTTCTTTCTGTTGGTAACACCTGACAGCCTGTATATGTGGAAGGACTCGGGGACAACGCTCGGCCCTGTCCCGCCAACTCACAAAGCCGACACGACAGCGGAATTCGCACCCTATTTCAAGGGCGCAGGCGTAAGTCCCAAACGCGTTACTGGTCATACATTTGAGCTGGTCGTCGAGGCTTGGCTGGGAGACGTGATGCGATCGGCGCGTAGGGCGGACGAGATTACGGATACGCAGCGTATACTCGTCGAGTCCGGACTCGACACCGCGGTTCGGGACGGACGCATTGAGTACGAAGCGGTAGTGTGAACGTCTACGTCGAGTCGAATTTCGTACTGGAACTTGCCCTTGAACAGGAACAATCGGCAAGCTGTGAGGGTATCCTGGAGCTTTGCGAGAAAGGCCAAGCGTGCCTTGTAGTGCCTGCCTTCTGTCTGGCCGAACCTCATGGGACCCTCGCGCATCGCCGCATACGACGCAGAGAAATGAAGAGACCACTGGATGAGGAACTGAAACAGATTGCACGAACCGCAACCAACACCGCCCAACTGAGCGGATTTGAGAGCATCACCGATCTGCTCATAAGCAGCGCGGAGCAGGAGAGCCGCAACCTGAACAAGATATCCTCCAGGCTGCTGAGTGCTGCCGAATCGATTCCACTCGATGCGTCGGTGTTGGGCAACGCAAGTGGATATCAGACCGCGCACGGTTTCTCTCCACAGGACTCTATCGTTTACGCATCCATCATCTCGCATCTGCGTGGATACCACGAACGGAAGAGCTACTTCATTTCCAGAGACTCGGACTTTGAGGACCAAGACGTCATTGATGAACTCGGTAGCTACAATTGCAATTTAGTGCCACGGTTCGATCAAGGTCGTCAATTCATCATCCGTGATCTGCGCAACACACCCGCGCGCAGATAGGAAGCGCGAATGGCGCACACTGCGACAGCAGCCGACAGGAGGGTAGCGCCGCTGGCCGGCACCTTGCCGCCGCAGTGTCAGCGCGACCTGGACAGCCTGCGGGCGTTCGTGCGCCGCGCCATCGGCGATGGCAAGCCGGCGCCGGCGGTACCGGTGACCGAGGTAAAGGAGGTGCTGCTGACCGGGGCGACCGGGTTCGTGGGCCGGTTCGTGCTGCGCGACCTGCTGAGCATGGAAGGCGGCCTGGTAGTGCACTGCCTGGTGCGGGCCACCGACGGCGAGCACGGCCTGCAGCGGCTCCGGGGTGCCCTGGAAGAGGCGGACATGTGGGATGAGGCGTTCGCTGCGCGCATCCGTGTGGTGACCGGCGATGTCGGCGATGCGCGCTTCGGGCTGAGCCGGGCCGCCTTCGACGACCTCGCGCGGCGCATCGACGCGGTCCATCACTTCACCGCGGAAGTGAGCCTGTCCGCGTCCTATCTTGCCATCCGCAAGGCCAACGCATTCAGCATGCGCAACATCCTCGAACTGTGCCTGCGCACCCGGCTCAAGCACCTGTTCCACGCCTCCACGATGGGGGTGTATCCGCAGTACTTCTGCGACTTCGCCAACGAGTTTGCCGACCGTCGCATCGACCACCAGGGGCAGCCGGATCTGAACGAGATGAAACGCATGTTCCCGCTGTCCATTGGCGGCTACTCGTGGAGCAAGCTGGTCGCCGAGCAGAGTGTCCTGTACGCGCACCAGGCCGGCTTGCCGGCGGCGGTGTTCCGATTGCCGCTTACCAGCCGCTCCACGACCGGATTTACCCAGCCGAACGACACCTCGGTGCGGGTGTACGCCGCGGTTGCGGACGTCCAGATGATGCCGGGCGGATTCTCGTTTCAACGCCAGAACCATGCGGTCGACACCATGAGCCGGATCTGTACGGCGATTGCGGCCAACCCCGAGCGGCAGTTCACCCTGTATCATTGCTGCAACCCGAATCCGGCCCCGCACGACCTGGAGTTGGCCGACTTCGGTATCTACCTGCGCGAGGTTCCTCACGACACGTTCATGCGCGCCTGCCAAGCGCGCGGCGAGGACTCGCCCCTGCACGGCTACTGGGCCATGTTCGAGAATTTCGCGCCCTATTGGTTCAGCGCGAGCCGGGCGCTGGCCGACGTGCCGGTCAGTGACCGCGCACTGCGCGAGGACTGCCCGTTTGCGATCGAGTGGCCGGGGATTCTGACCATGTTCCGGCGCACCAACGACTGGATCAGGGAGCACCGGGAACGATGGCCGTTTTCGCTGCCGCAGCCGCAGATCGACTACGACCGGCTGATAACGCGCGCGAGGGCGTTCGCCGAACGGTTTGGCGCGCCGTTCGAACTGACCTATCCCGAGTGGCTGCGGAGCGGGCTTGCGCACCTGGTGCAGGCACTGCAGGCGCCGGAAGCGCGGCTGTTGCAGGCCAAGCGCGCCGTCGTCGTCTCCGACCTGAGCGCCAGCCTGCGCAACAACGCCAAACTCACCGGTGAGCGCCTGCTGCACCCGGAGATCGAACGTGAACCGATCGTGCGGCCGGTATTCATCGTCGGCATCAACCGTACCGGCACCACCTTCCTGCATCGGCTCCTGGCGCGCGACCCGCGCTTCTGGACCGTGCACAGTTACGAGTTGGCGGAACCGGTGGTGCCGGACGGCGACTACGCCACCGCGTGGACCAACGCCGACACAAGGCGCGCACGGCTGCTGGACGTGTTCGTTGCCGCCGGTTTTTTTGAATCGTTCGCGGGCGCGCATCACATCGACGTCGACGAGCCCGAAGAGGACCTCGGCCTCCTGCGCCACACCTTCGTGTCCTGGTCCAACACCAACGTCTACCAGGTACCCGAGTACGGCCGGTGGCTGGCCGCCGCCGATGCGCGCCCGGCGTACGGCTACCACCGCCGCGCCATCCAGCACTTCACCTGGCAGCGGCGCCTGAAGAACCCCGGACCGTACGCGCAGTGGCTGTTGAAGGCACCGGTCCACCTCATGGAGTTGGAGGCGCTGATCGACGTGTACCCGGATGCCTGCTTCATCCAGACCCACCGCGATCCCCGCGCGTTGACCGGCTCGTGGGTCAGCCTGATCGAGCAACTCCGTCTCCGCACCACCGAGCCCACCTCCCGCCGCGTCCTCGGCGAGGAGCAGCTTGCTGACATGAGCACCATGCTGGACAGGGCCGTTGCCTTCCGGGAATCTCGTCCCGACCTGCAGCCGCGCTGGTGCGACGTGAGTTATGTCGACCTGGTCGACGATCCGTGGGCAACGGTGCGCGGCATCTACGATCACTTCGGCTGGACCCTGGAGCCGGCGGCCGTCGCCGCCATGGCAGCGTGGCAGGAGCAGCAAGCCCAGCGGCGCCGGCGCGAGGCGCGGCACAGCTACGACCTGGCCGACTACGACCTCACCCCCGAGGCGGTCGACGCCGCCTTCGCCCGCTACCGCGAGTTCATCGCCGCCCGCAACATCCGCATCTCGTAGCCGTAACGCCGCAACCTCCCGCCGCCGTTGCGGCCGTTGCGACCGAGCAAACTTGACAGCCCCCCGCGCCTGAATCACCATGGCGGAATGAAACGAGCAACAGTTTCCGCTGTCATACTCGCGATGGCGCTCGCCGCCGCGCCGTTGTCGGGCACGCCTCAGGAGGAGAGCACCGCCAGGAAAGTGGTGCACATCACTCTGTTCGATGACCAGGTAGAGGAGAAATTCCTGGGCATGCTGGAGTGGTTCACGGCCGAGACCGGTTGGGAGACGGAAGTCGTTCCGGCGCCGGGAGGCCAGGACTACTTCACCACCAATGCAACTCGCCTGGCGACCGGTGAGGGGCCGGACATACTGATCGGCCACGGCACGCCCGCGGAGTACCTGGTGTACAACCCGAAGGAGAACTTCGTCGACATTACCGACTGGGCGCGCGACAACCTGATCGGCGCCAAGGTGCCGGAAGCGGTCATGGCAGCCAACGCGGTCGACGGCCGCAACTACGGTATACCCTACTCGCCGATCACGCTGCGCGGGTACCTCTACAACAAGGAGGTCGCGCAGGCCGCCGGGGTCACCGTGCCTTCCAGTACCGGCGACTTCCTGGACAACGTCGCACCCAAGGTCAGAGCCGCCGGGTTCGACCCGATGTACGCCATGGGTCAGTCTGTCTGGAGCCTCGGCTTCGTGGCCGACAACTTCATCGCCGACGAGTTCGTACTCACCGACGTCCAGGACCGTATCAACAACAACGAGACCAGCTTTGCCGAGACCGGGATGGTGCGGGCGTTCGAGTACATCAAGGAGATTGGCGACCGAGGCTATTTCAACTCCGACGCGCTGGTGGGCACTACCGAGGGCCAGTACGTGGCGATCCGCGAAGGAACCGTGTATTCCGCCATGGGTTCGGTCAACTCGCTGCCCAACTTCACCGAGGAGTTCAACAACACGAACCTGGGCGGGTTCAACATTTCCGAACAGGGCAACCGCGCTTACTACAGCCTCCCCTGGTTTGCCTACCTGGTGAAGGAAGAGGCCGGCGGTGACAATCAGGAGGGCGCCTGGGCGTTCATCAACTGGTTTCTGGAGCAGGAGAACCTGGCGAGGTTCTACAACACGTTCCGGGCGCCGAGCGCGTACATGGGTATCGAAAACGAAATGTTTCCCTACTCCGCGGACTTGCTGGCACACTTCCGCGGTGAAGTACCGTTCCTGTACAAGCTCAAGGCGAGCCCGCAGTTGACCGGCGTGTATGCCGCGACCGTCATTGCCGGCACCCGCACTCCGCAGGAGGCGGCCGAAGACATGCAGCGCGATTTCGCCGCGAGCGCCAAGGCGGTCGGCCTGGAGGCGTTTCAGTAGCGCGCACCGCGGGCGCGATCACCGGCGTCTTGTGAGGCGGCTCAACCCTTCACCGCGCCGGCGGTCAGGCCCTGCACCAGATGCCGCTGGGCGAACAGGAACGCCACGATCACCGGAATCGACACCAGCAGCAGATTGGCGAACACGTAGTTGTACGCCACGTGCCAGGTTCCGATATAGGCATACACGCTGAGCACCATCGTGTACTTGCGCACGGAACCTCCCAAGATATACAGCGGAAACTGGAAGTCGTTCCAGATGCGCAGCACGATCCAGATGAAGCAGGTGGCAATCGCCGGCTTCAGCAGGGGCGCCGTGATGCGCGCAAACAAGTCGCCGTGGCGGGCGCCGTCGACGATCCCCGCCTCGTCCAGTTCACGCGGAATCGTGGTCATGAACCCGGTGAGAATGAAGATGGGAAGCGCGCAGAAGGTAGCTCCGTAGTACAGGATCATCCCCGAATAGGTCCCGACCAGCTCCAGGGCATCGAACAGCCGCGTCGACACCACCACCGAAGGCGGCGCGATGATTCCGAACATGAACAGGTAGAACAGCCGCTTGATCCAGCGCTGGCGGCGGCGCCCGAAAACGAACGCGGACGTGGTGCTGCAGAACAGGATCAGAACGGTCGATGCCCCAGTAATGATGACGCTGTTCAGGAACGCCCGCACCAGCTTGCCGCGCTCGATAACCGTGGCGTAGTTATCGACTACGTGCCACTCTGCCGGCAGTGCGAGCGTGGGAGTGGCCGCCTCCTCCCCCCCTTTGAAGGAGTTTACGGTCATGGCCCAGAACGGGATCAGTATCAGCAGCGAGAGCAGGCCGATCACCAGGTACTTCAACGCGCCGAGCAGTCTGCCGCGTGTCACAGGTCGACCACCCGGCGATTCATGCGGAAGTAGAGCGGATAGGCGATTACCGTGACCAGCACGATCAGGAAGATGTTGATGGCCGAGGCGTAACCGTACAGCGCCTGGCCGAATGCCTCGTAGATCCAGGTGTTGTAGACGTTGGTAGCGCCGCCCGGGCCGGTCTTGGTCAACACCATCACCATGTCGAACACTTTCAGGGTGCCGATCGTGCTGAGTACCACGTTGATCGATATGCCCTGCATGATGAGCGGCAGAATCACGTGCCGTATGCGGGCGAAATAGCCAAGCCCGTCGATCTTGCCGGCGTCGATAAGGTCTTCGGGAATGGCGTTGATGGCGGCGATGTAGATCACCATGTGAAAGCCGGTCCACATCCAGGAGTTGACGGCGGCCACCACGAAAATCGTGTACTTCACGCTGCCCAACCAGATAATGGCGACCTCGGATCCGGTCAGCACGGAGAGGATCTGGTTGACCAGGCCGCTGGGGTGGAGCAACTGGTTGAACAGGATACCCCAGACCACGATCGCCACCACGCACGGTACGAAGAAGATCGCGCGGAACAGGTTGCTGACGCGGGTCCTCCGTTCGAGGGCCATGGCGAGCGAAAACCCGAATATGTTTTGTGCCGCTACCACCGCGACGCTGTAGAGAAAGGTGGTCCGGGTGACCCGCAGCAGGTCACCCGACTCGATTGCGGCGACAAAGTTGTCCAGTCCGATGAAGTTGAACCCGCTCCGATACGCATTCCAGTCGGTGAACGCGGTCACCAGGTTGATCAGAATGGGGACGAGAAACAGCGCGAAAAAAATGGCGGCGGCGGGAAGCAGGTAGTAGGCGGGATGTGCTCGATCTATGGCGCTCAGCGGTTGTCTTGTCAGCGCCACGTGCGCGGCCCCCTGCAGGTTGGTAGCATCGGCGTGGGCGTTTGTCCAGGTCGTGAACGGACAGCGGGCAGTTCCAGCGCCTTCCAGCGCCTGCAACTCGCTTGACAGGGTGCTCAACAAGCCGCAGTCTGCCTTGTGGCGGCCATCGTCTGCGCGGGCGCCGATTGTCATCGAGGGGTAGGGTATTTCCGATGTCAACTTCAGTCGCTCAGGTTGATCATGACTGGGCCGTAAACCAGCGGGTAAGATGGTACCGCTCGCCGTTGCCGATTGCGCGCCTGCGGGAACTGTCCCGCCGCTCCAATCTGCGGCCGTTTCTGTTCGCGACCGGATACTTGGCACTGCTCGCGGCGACCGGCACCGGGGTGTTCCTGGTGCACCTGCACCTGAGCTGGCCCTGGCTGCTGCTGGCACTGTTCGTGCACGGCACCGTGCACCGCACGCTGCAGCACTCGCGCCACGAGTTGGCGCACCGGACCGTGTTCCGGTCGCGGCTGCTCAACGAGAGCTTTCTGCGGATATGCAACTTCCTGTGCTGGTCGAGCCCCGAGTACTTCCGCGCCAGCCACGTGCGCCATCACCAGTACACCGTGCACGACGAACTCGACCTGGAGGTGCGGCTCCCGCGCGTGTTCCGGCCTGTGCAGTGGCTTACGCAACTCGTGCTGGCGGTCCCCAACATGATCGCGGAGATCGGCCACCTGGTGCGCTGGAGCCGCGGCCGGCTGGCCGGCAGCGGCCCGTCGGTGGCGGCCGAGGCGAACGGCGCCCTTGGGCACGCCAATGGCGGTGCCGGCTCTTCCGTGTGGGAGGAACGCTGCTTCGCCGATCCGCCGGCGGGCCAGGGTAACGCGGACAAGCGGGCCGCCCTGTTCCGCTGGGCGCGCATCGTCGTGTTCGGACACCTGGCACTGGCGATCGTGTTCATCGCTCTCGACCTCTGGATCATGCTGTTGATCGTGACCTTCGCGCGCTGGCTGGCGCCGTGGTTGAGCAACCTGTTCATCGAGACACAACACGCCGGGCTCAGCTCCAACACGCCGGACTTCCGCCTGTGCTGCCGCACCGTCGAATTCGGTCCAGTGTTCAGATTCCTTTACTGGCACATGAACTATCACATCGAGCACCACATGTACCCGAGCGTGCCGTTCTACAACCTGGCCAAGCTCCGAAAGGCGATCGAAGCGGACCTGCCGCGCGCGCCGCGCGGGTTGTTCCGTGCCTGGGCGGAGATGCTCCCAATCGTCAACCGCCAGCGCAAGGAACCGGGCTTCGTGTTCGTGCCCGAGCTCCCCGCCTCCCCGGCTACGTAGCCGCGCCAAGCGACCGACCACGAACCGATGAAGCGCCACCGACGGCTGGCCCTTTATCGGTTCCATGAGACCTTTTCGTTTCGTTCCCAGCCGCGTTGCCGCACTGGCAGCGGTACTCGTCCTTGTGTCCGTCACCGGATGCATGGAGATTCTGGAGCAGGCCCCCTCCGCGGGCCTGTCGCCGTCGGACGCGCCCAGGCCGTCCGGCACGACCTCGGCAACCGTGCAGGTGGCCGGACCGCTCACCATCGCCTCGGCGAAAGGCAGCCACGCCGACATTGCCTCGGTCACGGTAACCGTGGCCGGCGAGAACGCCCTGGGCAACCACCAGGATCCGCTGGCCACCGCCGACCTTGAACGCACACCCGACGGCATATGGACCGGAACCTTGTCCGGCCTCACCATCGGACCCGAGCTGACGTTTTCGGCGAGCGCCCGCGACAGCAGCGACGAGGTGCTGTTTGAGGGTTCGCACGCGCAGACACTGGCCAGCGTCGGGGCGCAGATCACGATCCGGCTCAACGCAGTCGACGACGACGTGGACAACCGCATCCCGAAGGTAACCGCGATCAGCATCAGCAACGTCTCCACCGGCGTGCCGGCGGATGTGAGCATCTCCGTGCAGGGCGCCGACGCGGAACAGCTCGACTACGAGTTCTCCGGCGGCACGTTCAATCCCGAAAGCGGCCAGGTGACCCTCGTAGCCGGCGCCGCCACCATCACTGCCACGTACGAATCTCCCGACATCGTCGGGTGGTACACCGCGCAGATCGCACTGATCAACGCGCAAGGCAACCGCATCGAGGTCGACTTCCAGATCAGGGTGGAGACCACCGGTCTCAGCGCCAGGATCGGGCCGGTCGTACGGGGCTTTGCCGGCAAGCGCACGCCGGCGGGGATTCGCTGGACCGCCAACGTCTCCACGGCCGGGGACGGCATCGGCCTCGCCTACGATTGGGGATTCACCGATTCGGAGAGCAGCTCCGGCACGTTCACCGATCCGGCCACGAACCCCACGATCCTGACCGGCTATACGGCGACCACCGCCGGTACGCTGTCGGTCACCGTGACCGACGCAGCCGGCCTGACCGCGAGCGCAACCCTGGAGGTCCCGGCCGATTTGTTTCCCGCCCTGCCGCTCATGCCGGGGCCGGCCACGCTTCTGGTCAACGAGATCGACTACGATCAGGACGGCTCGAGCGACACGGCCGAATTTATCGAGATCCTGAACCCCGGGTCGGCAACGGTCGATCTGTCCGGCTACCGCATCGAGCTGGTCGACGGCGCCGACGACGAGCCGTACCATTCGCTCGAGAGTGACGTAAACCTCCCCGCGGGCGGGTTCCTGGTGATTGGCAAGCAGGCCGTAATCGGCCAACCCGGCCTGGTGCCGGCAGGCACGGCGGTGCTGCCGCTCACCGGCGCGAGCGTCACCAACGGGCCCGACGGAGTACGGATCGTGGCGAAAGCGGACGGTCGCGTCGTGGATGCCGTGCACTACGAAGGCGTCGTGCCGGGGGCGGGCGAGGGCTCGCCGGCGCCGCACGATCCGCCGACCGCCAACACCTCGATCGGCAGGTGCCCGGCGGGCTTCGACAGCAACGACAACGGGTTCGACTTTCGCGAGATGCCGGCTACTCCGGGGTCCGCCAACACCTGCTGAGGCCGGCCGCGGCCGCGCCCCACGACAGCCTCCCGGCGTGTTCCTTGTGAGCACGCCGGGGGGCGGGGCCGACCGCGACCCGTTACTGCGTTGGCGGCGGGACCGCGGGCAGGTAGATTCGGTTGTCGTACACCGCGGCGACCGCCGGGTCGGCTTCGAGCCGCGCCTGGACCTGCTCGCGGTCCTCACCATCCTGCAACTGCACCAATGCGAATCCCGCGGCGCCAGCCTCCACGCGGGCGACCGCGTGCCGCGCGCGCAGCAATTCGCCGGCGGCCGTCCGCGCGGCGTAATTCATGCCCCGGTGCCGGTACCGCACGATCAGGGCGTGCGGGTCGGCGCCCCGACCTGGGCGCGCCGCGGCTGCACTGCCCGGTGCTGACGAACCGCCGGCCGGGCCGCCGGCGGCGGCGGGATCTCGTCCGCCGAGCGCGGGGGGATGGCCCCGAGTTACGCCGAACAGGGCGAACGCATCCAGCAGGCCGGGACCGTAGCGGTCGTCCCTCCCCGGCGGCCCCAGGTCGATCGCCGCATCGGCGAGCAGCGCGCGCGCGGCGCCCAACGTGAGCGAGCGGTCGAAACCGGCGAGCAGCGCCAGTACCCCGCTGACGTGGGCCGCCGCGATGGAGGTGCCGTGATCCGAACGCACGATCCACCGCGCCGGACCGGCGCCGGCACCGACCCCGAGAGCCGGTACCCCCACCGACTCGGTGCCCCCCGGCGCGACCACGTCGATCCGCGGACCGAAGTTGGACTCGTCCGCGAGCGTGCCGGCCAAGGTCACCGATCCTACCGCCAGGGTGTTCGGCGAGGTGGCCGGAGCACGCACCGCGGAACCGTGGTTGCCGGCCGCCGCCACCACGATCGCGCCGGCCGCGGCAACCGCGTGCAGGGCTTCCTCCAGGACTTCGTCGCGCGGCCCGGGCACGGCTTCGGCCAGGCTGAGATTGATGATCTTCGCGGGGACCGGAGGCACCTCGCCGGAGTCGTTGGCCAGTCCGGCGGCGTAGCGTAGTCCCTGTGCCACATCGTAGGAGGTGGCGCCGAACCGCCCCGCGATGCGCACCGGCATGATGGTGATCCGCGAACCGGCCCACGGCCACCCCATGCCGGCCACGCCGGCGCCGTTGCCGGTGCGGGCGGCGATGACGCCGGCAATCGTGGTCCCGTGCCAGGAGCCGCCGGTGCCGGGATCGGTGGCATCGGGGTCGATGCCGTCGCCGTCGCCGGCCGCGCTCGCGTGGCTTACAAAGTCGTAGCCGGCAGCCGTGTCCAGGTTGCTCGCCAGGTCGGGGTGGCTTGCGTAGCCGGTGTCGAGCACCGCCACCACCACCGGTCCGGGCTCACCGAGCACGCCGCCATCCAACGCCTGCCACAGCTCCGGCAGCCGCAGGTGGCGCAGCGGCCACTGGCCGGCTGCGGTGGCGGCGCCG
>MPNH01000095.1 GCA_002238925.1 Spirochaetaceae bacterium bin103 | reverse complement strand
CTGGATTGGGACGCTGTTCGTTTGCTGCAGTGGCACCGGGAGAAAGCCGGCACCGTCGAGCACGCCCACGACGAACTCAAGAATGGTCTGGCGGCCGGCCACATGCCGAGCCAACGGTTCGCGGTCAACGCGGCGTGGTTGAAGCTGGCGATCCTGAGCTACAACATCGCCAGCGCGATCAAGGGGTTGTGCCTCAGCCCCGAGGAGCGCACCGCGCGCTTCAATTTCGACCCCGCGCCGCCTTTCACTCCTCCGCGCGCCGTCCTCCGGCTCGTTCTTACTCCCCGCAGGCGCTAGCAGCGGCCTCCAGCGGCGATAGGCGAGGATTTGGGATCCATCACGGGGTAAGCCTCCGGGTCACCGCCGCGCGGGCTACCGCCGGCTCGCTACCTGCACCGCGAGGCCGGTGGCATCGGTGCGCCATTGAGAGCTCGCTGATCGCATCGACTGGTACCAGCAGGCACATGCTGATCCCGGCGTTCAGCGCCGGGCTGCCCGCGCGGACTGAAACAACGCCGTCACGGTGATCGAGGCCGATCCTGGTGAACGCGCCGGACTGCAATTGGGTGGCGGGACGTCCGGGAAACTTGATTTCGGTCGATTCGCGTGACGGTCCTGTACAGATACTATACTGCATGATCCCTACTCAATCGATAGAGTCGTGGCGCCTCGCCAGGGGAGGAGTCTCTCTCGAACAACGGCCCGGCGCCTTCTGGCGGGGCCAGAGGAGGCACCACAATGAAGGTGCTCGGCATATTTTTGGCGGTAGCGGTACTCACCACGTCGATGGGGGGATCGGAGAAGCATACTTGCGCGGCCCTGACCAGGGCTGCCGCACATCTGAGCCGGCGGCCTGGATGTACAGCCGCGCCAGCAGCTTCCTCTTTGGAGAATCATTACGAGGATGTCCTGGCGCGGGCCGCGGTGGGTGCCGGTGTGCCCCAGCCATACCGGGGGCGACCGATCAGACCCTGATTTTTTCAACCACAATATCGCAATCTTCTTCGTCGTGCCGCAGCATGTGCTTCACCAAGTCCAACGTATCACCGCCGGCGCCAGCCTTGTGGTCGTACCGGGATAACTGATACGGTTCGTGACGCTATCGTCGAATTGGGTTTGTACCAGTGTCCGCTGGGACACCTGTGAACCGGATCGATAGCAAACGGCCCGCCACCTAGAGGGCGTCGGGCCGATCTTGGTCGATCTGACAGACGCCGGTGATCCCCTGCTCAGCTCAGTAATCGCTCGCTCCGGCAGTTCGGCCCCCCGGGAAGGAGCCCCTATGGGGAGAGCAAGGATATGCCGGTCGGTACTGATCGCTGCGGTAGGGCTGTTGAGCCTGGCTCCGCTTGCATTGGAGGCACAACAGTCTGCACCGCCTCACAAACTGTCAGAAGTCTCAATCGTGACGCTGGAGCTATTCCGAGAGCTATACGAGTTCCGGAACGATCGCCTGTTTCACCGCGTAGGGTTCTCGCCCGCACATAAGTTTCATGATTGGCTGGACCGGCTGGAAGCCCTCAGGGAGAACCAGGACGGAAGACCCGTATTTGGAGAGATCGGCATCGTGCCGGGCGACCTCTACACGCTCGCAACTGACTACATGGACAACCAGGGCCGTCCAGCCGACGACTTCACACGGACAATGGAGCGACGGTTGCTTGAGGAAGCAGAAGCACACCCTGCGCCCGACGGAGTCGAAGAGCTGGCCGGTGTTGATCCCGAGTGGATGCCCGCCGCCTACAAGCTGGACGGACAGGACACCCTAACGATGGATGGTGAGCTATCCCAATGGGTTTACATCCACCTGCCGGGTGGTGGCGGGACGGAACAGATGATCGCGACAGCCATGCAGGCTGCTCTGGATGTGTATCAGGAGGACGGTGGTGACGTCGTATTCGTGAGCGTATTCAAGGGACCGACCGACGACTATCCGGTGGAAAAGGTGTGGCTTTACCCGAGGGGGTGCCCGGACAAGGGCTGCGTGGGCGGTGTATGGACTACTGATAGCTCAGTTGTCATTCCGGCAGCATTGATCGAAAGCATGCCGGTTCCGGATAGGCGGTAGGAAGACTGAGTTCAGCTTCCGTCACGGCGCGTCTCATGCGGCAGACTTCTGGATCACATCACTCATTCGTCGTCGTTCCCTGACTCAGTAACCGACCTGATGTACTCGTCAAGGTCGTCACCGGGTGAGTACGATCTGACACTACCGTCCTCATGTTCGTAGACTGGAACCGCTCGGAAACCATCCTCGGTCTTCTCACCCAGAATCGCGTCTACCTCGTGCTGAACTCGTTCATCCTTCGTCATAGGGACCCTCCCATTCTATGGCGCTCCATCGCGCCGTTGCGGAATAGCGCTCCATCATGCAACGATACACCCTGGCTGGCGTGAACCTCAACCTCGTGGACCTGGTCAACGCCGACCTCAGCGAAGCAACCCTCATCGGCGTGTCTCTCGTCGGCGCCGACCTCACCGGTGCTTCGCCTGTTCTGTGCGAACCTGGATCGACTCCGACCTGACTGCAGCTACCCTGCTGTGGCGCGCGACAATCAAGCTCTGGTAACGGCCTGGCGTCCGGCGTGGTCATGGAAGAAACACGGCGCCAACGGTACGGTGGGAGAGAATTCGAGTAGGGACGCGAAGTAGGCCGGCTCATCACTGGTGTGACCGCCCGCAGGGGCGAACCCGTAATCAAGCTTGGTCCCGAGGCCCGTGGCGAGGTCATTGGTGAGGTCGACAC
>MPNH01000094.1 GCA_002238925.1 Spirochaetaceae bacterium bin103 | reverse complement strand
TTCTGCTGCTGATCGGACTGGGCAACAGCTACCTGGCGATCGAGCCGGCGATCCGGGAAAGGAAGCTCAGCCGAGCGGTAAAGAACAGCCTGGTGTTGGGATGCGCAGCGTATGCGACGTACATCGTCCCGACGCACCTGGCGATCGCCAACTGGCCGGGGATACTGATCCCGATCGACATCCTCATCGGAGGGCTGCTGAGCGTGATCACGTCGACGGTGGTGACCAGCATCTCGCTGCGGAGATTGTCGGGTCAGCCAAGGTAACCTCCTCCACGTAGAAGGGTGAGGGATGAAGAAATGGTTGGCGTGGTGCTCTTTCGCTTCCGTGGCCTGTGCCCCGATCGTCGCTGCCCCGGCGACCGCCTGCACTACCGGGGAAAGGGAGCTGAAGTACGGCTTCTACGCCTACTTCGAACCGGTGAGCTACAGCGAGGACCGCGCCCCTGACGCGCCGGGATTCGATGTCCATCTCGGCTACGAGGCCGATCTGCTGACGGCGCTCGAAGCCATGGAGAGCGCGAACCTGTCGTTCTCCCGCCATGGCATCCCGGTGTGGGACGATATATGGCTCCTTGCAGCGGGGCCGCACTACGACATCGTGGGCGGCGGTATCACGGTGCTCGAAGCCCGGACCCGCGACGCAACCGGGAGGGCGGCGATCGTGTTCACTTCCGGGCACATCAGGTTTCGCCAGTCGCTGCTGGTGCGCGCGGCAAACGTGCGCCAGCTCGCCCGCTACGAGGATCTGACCGCTGCAACGCGAGTGGGAGTGCTCGCCGGAACGACGGGCGAGGCGCGGCTCCTGGAGATGACCGGCATAACCGACGCGGACGGAGTCCTTATAGCTGGCACGCGGGTTGCCAACTGGGAAGCAGTGGTCGCCGACGGCAGCGCCAGCTACGCCATCACGGCGGGCGGCGCAACCGCCGGCCCTGACCGCCGCCCGCCCCCGCCGCACCCCGCCGCCCCGCCGCCGGCGGCCCGCGCGAGCGCGCCCGTTGGGGGCCGCCAGCACCTGTGGCCGCCGGCTGCAACGATGCCGCAAGTAGTCTATCTGGCCGACGAGGAAGCGTTGTTCGCGGCCCTTGGCGCGGGCCGGATAGACGCGGTAGCGGGAGCCGAGATCGGCAACCGGATGGGCGCTCGTAATGGCGGAGGAGCCTTTGAGGTGACGGCGCTTGATGACCGTGCCGAAGCGGGCGGGTTCGCGCTGGCCGCCGCGGATGAGCGGCTGGCAGCGTGTCTGGACCGAATGATCGACTGGCTGACCGATGGCGGGCGGATAGGATACCAGGAGTGGCTTGAGGATCCCGCGGTGTTCCTGCGGCGCGCCCGGATGTCGGTCGGCGAACCGTGACTACCCATGTAGCGCCGGTGCCGCCGCACGCCCGCCCCCGCGACACGGTGCTGGTCGACGGGCGCCCGGTGCCACCCATTGAGGCGCGGGCCCCGCCGAAAGCCCGCCCCGGCGACACGGTGCTGGTCGACGGGCGCCCGGAGGTGGTGCTGCGACTGCTGCCGCACCTGCGCGGGCGACCGCCTGCTGCGCGGCTGACATCGGACCTGCCGTGCGGGACGTGCGAGGAACCGCTGAGCTACGACGCGCTACGGCGGCAGTGGCGCTGTTCGGAGTGCCGGAGCACCTACGACGGGGAGGCTCTGGGCGAACTGGTCCGCGAGCACGTGCGCGACGGAGTGCGAGCGGGCAAATCGCGCCGGGAGCGCGGCACCCGAGCTCGGCAAGTGGCGCGCGGTGCGCCTGGCGCGGCTGCGGTGCTGCTGCGCGCCGCGGCCGCCGGGGGCGCCCCGGGCCGAGCTGTGCTGCTGCGGGAGGTGACCGGCCCGGAGCGGCGCGCGCTGGCGTGGGCGCTGCGTGACGCGGGCAGCGCGCCGCTGAGCGCGGAGTGCTGCCGGATGGGCGCCGCGGAGCTGGCGACGTTGACCCCGACGAGCCTGGACACGCCGCCGTGACGCTGCTGAGTGCGCCCCGATGACTACAGCGATGACTGACGGCGCCGCCGACACTCCCGAGCGGATGTGCGCGGTGCTGCTGACCGGTCACGGCGGATTCGACCGCCTCGAGTATCGGACCGATGTTCCGGTACCGCGTCCCGGTGCCGGAGAGGTGCTGATCCAGGTGGCCGCGGCCGGCGTCAACAATACCGACATCAACACCCGCACCGGGTGGTACTCGAAGGCGACGAAGACGTCCGGCAACGCGAGCGAGGACGCTACGGTCTCGTATGACGCTGCCGGCGCGAGCTGGACGGGAGCGCAACTCCGGTTTCCACGCATCCAGGGTGCCGACTGTTGCGGCCACATTGTCGCGGTAGGCGAGGGCGTGGCACGTAGCAGGATCGGGGAGCGCGTGATCGTTGCGCCGCTGCTGCGCCACTACCGCGGGTTGCGCCCGTTCGAGGCGGACACGTTGGGGTCGGAGCTCGACGGCGCATTCGCACAGTACACCAGGGCACCGTCCGGAGAGACGTATCACGTCCGGTGCGGCTGGAGCAGCGTCGAGCTTGCGTCGATGCCGTGTGCGTACGCTACCGCCGAGAATATGCTGCAGCGCGCGGGACTTGGATCCGAGCGAGTGCTGGTCACCGGTGCTTCCGGGGGAGTCGGCAGTGCCACGGTGCAGCTTGCCAAGCGCCGCGGGGCGCACGTGACCGCCCAGGCGAGCGCATCGAAAAAGGCGGACGTGAAGGCTCTCGGTGCCGACGAGGTGATCGAACGCGGTGCCGATGTGGTTGCGAGCATCGGAGCCGGAAAGCTTGACCTGGTGGTGGACGTGGTCGGCGGCGAGAGCTGGTCCCGCCTGCTCGGCGTGTTGCGGAAGGGAGGGCGCTACGTCTGCGCTGGCGCCATCGCCGGGCCGGTCGGACCGTTGGACCTGCGCACGCTGT
>MPNH01000046.1 GCA_002238925.1 Spirochaetaceae bacterium bin103 | reverse complement strand
GGACTGGGACGGCGCACCGCGCGACTTCCGGCAGCGCGGCATGCTGATGTCGTGGATCTGGAACCTGCGCCCGCATTGGCTGCGCGCCTGGGTCAGCGCCGCGCGCGAGTTCGCGCCCGACTTCGAACTCACCTACTGCATCTCGCACAGCGCCGACAACGGCCTGGTGACCCTCGGCACGCGCGACTGGCGCGACTATGCGGTGGCGACGAGCCTGCGCTTCAGCCTGCACCGCCGCGGCGGCCTGGTGCTGCGCGCCCGCGGCCTGCGCCGCTACTACGCCGCCCTGTTCGCCGGCGGCGACCGCGTTGCCATCGTCGCGCGCCGCGACGGCGCCCTGCACACCCTCGCCGAGACCGCGTTTCGGTACCAGATGGAGCGCCCGTATGCGCTGCACTTCGCCGCCGCCGGCGACCGCCTGTCGCTCACGGTCGACGGCATGCCCCTGCTCGAGACCCGGGACGACCGCTACCCGAGCGGCGGCGCCGGATTCGTCATCGACGAGGGCACCATGCTCGCCGACGGTTTCCGCATCCGCCAATCATCATCCGCACTCGCGCTACGCTGATTGAACCTTGACGACGATTTGTCCATATTCGTAGGTTCCGCCGCTCTACCATGGCATTCGAATCACGAGTCTACGCGCTGCGCATCGAGCAGCACCCCAACGCCGACCGCCTGGAGTTGGCGGCGATCGGCGGTTTCCGCTGCGTCATTGGCAAGGGCAGCTTCGCCGACGGCGACCTGGCTGCCTACATCCCGGAAGCCGCGGTCTGCCCCGACTGGCTGATCGCGGAGCTGGGCCTGGAAGGCAAGTTGGCCGGCAGCAAGAAAAACCGCGTCAAGGCGGTGAAACTGCGCGGGTCGCTGTCGCAGGGGCTGGTGTACCCGGTCCGCGACGGGACGATCCGCGGGCGGCCGGTCGCCGAGGGCGACGATGTCACCGAGCTGCTGGAGCTGGTCAAGTATGAGCCGCCGATCCCGGTCTCCATGCAGGGCGAGGTGCGCGCTGCCCACGGCGCCACCCTCAAGTACGACATCGAGGACTTCAAGAAATACCCGGAGGAGTTCACGGGCGGCGAGCCGGTGGTGATCACCGAAAAGCTGCACGGCACCTGGTGCTGCCTGGGCTGGCACCCCGAGCACGGCGCGATCGTCACCTCCAAGGGCATGTCGGACAAGGGCCTGGCGTTGAAGCTGAACGAGGCGAACGAAGGCAACCTGTACGTCCGCACGTGGGGCGCGCACCGGGAGGCGTTCGAGTCGGCGCGTGCCCGGCTCGCCGGCGACGGCCGGGCGTGCTACGTCGTGGGCGAGGTGTACGGCCGCGGTGTGCAGGACTTGCACTACGGCAAACCCAATCCCGACTTCGCGGTGTTCGATGCCTACGTCGGCGAACCGGGAAGGGGCCGCTACCTGAACCCGGACGAGCTGGCGGAGTCCCTGGGCGATCTGTTTCCCCTGGTCCCCGTGCTCTACCGCGGTCCGTTCAGTCTCGCCAAGCTGCAGGAACTGACCGACGGCGCCACCACCCTCGGCGGCGCGCACGTGCGCGAGGGCGTGGTGGTGCGCCCCGCCGCCGAGCGCGCTTCGCACGAATTCGGACGGGTAATCTTGAAGAGCGTCTCCGCCAAGTACCTCACGCGCCGCGGCGGCACCGAATTCAACTGAACCGGCTATGACGCGACGTAGCGGACAGAGGAATTTCCGGAGCCAACCTGGTAGCTGATCAAGCAGGGGGCTCGATCAGCCCGGGTTGGCTGCCGCGAGATCGCGCGTCAGACACTCCACCAGGGAAATGGCGGCGAACACGATTGATGCGGCGAAGCCGACCGTGACGTTGGCTGTCGGATAGTCGTCCCGGTGTTGGCCGAAGTTGCCGACCGATTGCAGATGGTCCAAGAGCAAGAATGTGGTCTTCGTGATATACCTGACTCTGCGTGATGTGCGCTCCGTTCCAGTTGCGAGTCGCAGGAGGTTGCACTGCGCGCCCGGTGAGCGAGGCAGCCTGCCTCCGTCGTCCGTGTAGCGCGCTTCTTCACGTTTCCACTCTTGGCGCCACTCCGCAGGTAGCGTCCGGTCCGGCGGAAGCTCGGCGTTCCAGACGAGCTGCAATGCCCGGGTGGCGATGCTTCTGACCCAGATCAGCGCATGTTCCGGGGCGGGTGTCAGGTCGCGGATCGCGTTGCTGACGAGGTAGCGGAGATCTTCGTCCGCTGTCCCCGCCGCCACTTGTGCGAGGCGCAACTCCAGAAGGGATCGAACGTGAGTCGCGAAGCCCGCGCTGGTTCCCAGGAGACGGGTCAGGTCAGCGATGGCTGGCGCCTGAGCTTTGGCGTAGTGCTGCATGAGACGGCAGGAACTGCGCAACCGGTTGCGTGATACCCGGCCGTACCCGCGCTCCTCTATAGCGCGTCGCCGCCTCTCGGACAACTCGGTCAGCGGTAACTCACCATCGCTCAGAACGCCGAGGTCGGCGCGCAATTCATCGTCGCAATCATCCCATAGGGCAGCAAGGAGTTGGCCCGGTTCGGCCAGCACTTCTTCTGCGGTGCGGTCGATCTCCGATTTGGAGAGACGTGTCCCCGGCGGCTCCTCCGACAGTCGCTGAAGAAGCGTGCAGACGAGTACCGGCACGCCTCCTGTCCAGTTGACGATTTCCTTGCGCGCGGACTCGTCGAATTCGTTGCCGGCGTCACGCAACGGCTTCAGGAACGCCTCGATGTCATCGTCGTCGAGAGCGGTGACGCGCGTCGGCGTGTCGTAGAAGATCTCCCAGAAATCAGAGGTACGTGATTCCTCGGTTCTGCATAGTTCACGCAGCGGTCGCCGGCTCCCGGTGACCAGCCGGAGACTGTCTCTTTGCGCCAGCGCACGGAGTTGGTCCCACAGATTCCGTGTCAGTCCGGTGCCGGCAAGTGCGTAGTCGAAGCCGTCAAGCACCACCAGCAGGCGCACCCCTTCGCTCTCCAGATCCTCCAATACGAGACCGAGTACCTCATGAACGGCTTCATCGTCCGCGTCGATCAGCTCCCCAAGCTGTGGACGGGCTGCCTGCAGCGCCGCCCTTGTCTCCCGCGCGAATCGGTACATGAATTCGCGGTCAGACGCCGGCACCCCGTGCCGAAGATCGATGTGCGAAGCGGTGAGGTAACCTCCCGATCCATTGCGGAACGAGGCGGCAAGATGCCACAGTACGACTGACTTTCCGTAGTACGCCGGACCCACGACCGAGACGTGATCGGGAGACGGCTTCAGCAAGTGCTCCTTGATCGTTCGCATCAGCGATGCTCTGCCAAGCATCGGCGGAACTGTTGCTCCCAAAACCTGATATTGATTGGTCGTCATGACGAGATTTCTGCCTCCTCTCGGGCGCGCACTACCAGATCGTCGAAGGCTACGTTGATGCGCAGCCACTTGGCCATCAGCGGTATGGAGAGCCGATACGAGCCACCGCGATACGATTTGTCGAGATCGAGCATTTCCAGTTCGCGCAATTCGGCAACGTCGTCGGCAAGTACTCGGTCGTGGCGAACCGGCACTTCGTTGCTTTCAAGCCTCATGCGGAGGAGATCGATGTTCACCGCGTCCGGTTCATCCGCCAAGCGGTCACAGAGAGCCAGGATGAGTCTGCGACGCTCGCTGCCAGCGTAGCCCCATAGAGTCTGAAAGTGCTCGTTGTCCCGTACCATCTCGGTCGCCGCTCGTTCTACGACGTCAAGAGTGACCGTCCGGTCGTTCGTGGTAGCTGCTTCGTCGAACACTCGGCTGCAGAGCGATTGGATGAGAAACGGGTGGCACGCGCACAGATCCACGATGCCGTCACGAGCTTTGGGCAGGTAGCGTAGGCGCCCCGCGACGGGCTTGGTGACGAGTCGCCCGGCGTCGGACTTCTGGAGTGCACTGACTCCGATCCGATAACCAATCCCGAACAGCGCTGACCAGTAGTCCTCTCGCAGTCGTTTCAGCCGGCGGGAACCGGTGATGATCGCGCCTAGACCGGGTTGATGCTGCAACAGGTGACGGAGGTTCTCGGGTACCTGGGGACTGGTGATGCCGTCGTCGATACCCTCCTGGAGTTTGTCGAATTCGTCGAGCATGAGCAGGATCCCCCGTGGTCTGGCTGCCTCGATCGCTGCCTCGAGATAAAGCTCCAACGTGTCGAACGGGCGGAAATCTGCGAAAGCGCGACTGAGGGACGACCGGAAGGCCAACTTGAACCGCTTATTCGAGTCGGGCCGTGGTAGATCAGGAATCCAGGTCTCGATTCCGTGGTCGAAGAGCGTCCAGCCCATCCGCAGCACCAACAGCCTGAACACGTCGTGCGTGGACATGCTATCGAGGTCCTGAAACGAGCAGTACACGACGATCCAACCCGGAAGCATGTCCTCTTTCGCAAGCTGTCGCAGGATCGAGGTCTTGCCCGTGCGGCGGTTTCCTTCAAGCAGGATCACGTTTGCGCGATCGCCGCCGCCAAGTTGGCGCCTGATCTGATCCATTAGCCCGGTACGTCCGAAAAACATTGCTTCACGGTCTACCGGATTCCCAACGATGTAAGGACTGGCGCCGAGGTCGCCCGGGTCACCGTGTTCGTCACTTGAGCGCACCAGCAGGGAGATAGCGGTCTCGCCTGTTACGAGCCTCGAGTCGAGGCGCCGAGCCTGCCACGCTACTGCGATACGAACCGGTTGCGTCTCCGCTCGCGGTTGGACAACGAGCGGAATCTCGTGATGCTGGCCCTCGGCCAAGTACACTACGTGATCGGCGTCGACCGTGCCATCGCTCTGTTGTGCCGTGACTCGCACGTCGAGAAGAGGAACGGCAGACGCATTGGTGATTCGTAGGCCCACCTCACTGGCGACGCCGGTCGCCACCTCCGTTGGGTTCACCTCAAGTTTGAGATGGACCGTGCGCTGCATGTTGTCGACCTCTTGCTCTGTGAGCCTTACCATCGCTCCGGTAACTGAGCGTAAGCGCCGACTGCTGGGCGCTTGATCAAGTGGATCGAGGGCGCGAATAGCCTCGTGGAATCGCGCCGCAGCGAATTCGAGGACTACCAGCCTTCCGGATCCGGTCGGAATCGATTGGATGTCCTGCAGGGCTCCCGCTGCCTTGCGAACTATCGCCAACCATGCGCTGCTTGACCGGTCGGCAGTATTCGAGTCGTCAGCGTCGAAGCTCGCAGGAATGACCGTCGCATGTAGCTCTGCGCCGATCTCGGCAAGCGTATCCAAACTGCCCTGATCGTCCGAAACCCCTGCAGCCAACCGCGCCACGTGGGGTGTCTCCAGCCAGGCGGTGACCGGATGTGCGTTCCCAGAAAGCAGACGAAGGAGTACCGCAAGCGTGTCCACGCCAGGGCCGGCGATTTCCAGAAGAACTGCATCTTGAACGTCCTGCGGCGGCACCGGGATCCTTAGAGTGCGAAGTACGCGGATCGAGAGGTGCTGGATTGAAAGCCCACGGGCGTGCCCGGACAACCAGTTCTGGTAGGTGGGAGAACGCAACAAGGCGGCCACGAACTGCGGCCTGATTCCGGCTTGAGTGCGAATCACCGCCATGCCATTGGATGCAAACGCTCCAATGGAATCCGAATCGTCGGCGATAACCCCGACTCTCCCAACTGTGCCCGATGTGGTGACGACTACATCACCAGCGCGGAGCCGGGCTGTCTCCCGCACCTGAGTGTTGGCGGGCCGGGTAACGAACAGCGACGGCGCACGAACTTTGTTGTCGATCACGTCGCCGACACGGATCAGGCCAGCCGTTAGGTCCGGCGCCGATCGGCTTACGGTCGAAACATGGCGACCGTAGTTTCGCCCCGCGTACACGTCTGAGACCCGTGATAATGCTTCTAGTCTGAGTGTCGGGTACGCTGATTCGAGGCGTCGGAATTCAGCGTTGAGCATGTCGCTGCCGGATTTTTTTGCGATTAGCTCATGGTTTCGCTGCTCCAGTTCTTGTACCGATACCCGCCAGGCATCTATGCCGGAGATACCGACATCCTCGGGACACTCTCGTAGCCTATCGGCCATGATGGACAATTCAGTGGAGGAATTGAGGATATTCCGGGCGCCGTCCCCGAAAGTTCTCGCGACCACTGTTCTGCCTACGACAGCGTCGTCAGTCTCCCGGGCTACCGCGTCCCACGCTAGAGTCGAGACATTCGCGAAGCATACGGTTGAGTGCGGGTTGGATCGAGAAAACATTACCACATTCCCGGGAATGCTAGCGGCTGGCGCAAATGCATCGCGGGGCAGCGCAATCACAACATCCACGCTGAACTCGGACAGCAAATCCTTCCTCGCCCGCTGATCCGCACCGGAACGAAACAACGTGCTTTCCGACATCGCGACGGCAGCTCGTCCATTGGGTCGCAAGCGTGACATGACGTGCCGCAGGAATTGACTCTCTGAACCGCCAGACCAGCGACCCCACGGCGGCACCGCTATGATGCAGTCGAAGCCGTCCGCCGGGTGGCCGTCCGGAATCGGCCCATCGAGTGCATCATCATATACCAAGCCGTGCTCAGGCACGCCCGAAAGCAGCAATCTACATAGACCGATGGCGTATTGAGCCGGCCCAATCTCAATTCCGTAAATTGAAGCTTGCTGATTGTTCGACTTCGCTGTGGAACCGCTCTGCAGCGCACCCATGCGACGTGCCGCCCCGACGAGCAGCTCGCCGAAACCAAAGCAGGGATCGTAGATCGTGTCCGTGTGCTGCGGCATCACCAGTTCAAGCATGAGGTCGGCGACTCGTGTGGGAGTGATGTATTCTCCTGCGTCCCGCCCGTTCCGGTGAACGGTGGCACGGACCGCGGCGTCGAACGCGCTGGCGGCGGCCTGGCGTCCATCGGACGATCCGAGATCAATCCCGCGTGACCATGTGACAAGTGCGCTGTATGTGTCGGGCCTCGTCTGAGCGAGCGTCATCAGCGGCAGCTTGATGGCCTGCACGTAGCGGGAGACATCCGACTGGCTGCTCACTTTCCACAGCACTGCGAGCAACGCTCTTGCGTGATCCAGTGCTGGCAGATCGTTGCGAGGTTGCGCGATTGCGTCGCCGCATCCGGCCCACTTTGCGATCAACAGCCCCGCCACAGAGCCCAAGGTGAGGTCCCACTCCGAGGTCCAGCTGTCATCTCCGCAGCCTGACTCCAGCGCCACCTGAAGATCAGCGTACACGCGCAACGGTCCTGGGTCGGTGTTGGTCTCGCTATGGTTCATGGCCAGAATACCCGATGTCATTTAAGCATGAACCGTGCCATCCTTGGGCATCGCGTATTTCGCCAGCCAGTTGGTGAACGTCTGGTAGCTTGCAAGCCCTACCAACTCGGCGGCCCTGGTCTTGTTGTTGGAAGCTTCCTCTAGGGCGCGCGCGAGGTAGTGGCGCGCGACCTCTGCCAGAAGATCGGGGAGGTTGAAGCCGTCTCCCAGGGGCCGGTTCAGCACGTCCAGGCTTGGATCGCGGACTGGCGCGAGAAGTGCTTCCTGCAGTTCATCTGCGGTGATGACGCTGCCGCCGGCCCAGATCGCGGCACGACGCAGCGTGTTGGCCAACTCGCGCACATTGCCGGGCCAGGAGTGCTGCAGCACAATGTTTCTTGCCGACGCAGAAAGTTGCTTGCCCTGATAGCCGGGTTCGGTTGCGCTCTCGGTGTTGATCTGTTCCATCAGACGGTCCGCCAGGAGTCCCACGTCGCCAGCACGTTCGCGCAACGGCGGGAGCTTGAGAACGGCCACCGCAAGCCGATAGAAGAGATCCTCTCGGAATCGGTTCTCGGTGACCTCCTCGGTCAATGTGCGGTTGGTTGCGGCGATGACGCGTACGTTAACCTTGCGCGGCGTGGTGGCACCGACGCGGACGACCGCTCCTTCCTGCAGCACTCGCAGCAGCTTCACCTGTGTTGGGGCCGGCAGTTCGCCGATCTCATCCAGGAACAGCGTGCCGCCGTCGGCCGCGGCGAAGTATCCCGGCCGCGTCCGGTCCGCTCCGGTGAAGGCGCCTTTCTCGTGGCCGAACAGCTCGGACTCCACCAATTCGGGAGGCAGCGCACCACAGTTGACAGCGACGAAGGGGCATTTACGGCGCGGGCTTGCCCGATGGATGGCACGGGCCATCAGTTCCTTCCCGGTTCCTGTCTCGCCCTCCAGAAGAACGGGCACCGACCGTGGCGCCACCCGGCGAGCTCGCAGAATGACGCGCTGCATAGCTGGGCTGCGATGAATGATCGCGTCGAACTCGGGAGCATCCGGGGGTAGCCCGGCACTCAGACGTTCGAGCTCGCGATCCGGCTGCCGGAGCAGATCAGGCAGAAAGTCCGCCGCAATGTCGAAGGGCACGGAGACGGTCTTGACGCCGTGCTTCAGCGACGACTCGATCATTTCCGCCGGGAAGCGCGTCTTTCCCAGAATGATCCAAACCGCCGCCATGGCCGGCGTACCGGGACTCAAGTGGAAAGTGAGCGCGTCACCCTGTGCCACGGCGATTGCGTGCTCGCATGCCCGAACGGCCGCGGCGTAGATTTCGCCGAACTCCGTAGGGCCCGTGAGCCGCTCTCGGCGCAGGTGGATCTCGACTCGGCCTGAGCGCTCCTTGAGCCACCGAAGGTAAGGGCCACCCTCGCCATCGTGATCCGTGAGCAGAAGGGCGGCCTCGAACTGCCCGGAGTCGAGGGCTTGGGCGACCGGCCCGACGCCGGCGGTCGCGCTTTCGTTTACCGCGCGGAGATCGGCATGACCGACCCAACTGAGAAGAACCCTGGGCACCCACGAAGCATAACGAATCATCTGCAAACAAAACATCTTTTATTTCGAGGGATCGATCCACCGGGCCCCTGACAGCCGGTGCAGCCTGCGCGGACAGAGTTGACCGGACTTGGGATCCGGCACAGATTGGAACGATGAAGGACAGCGCCCTGACGACGGCTCGCGCCAAGCCGTTGCCGAAACCTATACCCGGTGATGCCCAGGCCGTCGCGGCCCTCATTCGTCAGGGAATCGTGGACCCTTCTGCGGTGCCATGTACCGTCGACGAGTTGCAGGCTATGCCGAGCCCTCCTTTGCCGGAAGGGGTTAGTGCGAGCCGCCTCGTCGCCGCGGAACGCGCGGATGAACGGTGACGTTTTTGGAAGCTCGGGTGGCGAGCGGGGGGTAGGGGACGGCGCGCTGACGGGCGTTGGCCGGGTCAGGCAGGTGGCGGCTGGGCGTATCCGCGCGCGTGATCCGTACCAGCGGTGCGGGCGGCGGCCAGGCGGTTGCCAATTCGGAAGCGGTCGCCGAGCGGGTTGGGGCGCTCCTCGACGGCGTCGACGATCACCGGGCCGAGTGCGCCGCCGAACTTGAAGCCGTGGCCGCTGCCGCCGCCGGCCACGAAGATCCGCTCCGTCCCCGGTACGCGGTCCACCAGGAAGTGGTCGTCCGGTGTGTTGGTGTACAGGCAGGAGCGGCCCTCGACCACCATGCCGGCGGCCAATTCAGGCAGCCGGCGCTGCATGAATTCGATGGCGTCGAGGCGAAAATCGGCGGTGCCGGCGCGTTCGACGTCGGGATCGACCGCTTCGCCAAGCCGGTCGCGGGCAATTTTCGCATAACCGCCGCGCAGGAGAGGAAACCCGTACCAGCCGGCGCCGTCGTCATCGATCATCCACACCGGCAGGCGGTCGCCGGCGAACACTTGCCGATCAGGCGGCTCGATCAACAGCATCTGCTGGCGTGTCACCCTTACCTTGGCGCCAACGGCGGGCAGCAGCCGGCCTACCCAAGGCCCGGCGGCCACCACCACGCGGTCGAACCGGTCGCGTTCGCCCCGGTATGCCACCTCGACGCCGGACGCCCGCTCTTCGACGCCCGTGACCGGGGTTGACGGGTACATCCGGCAGCCACTTTCGCGAGCGATGCCGGCCATGACGGCGATCGCGCGGGCGCTTTCGATGTAGCCGGCCCACGGGTCGTAGACGCACACCTCGCCGGCGGCGAAGCGGAGCTGCGGGAACCGCTTGCCGGCCTCCTTCGCCGACAAGACGGCGATCTCCGCGCCGCGGTCGATGAGGAAGTCGGCGCTGGCCCGCATCGGACTGCCGGCACTGAAATCGGCCGCACCCCGAAGGCTGCCGACCTGATGGAAGAATCGGTCACCCGACCGCTGCTCCCAAGCCCGCCACTGAACGCCGGCCTGTTCCGCCAACTCGACGTAGGTCTCGTTGTCGCTGGCATACCACATCCGGCGCATCCCTTTGGCCACGTCGGTAGAACTGGCCGCGGGGTGGGGGATTGCACCCTGCTCGAAAACCGACACCCGGTGTCCCCGGGCGGCCGCCTCAATGGCCGCCGCCAAGCCGAACACCCCCGCCCCCACTACCCCAATTCGCATCCTCGGGCTGCGTTACACGGTGGGGGCGGAGCCGCCGTCGACGTTGATGGCAGAGCCGGTGACGAAGGCGGCGCGGGCGGAGGCCAGGAACGCGATCACGTCGCCGGCTTCCTCTGCCGGGGCGATGCGTCCGAGCGGGATGCGCTTGCCGCCGTCCTGGTAGAATTGTTCCAGGGTGTAGGAGGGATCGTCGGCGTGCTGGGCCTGCCAGCGGCGGTCGTTCTGGCGGCTGCGGATGTTGTTCACGCACACCGTGTTTACCCGGATGCCGGCGCCGGCGTATTCGTTGGCCAGCGCCTTGGTGAGGGCGATGCCGGCGGCGCGCGCCAGCGAGGTGGGCACCGAGGCGCCGGGCGCCGCCTTGCCGGCCGGCGTGGTAGTGTTGATGATCACGCCGCCGCGTTTCTTGAGCGCCGGCAGCACCGCACGGGTGCAGTGCACGGCGCCGTACAGTTTCAACTGCAGGTCCTCGCTGAGGAGGTCGTCGTCCATTTCCTCGAACGAATACGCGTTGCCGGTGCCGGCGTTGTTGACCAGGATGTCGATGCGGCCAAAGTGATCGCCGACGCGATCCGCCATCGCCTGCACCTGCGCCATGTTGCCGACATCCGCCGCTACGCCCAGCACCTCGCCGCCGGTGGCGGCCGCGATCTCCGCCGCGGCGCTGTCCAGGTCGGCCTGATTGCGGGCCACGATCGCCACCCGGGCGCCCTCGCGCGCGAACCGTTCCGCCGCCGCGCGTCCAATTCCGAAGCTGCCACCGGTCACGATGGCCACCATGTTTTGCAAACCAAGGTCCATACGGCATCATAGCCGGGATTGGCCATGCAGGAATCACGCCCCCCCACCATCCAGGAACCACGCCCGCTCACCCCCGACGAGATCCGCTTCTTTCGCTTCAACGGCTTCCTCAAGCTGCCGTGGCGGCTGCCGACCGACCTGGTGGCGCGCATCAAGGCCCAGGCCGAGAGCGACATCGAACAGTCGGTGGAGCCGCTGTTCCGCGACTACCGCGGCGACGTGATGCGCCTGTCCGCGATCTGGGAGCGCAGCGGGGCGATCCGGGAGGCGCTTGGCGGTCCGGAGGTGGTGCCGGCGCTGCAGTCGCTACTCGGCCCCGACGTGGAGTACATGCTCAACCGCCACAACCACCTCACCCTGCGCCGGCAGGACGACCGCACGGCGATGTCGATCGAGTTGCACCGTGACGTGAGCAACTGGTCGCGCACCATCTGCACGATTCTGTTCTACCTGGAGGACACCAACCTGGAAAACGGCTGTACGCAGATCATCCCCGGCAGCCACCTGCTGCCCAACGTGGCGCCGGGGCTGAAGGCGGAGAGCGACCCGTGGTGGATCGCCTCCGGGCTCCTGGAGCAGCGCATGCCGGTTCCGATGCCCGCCGGCGGCCTGCTGGCGATTGACAGCATGCTGCTGCATGCCGCCGGCCGCAACCGCACCGACGGCACCCGCATGACGCTTACCGCCGGCTACCACGTGGTGGATCACCACGCCGGCGACTGGGATCCCAAGCGCGTGGTGGTGTGCGGCGAACGCGTGTACCGCGGCAACGACACGCGCGGCCCGCGGCGCGTCGAGCGGGAGCGCGGCGCACCGTGAGCAGCACCTACCCGCCGATACCGCGCGCTGCCGGCGACAGGCCGCGCATCCTGTTCGCGCCGGCCCGCGAGCACACCGACAAGGTGTTCGCCCCGGAGGTGATGGCGCGCCTGGAGGCGCGGTTCGACGTGGACCGCAACGACCGCGACACCGACCTCACCGAGGCCGAGTTGCGGGAGCGCATCGCCGGCTGCGACGGCCTCGTTACCGGCTGGGGCGCGAACGATCCGCGGGTGTTGCGCCCACGCGGCGCCATGGCGTTGACGCCGGCCGTCCTGGAAGCGGCGGACCGGCTCAGGATCATCGCGCATGCGGCCGGGTCGGTGCGGCAGATGCTCGGCGGCGTGTGGCAGGATTACATCGCGCCGCGCGCCATCTGCGTGTTCACGGCCACCGTCGAGATCGGCTACAACGTGGCGGAAACGGCGGTAGGCATGATGATCATGAGCGCCAAGCGGCTCATGGAGTACGCCCTGCACGTGCGCCACAGCGGCGGCTGGCGCAGCCCCGCCATCCCCGTGGATGAGCAGCACCTGTTCGGCGCCGCGGTCGGCGTCGTCGGCGCCAGCGACGTCGGCCGCCGGGTGATGCGCCTGCTGCGCCCGTTCGACGTGCGCCTCCTGTTGTTCGATCCGTACCTTGACGCGTCAGCAGCGGCTGCGCTGAACGCCGAACAAGTGGCGCTCGACGAACTGTTCGCACGGGCAGACATCGTTTCGCTGCACGCGCCGAGCATCCCGGAAACCCGGCACATGGTGGGCGCGGCGCAGTTGCGGCGGCTGCGTGACGGCGCGCTGCTGGTCAACACCGCGCGCGGCAGCCTGATCGACCAGGAGGCGCTTGTCCGCGAGGCAGGCAGCGGGCGCATCCGGGTGGCGCTCGACGTGACCACGCCGGAGCCGCTGCCCGCCGACAGTCCGCTGCGCGCGATGCCCAACGTCATCATCACGCCGCACCTCGCCGGCCAGGGCCGCTACGGCCACCTGCGCATCGGCGCCGCCACGCTGCAGGCGCTGGAGGACTTCTTCGCCGGCCGCCCCGTGACCGGCGCCGTCGACCATGCCCGCTGGGAGCGGTTGGCATGAAGGGCATGCGGGTATCTGACGAAATCGTCGCCGGCTGATTCGCCCCGATGCGCGCCGGCGAGCCACGGGGCGTCAGGTACCTTTCACCCGATGCATTTCGGCGATCATCTCCTCGGTCGGAGGGTAGTACGTGCCGGGAACGACCCGCTCGGCGCGGATCTTTTCCTTGACGTAGTTCTCGACGTCTTCGTGCTCCACCGCCCATTCGAGGGCGGCCTCGGCCATCCATGACGGCACCACCAGCACGCCGTCGTTGTCGCCCACCAGCACGTCGCCGGGGCGCACCAGGGCGCCGCCGCACTGGATCTGGATATTCACCTCGGCGGGGGTCGCGTCAACGCCGCCGTGGAAGCTGCGGTGCTTGGCGTAGATGGTGAGGCCGTAGTCCTCTTCGGTCATCACGTCCAGGTCGCGGATGGCGCCGTCGATTACCGCGCCGTCGGCGTTGTTCATGGCGAGCTGCAGCAGCTTCACGTCGCCGGCGAGCACGTCGCGGCTCGAGCCCATGATGTCCGCCACCAGCACGTCGCCGGGGCCGCACTTGCCCATGGCGATGTACTCGGGGTCGTCGACGCCGCCCGGCTTCTCGGCCATCAGGTCGGCGCGCCGCGGCAGGAAGCGCAGCGTCACGGCGCGGGCGGCGAACCGCTGCTTGCCGGGCGTCAGGTTGCGCAGTCCCTCGCATACGTTGAGCGGGCACCCGAAGTGGCACACGGCGCCGTACACGGTGGCGCCAGGGATCGACTTCAGGCCGTCGAGCACATCCTGCGGCACGTATTTCGGTTTCATGTCGAATGTTGGCATGGGCCCATGGTACCGGTGTTTGACAGTGGTTCGCCAGCGGCGGTAGGGTGGTGGATCATCCCCACCGGCATCGAATGGGAGGTCTGGTTCTATGGCGGACAGCGCAGCTACGTTTCCACGCGACCGGCGTGGCGAATGGGTTCCAGAGGACCTGCCCAAGCCGTCACCGGCGTTTTCGCGCCCGTGGCAGATCAAGCGGGCACTCAACGTCGTATTCGGGTTCGAGGGCATTCTCGGCTGGCAGTCGCTGATCTACATCGGTCTGACGGCAATAAGCTGGTTGTTCCTGACCCCCGACATGGCACGCATGCGCACCTTCGGCATCGGCTGGATCGCCGAGCTCTACCTGCGCAACGCGGCGCTGCTGCTGCTGATCGCCGGGCCGCTGCACCTGCGCCTGTACGTACTCAAGTCGCAGGGCGACCGCTACAAGTTCAACGCCCGCTTTCCGGACGGCGGCAACCGCAAGTTCCTGTTCGGGAGCCAGACTTGGGACAACGTGTTCTGGTGTTTCGTGAGCGGGGTGACCATCTGGACCGCGTTCGAGGCGCTCAGCCTGTGGGCGTATGCGAACGGGATTCTGCCGTGGGTGGAGTTCCGCACCAATCCGGTGTATTTCCTGCTGATGTTCCCGGCTATCCACCTGTTCCGGCAGGCGCACTTCTACTGGACGCATCGGCTCACCCACTGGAAGCCCTACTATCGGGCCGCGCACTACGTCCATCACAAGAACGTGAGCCCGGGGCCGTGGTCGGGATTCTCGATGCATCCGCTTGAGCACCTGATCTATCTGTCCGGCTTCCTGCTGCACTGGATCCTGCCGTCGCACCCGATCCACGTGGTGTACCACCTGATGCACGCCGGGTTGACGCCGGCCAACGGCCACAGCGGCTTCCACCGCGTCGAGGTCAAGGAGAAACCCAGCGTCAAGAGCGGCGACTACTTCCACTACCTGCACCACCGCTACTTCGACTGCAACTACGGCACCACCCAGGTCCCGCTCGACAAGTGGTTCGGCAGCTTCCACGACGGCTCGCGGGAGGCGCACGAGGCGATGCGCGGCCGCCACCGCCGCATCAAGCTCGGCCGCAAGTACGTGCCGGATGCGGGGGTGCCGGTCTCACCGGACCTGCGCTAACAGCGCACGAGTTGTGTTGCGCGCCGCGCCGCCGGGGTCGACACGCGCGGCGCGGAGGCGCAGAATCGGGCGCGAAACGACGTGGCCCGGCCACGGCAACGAGGAGCGACGACAACGTGGACAAGGTATTGTACCGCGCGGGCGAAAGCGCCGCCGCGCGCATGGACGAGCAGTGGGGGGCGCTGCGCTGGCTGGCCAGCGGCGCCATCGGCAACGCCGAGGGGCTGACCCTCGGCCACGTATCGATCAAGGCGGGCACTTCCAACCCGCGCCACTGCCACCGCACCTGCGAGGAGGTGCTGTACCTGCTGCGCGGCACCATTACCCATACCCTCGGCGACGAAACCTTCACCATGCAGGCGGGCGACACCATCTCGATTCCGGCCGGGGTATTCCACAACGGCATCAACGACGGTGCCGAGGATGCCGAGATGATCGTGGCCTACGACACCGCCACCCGCGATTTCGTCCTGGAGTGACTCCATTGATTCCGTTCCGGGCGTAGGGGGGCGGGGCGCCGCTACCGGGGGGCGAGCGGCGCCGACTTGAACGACTTGACCTGGCCGGTGATGGCGCGTTCGGTGGGCAGGCGCTCAATCGAAGAGGCGCCGAAGAAACCGTCAATGCCGGGCATGCGGGCCAGTGCCTCGGACACGTTCTCGGGTTCGTCGAACGGCCCGCCGTGGCAGATTACCAGCAGGTCCTTCCGCACCGCGCGGCCGGCGGCGGCGATCGCCAGCACGCGCTCAATCGCCTCGTCCAGGGTGAACGCGACCGCGGCTCCGATGCTGCCGGAGGTGGTCAGACCGACGTGCGCGACCAACTGGTCGGCGCCCGCTGCCGCCATCGCCGCGGCCTGCTGCTCGTCGAACACGTAGGGCGAAGTGAACAGGTCGATCTCGTGCGCCAGCCGGATCGCCTCAATTTCCTTGTCGTAGCCCATGCCGGTCGCTTCCAGGTTGAGGCGGAATTCGCCGTCGATCAGCCCCACGGTGGGGAAGTTCTGCACCCCTGAGAAACCGATCTCCTTGAGCTGGCGCAGGAACACCGGCATCAGCCGGAATGGGTCGGTGCCGCACACCCCGGCCAGCACCGGCGTATCCTTGACTACCGGCAGCACTTCCGAGGCCATGTCGACCACGATGCCGTTGGCGTCGCCGTACGGCATCATCCCGGCCAGCGAGCCGCGTCCCGCCATGCGGTAGCGGCCGGAGTTGTAGATGATGATCAGGTCGGCGCCGCCCGCCTCGGCGAGCTTGGCGGAGATGCCGGTGCCGGCGCCGCACCCCACCACCGGGGTACCGGATGCCGACTGCGCCTGCAAACGGCGCACGATTTCCTGCCGCGGGATGCCGCTCACTTCAGCATCTCCAGCAGCAGGTTGGCAGCGCGCCCGGAGAACTCGGGGGCGTTGATGTTGTGGTCGTCCTCGATATAGGGGATGCCTTCGCGCAGGTTGGCGCGGATCGCGTCGAAGCAGGCGGCGTCCGCCTCCGGATCCCAGAACCGCTCGCCCTCGCTGTCCAACATCGACACGCCGCGCTTCGGCACCAGCACGATGACCGGCGCCGTGGCCTCGTTGACGGCGGCGGCGATCATCTCGCCGATGCGGCGGTTCTCGGCCACGTTGGTGCGCAGCAGGGTTACGTCCGGGTTCCACTCGTACAACTGGCGGTCGCGGTAGTGCGCCGGCACGGTGTCGGGGCCGCCGAAGTTGGCCATGTCCACGCAACCCGGCACCACCACCGCGGGAATGCCCGCGCGGGATGCGGCCAGGCAGCGCTCCGGGCCGGCGTCGAACACGCCGCCACAGACCGTGTCGGCCAGCTCGGTGGTGGTAATGTCCAGACTGCCGGCGATGTAGCCGTCGCTGATCAGGCCCTCCATGGTGCGCCCCCCGCTGCCGGTGGCGTGGAACACCAGCACCTCGTAGCCGGCGGCTTCCAGGATGCCCTGCGCATGCCCGACCGCGGTGGTGGTGTTGCCGAACATCGATGCGGTGAGCAGCGGCCGCTCGTCGCCGCCGGCGGACCCGGCGGCAGCGCGGTTGCCGACCATGCCGGCTATGGCGCCGGCGGCGTTGGCGTAGATGGCGCGGCTGATGCGGTTCATGCCGGCCACGTCCACGATGGAGGGCATGAAGGTGATGTCCTTGGTGCCGGCGAAGGCGCTCACGTCGCCGCCGCCCACCGTGGATACCATTACCTTCGGTACGCCCACCGGCAGCTCGCGCATCGCGGTGGTGGCCAGCGAGGTGCCGCCGCTGCCGCCCATGCCAATGATGCCGTGCAGGCGGCCCTCGCCGTGCAGGCGGCTCACCACCGCGGCCAGCCCGCGCGCCATGGTGGCCATCGCCTCGTCCTTGTGACCGCCCGACGCGAGATGCGCCAGGTCGCCGCCCGCGGCCGCGCACACCTCCGCGCGCGTCACGTCCGGCGCGAAGGCCGGCTCTCCCATCACCCCGAAATCGACCACCAGGGTGGCCAGACCGGCCCCCTCGATCAGTTCCTTGACGAACGCAAAGTCCGCCCCCTTGGTGTCCAGCGCTCCGACCAGCACTACCGTATCGGCCATCGATTCCTCCCGCCCTTACCCTGCTCCCAAAGCGCGGCGTCCGGCAAGTACCCCGGCAAGCCCGCTCAAGCCGGCACACCGTCTTACGGCGGTTCGTGGCCCATCAGGGTCAGGATGCGGGCGACGTAGCCCTGGGTCTCTTCCGGGGCGTGGCCGGTAACCTGCGCCCACAGCTCGCAGCCGGCGCCGCACGCTTCCTGGGCGCGCAGGATGCGGCTGCGGCCGCCGTTGTAGCTGGCGAAGGTGAACGCCAGCCGCTCGCGCGGTTTCGGTATGTCGTCCCAGCGTTCATACAGGTTGCGGTCGTAGAAGATGCCGGCAGCGATGTTGGCGCCCGGATCGTTGTTGTCCAGCACCGCCAGATCCGACTTCTCGGCGATCTCGCGCAGGGTGGCGGGCATGATCTGCATGATCCCCTTGGCGCCTACCCAACTCTCCGCATCCTCGCGCAGGCCCGACTCCGCAATGCCTTGCGCCTTGAACCAGCGCCAGTCGAAGCCGGGACCGAAGAACCGCTTCGAGTACTTGCGGAACAGGTGATCGTAGCGGTCGGTCCACACATGGTGCCCCACCGGCGGGCGGCCGCGCGGATCGGTTCCCTCCCAGGCGTTCGCGGGCAGGGCGCCGGCAGTTGCGGCTCCGGTGTCGGCGCCAGCCTCGGCGCCGGCGGACGCGTCCGTCGTGTCCGTGTTCGGTGGACCCGCCCCGCAGCCGGTCAGGAACGAGGCAACGCACAGGATGGCTGGCAGGATCAGCAGCGCGAGCCACGCAAACCGCCCGTCGCGGCCGGATGAGGGACGCGCGCGCGCCCGGTGCTCCCCGTTCAATTCAGGCCCAGCCCAACCACCAGTCCGATAGCGATTCCGATGCCGACGAACATGCCGCCCACCATGGTGCCGATCGCCCGGTTTCCGGACGCCAATTGCTCCGCGGTGTCGAACGGGGTCAGGTGGTCGATCACCTTGTAGCCCACGAACATGAACGCTATAGCCGCGCCGCCGCCGACCAGTGCGTAGAGCAGATTCAACAGTACGATAGCCATTTTCGCTCTCCTCCGGAACGTCCGACACATAATACCGCGTTTGACAGAATCGAGATGTCCGAACATGCTGATTCCTTGCAGCAGGCAATCATAGGGAAATATCCGGATGTGCTGGCAGCGCGCCTGGAGGCGATCGGCTTTCGCGTTCTGCGCCGGCAGACGATCGACGAGTTGCTGCAGTACTTCGACACCCAGGGGGGAGCCGTGCTCCGGCGCGGCGGCCGGCTGTGCCGCGAGTTGCCTTCGGCGGGCTTGCCGTGGCGGTTTCGGGGAAGCCGGCAGGTGTCGATACGCCGCGAATCGCTGGCCGGAATTCGGCGCGTTGTGCCGTGGCTTCCGGATGCGGCGGAGTTGCACCCGATTTTGCTTGCGCTGCGCAGCGGAGCCAGGCTGCGGGTGCGCGGGCTGGCGACCCGTGATCTGACGGTGGTGGTGGAGCGGTGGAGCTTTGCCGGAACCGCGCCGCCTGCCGGCGGGCACGATCGCGGACCGTTGGATCATGCCGCATGCTCCGTACTGCACAACGGTGGTGCCGACACGGCCGCAAGTGTCGGGCAGACGCCGCCGTTCTGGTACGTGGCGGCGGATAATGGACCGCGCCACGACCGCGCCTACCTTGACATGGTCCTGGCCGAGCACGGGGACGCGCTGGGGTTACGACGCGGCCGGCCGGATTCCGGCTGGGACCCGCTCACCGGCGGTCTGGCGCTGATCGGCCGCCTGCCGCCGGGGCTGGCCGCACCGCGCGGCCTGGTGGTGCGGCGCGGCGATTCGCTGCCGGCGGTGTTGCGCAAGACGATCAGGCTGCAGGGTATGCGGTTGGCGAGTTGCGTCGACGGCATCGTGGGCGACCGGCATCCCGAGTATGTCCATGATGCCCGGGTTGCGGTCCGCCGCGCCCGTTTCGCACTCCTGGTGGCAGCGGCCAACGGTGACCCGTCCGCCCGCGAACTGAGCGACTGCCTGCGTTCTGTCGCGCGCGTACTGGGACCGGTACGCGACCTGGACGTCCTGCTGGCCCGGCTCGGCGAGTTGGCGGCGGCGGCCAGGCAGGCAGCGGGATCGGGTGCCGGGGGGGGGGGGGGGGGGGGCGGGGGGGCGCGGGCGGCGGGGGGGGACGCGGCGGCGGGCGGAGCTGCCGAACGGCGCCTGGCCGACGGGTTGTGGGGGCGCCGGGAGGAGCGGCGTGCCGCGGCCGCCGAGCTGCTGCGCAGACCGGAGACAGGGCGGCTCGTACAACAGGTCTCGAGGTGGTGTGCGGGCGGCGTTGCCGACCAGCCCGCCGCGGGCAGCACCCGTACCGCGTTGACGGCGGCACTCGAGCAGGTAGACAAGGTGGGCGCCATCGTATTGGGGTCCAAGCCGGTCCAGGTTCCTACCCTGCATCGGCTGCGCCTGCGCCTCAAACGGTTGCGCTACACGGCGGAACTGTTCTCGGGGGCGCTCCCGCGAAGACACGAGAACCGGTCCCTGGACGCGGTTACGGCCGAGTGCTCTTCCACTCAGACCGAGCTCGGCGACCTGAACGACGATGCGGTGGCGGCCGTCGAAATCGGTGCCACGGCAAGCATGCTGAGTCGGCACGGTCACTCCCCTGCGGACCTGGCCGAGGGTATGATCGGAGCACTGCATGACCGGCAGGAGCACGCCGCGGATACCTTTGTGGACGGCTGGCGCGAGAACCGGGACCGGTTGCGCCGGGCACTGAAGGAGTTGTTGGGATGACGGTTATCGCACTCGCCGGCGTAAAGGGCGGGGTCGGCAAGACCGCCACGGCGGTCAATCTGGCGGTACTGGCGGCGCGTGGAGACGCGCCGGCATTGCTGTGGGATCTGGATCCACAGGGCGCCGCCGGGTTCTGTCTGGCCGAGGAGGCGACGCTGAAGCGCAAGCCGGCGCGGCTGCTGTCCGGGCGTGGCGGCCTGCGCGCGGAGGCGGTGGCAACTCCGTACCCGGGGCTGGACCTGGTGCCGTCGCGGCTGGGCATGCGCCACCTGGAGCGGCTGCTCGGCCCGGCGGACCGCAAGCGCGGCGGTCTGCGGAGCGCGTTGCGCGGGGTAAGGCGTACCTACCGGTGGGTGGTGCTCGATTGCTCGTCGGGGGCTGGGCGCGTGATGGAACACGTGCTGCGGGCGGCCGACCTGGTGCTGGCGCCGGTGGTGCCGTCGCCGTTGGCGATCCGCGGTTACGAGGAGTTGCTGGTGCTGGCAGCCAAGACCGGCGCCCGGCGCGAGCGGATCGTCCCCTTCTTCTCGATGGTGGAGGATCGCAAGCGGCTGCACCGGCAGGCGATGGCCGCGTTGCGGCAGCGTGACGCGGGCTTCCTGAACACGGCAATACCGTACCGCGCCGACATCGAGCGCATGGGCGAGACGCGCAAACCGATTGTTGCCCACCGCCTCTCGTCGCCGGGCACGACGGCCTACCAGGCGCTCTGGCGGGAATGCCGCCGCCGGGTGGCCGCCACCGCAACCGGGGCGTGATCCCGGGGCAACGCACAGGCGTTGCGCGCCGCGGATCTGCGTTATGCTGAGATGGCCATGAACCTCGAGAAGGAGACCACGATGCCAGGTTTGTTCGATCTTCCCTTCGACCAGTTGCAGGATTACCAGGGTAGCAACCCCCGGCCGGACGACTTCGACGCCTACTGGGAGCGCGCCCATCAGGAGCTGGCGGCGGTGGATTCCGCGCTGGAGCTGGTGCCGGCGCAGTTCCAGGCGCCGTTCGCACGCTGCGACCATCTTTACTTCGCCGGTGCCGGCGGTGCGCGCGTTCACGCCAAGCTGCTGCGCCCGGTTGCGCCCGCGGCCCCCGGCCCCGCGGTACTGATGTTCCACGGCTACAGCGGGCAATCGCCCGAGTGGTCGGAGATGCTCGGCTACGTCGCCGCGGGGATTACCGTGGCGGCGCTCGACTGCCGCGGTCAGGGCGGGCGCTCGGACGACGCCGGCGGCGTGCGCGGCAACACGCTGTACGGGCATATCATCCGCGGGCTCGCCGATGGCCCGGACCAGCTCCTGTATCGGCGCATCTTTCTCGACACGGCACAACTGGCCGGCATCGTGATGGGCCTCGACGAAGTGGACGCCGACCGGGTTGGCGCAACGGGAGCGTCTCAGGGCGGCGGCCTGACCCTGGCCTGCGCCGCGCTGCAGCCGCGCATCCGGCGAGCGGCGCCGGTGTACCCGTTCCTGTGCGACTACCAGCGGGTGTGGGAAATGGATCAGGCCGAACGCGCCTACCGCGAACTGCGTGACTTCTTCCGCATGTTCGACCCCACCCACGAACGGCAGGCGCACTACTTCGAACGGCTCGGCTACATCGACGTGCAACACCTTGCGCCGCGCATCGAGGCCAAGGTGCTGATGGGGGTGGGTCTGATGGACCAGGTGTGCCCGCCCTCCACGCAGTTCGCGGCCTACAACAAGATCTCGGCGTCCAAGGAGATGGTGATCTTCCCCGACTACGAGCACGAGGCGCTGCCGGGGTTCCGCGACCGCACCTTTCAGTTCATGCTCGGACTGTAGCGCGCCGCTTGGGGGTATACGCCAGCAGCAGGCCGATCTGGCGGTAGCCGACCAGCGGATAGAGCCGGGCGCCGGTGTGGCTGGCGGTCAGCACCGCCATTTCGGCGCCGTGCGCGCGGTCGTCGCGCAGCATGCGGCACAGCATGGCGCGGGCGATGCCGCGGCGCCGGTACTGCTCCACCACGAACATGTTCTGGCACCAGGTGGCGCCGTTCACGACGATGCTGCCCACCCAGCCGACCACGGTGTCGTCGACGAACGCCACGTACTGGCGCTGCCGGGCGCCCGGGTGCAGGTCCTCGGGGCGAATCTGCCGGTTGTGGGTGGCCTGGTGCAGGCGATCGGCCATCTCCGGTGTGAGCACGCGCCCGATTTCTGCGGGGGCGGCAACTCGCGGGATGCGTCGCAGCGGGTGCATCATCAGCGGTTCGGTGGTGTTGAGCCGGTAACCGAGCGCCCTGAAGCCGTCGCGCAGCGGCTGGTCGGAGGAGCCGGCGGGATGGATGGCGCAGATCACGAAGCGGCCGCGGGTGTCGGCGCGCGCGGCGGCGTCCACCACCGCCGGGGGCAGGTTGCAGCTCAACCACTCCTCGGTGCGGTAGTTGCCGCGCCGGCGCTCGGCATCGCGCAGCACCCACAGCGGTGGGGCATCCGGGAAGCCGGGCACGGCATTCGGCGTCGCCTCGTAGGGGTGGGTGCGGCTGCGCACGTAGGAGAAACCGCGCGCGAACACCTCGATGGCGCGCTCCAATTCCGGGCTGGCGGCGGCCGGCACGGCGTTAGTTCCCGTTCCGCCTGACCACCTGCATTGGGATGCCGTTGTGCGGCCGCAGTCCCACCCACGGCGCCGGCCGCGGCGGCTCGCCGGCGCGCAACTCGAGCCGGTAGTCCTGCGAGATGCGGGCGATGGCCAGTATCGATTCGGTGGTGGCGAAGCCTTGCCCGATGCAGGTGCGCGGACCGGCGCTGAACGGCAGGTAGCTGTAGCGCTGGGGGTCGGGACCGTCGAGCCAGCGCTCCGGCCGGAACCGCTCCGCTTCGCTGAAAAACCGCTCGTCGCGGTGCGTCACCCATGGGCAAATCAGGATCACCGTGCCGGCGGCCACCGCGTAGCCGTCGAGGGTGAACTCCTCGTACGCCATGCGCGGGATGATCGGCACCGGCGGGTACAGCCGCAGCGCTTCCTTGAACACCGCGTCGCACCAGCGCAACGAGGCCAGGTCGTCCTTCGTCGGCGCACGCCCGCCGAGGGTCGTGTCCACCTCCTTGATGAGCCGCTCGGCGGTCGAAGGGTGCTGGGCGAGCAGGTACCAGGTCCAGGTCAGGGCCACGGCGGTGGTCTCGTGGCCGGCGATCAGCAGCGCCATCATCTGGTACAGCCACTCGGAACTGCGCAGCAGGTCAGGCTCCGCTTCGCCGGCGCGGCGCAGCACGTCGACCAGGTCGCCGGCGCCGTCGTGCACCTCCGGGTGGTCGCGGATCACCCGCTCCATCACTTCCCGCCCTTCCCGTACCGCTTTGCGCAGCTTGGCGTTCTCGCGTGTCGGCACGATCGGCGGCGCCTGGAACGGATGAGTGGCGCGGTGAGTGATGTCGCGTACGATCGTCTCGCAGGTATCCAGGATCTCGTCCCGGCGGTCGGGATAGTCGGCGCCGTACAGGGAGTTGAGCACGATGTCGAGTGACAGGCGCCCCATTTCGCGATGCACCTCTACGATCTCGCCCTGCTGCCAGGTGGAGATGTGCCGCTCGGCCATGCGTACCATGGTGGGGCCGTAGCGGGCCAGGGCGCTGCCCTTGAGCAGCGGGTTGAACCGATGCCGCTCGCGTACCCAGAAGTCTTCGTCGCCGGGGAAGTTGATAACCCGGTACACGTCTTCGCCGCCGGCAAGCAGGTAGTCGAGGCGGGTAGGGGGCTTCGACTTGCTGCGCGTGAACCGGCGCGCGTTGGTGGCCAACACGCTCTCCAGCAGCGCCGGGTGATTGATGAACAGCATCTCCTGGCGGCCCGCGGTGAGCCGCACAGTGTCGCCGTGCTCGCGCGCGGCCCGGGTCAGGAAACCCAGCGGATCGCGGCGAAAGTGCAGCGCGTTGCCCACCAGCGGGACGCCCCGCGGTCCCGGTGGGATGTGATCGTTCCGGGGCGAGCCTCCGCGGGTGTGCCTGCTCTGGGCCGAAAGTGTCGCCGGCGCATCGTTATTCATTGCATTCCCCGGCACGGACTGACCGCGCCGGCCCAATGCTGGCCGTGCGCGTGCCCGCGGGTCAACCGCCGGCTGCTCGCAGCCACGGTTCGGTTCATGCGATGGCCCGCAGGGCGGTGGTGACCGCGGGCAGGGCGCGCTGCAGCTCTCGGTCGGTGTGGGTGGCGCCGACGTACCAGCGGCCGTCGGGGAGCAGGTAGATGCTTTCGTCGAGCAGGACGGCGCGGAAGCGAGCGAGTGCGGCGTGGTCGGCGGCCAGGGTGTCGGCGTAGCAGCGCGGCGGCTCGCGCAGGCCGAAGTGGGTGCTGAACACGCTGCCGGCGCCGCAGGTGACCAGCGCTATCCCGAAGCGCCGCGCCTCCTGCTCCAGGTGGCGGCGGATGGCGTGGCCGTGGGCGTGCATGGCGTCGAACGTGCCCGGCTCCGAGAGCACCTCCAGCGTCGCCAGGGCGGCGGCCACCGCTACCGGCGAGCCGTTGTTGGAGCCGGAGTGCACGGTGCGTCCGTCCAGCAGCGGAGCGAACGCCGCCGTGCTGCCGGCGACCGCTGCCAGGGGAAATCCGCCGGCGACCGCCTTGGCGTATACCGACAGGTCCGGTGTCAGGCCGTAGTGTTCGCGGGCGCCGCCGAGCGCCAGCCGAAAGCCGGTGATCACCTCGTCGAAGATCACCAGCGCGCCGTGCGCGTGGGCGGTCTCCAGCATGCCGGCCAGGTAGCCGGGGCGCGGTTCGCAGCAGCCGGAGTTGGCCAGCAGCGGCTCGCTGATCACGCCGGCAATCTGCTCGCCGTGCACCGCAAACACGGCGCGCAGCGCGTCCAGGTCGTTCCACGGCGCCACCAGCGTATCGGCATACTCCGCGGACGGCTGCCCGGCGGTGAGTGCCGGCACCGGGCGCCGCGCGCCGACGTGTGCCGCATCGGGGTGGTGGGAGACCAGCACGTTGTTCATCCAGCCGTGGTAGTGGCCCTCGAACTTGAGGATCTTGTCGCGTCCGGTGGCGGCCCGCGCCAGGCGCAGCGCCACCTGCACGATCTCGCTGCCGGTGGACGCGAAGGTGACCAGGTCCACGCCGGGTAGTACCGCCACCAGCCGCTCGGCGAGTCGAATCTCCAACTCATGCCCCGCGCCAACGGCGTAGCCGCGCTCCAGTTGGCCGCGCACCGCGGCGTTGATATGCGGGTGGCACGAGCCGGCGATCAGCAGCCCCCACGCCAGCGTGTAGTCCAGCAATTCATGCCCATCGGCGTCGTACAGGTACGGTCCGGCGCCGCGTTCGAAGGAGAGTACCGGCGTAACCTGGGCGCGAAAGCTGGAGGAAACGCCGCCCGCCAGCACCTGCCGGGCACGGGCCAGGCGGCGCGCGGATGCGTCGTAACTACGGATCATCTCGCCCACGACCACCTCATGGTAGACGGAGATGCCGTTCAGGATCACCCCGAAGCCACGGCCCGGCACGGATTCGACAACGACTGCGAGCATGGTTAAACTCGGCGCATGGCTGAAGCTGACCTCCGGCACCGCGACCGCCGCGGTGAGTGGCTGCCCGATCCGCTGCCGGCACCGTCGGCGCTGTTTTCCTGGCCGCTGCGGCTGTGGCCGGCACTGAAATCGCTGGTCGCCTTCTACTGGCCGTACAACGTCTTCTATACCGTGCTCGCGGTGGTGTGCTGGCTGTGGTTCACGCCCGACCTGAGCCGCACCGGAACCTTCTCGGTTGGCTGGATCGCAGAGATCTATGCCCGCAACGCGGTGCTGATCATCGTGCTTTACGGTTCGGTGCACCTGCGGCTCTACATCCAGCGCGCCCAGGAGATGCGCCACAAGTTCAGCAACCGTTGGCCGAGCACCAACAACCGCACCTTCCTGTTCGGCAACCAGACGCGCGACAATATGTTCTGGACCCTGGTCAGCGGCGGCCTGATCTGGACCGCGTACGAGGCGGTCACGCTGTGGCTGTACGCCAACGGCGTGCTGCCGGCCATCGCCTTCGCCACCAGCCCGGTCTATTTCGTACTGCTGATGCTGGCCATTCCGCTGCTGCGCAACTTCCACTTTTACTGGGTGCACCGGCTCACTCACTGGAAGCCGCTGTACAAGTCGGCCCACTACCTGCACCACAAGAACGTCAACCCGGGGCCGTGGTCGGGCCTGTCGATGCATCCCATCGAGCACCTGCTGTATTTCAGCGGGGTGCTGCTGCACTGGGTCATCCCGTCGCACCCGCTGCACGCGATGTTCCATCTGATGCACGCCGGCGTCGCACCCGTTCCCGGCCATACCGGCTTCTTCAAGATCGAGGTCGGCGAAGAGCACGAGATCAACAACGGCGGATACTTCCACTATCTGCATCACAAGTACTTCGACTGCAACTACGGCGGCGAGATCATCCCACTCGACAAGTGGTTCGGCAGCTTCTTCGACGGCTCGCCCAAGTCCGAGGTGAAGATGCGTGCCCGGCGACGGCGCCTGAAAGGCGCAGCCTCGTAGCGAGGGGATCCGGCTGTGCCGACCACCGCGGCAGGCGCTGTCCGCTTGGCCCGCGAACGCGAGCAGCTCGTTCGCGACGGGTTCTGCATTGTCCCCGGCGTTCTCGATGCCGGGATGCTCGGCTCGCTGCGGCGGGAGTCGTCGGCGCTGCTCGACCGGCTCACCGACGACGAGAAGCGCATCCAGGGAGGACAGGGCGCCTGGCAGCCGATTCCGCTCACGCCGGCGGTGTTTGCCGAGCTCATCTCGTGGCCCCGGGCACTCGCTGCGCTGGCGGATCTCGGCTTCGATGCGGTGCGCTACCTGTCCGGGTTCATCATCTCGCGCGAGCCGCGGACCAAGGCCGCGTACTGGCACCAGGACTGGATGTACTGGGACGAACCGGAGAGCGCCGATCCGCTGCCGGTCAAGGTATTCCTCATGTACTACCTGGTGGACACGTCACCGGCGAACGGCTGCCTGCGCGTCATCCCGGGCTCGCATCGGCGCCGCTATCCGCAGCACGAGTACGACGGGCACGGCACCGACATCCGCTACGAGGATCCCGACACGTCGATCAAGTACGCCGACGCCGCCGGGCAGATCGACGTGCCGATCACGGCCGGCGACCTGCTGATTGGCGACTCGCGCGTGCTGCACGCGCCGCGGGCGAATGCCACCGACCAGCGCCGCATGGTGCTGACGATGTGGTACCTGCCGCGCTGGGCCGACCTCTCGGAGCGCATGCAGGCTTCCTACTCGGCCGGCCACAGCGCGCCAGTTGCGGACGTGCCTCCGGGCACCGTCGAGCGCCTGCTACCGCTGCTGCCACGCTACTCCGGCACCGTCGAGCCGGCGGTGACGAACCGGCGTCCCGGCAAGTACCTGAAGCTCACATGAGCTTGCAGATCAGGTAGAGCTTGAGACCAGGTGAGCTTTGGCTCCGGTGAGTTGAAACCGTACCGTCAGGTGGCGTACGGGTCGGCGGCGTCGCGCAACCCGTCGCCGATGAAGTTGAACATCATCACCGCCAGCAGCACGAACGCGCCGGGAATCATCAGCCACGGCTGCAGGCCGAGCGCCGAGATCGATTGCGCATCCTGCAGCAGCGTGCCCCAACTCACCGCCGGCGGACGGATGCCCAGGCCCAGGAAACTGAGCGCAGTCTCGCCGATGATCATGCCTGGGATCGCCAGGGTGAGATGGGTGATCAGGTAGCTGGTGAAGCCGGGCACCAAGTGGCGCCGGATGATGGCGCCGTTCGTGGCGGCCGCGACCTGGGCCGCCATCACGAAGTCCTCCTCGCGCAGGCTGATCAGCTTGCCGCGCACCACCCGCGCCAGACCGGTCCAACTCTGCAACGCCAGGATGATGGTAATGGCAAAGTAGATCCTGAGGATGCCCCAGTCGTGGGGCAGGGTGGCGGACAAGGCGATCCACAGCGGGATGTTCGGGATGCTCAACAGGAACTCGATGATGCGCTGGATCGCATCGTCCACAACCCCGCCGTAGTAGCCGGAGATGCCGCCGAAGATGACGCCGAGCACGAACGCTACGAATACTCCGCCGAAGCCGATGAACAGCGAGATGCGGCCGGCGAAGAAGATGCGCGAGAACACGTCGCGCCCGAGCCGGTCGGAGCCGAAGATGAACACCGGCACCGACGGGTCTTCGATGCCGAACAGCCGCACGTTCCAGGGGATGAAACCGAGCAGGCTGAACGGCTCCTCGCTGCGCACGAAGAAGCGGATTGGCAGTTCCCGGTCGCTGTCGGTGTACTGGTAGGTGAAGGTGGCCTTGTCCAGCTCGCGCGCGGTGGCGAACACGAACGGCCGGCTCAGCCCGCGCGTGGGACTGACAACGCGGATGCGGGTCGGCGGCGCCTCGCCGAACTCCTTGAAGCGGTGCAACGCCGGATAGGGCGTGAAGAACTCGGCGAATATCGACACGAAGTAGAGTGCTCCGAGCACCACGATCGCCGCCACCGCCAGCTTGTGGCGCCGGAATTTGCGCCACACCAGTTGCCGCTGGGAGGCGACGAATGCGCGTTCCTCGGCGACGGGCGTTTCGTTGACGGCTTCCGGGGTAAGGACTTGGGAAGCCATCAGGAGGCGCTCCGTCCGAAGCGGATGCGCGGGTCGATCACCGCCAGCAGCACGTCGGAAACCAGCGTACCGACCACAATGAGACCGCTCAGGATCATCACGATACTGCCCACCAGGTACATGTCCTCCGACAGCGCGGCTTCCAGCAGCACCGGCCCCAGCGTCTCCAGGCCCAGAACCCGCGACACGATCACTTCTCCGCTGACCAGGGCCGGCAACGTCCAGCCGATGGTGCTGATCAACGGGTTGAAGGCGATGCGCACCGGGTACTTGAAGATTACGCGTGTTTCGTTCAGTCCCTTGGCGCGCGCCGTGGTTACATACAGCTTCTTCAACTCGTCGAGCAGGGTGCCGCGCAGAATGCGTACCAGCGGAGCCGTGCCGCCGACCGCGATCACGAATACCGCGAGCCAGGCGTTCTTTGCCACGTCGACCAGTTTCGCCCACGACCACGGTGCATTGCGGAACTCCAGCGAGTACAGGCTGGTTATGGCATGACCGGTATTGACGAACACCACGTAGGCGAGGCCGAGCGCGAGCAGGAAGTTGGGTACCGCCAGGCCGATGAAGCTCATGGTGGTCGCCACGTAGTCGGTCAGTGAGTATTGACGGACCGCGGAGTAGATGCCGAGGGGGACGGCTATGATCCAGGTCAACGCGAACGCCGCGAAGGTGAAGGCGATCGACAGGGGGAGCCGCTCCATGATGATGTCGGTAACCGGCATGCTGTAGATGAAGGAGCGCCCCATCTCTCCCTTGGTCAGGAAGTTGCGCATCCACAGCCAGTACTGCATGACCGGGCTGCGGTCGAGCCCGTATTGCCGGTAGAGCTGCTCGATTACGCTCTCGTTGGCCAGGAAGCCCTGCTCCTCGAGACGCTGGATGTAGGTCTCGACGTAGCTGCCGGGCGGCAGCAGGATGATCACGAACGAGGCAATGGAGATCATCACCAGCAACGGGATGGCGATGAAGAATCGTTGGCGGATGAAAGCAAGCATGCGCGTTTACTCGGGGGATGGCGGCGAAAATCCTCTCCACCTCCCGCGGACGCTGATCCTACCCGGTGGCCGGTGGCCTGTCCAGAACCAGGACGCGGGCGTTCGCGGGCGGGCAAAAAGAACGGGCGGGGAAAACCCCCGCCCGTCAGTGCAGTCACCGGTCGCTACCAAGAGTGTAGCGAACCGCTACATGTTGCGGTAGAAGAGCTGCTCCATGCCGTAGTCCAGCGCGCGGTCGAAGGGGTAGCCCTCCTTGATCACGTTGCCGAGGTCGATGTTGTACACCGTCGGCACCGTCATGCTGCCGGTGGGCCAGATCGACACGTAGTTGCGGCTGAACCAGTCCATCAGGTCGGCGAACGCCGCCTCACCCCGCGGTGACTGCGGCGGATACACCTTCCACGCTTCCCACAGCTCGATGTACTCCTCCATGTACGGCGGCGGCTTGCGGCCGGTCTCGCCGTCGCTCTGGTAGTAGGCCCAGGACTGGGCCGCCCAGTCGCCCTTGGCGTAGGGGCCGAAGTCCTCGGAGATGCCCGGCGCCCAGATCGGGCGGTCGGACCAGTGCACCGTAGCCATGTGCTCGTTGGCGGCTTGGCGCTGGCCCCAGATCTGGTTGCCCAGAACGGCGAACGAAGTGCGCACGCCGACTTCCTCGAAGTACTGCTTGAACAGCTCGCCTACCAGCAGGAAGTCCGGAGACACGTTGGCGGTAATGATGTCGAGCGTGAACGGGTTGCCGTCGGGACCGAGCCGGAACCCGTCGGCGTCGCGCTCATCCATTCCCGCCGCGTCGAGCAGTTGGTTGGACTGCGCCGGGTCGTACTCGCGGTCGGTGATGGTGTCGAGCTTGTACTGGCCGAAGTAGACGTTCTCGTTGACGTCGTCCTTGTCGACCGCCAACGCCAGCGCCTTGCCGAACCGCTTGTCGTTCATCAGCATCTGCCACGCGCTGCCTTCCACGTCGTACTCGAAGTCCTGGTTCAGGAAAAGCACCGGCGGGTTGTTGATCGAGCCGTGCAGCACCGTACCGATGCCCTTGTCCGCGTTCTGCAGGTAGATCGGCAGCTCCTTGAGCTGCGCGTAGCTCGTCACCACGTCGTACTCGCCGGCGGCGGTGTTCAGCTTGATCGCCTCCAGGTCGGCGGAGTTCTCGGCCACGATGTAGTCCACGTAGGGAAGCTGGCTGCCTTCCACGTCAACCTTCCAGTAGTAGGCGTTGCGCTCCAGCGTGTAGCCGGTGCTGGTGGCCTCGATGCCGACCCATGGGGCCAGCGACGGCACATCCAGTCCGTGCGCGCGGTGCAGCTCCCAGTGCTGCATGTCCTTCTGCTGCACCAACTGCTCCCAGGTCTCGATCTCCAGCTCGTCCAGGATCGGCTGAATCTTGTCCATATCCGTGTAGTCGGCATGGAACTGCTTGATGAAGTGGGCCGGCCGGAACAGCAGCGTGTAATCGGGAATCCACGAGGCCAGGTTGGCCAGGAAGAAGCCATACGGCACGTTGAACTCCACGCAGAACGACAGGTCGTCGATGATGGTCACCGTCGGCGGCGTGCCGTCGGGAGACACGGCGCGGAAGTAATAGGTCGGGTAGATGCGCTCGTCGCCGTACAACTCGAAGGTCATGCGCACGTCTTCGGTGGTCACCAAGTGACCATCCGACCAGCGCAGCCCGTCGCGGATCGTGAAGCAGAACTCCTTGAAGTCGTCGCTGATGCTGTACTCGCTGACGATTGCCGGCAGCGGATCCTTGGTGCTCTGGTCAGGAGCGCGCAGGATCGACATGCCGAGCGCCAGGTAGATCTCGTGGACGCCGCTGTTGTTCAGGTTCGGTACCCGGATGGTGCCGCCCAGCTTGCCGGGCTCCCAGTCCAGCCACTGTTCCGAGTTCAACACCCCGGGGCCGACGATGAACGGCTCGGCGGGAATACGGTCCTCGATCGGCGGCAGTTCGCCCGTGGCCACGCGCGCGGCCAGAAGCGGCGATTCCTTGAAGGTGGCGGGAACAGCGTATTTCTGCTTTCCCGTCGGGTCCATGGCCCATTGGGACCAGGCGGTCGTGCCGACCACCAGCAGCGTCAGCGCTGCCAGCAAACGCACATATTTCGTCACGTCAGTTATCCTCCTTGATCGATATACTGTTCGTGGATTTGCCCTGTACGGACACAATTGCCGGCAAATATATGCCTTTCCCCGCCGCGTGTCCACACACACCTCGGCGGCCTCGGCGGCCCCGGCGGGCGCTGGCGGGCGCCGGGGCGTTATTGGCGGTACTTGCAGCGTACCCCGGTCTACGCGCGTGCCGGCCCTGCCGGGCCTTGCCGGGGTGGTCGGTTGCGTCCGGCTGGCCCGGCACACTATCGTGACCACACGGTGCTGCTGACCTCGGATGAGTTGCGCTTCTTCAAGCGCAATGGCTACCTGATCAAGCGCGGCGTCATGGACCCGGCGCTGATGGCGCGGGCGCGTGCGTGCCTGTGGGATGAACCGCCACCGTCGATGAAGCGGGATGACCCGCGCACCTGGGTCGGCCCGTTGCCGGCGGCCGACCTGTCCAAGGATCCGGACAGCGTGCGCGGCGAGTATCACTGGAAGTACCGCCGCATCGGCGCCGATCCGTGGGCGGTGCGCATGCTCGCCACCGATCCCGCCATCTTCGCCATGGCGGAGCAGATGCTTGGCGCCGGCGAGATGCAGCCGCCGGAACGGATCCGCGGCATCTACTGCATCCTGCCGTTCGGCGACCGCCCGCGCCCGCCGGTCGGCTGCCACTGCGACGGCCACCCCTTCCACCTCGGCGTGGTGGGCTACATCGACGACGTGGCTCCCGGTGGCGGCGGCTTCCACGTGTGGCCGGGCAGCCACCGGACCTTCTACCACACCTTCCGCACCGGCTACCTGCGCGACACCGCTCCCGGCCACGAGGCAGCCATGGAGCGCGTCAACCGGGACACGCCGCCGGTGGAGTGCCACGGCAAGGCCGGCGACATCGTGTTCTGGCACCACCGCCTCGGCCACATGGCGGGTCACAACTACTCGGACCGCATCCGCCAAGCGGTGCTGTACGACTACTGCAAGCGCGACCTCGAACAGGTCCAGGACCAACCGCCGGCCGCCGACATGTGGCAGCACTGGTCCCCCCAACTCCGCGCTATCGCCCCGTAGCGTAGGATGTAGTATAGTAGTACTTGACGCCAATAGCGCGGAGCGCTATTATTGATTGCATAGTGATAAGAGGCTTTCAAGATAGGCACACAAAGGCGGTATTCAACCGTGAGCGCGTCCGGAGGTGGTCGCGCCCTGTCCAGCGGCAAGCGCAAATGAAGTTGATGGTGCTGAATAGTGCGACAGATCTTAACGACCTTCGGAAACCGCCTGGGAACCGTCTTAAAGCTCTCGATGGTGATCGATTAGGGCAACACGCGATTCGTATCAACGATCAATGGCGTGTATGCTTCGTGTGGAGCGACGGAGGTGCCGAGCGGGTAGAGATTACGGACTACCATTGAATTCCAGTGTAGTGAGGCATAGTGCCCTTATTCAAAATCAACGTTTTATTAACTATATGGTAAAGAAATACGATCAAATTCAGGAAAAGCTTCCCCCGATTCATCCCGGGGAGATTCTCGCCGAGGAGTTTTTGGCACCGATGAATGTCACCCAGTACCGGTTGGCAAAGACCATCGGCGTCGATCCGCGCCGCATCCACGCCATTGTGCACGGGCAGCGGGCCATCACCGCGGAGACCGCTCTGCTGTTCTCGCGCTTCTTCGGGAACAGCGCAGCGTTTTGGATGGGCCTGCAAAACCAGCACGACCTGGAGACGGAAGAGGACCGCTTGGCCGGCAGGCTTGAGAAGGTAGCTCCGTACACGGCTGGAGCAACGGTCCCTTCGCGAGGATAATGGACTACATCAAGGAGAGATACGAATGGCAACTGCAATAACGGCGGCGCCGGCCACCTCGGCGGCGACCACCACCCTGTTCAACAAGACCCTCGGCTGCCTGCTCGGCGGGCTGATCGGCGACGCGATCGGGACGCCCGCCGAGGGCAAGCCGTACGAGGTGCTGAAGGCGCACGGCTGGATTGACGACTTCGACGACGACGGCACCGACGACACCATCATGAAGCACCTGCTCGCCGATGCGCTGATCCGCACCGGCGGCCACGCCACCATCGACGACTGGGCGGCCGTCTGGCTGGACCGCTGGGACGACATCTTCGGCGCCAAGCTGAACAAGTTCTTCCCGTCGGTGACCCACACCGCGCAAAAACTGCGCCGCCACTCCACCCCGCGCATGGCGGCGCTCGGCAACATGCCGAGCTCCAGCACCGCCATGTGCTTTTCGCCGGTCGGCATCGTCAACGCCTGCAACCCGCGCGCCGCGGCGCTGCAAGGCTACAACCTGGCCGCGCTGATCCACGGCCACGATGTCGGCTTCTGTCAGGATGCCGCCGTGGCGATGGCCGCCGGCGTGGCCGAGGCGTTCCGGGCCGGCGCCACCGTTGCATCGGTGGTGACCGCAACGCAGGACTACATCGTGCACGAGAGCGGCGCCGAGATGCTCGACCTGATCGGCCGTTTCCTGGAGTTGGCGCGCGAGGACGGCGACTACGAAGGCTTCCGCGAGCGCGCCTACGCCAACGCGGACACCCTGTTCCGTCGCATCGGCTGCGACTCGCGCGAGACGGTGCCGGTAACCGTGGCGCTGTTCGAGTTGGCCGGCGGCGACGTCGAGAAGTGCGTAACCTACGGCGCCAACTTCGGCCGCGACGCCGATACCATCGCCACGATGTGCGGCGCACTCGGCGGCGCCCTGAATGGGGTCGACGGCATCCGTGCCGACTGGGTGGAGAAGGCGCAGCGCCTCACCGCCACCGACCAACAGGAGCTGGCCCACGACCTGGTGCGCACCGCCGTGGCCAAGATCCGCGACCGCAAGGCCGCCATCTCCGAGTTCGGCAAGATCGCCTGACTGCAACGTCGTCCGCAGGTCGACGCTGCCGCCGCGGTGTGGGCCACCAGGCACCGGGCAACGGCTGAACAAATAAACCGCGGGCGGCTCCTCCATGGGGCCGCCCGCGGCTGTCAGATCACTCCTCGGAACGAGGCGTTTAGTTGAAGTAGCCGCCGTTGTCGAGGGTGTCGCGCCACAGTGCGACGTAGCGGTCGACGCCGACACGCTCCAACTCGGCCACGTATTCGTTCCAGGCGGCGTCGTTGTTGATGTCGCGCGTGCCGTTGATGAACTCGGTGGCCCGCTGCAGCACCAGACCGGTGCGGCTGGTCAGGGTCTCCGCCAGGTCGATCAACTCATCCTGCGTGGTCTCGTCGAACACCAGGTCCGGCGGGATGTAGCTCTCGGTCTTGTACGGGGCATACAGGTCGCGTGTGGCCACCATCAGGCGGTACTCCTGCTTGGAGGGATCTTCGGCCCACTCCGGCGGCAGCGCGCCGTGCGCAATCATGTCGAACCGGCCCGGCGCAGTGCGCGGCCAGCCGTCGTCGTACAGATCGCGCGAGTAGGCCTGCACGTTGATGCTCAGCGTCTGCGCCGGGTTGCCGTCGCGTGCCACCCAGCCCTTGGCCTTCTCCTCTTCGGTGAGCCAGCGCCAGTCGATGCCCTCGCGGCGCCAACCCCAGGCCAGGCCGCCGTGTACGATCGGATCCTCGTAGAACCAGTCCACCCACTGTGCGATCACTTCCTTGCGGTCGGCGCCGGAAGGCGTGATCTGCGTCTGGTAGCGCATGGTGGGCGGGAAGAAGGTGGTCTGCTGCAGCCCGGTCGGCCCGGTTACCGGCGCGATCGGCTGGAAGTGTGCGAAGCGTCCGGTGCCGGCGCCGTTCAGGGTCATCATCCCGAACCATCCGGCCGGGAACGATCCCACCAGTTCGGTGTCGGGGTTTTCGACCGCGGACATGCCCTCCTGCCGGGTCCACACGAAGCTCTCGTCTCCGAGCAGCCCTTCGGCGTACAGGCGGCGCATGTACTTCAGGCCCTCACGCCACTCCGGCGTGTTGGCCACGAAGCGCACGTCGCTCGGGCTGCGCTCCAGGAACGCGCCGTAGTTGTTTCCGTAGGGGTGGCTGGTGAAGATGAATGGGTTCATCAGGAAGGTGAACGGGTCCTGGCGCCAGCCGTCCACGGCGCCGAGGATCGGAATCTCGTCCGCCTGGCCGTTGCCGTTGGGATCCTGCGTCTTGAACGCCTTGAACGTCTCGTACAGCTCCTCGGTGGTCTCCGGCGGCCACTTCAGCCCCAGCTTCTCCACCCACGGCTGGTACACCCACAGCTTGGCCGAGAACTGGCAGTGAAAGCAGTTCGCCTCGACGTCCGGGAATGCGTAGATGTTGCCGTCCGGCATGGTCAGCCGCGCCTTGATCGACGGCGCCTCGTTAAGCCGCTGCTTGAGCGACGGCATGCGCTGATCGATCAGGTCGTTGAGCGGCAGAAACGTGCCGTTGCTGCCGTGCAGGAACACCTGCTGGGCGGTGATCGAGCCGTGCGGAATGAGAATGTCCGGCAGGTCTCCGGACGCCAGTATCAGGTTGAATTTCTCCTGCGAGCCGTTCGACTCGATCATCTCGACGAAGTCGACGTGCACGTTGGTGAGATCTTCCAGATAAGTCGCGAACGCCGCGTCTTCGGGGGTGCCCGACGAGGTGCTCGACGAGTAGTAGGCGATCGCCGTGATCGTGACCTTCTCGTCGACCACCGGGTAGGTCCCCGGCGGGTTCAGTTGATACGCACTTGCCGCGGCTTCCTCGTCGCCGGCGGCGAACGCGAGTCCGCCCAACGCCAACACCGCGATCAATGCGATTCCTGTAATTCTGAGCATGTGTGGTGCTCCTTTTTTTCGCGGCCAGGCGCCGCGATATCGTTTACTTCCGGGTAACACCCGGACTCCGAATTGCAATTGACAGTGCGCCGGCCGGCTCATCCCTTGAGTGCTCCGATCATGACGCCGCGCACGAAGTACTTCTGCACGAACGGGTAGACCGCCAGAATGGGGGCCGTGGCGATCACGATCAGCGCGAACTGGATCAGCCCCTGCAAGTACATGCGCGCCTGCAGCGCCTCCACCTGTTCCGGCGAGGCGGACGCCATCAACTGGTCGATCACGCCGGGCGAGTTGAGCACCAGGATCTCGCGCAGGATGATCTGCAGCGGACGCAGTTCCTGGCGGCGGATGTAGACCAGCGCGTTGAAGAACTGGTTCCAGTGGTTGACCGCGTAGAACAGGGTGATGACGGCGATGATCGGCCCGGACAGCGGCAGCACGACGCTCCACAGCATGCGCGTGTTGGTGGCGCCGTCGACGCGCGCCGCCTCGTACAGCTCGCCCGGGATGTTGGATTGCAGGTAGGTGCGGGTAATGATCACGTTCCACACGCCGATGGCGAATGGAATGATCAATGCCGCGCGGGTGTCGATCAGCCCGATGCTGCGAATCAACAGGTAGGTGGGAATGAGCCCGCCCTGGAAGAACAGGGTAAAGGTGAACAGGAACATCAGCAGGCCGCGTCCCTTGCAGTCGCGGCGCGACAGCGGGTACGCGATCAGCATCGTCATTATCACGTTGTAGATGGTGCCGAACACGGTATAGAAAATCGTATTCCCGTAGCCGAGCCACAGCTCGCTGTACTCGAACACCGCCTTGTAGCCCTCCAGGGAGGGCTTCACCGGGTACAGCCACACCCGCCCGGCGACCACTTCGAGAGCGTCGCTGAACGACGAGCTGAGCACGTAGATCAGTGGATAGATGACCAGCAGGAAGGTGAAGCCGAGCAGACCCACGTTGATCACGTAGAACAGCCGGTCCTCCCTGGCGTGGCGGATGGACGAGCGCGGCTTGCCGCCCGCAGGTGCCGGGATGGTGGCAGCGCCGGCTGCCTGCGCCTTTCTCATCAGCGCCATCGGCTGCCCGCTACCACAGACTGGTCTCGCTGGTGCGCCGCGCGATGCGGTTCACGGCGATCAGCAGGAAGAAGGCGATCACGTTCTTGAACAGGCCGATAGCGGACGCGTAGGAAAAGTTGGGATTGCGTGAGGCGAGCCCGATCTTGTAGACGTAGGTGTCCACCACCTCCGAGGCGACGATATTCACCGTGTTCTGCATCAGGAACACCTTCTCGAAGCCAATGTTCAGGATCTGTCCGAGGCGCAGGATCAGCAGGATAATCACCACGGCGGCGATGCCGGGCAGGTCGATGTGCCAGATGCGCTGCCAGATGGTGGCGCCGTCGACGCGTGCGGCCTCGTGCAACTCGGGGTCGACCGCCGACAGCGCCGCCAGAAAGATGATCGTCGCGTAGCCCATGTTCTGCCAGATGTTGGTCCACACGTAGATGTGCGGGAACCAGACCGGCGACCCGAGAAAGTTGGACTCCGGCAGTCCGAGTGCGGTGAGCGCCACGTTGACGATGCCGATGCGCTGCGAGAACAGCTTGAAGATGATGCCCACCATCACCACCGTGGAAATGAAGTGGGGGGCGTAGGTGACCATCTGCACCGTTTTCTTGTAGCCCTGCCACGGCGTGTAGTGCAGCAGGATGGCCAGCACAATCGGAATCGGGAAGCCGAGCACCAGGTCGTACGCGTTCAGAAAGAACGTGTTCCACATGATGTTCCCGAACTTGAACGAGGAGAAGAATCGCTCGAAGTTGTCGAAGCCGATCCACGGGCTGCCCCAGATGCCCTTGGAGGCAACGAACCGTTTGAACGCGATCACGTTGCCGTACATCGGCAGGTACATGAACACGACGAGCCAGATCACCGGCAGCAGCGCCATCAGGTACAGCTCCCAGTTGATCGAGTACTCGCGCCACGCCTTGTGGCGTGAAGCGAGCCTTATGGCGCGGCGAGATGCAGCGTTAGCGGTTTCCGCCAACATTCCTCCTTCCGAACAACAGCTCTGTTGGTGGGATTGGCCCAAGCGGGCAACCACGCAAATATAGGGCGTTGCACCCGAGCGGTGTCAACACCTGCAAGTGAACGAATGGTAAACCTTGCCCGGAGCGCGAAGGGTCGGCCCGGTCAGGCGCAGTCGGGGTGGCCTTCGGTCCAGCGGCCGAATGGGATGTCGGTCTGGCCGTCGCGGTTGACCCGCGCCATCCGCAGCCGGGTCTGCTCCCAGCTGCGCCGCCAGCGGTCGGCGTCGCGCAGTTCCAGGTGCGGGGCCTTGCGGCTGCGCGCCACGAAACCCGGGAACGCCTCGCGTCCGGTGTGCTGGCCGATCGGGTTGTAGCGCAGGTCGAAGCTCCAGCGGATCCGGTCGCTCACGTTGCTCAGCGAGCCGTGCACGGTCTGCCGGTGCATGCAGATCAGGTCGCCGCGCCGGGTCGGCAGCGGGACGGTCCGGTCCACTTCGAACAGCCGTTCCGGGATCTCGCGTGCGCCCGGCACCGGGTGGTTGAGGCAGTGGGTGCGCAGGCCGCCGCGGTGGCTGCCGGGCACCACCTTCAGCGGTCCCGCTTCCACCGGCGTGTCGTACAGCGAGAACCAAACGGTGAGCATGTCGGTGTCGTCGGCCTCCGGCGTCACCACGCCGTGGTCCTGGTGCCAGCCGGTGGCGCCGATCACCGGCCTGCCGTCCGGCGTGGTAGGCAACTCGCGCTCCGGCGGCTTGATGCGCACGTGCTGCACCGGGTTGGAGTAGATCTCCGGTCCGATGAGCGATTCCACCACGTCGAGCAGCGGCTCGGCGGTAAACGCGGCCAGCACCGCCGGTCCGAACCAGCACGGCGTGTCCTCCTTCACGCCCGCGAAGGGCAGCGAGAAGTCGAAGTACTGGTTGTGTACCCGCCCGCTCTCGGAGTAGATGCGCGTTACCCGCGGCCCGAACGGCAACCCGGCCCAGGTCGAGGAAATCTCACCGGCGGCGAACAGGTCGGCGGCCAGCGAATCGAGCACCTCCTCATACTCGGCGATCACCGGATCGAGGCAGGTCGCCGGATCGAGCACCCCCTCCACCTTGAGATAGCCCAGCTCCCGGAACTGCTCCACCTGCGCCTGGTTCAATGCACCCATCGATTGCCCCCTGCAAGAAGGTTTACTCGCGACGGTAAGGAAATACGGCATGCCATGCAACACCGTGATCGCGGGGCGGGCGGCCGGCAGGCGCGGCGCGCCGCGTCTGTCGCGCACCGTATGTCGGCCGCGAGCGAGCATCGCGCCCGATCAATGCGGGGCGCTCGACGTGGATGTGGCAAACTTTATTCGGTCTGCTTGTCCGCAATTACTTTCCAGAAGGAGCTTCTGAGTTCATGCCTGGCTCCCTCGTTGCCCCGAAGAGATGTCCCGACGGTTTGCTCGCCAGTGTGAATCAATTCGGAGTCGATCAAAGGCGGAATACGGGGACGATTCTCGAGTATAGTTCGAATCTCGTCGCTATTCGCGCTTTCGAGCCACCGTTTAGCGAAGCTCTCCCCTACGTCGGCCAGATCAGCGCTGCCGCCAACCTGCGGATACGGCCCCTTCAGAGTTGAAAAAAACGCGCAGATTTCCTCGCGGGTCAAAGTCACCACGTCGTCGGATTCGTACAGGAGTTCCTGTGACTGGTTACGTGTTCCCGGCTCTGGCGTGACTCCAATCAGCGTGACCCGAACTCCTTTATCCTGAGCCTCCCTTACGCCCTCCCGCAAGTCCTCGTCGCCCGCCAGAAGGAACGCCTCACCGATCGCTCCGTCACGGGCCAACGTCATGAGGTCTCGATAGATAAGAGCATCTACTCCCTTCTGTTGTCCACGAGCGTTGACTCGACCCAAGCGAAGCTTCACGTTGGGTAAACAAGCAATGGCCTGCTGGCTTACGGTTCTAAGGCCATGACGCGCGCCGTCGTACCAATAGGTACGGAGAAGGCTGAGCCCACATCGTTGTCGCATCATCTTGGATAGCATCACATTGAGCTCTCGTTCGTTCACCTTGAATCGGCGACGGGATGCGGTTCCGCAGCAGAGCTTGCCGCCCTCAGCGTACAAGTAACCAGCATCGACGAACAGCGCAAAGCGTTGTACCAACAAGACCTCCAAAAAAAAGGGCCTCCTAAGAGGCCCCGGCTCCCCATCAAGGAGCTACCAAAAAACACCGATCGCCACAATGGCGATTACCAGAATTTTATGCCTGCGATTGGGGTTTGTCAACCCGGTCCGTGTGCATACGCTGCAGCGGGTCCTGGCGGTAGAACGCGGCGAGTTGCCGGTACACGCCGGGATACTGGCCGTGCAGCGCAGCCGGCTGCTCGAAGAACAACTCGCTGGTGACGGCGAAGAACTCCGCCGGGTTCTCGGCGGCGTACAGGTCGACCGCCCGCTCGCGCCCGGCGCGCTCGTCGGCACAGATCCGCTCGTACGCTCCGCCGAGCTCGCGGTGCCACTCTTCCGGGTCCATGTCGTGGTGCAGGGCGGGGCGCCCGTTCATGGCCCCGTCGAGCAGGTCGAGCTTGTGCGCCGCCTCGTGAATCACCACGTTGCAGCCGTGCCCCCAGCCCGACTCCTCCACGTCTTCCCAGGACAGCACGACCGGGCCCTCGTCCCACGCCTCGCCGGCCAGTTCCTCCTCCCACTCGCGCACCACGCCGCTGTCGTCGGTCTCCTCCATTTGCGCCTCGAAGGCGCGCGGCAGCAGCACCACGGTGCGCCAGCCGCGGTACCACTCGAATCCCAGCCCGAGGATCGGCAGGCACGCCTGCGCCGCCACCACCAGCCGGTAGAGCGCTTCGTCTTCCTCCAGGCCGCGCACCTCGAACCGCTTGCGGCGTAGAAACTGCTCCGCCAGCTCCTTCAGGCGCGCATCCTCGTCGGCGGTCAGGCGGCCCAGAATCGGGTGCTGCTCACGCACCCAATGCCATTGTTCCGCCGTCACCGCGGCGCGGCCCGCGCGTTCGCGGCGCCACGGCCAGCCGCGTCCCGACTTGCTCCCGGTCACGACAACCCTCCCGACATCGATGCCGCAGGCAGGGCACTTCCACGCCGCCCGCCCGGTCCATGCTGCCTGGTTCGAAGACACCGCCCCGCGGGCGATGCTTGGGCATCGGCCCTTGTCGTCTTCATGTCACGGAGTGGCCAGACAGGCTCACGTCAGCCCTCGTGCAGATCCAGCCAGCGCAGTTCCTCGCTCGTGAGCGCAACGTCGAGCGCGCGCAGGCAGTCGCGCGTTTCGCCGGGCAGGCGCGTGCCGATGATCGGAAACACCGGGAACGGCTGCCGCAGCACCCAGGCCAGCGCGATGTTGATCGGGCTCACCCCATGCCGGCGCGCCAGTTCGAACGCGCGCTCGCGCCGGGTGAAGTTGCCGGGGCTGTGGTAGCAGCGCGGCAGGTCGCGGTCGCGCGGCTGCTGTGCCTCGTCCTCGATGAAGAACCCGGAAGCTTGGCTCGACCACGGCACCAGCACTGTCCCGGTGGCCTCGAACCAGTCCCGGAACTCGGGGCCCGAAGCGCTCTGCCAGTACGTGTAGCTGCCGTCGATGGTCCACCAGGCATCGACGATGCGCGCCAGGCTGAACTGGTTGCTGACCACGGAGAAGTAGTTGCGTCCTCTGCGTTCGGCGTATTCACGCGCCTCCAGCAGGCGCGCCAGAGACCAGTTGGAGACGCCGAAGATGGTCATGCGGCCCGCCGCCTGGTGCTCGTTCAGCACGTCCACGATCTCGCCCGCCGGTACGTCGGGGTTGTCGCGGTGCATCAGCCATACGTCGGCGTGCTCCATGCCGAGGCCGTCCAGGCCCGCCAGCAGTTCGTCGGTGATGCCCTCCGGGGTGCCGTTGGGGGGATTGCCGCCCTTCTCGAACACCACCACCTCGTCGCGCACGCCGCGGCTGCGGACCCAGGCGCCCAGGTTGCGCTCGCAGGCGCCGTCGCGGTAAGCGTGCGAGGTGTCGAAGCAGTTGCCTCCCAGTTCGAAGTACTGGTCGAACAGCGCCTCGGTGTAGGGAATGGTGATGTTGCGGTCGGCGCCCTGCACCAGGCGGGCGACCGGCTTGTCCAGCCCCGGGATGGAGCCGTACCGCATCGCCGTGCCGGCCGACCCGCCGGGCCCCGCAGGCGCGGCGCGCCGGCGCCGCGGGCGGCCGCCCGGCGGGGCGGCGTGGGAGGGGCGCGGCCCGCCGGCGCGGCGGGCGGCCGCCGAGCGTGCCGGCGTGGAAGCGGCGTTCCTGCTCGTACACCAGCCCCGCCTCCTCGCGCCAGCGGTCGAGCAGCTTCATGTTGCCGATGGTGTCCAGCCAGCTCATCGCCGGCGCCTGGCGCGCTTCCAGGTGCTCGGCCACGGTGTCCGCCTCGTAGGTGAACAGGTCGCGGTCGACCGGCACGGCAATTGTTTCCGGCTCGGATTCCGCGGCTCGCGTGAGCAGGATCCGGCCGGGCGGAAACGCGGTATCGGGAGGCAGCGGCTCGGCTGCGTGGCGGCACGGCGAGCAGGGCGTCCACGGATCCGGCACTTCCAGGATCCCTTCGCTGCCGTACACAGCCAACTGGCTCGGCACCCGGCAGTCGACACCGCAGACCAGTTCGGCGATCACGCCGTTGTCGAACTGCAGGGTGGCCGCCGCGTAATGGTCCACCCCGGTTGGCCCCAACTGCGCGCAGCCCTTCACCAGGTGTGGCTCCAGGAACGGCTCGCCGGCGGCCGCCCCGGCGAGCAACCGCGCCGCCGAGGCGGTGTAGCAGCCAATGTCCAGGATGCCGCCGCCGCCGGGCGCGTTGCCGAACGTGCGCGACTCGGGCGCGATGCGCCCCTGGTAGCTGAACACGGTCCGGATCATGCGTACCTCGCCGATGGCGCCCGCCCGTACCAGCTCGGCGAGCCGCTGTGTCTGCGGGTGGCAGCGGTACATGAACGCCTCCATCAGGAATACGTCGTGGGTGGCCGCGGCGTCGATCATCGCCGCCGCCTCCAGGTGGTTCATGCCGATCGGCTTCTCTACCAGCAGGTGCTTGCCCGCCTCGGCCGCCTTGATCGCCCACTCGGCGTGCGCCGGGTGGATGGTGCTGAGGTAGACGGCGTCGATTTCGTCGTCGGCGAGCAGTGCCTCGTAGCGGTCGAACCGCCCCGCGATGGCGAACGGGTCGGCGAGTGCGTCCGCCCGCTCCCGGCTGCGGCTCGCCACCGCCGCGATCCGGCCGGTGCGCGAGAATCTCATGCCGTTGCAGAACACCCGCGCGATGACGCCCGCCCCGATCACTCCCCAGTTCAACATGCGCCCTCCTTGCCGTGGCCGGTCAGCCTTTCAGGGAGCCTATCATGATGCCCTGCACGAAGTACTTCTGCAGGAACGGGTACACGAGCAGCAGCGGCAGGCTGGCCACCACAATGCTGCCGTACTTGATCAGCTCGGCGGCGTGCTGACGCTCCTTCAGGTCGGCGATGTCGGTCACCGTTTCCGGGTCGTCGAGGATCAGGATCGAGCGCAGTACAAGCTGCAGCGGATACTTCTGCTGATCGTCGAGAAAAATCAGCGCGTTGAAGAACTCGTTCCAGTGCCCGACGCCGTAGTAGATCGCCAGAACGGCAATCACCGGGCGCGACAGCGGCAGCACGATGCGCACGAAGAACGGAATGTGGTTGCAGCCGTCGATCGCGGCCGCCTCGTACAGCTCTTCGGGAATCGTGGTCTGGAAGAAGGTGCGGGTCACGATGATGTGCCACACCATGGCGGCGCCCATGATCACCATGATCGCCCGCGTATCGAGCAGCCCGAGCGAGCGCACCAGCAGGTACTTGGGAATCAATCCGCCCTCGAAGTACAGGGTGGCGAGCAGGAAGATCATCAGCACATAGCGGCCGGAGAAGCGCCGCGTGGACAGCGGGTAGGCGACCGTCACCGTCATCGTGATGTTGAGCAGCGTGCCGAGCACCGCGTAGAAGATGGTGTTGGCGTAGCCGCGCCAGATGCTCGCCGTACCCAGGATGCGCTCGTAGCCGGCCAGCGTCGGGCTCACCGGCCAAAACCAGACGTGGCCGGCGTAGATGGCGCCGGGGTCGGAGACCGATGCGATCAGCACGAACCAGAGCGGGTAGGCCACCAGCACCAGGGCCAGTGTCACGCACACGTTGACGATGGCGAGATTGATCCGGTCCTCGCGCGATGGCCTGATGGCGCCTGCCTGCAACGAAGTGCGCATCGCGCCTACCAGAGGGTGTTCTGCCGCAGCGCGCGGGCGACCTGGTTGACGCTGACCAGCAGGATCATGTTGATGACGGTGTTGAACAGGTTGATCGCCGTCGAGTAGTCGTACTGCGCCTTGATCAGCCCCACCTTGTAGATATAGGTGGCGATGATCTCGGAGGCTTCCGCGTTGAGCAGGTTCTGCAGCAGGTACGCCTTCTGAAAGCCCACGTTCATGATCTGCCCCAGGCTCAGGATGAGCAGGATCACGGCGGTCGGCATCAGCAGCGGCAGGTCGATGTGGACGATCTTCTGGCGGATGGTGGCGCCGTCGATGCGCGCCGCCTCGTACAGCGTGGGGTCGATCCCGGCCAGCACGGCCAGGTAAATGATCGCGCCCCAGCCGGCGTGCTGCCACACACTCGACAGCACGTAGATTGTTTTGAACCAGCGCGTCTCGGCGAGAAAGTTGACCGGTTCGCCGCCGAGCAGCACCAGCAGGTGGTTGACCATGCCGCTGACCGGCGACAGCAGCACGTACAGCATGCCGGCGAGCACCACGATGGAGATGAAATGGGGGGCGTACACGGCGGTCTGCACTACCCGCTTGTAAGTGGCGGCGCGCATCTCGTTGAGCATCAGGGCGAGGATGATCGGCACCGGGAAGCCGAGCGCCAGTTCGTACAGGCTGATGCCGAGGGTGTTGGTGATGACGCGCCAGAACAGGAACGAGTTGAAGAACTTGCGGAAGTGCACCAGCCCGGCCCACGGGCTGCCGGTGATGCCGAGGGTGGCGACGAAGTCCTTGAACGCGAGCTGCACCCCGTACATGGGTACGTAGTGGAACAGGATGAAATAGGCGACCGCCGGCGCCGCCAGGATCCACAGTTGGTG